>NZ_SISB01000059.1 GCF_004310295.1 Pseudomonas sp. BGI-2 | reverse complement strand
CTCTACAGACAAGGTCAGGAGCAAATCCTGCCTTCAGGAGCGATCGGCCTCCCCCAGAAACGCACTTGCTGTTGTATGAATCCTTAAGCGTAACCTCTCTCGTTGGAATCAGGGTCAACATACAAGGAGCGAGGCTTGCCCGCGAAGGCGAACCTGAGGTCGCGGTAATCTCCCGGAGCGTTCGCGTTTCGCGAACGAACGTTGCCAACTGAAGGTTGGATTCATCGCCCTCAGGTCCTCTAGCCTTGGCTCATATTCCAAGAACAACAAGAGGTACCCCGCGATGACTGCCCCCTTGAGTGCAATCAAAGTGATCGAAATCGGCACGCTGATCGCCGCGCCGTTCGCCGCACGCATGCTCGCCGAGTTCGGCGCCGAAGTGATCAAGATCGAAGCCATGGGCCAGGGCGACCCGCTGCGCAAATGGCGCAAATTGCACGAAGGCACCTCGCTGTGGTGGTACCTGCAATCGCGAAACAAGAAGTCCCTGGCGCTCAACCTCAAATCCGCCGAAGGCATCGAACTGGTCAAGCAATTGGCGACCAGCGCCGACGTGCTGATCGAGAACCTGCGGCCAGGCGCTTTGGAAAAACTCGGTCTGGGCTGGGACGTGTTGCACGCCCTCAACCCTAACCTGACGCTGGTACGGATTTCCGGTTATGGCCAGACCGGTCCGTATCGTGATCGTCCGGGTTTCGGTGCCATCGGCGAGGCCATGGGCGGGATCCGCTACACCACCGGCACCCCCGGTTCGCCGCCAGCACGGGTCGGCGTCAGCCTCGGCGATTCCCTGGCGTCCTTGCACGCGGTGATCGGCGCCTTGATGTCGTTGCTGCGGGTCAAGACCGGGCAGGGCGGCGGGCAAGTGGTCGATGTGTCGCTGGCCGAGAGCGTGTTCAACGTCATGGAAAGCCTGGTGCCGGAATACGACATGCTCGGCCATGTCCGTGAGCGCAGCGGCGGCGCCTTGCCAGGCATCGCGCCGTCCAACACTTACCTGACGGCTGACGGCGCCTACGTGGTGATCGCCGGTAACAGCGACCCGATCTACAAGCGTCTGATGGAAGTGGTCGGTAGGCGCGACCTGGCCGACGCGCCGGAGTTTGCTCATAACGATGGTCGAGCATTGAAAAGTAACGTACTCGATGCGGCGATCACTCATTGGACCAGCAGCCTGCCGATCGACGACGTAATGTCGGCGCTGGAAGCCGCTGAAGTGCCGGCCGGGCGCATCTATTCGGCCGCCGACATCGTCGCCGATCCGCACTATCAGGCGCGGGACATGCTGCTCAGCGCCGACCTGCCGGGCGGTGCCACGGTGAAGATGCCCGGCATCGTGCCGAAAATGTCCGAAACCCCCGGCGGCGTGAACTGGTCCGGGCCGACATTGGGCCAGCACACCGACGGTATCCTCGCAGGGCTGGGCCTTACGGAGCTGGACATCGAACGGCTGAAAGCTGAAGGGGTGGTGCAATGATCACTGATTTTTCCGAGACCCTGATTGTTCAGGAGGTCTCCCCCCGCGACGGCTTGCAGATCGAGCCGACCTGGGTCGAAACCGTCGACAAAATTGCGCTGATCGATCAGCTGTCGATGGCCGGTTTCAGCCGCATCGAAGCCGGCTCGTTCGTGTCGCCCAAGGCCATTGCGGCGCTGCGCGATGGTGAACTGGTGTTCAAGGGCATCACCCGGCAACCGGGGGTGATCTACGTCGCATTGATCCCCAACCTCAAAGGCGCGCAACGGGCGCTGGCGACACGCGCCGACGAGCTGAATCTGGTGATGTCCGCCAGCCAGACTCACAACCTGGCCAACATGCGCATGCGTTGCGAAGCCTCGTTGGCGGCGTTCGGTGAGATCGTGCAATACGTCGGTGGCACGCAGGTGCGACTCAACGGCAGCATCGCCACCACCTTCGGCTGCCCGTTTGAAGGCAAGATCGATGAGGATCGCGTGCTGCAAATCGTCGAGGCCTATCAAGAGCTCGGCATCCAGGGCATCACCCTCGCGGACACCACCGGCATGGCCAATCCGCGGCAGGTGGATCGGCTGGTGCGGCGGGTCTTGCAGCGGGTTTCGCCAGTTGATTTGATCCTGCATTTCCATAACACCCGCGGCCTCGGTTTGTGCAACGTGCTGGCGGCTTACGAGGCCGGTGCCCGACGTTTTGACGCAGCGCTCGGAGGCCTCGGCGGTTGCCCGTTTGCACCGGGCGCTTCGGGCAATATCTGCACCGAAGACCTGGTCAACCTGTGTGATGAAATCGGCATTCACACCGGCATCGATCTGCCGCTGTTGCTGAAGTTGTCCCGAGGGTTGCCGACGCTGCTGGGCCACGAAGTGCCCGGTCAACTGGCCAAGGCCGGCCGCAATTGCGATTTGCACCCCAGCCCTTCCTGACCACACACACACAAGCCCCTGTGGGAGCGGGCTTGCTCGCGAAGACTGACTGACACTCACGCCCTATCAGGTGTCGTTCATCCCTGCGTCACCAAAGATTTTGCCGGCGAGTCGCTGAACTGAATCATCGCCACCCCCGCCATCAACAACACCGCCCCAACCACCCGCGGTAACGTCATCTGCCGTTCCACCAACCCAAACAACCCGAAGTGGTCCAGCACCAGCGAAGCCACCACCTGTCCTGCCAGCGCCAAAGCAATAAACCCCGACGCTCCAAGCTTGGGCAGCAGCATCAGCGCCAACGAAATAAAACACACCCCGAACGCACCCCCCGCCCACATCCACAGCGGCGCTCTGGTGATGAACGCCAGTGACGGCAGCGGCAAGCGCATCGCCAACATAATCGGCAACAACACCACGATACTCACCAGTAACGAAGCAAGCGTCGCCCACAACGGATGGCCCAACCCGCGTGTGAGGTTGGCGTTGATCGCACTCTGAAAAGGCACCACCGCCCCGGCAATCACGGCCAGCAGCAACAGCCCGGCCCAATGCAACGTACTCATGATCATTCTCCACCAGGTTTTGCTGGACTCTAGAGTATTCGTCGCGCAGATTTAAATTCCAAATTGCTATCCAGAACATGCATCAGATGAATGATCTTCGGCGTATCGACCTCAACTTGCTGGTGATCCTCGACGCCTTGCTCAGCGAACAACACGTCACGCGTGCGGCGCAGCGATTGCACCTGAGTCAGCCGGCGGTCAGTCATGCCCTGGGGCGGTTGCGCGATCTGCTTGGCGATCCGTTGCTGGTACGCGCGGGCGCCACGTTAGTGCCCACCCCTCGAGCCATGGAGTTGATCGCACCCTTGGCCGAGGCACTTGCCCAAGTGCAATCGCTGCTGGCGCCGAACGCCTTCGACCCGGCCACGGCCAAGCGCACGTTTCGTCTGGCGATGTCCGATTACGGGGCTGCCATCGTCCTGCCGGGGCTGGTTCGGACGTTGCGCCGGGAAGCACCGGGCATCGACCTGCAAATCAACCACGCCAGCCGCGAAGGCATGCTCGACGCGGTACTCAACGGAGACATCGACGTTGCGGCCGGGGTATTTCCAGAGCTGCCAAACGAGCTGCGCAGCACCCCGCTGTTCGAAGAACACTACGCCTGCCTGGTGGACCGCAACAGCTTGCCTGCCAATGGCGTACTCGACCTGCCGATCTACCTCGCACGGCCACACGTCCTGCTGGAAATGCGCGGCAGCGGCACCCCGGAAATCGAACGAGCCCTGACCGCATTGCGCGAACGGCGTCGCGTCGCGATCAGCCTGCCGCATTGGAGCGTTGCCCCGGAGTTCATCAGCGGCACGGACCTGATTCTGACCGTTGCATCACGTGGGTTGCGCGACATTGCTGAGCGCTCGTTGATCGTGGTTGCGCCGCCATTTCATATTCCGTCGTTTACGTTTGTGTTGGTCTGGCACAAGCGGCGGGGTGGGGATCAGGCGTTGAATTGGTTGAATGGGCGGATTGGAGAGGGGATCAGGCAAGAATGACGTTCTATCCACTGCCATGATTTTTGTAGTGTTTACCAATTGGCAGGCGGAAGACGTCTGGTATGGAAGACCCTTAATACCTGAAGGCGTCCTTGGCGAAACCGATAGGGAATCAGATAAGGTCGATCGGGCAAGACCCATTCGCGGGTGCCGGGCAGGCGGCCTTCGCGGCCGGTTGCCGGGAAGCGGGCAAGGTGATCGACGCTGGTGAGGATAGCTTGGACGAAGTCTGCTGCGGCTTTAGGATTCTCAATTGCTATATAAGCGGCTTCGTCATCCAGATTTTTCAATGCGGTACGCAACCACTCAACGCGCATTGGCAGTCCACTTATCGGCGATTGCTTTTACTTCCTCGGGTGATGCGAAGTCTTGCGCGTCGGCTTCCTTCAGAGCTTTTTGAATTTCCTCGATTTGCCAGGCTTCCCGGGCGAGGTATTCACGCAGCGCATCCACAGCAAGAAATGACTTGCTACGGCCAGTGGCCTTGGAAAGATTGGCGAGGGTATCGGCGATTTCGTCTGGCAGGCGCAAAGACATGACGGACATGGCGGTCTCGATGTAGTGGTTTGTAATACAACATACTACATCGTCGCGCATGGGGAGATGCTAGTCCGTTCGTCTGGCATCACAACTGATGAGCGAATGCACCGAGCCGGGGATAGTGCGTGGCTGAAATCACCTCGTTATAAGTGCATAAGGAGCAGGGAAAATGACATTGAGGTCTGGATTGATCGGTTGTGCTGTCGTGTGCAGTTTCTTGGTGACCACCGAAGCGCTGGCGAGATGTGAAAAGCCGCCGCTTTCGAGCGAGTTCGGATATTCAGTGTGCAAGGACTGGCCAGCCTATCCGGGATTGTCGATTACCGCGTTGTCGCAACTTGAGTCCCGGCCTTCGTCTGACAGATCGGGCCGCGATGGGATTTACGATCTCAACCTTGCCTTGGTTTCTACTGACGGGTTGAAGCCTGTGGCGACGTATCATCGCGCATCAGTTTTTGAGTCGGATGCGATTGCGTTGGAAGACCTACAACTCGACACCGCTCGATACAAACTCACTTCCGATTTGCGCGCGTTTGGTTTGCGAGTTTTGTTCAAAGGCTCATCACGCATCAATCCATTCGATCAAACGTTGCTCTCGCTCTACGTAAAAGACGGTGAAATGGTGCGTCCGGTCATGGAGCGGTTGATCACCTATCAATACAGCGGCGCATGGGATGGCAATTGTGCCGGTGAGCGTTCCGAAGTCGTTCGAACCGTCGAAATCGGCAGAGGCAGCTCCCATGGTTTCTCAGACCTAATCGTTAAATCGGTATCTACCACTACGGTTGGGGACGGTGAGGGCGAGGCATGTGAATCCAGATCAACGACAGTAAAACCTGTGATAACCACTCTGCGTTACGACGGTAAACACTATGTAATACCCGAAGCTCTCAAAGGTTTTTGACCCATGCTCACCTGTCTCAACCACCTGACCCTCGCCGTCACCGACCTGAACCGCAGCGTGGCGTTCTATCAAGACCTGCTGCAACTTCGCGTCGATGCCACTTGGGACACCGGCGCCTACCTCTCGCTGCCCGGCCTGTGGCTGTGCCTTTCCCTCGATCCACTGCGCAAGTCCGAGCCCGCCGCCGATTACACCCACTTCGCCTTCACCGTCAGCGCAACGGATTTCCCCGTGTTCGTCGAACGCCTGCGATCTGCCAACGTACAAGAATGGCGCGACAACCACAGCGAAGGCGCTTCCTTCTATTTCCTCGACCCGGACGGCCACAAGCTCGAAGCCCACGTCGGGGACCTGGCTTCACGGCTGGCGGCCTGTCGCGAGCGGCCGTATGCGGGGATGAAGTTCTTCGACGATCAGTCAGTCGATATTCCCGGGACCTGAGATAGACTTGCGCCCATTCACCAAAAAGTTCAAAAGGACTTCCCATGACCCCATCGCTGCTAATGGCCGTTCTTGCCTCGGGTTTTATATACGGCATCACCCCGGGGCCGGGCGTATTGGCGGTGTTCGGGATCGGTGCAGCGCGGGGGCGACGGGCAGGGGCGGGGTTTCTCTGTGGGCATTTGCTGGGGGACGTGGTCTGGTGCAGCACGGCGCTGATCGCCATTGTTGGCGCACGGGAAATCGGCAGCACGGCATTCGATGTGTTGGGCGTACTCAGCGGGCTGTACCTGTTTTGGCTGGGTTTACGCGCCATACGGGCGAAGCGCAGCGGCGTCGATGTACCTCAAGGCCCGGCTCGTCAGCCCTTTTGGCACGGTATTCTATTCGGCCTGACCAATCCCAAGGCATACCCGGTGGCGGTGGCGACGTTCACTGCGCTGCTGTCCAGCCGCGCGGAATTGCTGCACTGGTCCATGCTGCCGTGGTTGATTGTCCTGAGCTTTATCGGTGGCCTCATGGCCTACGCTATCCTCATTGGCATTGTCGGTGCGCGGCAGGTTCGCACCTTGTATCAACGCCATGAACTGGCGATCACCCGGTTGTGCGGGGTGATGTTTATCGGGTTTGCCATCAACGCCCTCGCTCATGCGTTGCCGGGGCTGGTGACGAACAAGGCTTGAGGTTGAGCGCACGGATGCGTCAGGTGTACTGATCGGTCAGGGAGGGTTCTTTTTTACTGCATTGTCCGGACACCCTCATCACACCATGGCAACCAGAAATTCCGCGCCGTTGGCGAGCTACATCGATCTCTTGCTGGACGCCGTCTGTGCGGTGGATAAACAAGGTCGCTTCGTATTTGTCAGCGCGGCCTGCGAGCGTATTTTCGGCTACACCCCCAACGAACTGATCGGCCAGCCGATGATCGATCTGGTGCATCCCGCTGACCGGCAGCGCACCCTCGACGCCGCCCGCGAGATCATGGGCGGCCAGCCGAAGCTCAACTTCGAAAACCGCTACCTGCGCAAGGATGGCGCGATGGTGCATATCCTGTGGTCGGCGCGCTGGTCTGAAGTCGATCAGCTGCGCATCGCCGTGGCCCGGGACATCACCGAGCGCAAGCAGGCCGAGTCCAATACGTCTGCGCCCAGGTCGCGACCGCGATCGAGCGCAAGCAATTGCATGCCCGACTGCAACGCATGGCCCTCAAAGACTCGCTGGCGCTGGCCCGGGCGGACTCCGCACGAATGGCGCTGCTGTACGTCGACCTTGACCGCTTCAAGGAAGTCAACGACACCCACGGCCATGCGGTCGGCGACATGCTGTTGCAAGCGGTCGCCAATCGACTCAAGGGCTGCGTGCGCGAGACCGACACGGTGGCGCGCATCGGTGGGGATGAATTCGTGGTGTTGTTGCACAGCATCCACGCCTCGGAAGACGCTGAGCGCGTGGCGGGAAAAATCCGTCGGGTTCTGGCCCAACCCCTGCGCCTGGACGGGCACAGCGTAAACATCCAGCCGAGTATGGGTGTCGCGCATTATCCTGAGCATGGCACCGAAGAAAAGCAGCTGTTCCGGCATGCCGATGAGGCTATGTACGCCGCCAAGCGCCAACATCACCAGCGCCTCGGGGCCTGAAAAATCTGCCACCGTTCGTCGCAGCGATTCCAACTTTTCTAAACCTTTGTGGGGATCGAAATTCAGATTCTATGCGGGCTCCTGCTCGCCGCGATCATCACCAAGAGGTAGAGAATCATGCCTAACTCAAGAAACTCGAACTCGGGAAACTTCACCAACGATCGAACGAAGGCGTCTGAAGCCGGTCGCAAAGGTGGGAAAACTACCACTACGACTGTCGATAAAGAGCCTGTGAAACCCGATATGGGCCGCAAAGGTGGTCAGAAGTCGAAGTAGTCGCAAGGTGGTTTTGATTGAGAGGCGGGGGTGAAAGCTCCCGCTTGAATTTTTTTAGAAGGAGGGCGCGACCATGAGCCGAATGGCCACCCGATTACGCACTGCCAGTTTTGTCACGTTGCTGGGCCTGTTTGCCAACAGTGCCTTCGCCCAGTCGCCCGTCGAATTCATCAACGATGCGTCGGCCAAAGGCATGGCCGACATCGAAGCCAGTCGGCTGGCGCACCAGAAAACCGAATCCAAAGAGGTCAAGGACTACACCATCGCGGTCATCAATGACCGTACGACCGCCAACCAGCATCTGGCGAAGATCGCCAAACAACTGGACTTGCCGGTTGCCCCACGGGAAGAAGTGGTCGACAAGGCAAAAGCCTTGATGCCGGAAGTGAAGGACGGCGCGACTTTTGACCAGGCCTACGCCGCCAGTCAGGTGAAAACCACCCAGGAAGCCATTGAGCAACTTCAGCAAACCGCACAGACCACCGACGTGCCGGAAATCAAAGCCTTCGCCGAAGAAACACTGCCAAAATTGCAAAACCATCTGCAAATGGCCAGGGCGCTTCAAGCGGGTCGATAACACCCCGTTTGAAGACGTTTGTAGCAAACGGCCCGTGATTCACATCACGCGCCGTTTTGTTTGTGCTCAGCACTCATTCAAATCCTGTTTGCGCTTGTTCGAAGCCGTCAGCCCTGCCAGACCATGCACCTCGTTTTCGCCCATGGCGCGGTAGTGTTTACGCAGCGCCTCCAGTTGCTTGAGGTCCAAAGATTCCAGCCCGAGCATGGCGTTCTGCGCCTCTTTGTTCACCCGCAGCAACTCATCGATTTTCAAGTGCAGGATGTCGGTGTCGCGGTTCTGCGTGTTCTGGATCAGGAACACCATCAGGAATGTGACGATGGTGGTTGAGGTGTTGATGATCAGTTGCCAGGTGTCGTTGTAATCAAAAATCGGCCCGCTCATTCCCCATACAGCAATCAGAATCAGAGCCCCCATGAACGTCTTGGGACTGCCGGCCCACAGGGCAAGTTTCTGCGAGATTTTTGCGAATTTCATTGCCGTGTTCCTTATAGGGATGCGCCTGAATTTCAGACAGCGACGGCGTGTTGAAAATTCTACTTAAAAACCCTAATTCTGCGGTGCCCCGATCGTTGCAGCTGGCGAAGCCTGCGTTCGGCTGCGCAGCAGTCGTAAAACCTGAGTGTGCGTTCTTCCTGAAAAGCCGCATTGTTTGATTTCACGACTGCTGCGCATTGACGCCTCGGCTTGGGCGAGTCCATCCAATTACAAAATTGCGTTTCGGCTGACATGAAAGGCAAACCTTGGTGGCCGGTTCAGTCCGTCACCTTCACATCAACCGCCCAACGGAAATACCCCAACGCCTCGCAGTTTCTATCAACCAGCATGAAGCTCAGTGCACACGCCTCGATCCCCGAGGCCAATTGCGTGCAACGCCAATAATGATCATCGGCCGTGTGGCTGCCAGGTACGTTCGGGTTTTCAGCATCGGGTGCAGGCACGCTCAGGTTTTCCTTCACAACCAGTTCAGGCGTCGAAAGTACTCCGGCATCACCTACAGACATCTCGTAAAACACCACACTGTGCTCCGCAAGCAAGCTGACGGTTCTGCCGCGGATACGGAAAGTCGATCCAATGCCAGCGGGTAACGCGATTGAGCTGTCATTTATTGTACTTTGTGGTGTCGGAGATCCGTTGATGGCGAAGATGAAGCCATCTGCAATCGTCGTCGGACTTTTCGGCTCGATACTGGGTTCTGGATAGCGTGAAAGCAGCGATTCAGCATCAACAACCAGCAACACGTTGTTGGCAGTCGCGACACTGGATGAAGGGGATTTGATCGGTTCGGAAGTCATCATGGATTCCTTTCATGATGTTGACGCACAACGGCAGCCGCTTCGGTTCATGCAAGACATCCCGTTCCTGTCGAGGCGGCAACGAACTTGGCAGACCCCTTGTCGCCAAGGGGCCGGACCATCGTCAGTTACGGATGGTAATGAACGGATCCCACGAACAGCAGCCTACGATCTTGCAATCGCGATCCACGATCAGGAAGTGGAAGTGGTAGGTCACGCTGCCGCACGACAGGGTTTCCGAAGACCAGTAATGGTTATCGACTTTCTGGCAGCTCGGCACCGACGGGTTGCTGGTGTTGGGAACGGCAACGCAGGCTGTAGCCTTACGTGGCGTGGGTGTAGAGATCAATTCGTTGCCGACGTTGCCGATGAACTTGTAGAAAATCACTGCCGTCTCGAAGCTCTGCGACAGGCTGGTTTCACGCCAGCGAATCAAGTCGCCTACCTGGGCCTTCAGATTCAGTTCGCCACCGGCCTGGCCACTGACCACGTTGTTCTGATTGGTCACCATGTACACATGATTGACATCGATTAACGTCGGCGAGGCGGGATTTTTGCTGATGTTCGGGTAGTTTTTCAGAATGGTTTCAGTGTCGATTGAAACCAGTACATCCGTGACTCGAGACATAGTAAAACTCCTTGTTCATAGTGAGCGCCTGGCATCTTTCCAGGCACAACAACGCTTGCTTGCCTTGCGGCCGCTGCGAAAACACTACGGGCGGAACCCACCGATAACGGGAGATAAGTTGGCCTTGCTCCCTGCGTGCAAACTGATAAGTCGGGTTCCTTCCGACGGCCGCGATTAGGACTATAGATGCGAAACAGAGGCTGTCAAAATTGATGGGCTGCATGTTCGACGAGCGGTCGGTATAGTTATGACTTCCGATGATTTGGCGATAAAAAACAGCTCATTCAAAACTGCTTTGCTCCACCAACGCCAAGTGATGCCAGTTCAGGCAATAGACAGATATGACCTGTTACAAGATCCGTGGGCCAGGTAGGAGCATGGCTGGAAAGGGGGGCAAGTTTGTTATTTCAACTCGGGGTCAACTGACATCTTTCGCCATAGGTCGGATAGGGCAGGGCGCACCGGTCGGGGTATCGTAGCGAACCGGTTGTGCGCCTCTGGCCACGACATCGCACCGACAGGAGAACGCAATGAGTTGGTCCGCCAAACAATACGTCGCTTTTGAAGATGAACGCACCCGCCCGGCCCGTGACTTGCTCGCGGCGATCCCGCGGGTGGATGCGCGCTCGGCCATCGACATCGGTTGCGGCCCTGGCAATTCGACCGAGTTGCTGGTGGAGCGCTTCACCGATGCCACGGTGCGTGGCCTGGACAGTTCGACCGATATGATCGAGGCCGCCCGCAAACGCTTGCCGCAACTGCAATTCGACACCGCTGACATCGATACCTGGAGCGAAACGGGCCCGTTCGATGTGATTTTCGCCAACGCGGTGTTGCAGTGGGTGCCCGATCACGCGACGTTACTGCCTTCACTGGCCGCTCGACTGACCCCGGGTGGTAGCCTGGCCATTCAGATGCCCGACAATCTCAACGAGCCGTCACATCGCTTGATGCGCGAAGTCGCTGCCGATGGGCCGTGGGCCAGCAAGATGGCGGACGCTGCTGGGCAACGCACGGAAATGGCGAGCGCCAGTGATTATTACTCGATGCTGCGACCGCACTGTGCGCGGGTCGACGTATGGCGCACCACCTACCATCACCCGCTCGCGGGCGGCGCGTCGGGCGTGGTCGAGTGGTTCAAGGGCAGCGGCTTGCGGCCGTTTCTCGAACCGCTGGATGAGGCGGAAAAAGCGCAGTACCTCAAGCAGTACCAAGCCGCTATCGAGCAGGCGTATCCGGCACTGAGCGATGGTTCGGTGCTGCTGCCTTTCCCGCGGTTGTTCATCGTCGCGACTCGCTAGTGCAGAAAGGGACGGATCACGCTGAGCGTTATCTGTCCCTTTGCCTGGCACTCAAGTACTCAAAAATAAACGAAGCAAAGCCGAACAACCCAATCATCGAAATGATCATGATCCCCAACTCTGAATTGTCCATGTTGATCTCTTGGCGATGTGTGAGCTGGCACAATAAAGGATCTGTGGTCAGGCCCAACGCAGCACTACTGCTTCTTTACTGACTTCCCGGAGTCCATACGCAAAAATTACGAAAACCCGGCCAGGTGCTCAGCGCTGAACGCCGACCAGCATCATCATCGGTCGCTCCCGCTCTTCGGCCAGGGCCGGTTGTACCGCCACCTCTGCATCGGTCGGGCCCCATTCGTTGACCTGCTGGATGCTGAAACCTGCGCCAATCAGCGAATTGAGTAAGGTGCCCATAGTGCGGTGCTGCTTGATCACGCCTTCGGCCAGCCAGTGGGTTACGCGCTCGCCTTCCAGTTGATAACTGTCCACTGGCCAGCGCTTGTTCCCTTCGTTATCAATCAGCCAGCCCGGATTGCGCGGGGCCATGAAGATTGGGTGTTCGATGGAGAATACGAAGCGTGAACCAGGTTTAAGTGCCGCATGGATTTTCGCGAACAGTCCTGGGAGATCCTTGATGTAGTGCAGCGCCAAGGAGCTGTATGCCAGATCGAAACCGGCTTCGGGCAGGTCGAGTTGTTCCAGGTCGGCACGGGCGTATTGGATATTGGTTACCGACGTCGTGTTGCGTGCCTGCTCCAGCATTTTTTCCGAGACGTCCAATCCAAGCACGCTATCGGCGCCGTGTTCACTGGCCCAGCGACAGAACCAGCCATAACCGCAACCAAGGTCTACGACCTTCAGGCCTTTCATGGGTGGCAGCATTGCTTTTAACGCGGGCCATTCGGGTGCAGCGTCGAGGCCGCCGATGGAGCGGGCCATTTGGCTGTAGCCCTGAAAAAATTCCGGGTCGTCGTAGATGTTTTGAGTCATGTTCGAGGTGCTCTGTTGAGATCGTTCACGGGCGGCACCTGATGTGCGGCCGATTGGGTTCCCTCGAAAAGTGACGGCGCGTGTTCGTTGATGGCCGCGCAGGGAGAGGGCGGTTGAAGATAGGGGAGATGTTATCGGGTCGAGTCAGGAGGGGGAATGAGTTGTACGTTGGGGATTTGTAAGCTCGATTCAGTTGCAAACCGTCATCCAGAATAATGCGAGGCAGTTCAGCGTGACACGAACCTGTGGCGAGGGAGCTTGCTCCCGTCGAACTACGCAGCAGGCCTTTTTGGGGCCGCTTCGCGACCCAGCGGGAGCAAGCTCCCTCGCCACAGTGACACATCGCTCATGCGATCTCTTTCTGACCAATGTTGGCCGGCCATGACACGCAAAAGGCACCCCGAAAGGCGCCCGGTTTTACGTCCGGACGGTTCTGCGTCCATGCGTCGAGCAATGACGTCCAGCACATCGCAACCGTCGCGCAAGGGCACGCAACAGAGCAACGCAAAGTCGCTGAGGATCACCGAGTCAGACGTGATGTCACCTCGCATCGCGAGGTTTTCAAGAAGCTGCGTCACGGCCCGAATTCTGTAACTGGCGGTGCTGAGCAGTGAATGCAGCGGTTGGGTGGTATTTACGTAGAGCGAGGGAAGGTCGTCGGCGTTGCTGGTTAAAGCCATGTATTCGTTCATGAGTAGAGCTCCATTGGGTTAAGAGGTCTACCACTCAATCGTCGCCAAACGAAAAGGGTGGCAGCTGTACGCAGGTTGGCGAACCGGACAATGGACAACCCGGCAGACCCGAAGGTCTCCCGCGCACAGCTACCAAAAAACAGGCAGCTAAGTGCTTCAAGCGATCCGAAAACTGCTCGGAAGCTTTTGTTCATTGGATCGAGTCGCCAAACCCGAAGCGCCATTTTGGCGCCGGCTCGACTATAGGCCTCGATGCAAATGCACAGCAATGCGCAAGTCTACGGACAATTCCCACCGTAGTGTAGGACCTTGCCTTTTCGAAAATTGGCCACTTTCGTGCCACTAGTAAATGGGTTCTCGACAGCTAATGGCAGGTGTTGACTGATCGTTCAGGATGAAAAATCAGCGGTTCACTAAATCCCACCCACAAAAAACCGGCCACTCACGGCCGGTAGAAACATCACTGCAACAAGGTCATCAGCTTTGCTGCAACACCTTCAATGCTGCTGAAGCCAGAAAGCCCGAACGGCTTTTCTCTTCCGGATGATGCAATACGTACTCATCGATTCGGTTGAGCAAGTATCCGGGCAATGTGATGTTCAGCTTCTGGGCTTTACCCAAATACTTGGTGACATCAATATCCACCACAGCCCAGGTGCAGCCCGCATATTGCGGATTGGCAGCATGCAAGGTGACTTTGTTGGCAGGCGGAATCGGTGAACCGTCCTCTGCCAGAATTTCGAAATGGCCCTCAATGGCTTCGCGAGCCATTGCCATAGCATCATCTAAATCCTCACCGGCTGAGAAGCACCCTGGAATATCCGGTACTTCCACCCCCCAAGCGTGTTCGTTATCGCCCATTGAAATTGCAATTGGATAAAGCATGTTCATTGTCCTCCTGGGACGCCGCGTATGAGATTGTCAGAGCAGCGCCTGTTGCAAGATACTCATGGCCGTTTTTTTGAGCAGATCCTTTTTCGGATGAGGAATTGTTACCAGCCCCGGTTTGATCGGATGCTTAAAGTGATGATGACTGCCCCTGATTCGCACTAGGTACCAGCCATCCGCAACGATTTGGCTTATCAAAAATCGGCTATTCACATCACCTCCCTGTGGTGTGCTTAGGTGGTTACTATACCTACTGAATTTTTATGATCAACACTATAACCACTGAGCCTTCCAGGGCACCGATGGTAAGGTGACAGGAAACGAGTTAGGAGGACGTGAGGAGATAGTTAGGGAGATGGCATCAGGTGAGTCGTTTTCTGTATTGCAGGGTTTTACCATCCACCCTGCGCTCGCGTAGCTCAAAATTCAGACACAAAAAAACCGGCCATCAAGGCCGGTTTTTTCTTTACCTGCATCCCCTGTCAAAAAACAACGTGAGACCGAAATTCGATTGGAGCGGGTGAAGGGAATCGAACCCTCGTTATCAGCTTGGGAAGCTGGAGTAATGCCATTATACGACACCCGCTCAGAGCGGCTGACTTTGTACCAGATGTGCGCGTGGAAATGAAGTTTTTCTTTGCGCGCGATGGCTTTATCGCCGGGTGAAACACATGCAGTGACCGCGTGACGGTCATTCGCGGGCAAGCCTTGCTCCTACAGGGCGAAGCTTGCTCGCGATGACTCTGTTTCAGATGGCCAATGCATGTTGGTCCTGGACGTAGTGGTAACGCGGTCGGCTAGCGTGTTGCGCCGGTTTCAGGAAGCCCAGCAGTGCGTCGCGGCTGTCTCGGCAGGCAGCTTTGTGCTCCATGTCGAGAAAGTGGCCGGTGGCCTGTAAGGTGCTGAAGGTGGCGTTTTGCACGTGGTTGGCGAACAACCGGGCGCCATCGGCGGCGGTGTATTCGTCCCATTCGCCGTTCATGAACAGCACCGGCACGTTGATTTTCTCTGCGGCTTTGAGAAAGCACTGGCGATCGCTGTTGAGCAGGTCGCTGATGTGGAAGTGCATCTGCCCGTATTCATGCTCGGCCAGGCTGCTGACGTGGCGATAGTTGAAGCGCTTGAACAGCGTCGGCAGGTGTTTGCCGATGGTGCTGTTCACCAGGTTGCCGACCCGGTCGCCGTCACGGCTGCCGAGGTAGTCAACACCGCGCTCGAGGTAGTCGAGCATGTGCGCGTTAATCTCCGGGGAGAACGAGCTGATCACGGCCTTTTCGATGCGCCGCGGCTGTTGGGCCAGGGCGACCAGGGTCGCGGCGCCACCCCAGGAAAACGACAGCACGTGTTCGGCGCCGAAGTGGTCGATCAGCTCCAGGAGGATCTGCCCTTCGACTTCCTTGGTCAGCAATTTCTCATGCAGGTTGTGGGCTTTTGACTTGCCCGCGTAGGGCTGGTCGTAGCAGACCACATTGAACTGTGGATGAAGGTTTTTCACGGTTTGTGCGAACGACGCAGTCGTGGCCATCGAGCCGTTGACCAGGATAATGGTCTTCTCTGCGGCGTCTGCGCGATAGAACTCCGTGTAAACCCGATACTGACCCTGTATATCCAGCACAGCGATTTCTGGCCTCATGTCATAAGACTCCAAGCAAGCGGGTATGCGCGCAAATGAGATTGCACGAGCTTTGTGACAGGTAGGCATACGCCTGGAATTTGTAGGCCCATGTCGATCCAATGCAGTCCGGTCGACGGGTATTGTTATTGGCGGGCAGTCTGTCGGTCTGAGGCGGAACCTGAGGGTTCTCTACCGGCAAAAAGTTTCTTAGAAGTATGTTGTGACTCGTCGGTCACATTTCGGCCGACGTCCTGATTCAAGCAGGGGTCACGTGATCGCGCAAGTGTCATTCGTAAATTGTTCGACAACTTCTGCTCAGCGGTACGCTGCTTAGATCAAATGGATCTCTTCGGTGCGTAATGCGCGGTACTCGCCCGGTTTCAGCGCATTGTCGAGCACCAGCGGGCCCATGCTTTCGCGGTGCAGGCGCAGCACCTTGTTGTCGAAATGGCCGAACATCCGCTTCACCTGGTGATATCGACCTTCGACAATGCTCAGCCGCGCCGATTTTGCCCCGAGCAGCACCAACTCGGCAGGTTGGGTGGTGAGATCCTCAAAGGCGAAGTACAGCCCCTCGGTGAACGCGACTGCATACTCCGGGCCGATGTCCTGCTCAGTCTCGACGTAATAAACCTTGGGCAGTTTGGTCTGTGGTTGGGTCAGGCGACGCGACCAGCTGCCATCGTTGGTGATCAGCATCAGACCGGTGGTGTTGAAATCTAGCCGACCGGCGATGTGCAGCTCATCCTTGTCCGGCTCATGGATCAGGTCGAGTACGGTCGGGTGCTCCGGATCACGAGTGGCGCTGACGCAGCCGGCTGGCTTGTGCAGCATGAAGTGACGCACCGGTTTGCCGACTTGCAGCACCTCGTCATCGACCTCGACACGGCTGAACTCGCGTACCTCGGCGTGAGGGTCACTGACGATTGTTCCGTCGATCCTGACGCGTTTTTCCACCAGCAACAGACGTACCTGCTTACGGTTGAAGCGCGGCAGGTTGCTGAGGAAACGGTCAACGCGCATGGCTAGAGGTCGGTGGGAAAGGGTCGCGCATCTTACGTGATCGGCCGGGCGGATGCTTGCAACTGCGCCTCGACCTGAGCGCAGCCGGGGCACAAACAGGAGATGTCGCGCAGGCCGGCCGGCAGCGCTTCGAGCACTGCCGGGTCGATGCTGACGCCGTAGCACCAGCAGGCTCGATCGGCGGTTCGCGGGTCGGCCAGCGTACAGTCGTTGGAGGCGCCGCACGCTGGGCAGAGGTCAGGCTTGCTCATTTAGGGTTATGCATAACTGGAGTGAGGCATTTCCACGCAGGTGCGGTTACGGCCGGCTTGCTTGGCCCGGTACATCGCATGATCAGCCCTCGAGAGCAGCGTGTGCAAGGTGTCATCGGTCTGCAGGGTGGTAACGCCGATGCTCACGGTCAGCTGCAAGGCCTTATCGTTGTAGGCATAACGCTGTTGCTCGACATGCTGACGATTTTTCTCGGCGATCATCAGACCGGTCTTGCAAGTCGAAGCCGCGACGGTTCGGCAACTCGGTCAGGCTGTCGAGGATCGCCTGGGCCCCCAGAAGGCGCGCGCGGATCGGGCAGAGCCTCGGCGAGCTCGACAGCATGAAGGGCCTGGTCATCCAACTGCCCAAACCTCACAGCGGCAGCTACGAATATTCCGTCCGGGGCCAGGGACACCATTACCCATTGGTGCGCAGTTGCACCGTAATGGAACGCAATTTGATGAAAAACCTTTCATCGGCGACCTGTTTCAACTTGTTGCGAGAGCGCACCAGATTTCCAATTCGATGTCTGATCCTTTGACAGTCACCGAATAATTGACTGTCGCCTACCAGCGTCGCTGGTGTGGCTCACTCGCGGTCCAGGAGGCCGCCATGCTCCGTCGAAAAAAGCTCTGCCAAATTCTTCTGATAGCTGTATTGGGATTGTCTCTTGGTGCGTGCGTGCCCTATTCCGATGGAGGAGCCACTTACTACCGTTCCGAGGTTTATACGTCCCCAGCGCCGTATTACTCCGGTGGCAGGTCTTATTACTCCAATGACGGTTATTACACGGCGCCGCGCAGGTATTACTCACCGCCTGCCCGGTATTACCAGCCAACACCGCGGTATTACCACCAGCCGCGGATTTATCAACCGGCTCCGCGCTACTACCAGCCGGCGCCACGAGCCGACTACCGGGCCCATCAGAATCGCGGTTGGGATGGTCATGGCCGTGACGGTTGGGAGGGTCATAGCCGTGGCGGTTGGGACAGTCGTAACCGTGGCGGTGGGAACAAGGACTATCGCGGCGGACGCAACAATCACGGCGGACGGGGCGACCACAACGGTCGCGGCGATGGCCGAGGCAGCCACCGCTAACTGTCCACAAAAGCCCTCCACAAAAAAGCGGCGCATGAAGCGCCGCTTTTTTTGTGCCCGATTTTCAATACACCGATAGATCAGCCAGAGGATGCCGACCTTCCCAGGCCTTTTGGAAATGCGCTTGCACCACCGCATCCGGTACGTTGTTGATGTCCGGCCAATGCCAGCGAGGTTTCTGGTCCTTGTCGATCAACCGCGCACGTACACCTTCGCTGAACTCCGGATGACGGCAGCAGTTGAGGCTCAGGGTGTATTCCATCTGGAAGACTTGCGCCAATGACAGGTGCCGGGCGCGAGTAATCTGCTCCCACACCAGATGAGCGGTCAGGGGCGAACCTTCGCTCATGGTTTTCGCGGCACGGCTGAGGAGCAGATCCGTGTTGTCGCGCAGCTGGCTGATGGCCTTCCAGGCGCAGCGCACGTCACTAACATCCAGCAGCTCATCGATCTGCTGACGTCGTGGCAGCCACTGGGCTTCGGGCATTTGCGCGAGCGCTTCCTGCTGCAAGGCCTTGAGCAGACTGTTGAGCTGCATCGGCGTCTGTTCCTGCCAATTCAATTGCAGCAAACCTTCGATCAGCTCTTCTTGCTGTTCATCGAGCAGGAAACGATCGGCCAGGTCCAGGTCGATCGCATCACGACCGTTCATGTGCGCGCCGGTCAGTCCGAGAAACAAGCCGAGCTTGCCGGGCAGGCGTGACAGGAACCAACTGGCCCCGACGTCCGGGTACAAACCGATACTGATCTCCGGCATCGCCAGTCGGCTGCTTGGCGTGACAATCCGGATGCTCGCCCCTTGCAGCAGCCCCATGCCGCCGCCGAGCACATAGCCATGCCCCCAGCAGATCAGCGGTTTAGGGTACGTGTGCAAATTGAAGTCCAGGCGATATTCCGCCGCAAAGAAGTGCGCGGCCAACGGCGGCACTTCGCCTGGATGGGTGCGACAGGCTTCCACCAGGCTGCGGACTTCACCGCCGGCGCAAAAGGCCTTGGCGCCCTTGCCGCGCAATACTACGCAGACGATTTGCGGCTCTTTGGCCCAGGCCTCCAGTTGATCGCGCAAGGCGTTGATCATTGGCAAGGACAGGGCATTGAGGGACGTTTCGGCATCCAGGCTGGCGATGCCGATGCGTGCGCCGTCGGTGCCGGTGAGTTCTTCGAAGTGCAGATTCATCGTGACCTCGATCGGGAATTTGAGCGTTCAGTATGATCGCTATGCAGGAAAGTGCCGGATCTGCGTCAGATCAATTGACAAGCGTGATGGGCTTTCCTAGGGTTCGCTCCATTGTTTTTGCCGGATGTAACCATGACTGCTGACGACCGTATCAAACTCGAACCGAGCTGGAAGGAAGCACTGCGTGCCGAATTCGACCAGCCCTACATGGCAGAGTTGCGCAACTTCCTGCAAGAAGAGCGCGCGGCAGGCAAGGAAATCTACCCGCCAGGACCGATGATTTTCAATGCGCTCAATTCGACGCCGCTGGATAAGGTCAAAGTCGTCATTCTCGGCCAGGACCCTTACCACGGTCCGGGACAGGCCCACGGCTTGTGCTTCTCGGTGCAACCGGGCGTACCGGCGCCGCCGTCATTGGTGAACATCTATAAAGAGTTGAAACGCGACCTGAACATCGACATCCCGAGTCACGGCTGCCTGCAAAGCTGGGCCGACCAGGGCGTACTGATGATCAACACCACCATGACCGTGGAACGCGCCAACGCCAATGCACACAAGGACAAGGGCTGGCAGTTTTTCACCGATCGAATCATTGAAGTGGTCAGCCAACAGCAACCGCATCTGGTGTTCATGCTGTGGGGCGCCCATGCCCAGAGCAAGCAGAAACTCATCGACGCCACCAAGCACCTGGTGCTGACTTCGGTGCACCCGTCACCGCTGTCCGCCTATCGAGGTTTTCTGGGGTGCGGGCATTTCAGCCGGACCAACAAGTATCTTGAGCAGAATGGCGAAACGCCGATTGAATGGCGGTTGCCGCCGATTTGAAAAGCTTCGCGGGCAAGTCGGATCGCCGCCCGCTCGCTCCTACAGAATCCTCGCACGACCTGTAGGCGCGAGGCTTGCCCGCGAAGGGGACGACTCGGTCTTTCAGACAGAATCCGGCTCGCGATTCCAATACCTGAACAACGGCTCCGCCAGAAACAACACAAACAGCAGCCGCATCACCTGCATCGCCGTCACCAGCGGTACGGACAATTGCAGGGTCTCTGCCGTCAGGCTCATTTCAGCAATGCCGCCGGGCATCATGCCCAACGTCAGCGAACGCAGATCCAGGTGGGTCAATGCGCTCAAGCCCAGCGCCGCCGCTGTGGCGATCAACATGGTCAGCACCGTCCCGACCAAGGTCCTGCCCATGAATGAAGGGGCGCGACGGAAAAACTGCCGATTGAAGTGACAGCCCAATCCGCTGCCGATCAGCCATTGGCCGATCTGGCTGCCACCATTGGGCAAGCCGATGTGCAAATCCCAACCAATGCTCACCGCCGCACTCACCAGCAACGGCCCGAACAGCCACGGGTTGGGTTGACGAAGACGTTCCCAGATCCAGGCCGCCAACGCGCCTGCCGGGAATAGAAGGGCCAGCCACCACCCATTGACGGCGGTTGGATGCAAGATCGGTGCGCCGTAACCCAACAAATATTTGAAGGCCGCCGGCACACAGAGCACCACGACCAACACCCGCAAGCTTTGCCCTGCCGCAACGCGGCTGAGCACCGCGCCATTACGTGCGCCGAGGTTGACCATCTCCCCGGAGCCGCCGGGCATGCTGGAAAAGAACGCGGTGGCGCGATCCTCGCCGGAGCGCCGCATCAACCAGACCCCGACCACGGCGGACAGGCTGGTGATCAACGCACCGAAGAAGATCAGACCGAAGTGGCTCAACACCTGCTCCATCACCACCGGGGTGAAGTGCAGGCCGATGCCGATACCGACGACCCACTGGCCGCACTTGCGGCCGCCAGGGATTTCCGCCAATTGCCAGGGTGTCAGGCAGCGTACCAGGATGATCGCCAGCAACGAGCCGACCATCCACGGCAGTGGCCAGCCAATCTGGCTGGCTAGGTAACCGCCCAACAGACCGACCAGCGGGGTTCCCCACCAGGCTTTGAAGGGTGTTCGATCAGACATCGGCGATAGCGCGCCGGGCTACCGAACGTTTGCGCCAGATTCGCAGGATCGGCACCAGCAGCATCACTGCGATCAACGCCCAGACACCCATGGTGATCCCGCTCGACCAGAGAATCTCCAGTGAACCGTTGGAGATCGACAAGGCTCGGCGCAGGTTCTGTTCCATCAAACCTCCGAGGATGAAGCCCAGTAGAACGGGCGATAACGGAAAGTCCAGCTTGCGCAGAATGTAGCCGAAGATGCCGATGCCAATCATCAGGAACAGATCGAAGGTGGTGGCATGCACCGCGAAAACACCGATGGCGGTAATGATCGCAATCATCGGCACCAGCGCCCAGTTCGGCACGGCGAGGATGCGGGTGAAGATGCGGATCATCGGGATGTTGAGGATCACCAGCATGATGTTGGCGATGAACAACGACGCGATCAGGCCCCAGACGATGTCCGGTTGCTGTTGAAACAGCAGCGGGCCCGGTGTGATGTTGTACAGCGACAGTGCGCCGATCATCACCGCTGTGGTGCCCGAGCCTGGAACGCCAAGGGTCAGCATCGGCACCAGCGCACCGCAGGCTTCGGCACCGATGGCGGTTTCCGGGGCGGCGAGACCACGCTTGTCGCCTTGTCCGAATTTTCCGCTAGGGCCCGCGATACGTTTCTCGGTCATGTAGGCCACGGCACTGGCCAGAGTCGCCCCGGCCCCCGGCAGCACGCCCATGATGAACCCGAGTACACCGCAACGCATGTTCACCCAGAACACCGAAGCCGCTTCCTTGAAGTTGAACATCATGCGACCGGTGGCTTTGAACGCTTCCTGGCCTCGGTGGGTTTTTTCCAGCAGCAAGAGGATTTCGCTGATGGAGAACAGGCCCAGTACCAGCACCACAAACTGAATGCCGTCGGTCAGGTGAATGTTGTCGCCGGTGAAGCGATAGACACCGCTGTTGGCATCGATGCCGACGGTGGACAGGAACAGGCCGATCAACGCCGCAATAAACGTTTTCAGCGGTCGATCGCCGGCCATGCCGCCGAGGCAGACAATCGCGAACACCATCAGTACGAAGTATTCCGCGGGTCCGAAGGCAATCGCCCATTTCGCCAGAATCGGCGCGAAGATCACCATCCCGCAGGTGGCGATGAAGGCGCCGATGAACGAGCTCCAGGCCGACAACGACAGCGCAACGCCCGCCATCCCTTGACGCGCCATTGGGTAGCCGTCGAGGGTGGTCATTACGGTGGAGGCTTCGCCCGGAATGTTCAGCAGAATCGAACTGATCCGGCCGCCGTACTCGCAGCCCAGGTAGACCGCCGCCAGCAGGATCAACGCCGATTCCGGCGGCAGGCCCAGGGCGAAGGCAATCGGGATCAACAACGCGACGCCGTTGATCGGCCCAAGCCCCGGCAGCAGGCCGACGACGGTGCCGATCAGCGTGCCGCAGAGCGCGGTCACCAGGTTGTAAGGGGTCAATGCGACGCCGAAGCCGTGACTCAAATAACCAAGCGTATCCATATCAGTTCTCCAGAACGTCGAGCAGGCCCAGAGGCAGTGGCACGTCCATCACTTTGTCGAACAGCAGGTACAGCCCGACACTCATCAGGCTGATAATCACCACGCTCGGCAACCAGCGCCCGCCGTACAGGCGTGCCATCGGAATGCCAATCAGCAGGCTGCTGAGGATGAAGCCCAAGGGTTCGAACAGGCCGGCGAAGATCAGCAGCAACACCACGCAAAGGCCAATCTTGGTCAGGGTTTCGCGATCCATCGGCGGATCTTCATCGGTGTGTTTGATCGGCGAGGGGCGGTACACCATGTAAACCAGCCCCAAACCCATCAGCCCCAGCATCAAAAGCGGGAAGGCCCGTGGTCCGATCGGTTCGTAGGAAAAAGGCGCCTGGTAGGGCAAGGCCATCAGCACCAGGCTGAGACAGGCCAGCAACAGCACCGAAGCAAAAATGCGTTGTAAGAGCATGGGAAACTCCTGTGCCACGGCCCCGCGAAACGGGACCGTGGCCGCTAGACAGAGGCGATCACTGGATCAGGCCGAACTCTTTGGCCAGCACTTTGTAGTCCGCAACCTGCTTCTTCACGTAGGTGTCCAGCTCCGGGCCGGTCATGGCGAACGGGAAGAGCTCACGTTGATCGCGCAGCTTGGCGAAATCGTCGGATGCCAGCAGTTTGTCGAAGGCGCCTTTCCACCAGGCGTAGTCTTCGTCGCTGACTTTTGGCCCGAGGTAGAAGCCGCGAACCACTGGCCAGACGATGTCGTAGCCTTGCTCTTTGGCGGTCGGAATATCTTTCATTTCCGGTTCGTCCAGACGCTTCTCGGAGAACACCGCCAGCAAGCGCATGTCCCCGCTCTGGATGTGCGGCATGGAGTCGGAGATGTCGGTGCTGCCCACCTGGATGTGGCCGCCGAGCAGGGCAGTGGCGATTTCACCGCCGCCTTCGAGGGCGACGTAACGCAGGTCGCGCGGGTTGATCCCGGCGGCCTTGGCGATCAGCGCGGTCTGCATCCAGTCCTGGCTACCGACGGTGCCGCCGGAGCCGATCACCACTTTGCTCGGGTCTTTCTTCAGTGCCTGGACCAGATCGTCCAGGGACTTGTAAGGTGAGTCGCTTTTCACCGCGATGGCGCCGTAGCTGGTGCCGACGGCGGCCAGCCAGCGAACGTTGGTTTCATCGAAACGACCGAACTTGCCCTGGGCCAGGTTCAGCAGCGAACCGCTGGACCACGCCACCAACGTGCCGGCGTCGGCCGGACGTTGAGCGACTACCGCGTTGTACGCCACCGCGCCGACACCGCCGGGCATGTAGGTCACGCGCATCGGTTTGGTCAGCAGTTTTTCGTTCACCAGCGCGCTTTGCGCCAGTTTGCAGGTCAGGTCGAAACCGCCGCCTGGCGAGGCCGGGGCGATACATTCAGGGCGTTTTGGCTCGGCCATCAGTTGGCCGGCGAACAGCATGCAGCTGGCGGCTAGAGCAACTTTACGCAGTGATAAGTTCATCTTTGTCTCCTTAAGAGTTTTTGTTATGGACGTACTGAATTACCAAAGGGCAACGCTATAGCTCACCAGCAGACGCACTTCATCGGCATCGCGAGCGGAGTAGTTGGAACGGTAGGTGGCATTACGCAGGCGTACGGCAACGTCCTTGAGGGCGCCGCTTTGTACAACATATTTGATCTCGGTGTTGCGCTCCCACTCTTTGCCTTCGTCGCCGTTCTTGAGCTTGATGTTGTCACCGCTGAGGTAACGGCTCATGAAACTGAGGCCGGGAATGCCGAGCCTGGCAAAATCAAAGTCGTAGCGCGCCTGCCAGGAGCGTTCTTCGGCGCCGGCAAAGTCGTTGATCTGCACGAAGTTGACGAGGTACGGATCGCTGCCATCAACGTACGGGAACGCGCTGTCGCCGGACATGTGCTGATAACCGGCGCTGAATTTATGCCCGCTCAGGGCATAGCTCACCAGACCGTTGAGGGATTTGTTGTCGATCTTGCCGCCACGGGCTGCGCCCTGATCGTCGCTGATGGCCAGACGCAGGTCTGTGCCGAAGGTGCCGGGGCCAAATTTTTCCGATGCCACCATGCCGAGGAAGTGCTGGTTATAGACTTCATCGAGTTGTGCAAAGTGGTAACTGCCGGTGATCTTGTCGGTGAACTTGTAGTCCACGCCGCCAAAGTCGAAGTGTTTACCGGCCGCGGTGCCGGCGAAGCGGCTGTTTTTGTTGTTGAGGGCAATGTCCTCGAAATCGGTGCTGTCGCGGTCCTTGGCTTTTTCCAGTCGCCCGCCGGTGAAGGTCAGGTTCTTGATCTCTTTGGAGGTCAACAAGCCGCCTTCAAACGTCTGCGGCAGGATACGCCCGTCGTTGGGCTTGAGGATCGGCAGCTCCGGAATCAGGCTGCCGATTTTCAGTTCCGTGGCCGAGATTTTCACTTTGCCGGTCAGGCCCAGCTTGGAATATTCATCCGCCGCCCGACCGTCATCGTGGGTCGGCAACAGGCCGGTGCCTGTGCGGTCGGGACTCGAATCAAGTTTGACGCCGAGCATGCCCAACGCATCGACACCGAACCCCACGGTGCCGTCGGTGTAACCCGATTGCAGATTGAGCATGAACCCCTGAGCCCATTCGTCCCGCTTCGATTGCTGGGCGCTGGTGCCGTCGCGAAAGTCACGGTTGAAATACATGTTGCGGGTTTCGAGGGTTGCCGTACTGTCTTCGAAAAAGGCAGCCTGGCTCAACGGCGAAAAACCGGCGAAGGCGGCGGCACTGGCAAGGGCGGTGTGGCTGAGGCGAGAGAAACGAACAGGCGGGCGAGCCTGAGTCTGCGTAGACAGCATCGTGAAATACTCCGTTTTATTGTTCTTATTTGGCGAAAACGCTTCGAGGCGTTTTTCGTATCGCTATGTGCGTAGCGACGGCAGTCGAAACTGTCCGTGGCTGGACTCTAACGGGCTAACCTTTCGCTAACCTTTCAGCAGACTTTCGCGGTTTTCAGGCTTCACAGTGGCGGATGCGGCTGTAAACTCCGCGCCAAAGAATGGCGTCGACCATCCCTGAATGAGGTAAAGATCCATGCGTGTCCTGCTCGTCGAAGACCATCTGCAGCTCGCCGAAAGTGTCGCCCAGGCGCTCAAGAGCACCGGGCTGACCGTGGATGTGCTGCACGACGGTGTGGCGGCCGACCTGGCGTTGAGCAGCGAGGAATACGCGGTGGCGATCCTCGATGTGGGCTTGCCACGCATGGATGGTTTTGAAGTGCTGGCGCGCCTGCGGGCCCGGGGCAAAAACCTGCCGGTGCTGATGCTGACCGCTCGCAGCGACGTCAAGGATCGGGTTCACGGGCTCAACCTCGGCGCTGACGATTACCTGGCCAAACCTTTCGAACTGACCGAGCTTGAAGCACGGGTCAAAGCCTTGTTGCGGCGTAGTGTGCTGGGCGGTGAGCGCCAGCAGCGCTGCGGCGTGCTGGCCTATGACCTGGACACTCGGCGCTTCACCCTCGGTGAGGAATTGCTGACCCTGACCTCCCGCGAACAGGCGGTTCTTGAAGCATTGATCGCCCGGCCCGGTCGGGTGATGAGCAAAGAGCAACTGGCCTCCCAAGTGTTTGGCCTGGACGAAGAAGCCAGCCCGGATGCGATCGAAATCTACGTCCACCGCCTGCGCAAGAAACTCGACGGCCAACCGGTCGCCATCGTGACCTTCCGCGGCCTCGGTTATTTGCTGGAAAGCCGCGATGCATAAGCCCAGCAGCCTGCGCTGGCGGTTGTTGTGGAACCTCGCGCTGTTGTTGGTGGTGCTAATGCTGGCCAGCGGTTTGAGCGCGTACTGGAATGGTCGCGAAGCCGCCGACACAGCCTATGACCGGACGCTGCTGGCGTCGGCGCGGACCATCGCCGCCGGCGTGTCTCAGCGCGATGGCAGCCTCAGCGCCGACGTGCCTTACGTGGCCCTCGATACGTTCGCCTACGACAGCGCCGGGCGGATTTTTTACCTGGTCAACGACATCAATCAGAAGCTGATTTCCGGTTACGAAAACCTCCCTCCGCCGCCCCCGGGAACGCCGCGTACCGATGACTACCCGGCGCTGGCGCGTTTCTATAACGCCCAATACCGTGGGCAGAACGTACGCGTGGTGAGCCTGCTCAAACCCGTGAGCGAGCCGAACATGAACGGCATGGCGGAAATCCGCGTGGCGGAAACCGACGAGGCGCGGGTGGCCATGGCCCGCAGTCTGGCGGCGGACACGTTGCTGCGTTTGAGCATGCTGGCGGTCGGTGCGTTGCTGATGGTGTGGTTTGCGGTCAGCGCGGCGTTGCGTCCGCTGGAGCGCTTGCGCACGGCGGTGGAAGAGCGTCAGTCGGATGATTTGCGCCCATTGCCATTGGTGGAAGTGCAGCACGAATTGTGGCCGTTGGTGCGCGCGCTCAATCACTTTACCGAGCGCCTGCGCGGGCAGTTCGAGCGGCAGGCGCAATTCATTGCCGATGCCGCCCATGAACTGCGTACGCCATTGGCGGCGCTCAAGGCGCGACTCGAACTGGGCCTGCGTTCAAACGAGCCGCAAACCTGGCGCAGCACTCTGGAAACCGCTGCACAAGGCACGGATCGCCTGACTCACCTGGCCAATCAATTGCTTTCGCTGGCGCGGGTAGAAAACGGGGCCCGGGCCATTGCCGAGGGCGGTGCGCAGTTGTTGGACCTGAGTCAGTTGGCTCGCGAACTGGGCATGGCCATGGCGCCATTGGCCCACGCGCGCGGCGTAGCCCTGGCGCTGGAGGCGGACGAACCGGTGTGGCTGCGCGGCGAGCCGACGCTGTTGAACGAACTGCTGAGCAATTTGGTGGACAACGCCCTCGCGCACACGCCGCCGGGTGGCAATGTGATTCTGCGGGTCACGGCGCCGGCGGTGCTGGAGGTCGAAGACGACGGACCGGGGATTCCCATTGATGAGCGGGATCGGGTGTTCGAGCGCTTTTACCGGCGCAACCAGCAGGTGGCCGGGTCCGGGCTGGGGTTGGCGATCGTCGGTGAGATTTGTCGTGCGCACCTGGCGCAGATCAGCTTGCACGATGGTGAGAAGGCGGGGTTGAAGGTGCGGGTGAGTTTTATCGCGGGGGAGTAAAGGTGTTTGTACGGGCCTCTTCGCGGGCAAGTCGGATCGCCGCACCGCTCGCTCCTACAGGGGGCGCGCAATACCTGTAGATACTCTGTTCACGGTCAAGCTTTCGCGAGATGTTTTTCGCTAAAAAGCTTGGCCGTATTAAATTCTTCTCCAGAACGCATGCATGCCCATAACCCGGTCAGGTATTTACGCATCACTGC
>NZ_SISB01000058.1 GCF_004310295.1 Pseudomonas sp. BGI-2 | reverse complement strand
TGCTCTTCGAACACCTGATCGACCCACTCAGCTGTAACAGCCTGCTCCAACACCAATTTGGCCATGACACTGGCCGGTGCTTTTTTCTCGAACCGCGCTAAAACCTCTTCCCACATCGTCTCGTCGCCCTGACTGGAGTTTTGGGAGATTCTAAACGAAGACCTTGAAAGGGCTGCCCTTAACGGTGAAATGCGTAATACGGGGTCACAGTTCATCGCAGGTTTGTATCTCGTCTGTGTTCGGCAGTGCCCGGGAATGAAGCGGAATGTATCGGGGCCCATGCTGGATACAGCGCAGTACACACCGCAAATTGTCGGTCTGGGACATGTGGGCTTTCGTCGCTCAAGACAGCAGCACACGGCCCCCGGACTAAACTTAGTGCACGCAGGACGGGCTTATCGTCCTGTACATTCCCACGACCACCGCCCAGGGGTGAACGCCTCGAAAAACAAGGCCTCTGGACAGTGATCCTGTTGAAGGAGCACACGTGATGGACGAGGCCAGACTCAATGATTTCATGGGCAAACTGGTGAACGACATGGGCGGCGCGGCGATGCTCGCCAACGTCATCCTGGGCGAAGAGCTCGGCCTGTACCGGGCCATGGCCGACAGTCAGCCGATCACCCCTGAAACACTCGCCGATAAAACCGGCTGCAACCCCCGCCTGCTGCGCGAATGGCTCAGCGCCCACGCCGCTTCCGGTTACATGGAACACCAGGACGGCCAGTTCCGCCTGCCCGAAGAGCAAGCCCTGGCGCTGGCGATCGAAGACTCGCCGGTTTACATCGCGGGCGGTGTCGGGGTGGTTGCGTCGTTTTTCCATGACAAGGACAAACTGGTCAATGCCATGCGCGGTAACGGCGCCCTGGCCTGGGGCGATCACCATCCGTGCATGTTCAGTGGCACGGAGCGCTTCTTCCGGCCCGGTTACAAAGCGCACCTGATCGCCGAGTGGCTGCCGGCCCTTGAGGGCGTGGTCGCCAAACTGCAGGCGGGCGCCAAAGTCGCCGACATCGGCTGCGGCCATGGCGCGTCAACGGTGATCATGGCCCAGGCATTCCCGGACTCGCGGTTCGTCGGTTTTGACTACCACGCACCGTCCGTCACCGTCGCCACCCAGCGCGCCAAAGAAGGTGGCGTTTCCGGGCGGGCGCGGTTCTTCCAGGGCACCGCAAAAAGCTTCCCTGGCGACGACTACGACCTGGTCTGCTACTTCGACTGCCTGCACGACATGGGCGACCCGGTGGGCGCGGCAAAACACGCCTATGAGTCGCTGAAACCGGACGGCACAGTGTTGCTGGTGGAACCGTTCGCCAACGACTCGCTGGACGACAACGTCACCCCGGTTGGCCGACTGTTCTATGCCGCGTCGACCTTCATTTGCACACCGAACTCGTTGTCCCAGGAGGTCGGCCTGGGGCTCGGCGCCCAGGCCGGTGAGGCGCGGTTGCGCAAAGTCTTCACCGAGGCGGGGTTCAAGAGTTTCCGGCGGGCGACGGAAACGCCGTTCAACCTGATTCTGGAGGCGCGTAAATAATCCCTGGACCTGCGGCGCATGGCTTGCACGTGTTGGCGTTTTTGAAATCGCCTTCGCGGGCAAGTCGGATCGCCGCACCGCTCGCTCCTACGGGGTAAGCGGCAAGTGCTACCCTGCAAACACTCAAGGTTCACCGGAGTGTTGAACATGCTCGACCGCCGCATCCGCGAACAACTCGATCGGCTCCAGCAGCTGATGGCCGATCAACCGTTTGTGGTGCTGACCGGCGCCGGCATCAGCACCCCGTCGGGCATTCCGGACTACCGCGACAACCAGGGCGTGCGGCGTGGCCGGCAACCGATGATGTATCAGGAGTTTCTGTCGGCCCCGGAATCACGGCAACGTTACTGGGCGCGGGCGATGCTCGGCTGGCCGCGCGTGCGCCAGGCCCAGCCAAACGTGGCCCACGAAGCCTTGGCCAGTTTGCAAAGCACCCGGCAGATCAGCGGGCTGATCACCCAGAACGTCGACACCCTCCACGACCAGGCCGGCAGCCATGACGTGATCGAACTCCATGGCAGCCTGCACCGGGTGCTGTGCCTGGACTGCGGGCAGCGCAGCGAGCGGGATTCGATTCAGCAATTGATGGAAGCGCAGAATCCCTATCTGGCCGGAGTCGATGCGGTGCAAGCGCCGGATGGCGATACGCTGCTGGATGCGGCGTTCGAGGCACGCTTTCAAGTGCCGCGTTGTCCGCATTGCGCGGGTGAGCGGATGAAGCCGGATGTGGTGTTTTTTGGCGAGAATGTCGCGCAGGTGACGGCGGCCAAGGCAATGGCTGCGGTGGAACAGGCTGCAGGGTTGTTGGTGGTGGGGTCGTCGCTGATGGCGTATTCGGCGTTTCGCTTGTGCCGGGTGGTGGCGGATCGGGGGAAGCCGTTGATGGCGATTAATTTGGGTAAGACTCGGGCGGATGACCTCCTTGATCTGAAAATAGAGGCTTCGTGCGAACAGCTTTTGCCCTTACTGGCCCATCACCTGACCACTTAAAAACTGAGGAAACCACACCCAATGTGGGAGCGGGCTTGCTCGCGAAGGCGTCGTGTCAGACAACATTAATGTCGACTGACACGACGCCTTCGCGAGCAAGCCCGCTCCCACAGGAGACCGTTATCAGGATATAGAAACGCGCTCGCCGAGGTTCTCGGCTTTGAGAATATCGAACAACGCCTGCGCCGCCGCCGACAGTTCCACCCCAGGCTTGGTCAACACGCCAATCGCCCGCTCCACCACGGGGTCACGCAAGGTAATGCACCGCGCGCCCAACTCGCGCATCTGCCCGGCACACAACGCCGGCACGGCGCTCACGCCCAACCCGCTGGCCACCATTCGCCCGACCGTCGCCAGCTGATGGCTCTCGAACTCCACCGGCAACTTCATCCCCCGCGCCTGCAAGTGTTCTTCCAGCATCACCCGCACCGTCGACGGGCGCTGCAAGGTGATGAACGGCTCCTTGAGCAAGGTCTGCCAATCAATGTCTTGCAGTTCGGCGAAGGGAGAATCGTCCGGTACCACGGCAACAAAACGGTCCCTATACAACGGTGTGAACTCCAGCGATGAACTCTGCGTCGGTTCAAACGCCACCCCCAGCTCCACCTGCCGGTCGCGCACCATTTCCAGCACCTGTTCGTTGATCACGTCGTTCACCGTGACGTTGACCTTGGGATAACGGGCGCGAAAGGTCTTGAGGATCGGCGGCAGCAGATTGCCGGCAAATGAGGGCATCGCCGCCAGGGTCACGCGGCCGCGCTGAAGGGTGAAACGCTGGCGCAGTTCATCCTCGGCGTTGTCCCAATCCGCAATCAGCCGGCGAGCCAATGGCACCAGCGATTCGCCTTCAGCCGTCAGCGCCACGTTGCGCGTGTTGCGCGTGAACAACCGCCCGCCCAGCCCCTCCTCCAGGGCCTTGATGGTCAGGCTCAAGGCCGATTGCGACAGGTGCAACCGCTCGCAGGCAACGGCGAAACTCAGGCTCTGGGCGACGGCCAGGAATGCGCGGATCTGCTTGACTGTCATGGGCGAATTGCTCCAGTAATGGGCGCAGGTGTTATCTGTAGGAGTACGACGTGCGCGGCGATGGCGTCCTAAAGATTGCCTTCGCGAGCAGGCGCACTCCTACAAGGGTTGATTGGTGAGTTTAATCTATCAATCAACCTTAAAAATCAACTTAACAAATGAATTTGTCAGCGCGACACTCACTTCCACTACGGCTAGCCAGCCGCCCACAAAGAATAAAAGAGGTGCATATGGCAGGTTTCGACAAGCGCGTGAGTTCCTATGAGGAAGCTCTGGCAGGTCTCGAAGACGGCATGACCGTGATCGCTGGCGGCTTCGGCCTGTGCGGAATCCCGGAAAACCTGATCGCCGAGATCAAGCGCAAAGGCACCCGTGACCTCACCGTGGTTTCCAACAACTGCGGCGTCGACGGTTTCGGCCTCGGCGTGCTGCTGGAAGACCGCCAGATCAAAAAAGTAGTGGCCTCCTACGTTGGTGAAAACAAACTGTTCGAAGACCAACTGCTCAAAGGCGAAATCGAAGTCGTCCTGACCCCGCAAGGCACCCTCGCTGAAAAAATGCGCGCAGGCGGTGCCGGCATCCCCGCCTTCTTCACCGCCACCGGCGTCGGCACTCCGGTTGCCGATGGCAAGGAAGTGCGCGAATTCCACGGCCGCCAGTACCTGATGGAAGAATCCATCACCGGTGACTTCGCCATCGTCAAAGGCTGGAAAGCCGACCATTTCGGCAACGTGATTTATCGCCACACCGCCCAGAACTTCAACCCGCTGGCCGCCACTGCCGGCAAGATCACCGTGGTCGAAGTCGAAGAAATCGTCGAACCCGGCGAGCTGGACCCGTCGCAGATCCACACCCCTGGCATCTACGTCGACCGGGTCATTTGCGGCACGTTCGAGAAGCGCATCGAACAGCGCACCGTGCGTAAGTGATCCCCAGCCCCCGGACCTGAAGGAAAAATAACAATGGCACTTTCCCGCGAACAAATGGCTCAACGCGTCGCCCGCGAAATGCAGGACGGCTTTTACGTGAACCTGGGCATCGGCATTCCGACCCTGGTCGCCAACTACATCCCTGAAGGCATGGAAGTCATGCTGCAGTCGGAAAACGGCTTGCTCGGCATGGGTCCTTTTCCTACTGAAGAAACCATCGATGCCGACATGATCAACGCCGGCAAGCAAACCGTGACCGCGCGTATCGGCGCGTCGATCTTTTCCTCGGCCGAGTCCTTCGCGATGATTCGCGGTGGTCATGTCGACCTGACCGTGCTCGGTGCCTTTGAAGTCGACGTGCAAGGCAACATCGCCTCGTGGATGATCCCCGGCAAGCTGGTCAAGGGCATGGGCGGCGCGATGGACCTGGTGGCCGGTGCAGACAACATCATCGTTATCATGACCCACGCGTCCAAGGACGGTGAGTCCAAGCTCCTGTCCAAATGCAGCCTGCCGCTGACCGGTGCCGGGTGCATCAAGCGTGTGCTGACCGACCTGGCTTATCTGGAAATCGAAAACGGCGCGTTCATTCTCAAGGAACGTGCACCGGGCGTCAGCGTCGAGGAGATTGTCGCCAAGACCGGCGGTAAACTGATCGTGCCGGATCACGTTCCGCAAATGCAGTTCGCTGCTCAGTGAGGAATCATTCCATGCAAGAAGTCGTCATTGTCGCCGCCACCCGTACCGCCATCGGCAGTTTCCAGGGTGCCCTGGCGAATGTTTCCGCCGTTGACCTCGGCGCTGCGGTGATCCGCCAGCTGCTGGCACAAACCGGCCTGGACGTTGCTGAAGTCGATGAAGTGATCATGGGCCAGGTGTTGACCGCCGGCGCCGGACAAAACCCAGCGCGCCAGTCAGCGATCAAGGCCGGCCTGCCGTTTACCGTGCCGGCGATGACCCTGAACAAGGTCTGCGGCTCGGGGCTGAAAGCGTTGCACCTGGCCACTCAGGCGATTCGCTGCGGTGACGCCGACGTGATCATTGCCGGCGGCCAGGAAAACATGAGCCTGTCCAACTACGTCATGCCCGGCGCCCGCACCGGTCTGCGCATGGGGCACGCGCAAATCGTCGACACCATGATCAGCGATGGCCTGTGGGATGCGTTCAACGATTACCACATGGGCATCACCGCCGAGAACCTGGCGGAGAAGTACAACCTGACCCGCGAACAGCAAGACGCCTTCGCCGCGGCCTCGCAGCAGAAAGCCACGGCCGCCATCGAAGCCGGGCGTTTTGCCGACGAGATTACGCCGATCCTGATTCCTCAGCGCAAAGGCGATCCGGTTGCTTTCCAGGTTGACGAACAACCCCGAGCAGGTACCACCGCTGAAGCGCTGGGCAAACTCAAACCCGCCTTCAAAAAAGACGGTTCGGTGACCGCCGGTAACGCCTCGTCCCTGAACGACGGCGCCGCTGCGGTGATTCTGATGAGCGCCGAAAAAGCCAAGGCCCTCGGCCTGCCAGTGCTGGCGAAAATCGCTGCGTATGCTAACGCTGGCGTCGACCCGGCGATCATGGGCATCGGCCCGGTCAGCGCGACTCGTCGTTGCCTGGACAAGGCCGGCTGGTCCATCGACCAACTGGACCTGATCGAAGCCAACGAAGCCTTCGCCGCGCAATCCCTGGCGGTGGCCAAGGACCTGGAATGGGACTTGAACAAGGTCAACGTCAATGGCGGCGCCATTGCCCTGGGCCATCCGATCGGTGCATCGGGCTGCCGGGTGCTGGTGACCTTGCTGCACGAAATGATCAAGCGTGACGCCAAGAAAGGCCTCGCCACCTTGTGCATCGGTGGTGGTCAGGGTGTAGCGCTGGCGATCGAGCGGGCGTAAAGCGTTCAACAGACTGTGCGGGGACCCACGAAGAACCGCGCGGTCTGGTAACACCCCCGGTGTTTCTGAGTTAATCAGATACTTTTGTGGCGAGGGGATTTATCCCCGTTGGGTTACGTAGCAGCCCTAAAAATCTCGGTAATAGTCGAAGATTTTTTGGGAGCGCTTCGCACTCCAGCGGGGATAAATCCCCTCGCCACATACCGGGTTCTTTTATGTCCGAGCCGTCAGGCAAATTTCACCAGATTCAGCGTGGGCAACGGCCCGCCCGGAAACTGCGCCAGTCGAGCGCCGACACTCAATCCCCCAAGGTCGATTCCGAAGAAACCCAATCGCTCGCTCAACCCGATTACTTGAGCTTTCGCCTCGGCATCGTCGCCAGACACAAACAGCACCCGCTGACCGCCCTCCGCCGCCGGATCGCTCTCCAGCAAACGCGCCGCACCCGCTTGAAGAACGACGCGCGCGGGTCAACGGCAACGGCTACCGGCCACTTCCGGAGGGCAAAACGGCGCCGTGGCGACTTTGGGCAAACTGAATTTCACGCACACATCCAGAAACAAATGAGAGGGGAGCAGCTTAGACGTTTCAGCCTGTGTGCCCAAGGGGCAGATGCCCGAGTATCAGGCGCCGTGTCGGCGGAAGAACAACGTCACCTGGCCTAACTCAACGCCGAATTTGGTCATGGCGGAGCGATTGGCCATGGTGTTTTCGTCCAGCAAGTACATCCAGTCGTCGAAATGCACCTGATAGATCTTGTCGTCCACCGGCAGGCTGAGTTCATAGCGCCAGTGCAAAGCGTTGCCGGCTACCTCACCGCGAGATTCCCCGACCACATCGCCGGCCGTGCCGCGCCAACGGCCTGGACCGTCAGGGTACAACGTCCAGACGCGGGTCTGTTTCGTGCCGTCGCTGTAGGTAAAGGCTTCATGCATGATCAGGTTCTGGCCGTCCATTCGACTGTTGATCACCACATGAAAGCGTTTGATCACCTCGCCCGAGCGTTTCTGGAACATTCCCCAGCCATCCACTCGCCCGACGAAGAACCCGGGCAGATCGAGCTTGGGGGTTTGCTCGCTGTAGCGCTGCACATCAACGCTGCAACCGGCCAGGCAGACGAATAACACCAGCAGCAGTTTCTTCAGCATGTCATGCACCTCAAGGATTGGCGCTGCCCAGCAACTGCTGGCGCAACTCGGGATTACGCGTACGTGGGTCGAGCCAGATAGCGAAAAAGGCCCGAGCGAATTGCAAGTCTTTCACTTCGTGTTGCGGCTGCTGGCCGACAAAGAACCGCGCGCCCTGTCCCGGCAAATAAATGCCAGTAATGCGGGTGCCGGCTTTTACATCGACGAACGACTGTTGCATCTGCACCTTCCAGCGCTCGAGCTGCTCGGGGCTGACCGAGGCGCCGGACAATCGCTTGATTTCATCGACACTGGCCTGCACCAGATCATCGCGGGAAATGCTGCGTTGATAAATCAGTTCCAGGGCAAACGGCTGGTCCAGCGCCAATGGCCGTGCCGCACTCCAGAGCCGGGCGTTGTAGACATCAAACCCAAACACCCGAAACTCGCCGGCGCCGATGATCTGCGCGCCGGGCAATGCCTCCTGCCAATTGGCCAGGGCCTGGGTGCCTAACAATCCCAGCAACAACACACTGTGGTGCAGGCGAAATCGGGGGCTGTTCATCGCGTTCTTCTCACCGTGGGCATCTGCTAAAAACTTATACGCAAAGTATCTATTTGTACAATTATTTGGCCGATAGCTTTGTATACAAAATCCATTAAGTTCTAGAGCAATTCAATGTCCGCGGTGCTAACGTTGGCGCCTCACTCAGGTCGGAGACGCGTGCGTGTTGATGCTTAAACTGCTGGTGATTCCTGGTTTTCTGTTGCTGATTTCCCTTGCGGGCAAACGCTGGGGCCCAAGCGTGGCCGGTTGGCTGTCGGGGTTGCCGGTGGTGGTGGGGCCGATTCTGTTCTTCCTTGCCATTGAGCAAGGCCAGGTGTTCGCCGCTCAGTCAGCGACGGCGGCGTTGTCAGCGATGTTCGCGATGATTGCCTTCTGCGTGACCTACGCCCAGGTCGCTCAACGGGCGGGATGGCCATGGGCGTTAACGATTTCACTGCTGGTCTGGGCCTCTGTGGCTGTGGTGCTTTCACTGATTCCACCCTCGCTGGTGTTCTCGGTGATCGCGGCCGCCACCGCACTGTTGGCGGCGCCGTACCTGTTCCCCAGCGTGCAACCCATCGTTGCCGGTCCGGCGCCGAAGTCCGACAAACTGCTGCTGCGCATGATTGCTGGCGCCCTGCTAACCCTCGCCGTGACGTTACTCGCCAGCACCGTTGGCGAACGCTGGAGCGGTTTGCTCGCGGTGTTCCCGGTGCTCGGCAGCGTGATGGCAGTGTTTTCCCAGCAAACCCGCGGCCCGGCGTTTACGGCCGCGCTGCTGCGGGCGACGGCGACCGGGATGTATTCGTTCGCAGCGTTTTGCCTGGTGTTGGCGCTGGTGTTGCCGAGGTGGGGATGGCTCGGGTTTGTGTTGGCAGTGGGTGTGTCGTTAGCCATGTTGTTGATCACGAAACGGCTGGCTGTGCGTCCAGGACATCAAGGAGCAAAAAGTAAGGAAGATATTGCTTAACGCATTACTAAATTTGGTTATTTCAAACCGGGAAAGATGTCCGGAAGTTATCTCCGGACATCATCAAAATACTTAAAACTTTACGGGATCAGACGTCCATTCATTCGGTGGCAGTCCATGCTCTGCATCACACACAACCACCTCAAGCTCAGATCCCTTGACATCTCTCGGCGCACTGGCTCGTATGGTGTACTCGCCCGGTGGCCTTTCGTAATACACCACCTCTGCGCGGGCAAACTCCACCCACTTGGTATCCTTTTTGTAGTAAGCGACGGCTACGTCCCCCCAACTCCTTCCTGAAAGCTCCAGGACCAGGGCGGACTTCTGGATTGACGGTTTATTTGACGTTGGCATGTTTGTCACTCCCTGTCTCACCGAAAACCGGTAAGTTTCAGCGTGATTGTTTTCGCCCTCGGTAACGCCGTCTACCTGTCATATCTGACAGTTCAGACGAACGGTATTAGCTGATCCCAATATCAAGCTATACCGCATGGTGCCCGCTTATTGCCATGGAGAGGCACTCATGACTGACTTGATCCCGGTATCCTCCGCTCGAAAATCGCCCGGCTCAGCGACCGCCGTCGGCGTAGCCGCGATCATTCTCTGGTCCTGCCTTGCGCTGTTGACCACCCTCACCGAAGGCATTCCACCCTTTGAATTGCTGACGCTGAGCTTCGGCATAGCCTTTGTGGCAAGCCTGGTGATTCTGGGTCGACGCGGGCTCGCCGGCTTCAGAAGCTGGCGACAGCCCTGGGCGGTATGGGCGACTGGGTTCGTGGGCATTTTCGTTTATCACGCGTTGTATTTTTTTGCGCTTAAAGTCGCCCCGGCAGCCGAAGCCAGCTTGATCAACTACCTTTGGCCGCTGTTGCTGGTGCTGCTCTCGGCGCTTTCGGCCGGGGAAAAGCTGCACAAACGGCAAATGCTCGGCGCGCTGCTGGGCCTGGCCGGCACCGCGGTCATCATGCAACAACACGGCCCGGAGGCTGGGGCCTCGATGCCCATCGCCGGTTACCTCGCGGCCTTCGGCTGTGCGCTGATCTGGGCCGGTTATTCGGTGATCAACCGTCGGTTCAGCGACGTGCCCAGCAGCATTATCGGCGGGATCTGCGGTATGTCGGCCGTGTCCGGCCTGATCTGTCATTTGGCCTTCGAAACCACGGTGCGGCCTGATCCCGGCCAATGGGCAGCGATTGTGGTGCTCGGCCTCGGGCCGGTCGGGCTGGCATTTCTTGCCTGGGACCACGCCACCAAACACGGCAGTCTGGCGACACTGGGGGCGCTTTCCTACCTGGCGCCTTTGATTTCGACGTTATTGCTGATTGGTGTGGGACGCAGCCATGCCAGTCCGATCCTGATCGCACCTGCGGTGTTGATAATTGCCGGGGCGGTGATCGCCACGTCGCGAGCAAGCGGAAAAGCTCCCGCAACACGTTCGATTATTCCGAACAAGTAGAGCAACAACCTCGTACGTCAATCGAACAGGTTTGCCCCACCATCAGCCTCAGTTCCTAACCCACTGACTGAGGCCTACACCATGAAGTTCTTTTTCCACCCGTCGCCGAACCCGATGAAAGTTGCCCTGCTGCTTGAAGAACTGCGAACGCCCTACGAATTGATCGGCGTTGATACCTTCAAGGGCGAGCAACATTTACCAGCCTTTCTGGCGATCAACCCGAATGCCAAAGTGCCGGCCCTGATTGACGGTGAAGCCACCGTATTCGACTCCCAAGCCATCCTGCTGCACCTGGCGCAAACGCATCAGCGCTTCCTGCCGACCTCCGTCGCTGGCCAAACCGAACTCCTGTCATGGCTGATGTTCATCGCCACCGGCCTGTCGCCGTTCTCGGGGCAAGCCGTACATTTCCTGCACCACGCACCGGAAAACCTGCCCTATGCGAAAAACCGCTACCTCAAAGAAGTCGAGCGCCACTACCGCGTGCTCGACCAGCGCCTGGCCGATCATCAATACCTGGCCGGCGACACCTACAGCATCGCCGACATGGCGCTGTGGGGCTGGGCCAGTTACGCGCCGTACATCCTTGGGGAGAACGGTCTGGCGGCCTACCCGAACGTCAAGCGTCTGTTCGATGAAATCAGCGCCCGCCCGGCCGCCCAACGTGCGCAGGGATTGAAAGAGAAGCTGGTGTTGAAGGCCGAGTTCGACGAAGAAACCCGCCGCAACCTGTTTCCGCAGAATCAGGCGCAGTAGTTTCTGGGCGCGATCAAAAACTACCCGTCGCGCCGCACTCTTGTAGATACCTTGTGGCGAGGGGATTTATCCCCTCGCCACAACGGCAGCTGCTACAAGGGCGGTTCTCGGCAGCTGCTACAAATCGTGTTCCATGGGATGATTGCGGCGAATGCGCGATCATCCCTGGAGTTTCCGAATGTCATTGTTGAGTAAAAAAGCCGTTGTCCTGTTACTGACGGCGGCCGCCAGCCTTGGGGCGTTGAATGCCTATGCCGCCAAGGCCACTGCCAGCGACAAAGCACCTGCACAAGAGGTCTCGATGCTCGGCGGCAAGTTCAAGTTCACCCTGCCCAAAGGCTTCATCGCCAACCCGTTGCCCGCCGGCGACGCGGCTGCCGGTACTGCCGGGGCGACGGGCACCATGTACACCAATGAGACCACTAAAACCGTGGTGATCGCCGCTGAAAACACCAACCCCGGTGGCGCCAACGTCAAGGACAACGACGGTCCGTTCCTCGACTCCGCTGCGGCCGACTTTGCCACCGAACAAGCCAAGGCACTGCCGGACTTCACCAAGCTCAGCGAAAAAAGCCTGACCCAGAAAGGTACCGGCCTAGGGCTGCGGCAGATCGACAGCACCGCCACCCAGGGCGGCGGCAAAACCCTCGACACCACACTGATGGCCGCGTCCAACACGCGCATGGCGATCGTTCAGGTGATTTCCCGCCTCAGCGACAATGGCGGCCACGAGACGCTGGTCAAACAGATCGTTACCGGCAAATGAGACTTACGGATTGAGGCGCTGCAACCAGGCGCTCAGATCCTGCATTTCAGTGGCGCTGATGCTGTGACCGACGCCAGGATAGGCGTGAAATTCAGGCTTGAGTGACAGGCTCTGCAACAGGCTGTCGGCCTCGGTGCCGTCGATGTAGGGCAAGCGTTTGTCTGCCGTGCCATGACCGATGAAAATTGCCAGCTTCTGGCGTTTTTCATCCGGTTTGAGCTCGGATTTCAGCACCGGCAGAATCCGCCCGCTCAACGCCGCAATCCCACCCACTGCCTCGGGATGACGCAACGCCACCTCATAAGACATGATCGCACCCTGGCTGAAACCCACCAGGAACACCTTGTCGGGTTCGGTGTGATATTTCTTCGCCGCCTGCGCGATGAAATCCAGCAGCACCTGGCCGCTGGTCTTCAGATCCTCGGTTTCACCGTTGTAGGCAGCGTTGCCCTTCTCGCGAAACCACTTGTAACTACCCTCCTCCATCACCATCGGCGCTCGCACAGACAGGAAGTTGTATTGCGCCGGCAATTCATCCTTGATGCCGAACAGATCCTCCTCATTACTGCCGTAACCGTGGAGGAAAATCACCAGGGGCTGGTTGCGGGATTCGGGGTTGGCCTGCTCCAGGTACTTGAGCGGCAGATCGGTGTGCAGCGGGGTTTCAGCGTGGACGGTGGCCGAGGCTAGCAACGTCAGCAGAGCGAGAAGCTTCAACATAAACCTTCCTTCATGGAGCGCAGGATTCGGGGGAGAGCCTAACACTGTGTGAGCAGCAGGAGGATTTGTGGTGCTGCTGATGCCCCTTCGCGAGCAAGCCCGCTCCCACATTTCATCTCGGCAGTAGACAGGATTTGTGTGCACAGGAGATTCAATGTGGGAGCGGGCTTGCTCGCGAAGAGGCCCTGTAAGGCGCCGAAGATTTCGCAGCTAATCGTTAATCAGTTTCCCAACCCGAATCACCTCACGCCCCGCCACCTTCGCCTGCCACGTTCCCGGCTGCGTGTACCGCCCGCGATCAATCGCAAACAACACACCACTGGTCCCGGCGGGCACGGTGGTTACGCGGTCGCTCAGCGGATCAACCACCTCAAACAGCGCATCGCCCTGCTCCACCCACTCACCTGAATCACGCAGAAAACTCACTACCCCATGATGCGGTGCGAACAGGTATTCGGTGCCCTCGAACGGCATGCCTTCGCAGCACTCGCTCGGTGCCGCAGGCCAGGTGCCGCTGATGAATCCCTGCTCGGCGAGGAACCCGAGAATCGCCTCGCAATTGGCCTGGGCCTGATCGACCCGGGTGTCGCCCATGCTGCCCAGTTCCAGCGTCGTCGCCAAGTTGGCCGGCGGAATTGCTGCCTCGGGAAAGGCCCGCGCCAGGCGCAACCACGGCGACGAACAGGACTCATCGAATGAACTGCCGCCGGAATCTTCACAGAGCAACGCCACCCCTGCCTTCAGGCGCGCCGCCAGGGATCGCCACTGCGGCCAGTGTTGCGGCAAGGCATACAGATGAATCGCCGCATCGAAATCGCAATGCAGATCCAGGGTGATGTCGGCTTCGCAAGCGTGGCGCAACAGCAAGCGGTGCATGGCTTCCAGCTGCGAGGCCGGGGCCGGCAGGTCGTCCAGGACCTGGCCCATGGTCTGGCGGATCAGCGCGATGTTGGCCTGCGCATCGTTACCCAACCGGTTGCCAATCAACTCGGCCACCGGGGCGCTGAGTTCGATGAACGAGCGGTTGAAGTTCTTGCCGCTGCCCAGTTCGAAGCGGCCCATATGGCTGCCTTGCAGGTGCTGGTCAAGGCCGATCGGATTGGCCACCGGCACCAGTTCGATCACACCCTGCAACTGGCCCCGGGTTTCGAGTTCGGCCAGACGCTTCTTCAACTCCCACGCCGTGCGCATGCCGGGCAACTCGTCAGCGTGCAGGCTGGCCTGGATGTAGACCTTGCGAGTGCCCGCGCCATAACGGAAAACGCTGAGGGTGCGTTCGGTGCCCAGGTGGCTCCAGGGCAGTGAATGGTCGATGCGTTGCATGGGAACTCCGATATAAGAGGCACTGAGATCACCTGTAGGAGCGAGCCTGCTCGCGATAGCGGTATGTCAGACAGCAAATTTTCCACTGAAAAATCGCCATCGCGAGCAGGCTCACTCCTACAAGGGATATCCATTTCAACAGAGAGAGCGCATAAAAAAAGTGGCAACCGCGTCAACGGTTGCCACTTTTTTGCACGGCGTGATTACTGGCCGTAAACGTCAAAGTCGAAGTACTTGTCTTGCACTTGCTTGTACTTGCCGCTGGCGCGGATTTCGGTGATGGCGGTGTTGAATTTGTCCGCCAGCTCGGTATCGCCCTTGCGCACAGCAATACCGGCGCCGCCGCCGAAGTACTTGGCGTCTTCGTAAGTCGGGCCGACGAAAGCGAAGCCTTTACCGGCGTCGGTTTTCAGGAAACCGTCGTCCAGGTTGACCGAGTCGGCCAGCAGCGCGTCAACGCGGCCAGAGACCATGTCCAGGTTGGCTTCCTGCTGGGAGCCGTAGCGAACCAGGTTGATACCAGCCGGCACCAGCACTTCAGTGGCGAAGCGGTCGTGGGTACTGGCGCGCAGCACACCGACTTTCTTGCCTTTGAGCTCGGTCAGCGGGTCTTTGATGTCGGTGCCGGCCTTCATCACGAAGCGCGCTGGGGTGTGGTAGTACTTGATGGTGAAATCGACGTTCTTTTTGCGATCGTCAGTGATGGTCATGGACGACAGGATCGCGTCGATTTTCTTCACTTTCAGTGCCGGGATCAGGCCGTCGAACTCTTGCTCGACCCAAGTGCACTTCACTTTCATCTGCTCGCACAGCGCGTCGCCGATATCGACGTCGAAACCGGTGAGCTTGCCGTCGGGTGTTTTCATCGAGAATGGCGGGTAACCGGCTTCGATGCCGATGCGGATCGGCTTGGCTTCATCGGCCACAGCGGTCAGGGACAACATCGACAGTGCCAGGGCACCAAACATCACTAGCTTCTTCATTTATAACTCCTGTGTGCGGAGGCTTTTATTGGCAGCTTTCGAGTGACTTTCGGTCGGTGAAGACCGAAGTGGCCGGCAGTCTAGAGCGGCTTTCACAGGGTAAATTGTGTTAAAGCGACAAATACTTATAGAAAAGTGGCCGGCCGATTCAAAGCCCTTGAAGCGTGCGCCAAGGCGGTGCATGGACTGTAGGACAAGCCCTTTTTTCAGACAAAACCTACACGCAAAAACTACAAGAGAGCACCGATGCCCACACTGAATCTGATCCAGCACCACCCCTCTGAAGGTCCTGGCGCCATTGCCGATTGGGCAGCGTCCCGAGGGTTGACGCTGAACGTCTTTCGCGCCGACCTCGGCCAGTTACCGCCGGTGAGTACGGCGCCTGTGATTGTGTTGGGTGGGCCTTATGAATCCAACGCCGGGCCGGCGTGGCTGGAAGCGGAACGGCAGTGGCTGGCGGCAAGCCTGGGTCGGGGCGCGGCGGTGTTTGCGATTTGTCTGGGGGCGCAGCTGCTGGCACTGAGTCTGGGTGGGAAGGTGCGGCGGATGGATCGCACCGAAACCGGCTGGACCACCGTGACGTTCGTCGATGGCCAGACCCTCAAGGTGCTGGAGTGGCACGAAGATGCAATCGACCTGCCACCCGATGCGCAATTGCTGGCCAGCAGTGAGCAATGTGAACAGCAGATGTATCGCATGGGGCCAAAACGGGTGGGATTGCAGTTTCACCCGGAGTGGAATGCGCAGTCGGTGGCGATGCTTAATGCGCACTTTGGAGATGAGTCACCATTGCCTCGAGGGCAACAGGACACCGCCGCTTACGCAGCCGTGAATGACTGGTTGCAGGCGACGCTGGATGGGTGGTGGGCAGCGGCAGATTAAAGAAGCAAGATCAAAAGCTCGCAGCCTCGTTTCACTCGACAGCTCCTACAGGTCTACACGATCCCCTGTAGCAGCTGTCGAGTGAAACGAGGCTGCGATCTTTTCCACTACATCAACATTCGCAACCGATGATGGTGGTGGCAGGCCGTTGCACCACCACACTCAACTCCAACCCCTCATCCAGCCACCCGGTCACCCCGCCGATCATCTCCTTGACCGGGTACCCCAGCGCCGCCAGTTTCACCGCAGCCTTTTGCACACCGTTACAGTGCGGCCCGGCGCAATAGACCACAAACAAGGTGGATGTCGGGTAGTCCGCCAGGCCCTCGGCAGTAAGCAGTCGTCCCGGAATGTTGATCGCACCCGGCACATGCCCGCGTTCGAATGCCAACGGTCCGCGCACGTCCACCAGGACAAAATCCACGTCGCCGGCCTGTTGGCTGCTGTACACGTCGGAACAGTCGGTTTCGAAGGTCAGACGGTTGCTGAAATGCATCAGGGCAATGGCCGAAGGTGCTGCGGGAATGGTGCGGACCAGGCTGGTCATGGGCTGTACTCCAAAGTCTTGAGTGGGTGTGAGAAGACTTTATCCGCCCAACGCTTGCGACTACAGTGGCGTACAAGACACTCACCGGGAACTTTCCGCCATATGCAGCCTAACCCTGGATTGGTCGCGATTCTGGCCTACGACGGCCTCTGTACCTTCGAATTCGGCATCGCCGTGGAGATCTTTGGTCTGGCGCGGCCGGAGTTCGATTTCCCTTGGTATGAGCACCGTATCGTGGCAGTGGATCAGGGCCCGATGCGCGCCATGGGCGGCATTCAGGTCCTGGCCGATGGCGGCATGGATCTGCTCGAAGACGCCCGCACTATCATCATTCCCGGCTGGCGAGACCGCAACGCGCCAGTGCCGGAACACTTGCTCGCCGCCCTGCGCCAGGCCCATGCGCGGGGTGCGCGGTTGCTGTCGATCTGCTCCGGCGTGTTTGTGCTGGCGGCGACCGGCCTGCTGGACGGCCACGGCGCCACCACGCATTGGCGCTACGCCGCTGAGTTGGCCGAACGTTTTCCGAACATCCTGGTGGACCCGGACGTGCTCTACGTCGATTCCGGTCAGTTGATCACCTCGGCGGGCAGCGCGGCAGGTATCGATGCGTGCCTGCACCTGGTAGCGCGGGATTTCGGCACCCAGGTGGCCAACTCGGTGGCGCGGCGTCTGGTGATGTCGCCGCAACGTACCGGCGGGCAGGCGCAGTTTATTCCTACGCCCGTCAGTCCAACGCCACGCAGCGATTTGTCCCGCGTCTTGCAGTGGGCGCGTGAGCGCTTGCATGAACCGCTGGAGGTTCGCGAACTGGCGAGTGAGGCGGCGATGAGTGAACGGACCTTTCTGCGCCGGTTTACTGAAGCCACAGGAATGCCGCCCAAGGCGTGGTTGCAGCATGAGCGGCTGGCGCGGGCGAGGGAGTTGCTGGAGAGCACGAATCAGAACACCGATCAGATTGCCGACCAGTGTGGTTATCGCTCGGTGGAGAGTTTTCGGGTGGCGTTTCGAGGGGTGGTGGGCGTGCCGCCCTCGGTGTATCGGGAGCGGTTTGGGCGTGGGATAAAAGCCATAATTTGAGGTGTATTTGAGGACCTCTTCGCGGGCAAGCCTCGCTCCTACAAAGGCACCGCAATACCTGTAGGAGCGAGCGGTGCGGCGATCCGACTTGCCCGCGAAGGCGTCCGCCCAGACACCGCCTACCTCAAGGCTTACGCAACAGGTAGGTATCCATAATCCACCCATTCGCCACCCGCGCCGCCTTGCGCACCCGCTCAATCTCATCCGCCACGTCCTTGAGCTTGCCGCTGATCAAAATCTCATCCGGCGTCCCCAGATAAGCCCCCCAGTAAATCTTTGTCTCCTGATCCGCCACTTGATGGTAGGAATCCTCGGCATCGAGCATCACCACCAGGCTGTCGGCGTCGCTCACCTGCCCCGCCGCCAACCGCCGGCCGGTGGTGATTTCAATCGAGCGGCCGATGCGATTCAGCGGCACCTTGTGCTGCGCAGCCAGTGCCTGAACGCTGGTGATGCCGGGGATCACTTCATACTCGAACGCGCAGCGGCCGGAGGCCAGTATTGCCTGCAAAATCCGCAGGGTGCTGTCGTACAACGCCGGATCGCCCCACACCAGAAAACCACCGCACTGATCGTCGGAGATTTCCTCATTGATCAGCCGCTCGAAGGTTTGCTGCTTGGCAAGATTCAGATCTTCGACACTGGTTTTGTAGTCCACATCCCCGCGTTCACGCTCCGGGCTGTGGGCTTCGACAAAACGGTAGTCGTGACCGGTGATGTAACGCTCGCAGATCTCACGGCGCAGGTCGATCAGCTTGTCTTTGCTCTGGCCCTTGTCCATAAGGAAAAACACGTCCACGAGGTTCAGCGCCTTCACGGCCTGCATCGTGATGTAGTCGGGGTTGCCGGCGCCGATGCCGATGACCAGAAGCTTTTTCATCAAATGACTCCTTCAAGCAAACGCAGGCGCCAGCGGCCGGTGAACCGCAACTCGATGGCCGATAGCGGTTCGACGTCGATCAGGTTGAACGCCGTAGCCTGCAACACTTGCGTCAACGCGGCGCGAATGACAAACGAATGGGTGATGGCAAGGATATGCCCCGGTGTTGTCTCAAGGGACTTGAGCCACTGCGCCACGCGCTCACCCAGTTGCACGACCGACTCACCGCCATGGGGCGCCGAGGTCGGGTCGTCGAGCCAGGCCTGCAGCGCCTCGGGCTCGGACTTTTGCAGGTCATTGATCCGCACCCCGTTCCACCGTCCGAAGTCGCAATCCCTCAGCGCCGAGACGATTTCAACGTCACTGCCAAACATCTCGGCCGTCTGCTGCGTGCGCAACTCCGGACCACAGAGCACCCGTGGCGCCCCCGTAAACTGACGGGTACGCGAACCCTTCGCCGATTGCCTATAAAATTCCAACGGCTCATTCGTAGGAAAACACGCCAATTTTTGTGCGACGGTTCGAGCGTGACACATCAGGGTCAAACGGGTTGCCTGCACGGATTATCACCCTGTCGATGAAATGGAAAACGGCACGATGCCGCAAATAATGACGCAATTGTGCCGCAAGACGCTTGATCCAGGGCGTTTCGTTTGAATCCGCAACGACGGGACGCGGGTTCATTTAACCATTGAAATTCGGCAATCTCTGACTCCCTTGTGGGCGATGGACTACAAGCCCTGTCGACTTCCGTGTAGCCCCCAGCGCACGGGCTTTTTGCCTCATTTTTGACGTTGGGAAAACCATGGAAAAATTTGCTAGACATGTAGCGTGCGCTACATAAATACTGTTTTAGCAATTTATGAAACAAAACCGACACACCCATCCAGCAGGAGCCCGGATGCCCACCCTTAGAGATCTGATCACCGATTCCGGCCTGGACCTTACGCCGTCGGAACGCAAAGTCATTCGCGCCTTGCTGGACCAGTACCCGCGTAACGGGCTGGGGCCGATGTCACGTTTGGCCGAACATGCCGGTGTCAGCGACCCCACCATCGTGCGACTGGTAAAAAAGCTGGGTTTCAGCGGTTACGCCGATTTTCAGGATGCCCTGCTCAGTGATATGGACCACCGCCTCCGGTCCCCCAGCGCCCTGTTGCAACTTCGCTCTCATCTTCAGAAAGGCGACGCATGGAGTCATTACTTGGCGGACACCCATCGGGCGCTGGTGGATACCCACGCGCTGACCCAACCCGAAGATGTGCGGATTCTAGTGGAATGGCTGCTCGATACCCGTCATCAGGTTCACTGCTTTGGCGGGCGCTTCAGCAGTTTCCTCGCCAACTATTTGCTTAACCATTTGCGCCTGCTGCGCCCGGGCTGTTTCGCCCTGGATGACAACGCGCAACTGCCGGACCGGCTGTTCGATGTGCAGCGCCAGGACGTGGTGCTGGTGTTCGACTATCGCCGCTACCAATCACAAGCCCTGCGCGTGGCCAATGCGGCGAAAAGCCGATATGCCCGCGTGGTGTTGTTCACTGACATCTATGCTTCACCGCTGCGGGAAATGGCCGACCTGATCATCAGTGCGCCGGTGGAATCATTGTCGGCCTTCGACAGCATGGTCCCGGCGCTGGCCCAGGTCGAGGCGCTGATTGCCTGCCTGACCCTGCGCAGTCCGGAGCTGGCCGATCGCCTGGAAGGCATCGATGCCCTGCGGACCGACTTCGACACCCACCTGCTGGAGGATAAATAAGGATGTTCACGCTCCCCCACCGTTCGCCCCGGGACTTACCGTTCACTGCCGATCACACCGCGCTGTTGCTGGTGGACATGCAGCGTGCCTGGCTCGAACCGCAGTTCGACCCGCACCTCAACGGACCGGACGGCGAATACTTCCTGACCCGCGCCCACATGCAGGTGGTGCCCAATCAACGCCGGCTGCTCAGCGCTTTTCGCAGCGCGCGGCAAAACGTGCTGCACACGATCATCGAAAGCCTGACTGCCGATGGCCGCGACCGCTCGCTGGACCACAAACTCTCGGACATGCACTTGCCCAAGGGCAGTGCGCCGGCGCGGATCATCGACGACCTGACACCGACAGAAAACGAAATCGTCCTGCCCAAGACCTCCTCCGGGGTGTTCAACTCCACCAACATTGACTACGTGCTGCGCAACCTTGAAACGCGGCATCTGATCATCGCCGGCATCGTCACCGACCAGTGCGTGGACATGGCCGTGCGTGACGCCGCGGACCGTGGCTACCTGGTGACGCTGGTGGAGGATGCCTGTGCGACCTACACGCCGGCGCGTCATCAAGCCTGCATGAACGCGATCAAGGGTTATTGCTGGATCACCGACACCCAGACCGTGCTCGGCCGGTTGCAGGAGATGCAGCCATGAGCGAAAGCCTGTCACCGCTGCCCATGACCACCATCGTCACCACCGACCTGATCGGCGTGACCCGCGGACGCTCGTTCCCGACGGACGAACTTGAACACTATCGGGCGGCGGGTTGCGGCTGGGTGCCGGCCAACAGCGCGCTGACCCCGCAAGACATCATCGCCTCCACCAACCCGTGGGGCGCTTATGGCGACTTGCGCCTGATTCCCGACCTGAGCAGCCGGGTGACGGTCAGCAATGGCCCGGATACCACGGCCCCGGCGCTGGACTTCATCCACGGCGACATTAACGAAACCGATGGCCGTCCTTGGGGCGCCTGTCCGCGAACGTTGTTGCGCAATGAAGTGCAGCGTTATCGCGCCGAGTTGGGCTTGCAGGTCAATGCCGCGTTCGAACATGAATTCAACCTGAGCAGCGACGCGGCTGATCAGCTGGCGTTCTCGCTTGAGGCTCAGCGTCAGGGTGCCGAGTTCGGTGGCTGGCTGCTCAGTGCCCTGCGTGCCGGCGGCGTCGAACCGGAAATGTTCCTGCCCGAATACGGCAAGCATCAATACGAAATCACCTGCCGCCCCGCCCTCGGTGTGGCGGCGGCGGATCGCGCGGTGAACGTGCGCGAGATCACCCGCGAAATCGCCCGGCAGATGGGCCTGGACGTGAGCTTCGCGCCCAAGACGTCCGAGCATGCCGTGTGCAACGGCGTCCATCTGCACGTCAGCCTGCTGGACCTGGACGGTCAACCGCTGATGTACGACGCCGGCACCGTCAATGGCCTGTCGACCCTCGGCCAGCACTGGGCCGCCGGCATCCTGCATTACTTGCCGGCGCTCTGCGCGTTTACCGCGCCGACACCGGTGTCCTACGAGCGTTTGCAGCCGCATCACTGGAGCGCCTCCTACGCCTGCCTCGGCCAGCGCAACCGCGAAGCGGCGCTACGGATCTGCCCGACGGTGAGCCTGGGCAGCAAATCCGTGGCGGCGCAGTACAACCTGGAATTTCGCGCCATGGACGCCACGGCTTCGCCGCACCTGGCCATGGCCGCACTGCTGATCGCCGGTCGCCTGGGCATCGAGCAACGCCTGGCCTTGAACGCGATCACCGATGAAGTCCCCGATTCCCTGAATGAAAAACAACGCCACGCCCGAGGCATCGTCGCCCTGCCCGCTTCACTTGCCCAGGCGCTCGAGTGCCTGCGCAACAGCGAGGCGCTGATCGAAGCCCTGCCGAGCGCGTTGATGGACACCTACTTCGCCCTTAAAACCGAGGAAATGACGCTGACGGACCAGCTGTCGCCCGCCGAACGCTGTGAGCACTATGCACGCCTGTACTGAATCCGCTGAACGCGGTCTTTTTACCGAGCCTGCGTACACCCTGAGCCGCGAAGACTCGGAGCACCCGTTGATTCTGGTGTGCGAACACGCCAGCCGTTTTATCCCGGCCGGGTTAAATGACCTGGGGCTGAGTCACGACGCGGCGCGCGAGCATATCGCCTGGGACATTGGCGCACTGGCACTGGCTGAGGGTCTGTCCCGGGCAATCGGGGCAACATTGCTGGCGGCCAATTACTCACGGCTGTTGATTGACCTCAACCGCCCGCGCCATGCGCCGGACAGCATCCCGTCGCAGAGCGAGATTTATCAGATACCGGGTAATCGTGATCTGGACGAGGCGACGCGCGATTACCGCCGCGAATGCCTGTTCAAACCGTTTCATGCCCGGCTGCAAACCTTGATCGACCAACGTATCGCACAAGGGCGACCGGTTCGGGTCGTCGGCATTCACAGCTTCACCCCGGTTTTCCACGGCCAGCCACGCGCGCTGGAAGTCGGCGTGCTGTTTGGTGAAGCCAAGGGCTACGCCCAACGCTTGATTGACGGGTTGAGCCAGTACCCCTTGAAGGTTGCCGGCGATGAACCGTACAAAATCAACCCGCGGGGCGATATGACCGTGCCGGTCCACGGCGATGCACGGGGACTGGAATCGGTATTGATCGAGGTGCGCAACGATCTGCTGCGCACCCCTGAAAACGTCAGTCGCTGGACCGCTTACCTGGCACCGCTGTTGTAAAAGAATCACGTCAAACTCGCAGCTCGTGGCTGCTTTCATCCCAAGGAGTAGGGCTTCATGGAAATAGAAGAATTCGGCTACAAGCAAGAGTTGAAACGTAGCCTGTCGCTGACCGACCTGGTGGTGTACGGGATGATCTTCATGATCCCCATCGCCCCGTTCGGTGTGTACGGTTACGTCAACGCCGAAGCGCCAGGGATGGTGCCGCTGGCCTACATCATCGGCATGGTTGCGATGCTGTTCACGGCCCTGAGTTACGGCAGCATGGCGCGGGCCTTTCCGATTGCGGGTTCGGTGTATTCCTACGCGCAACGCGGCCTCAATCCGCATGTCGGGTTTATCGCCGGTTGGCTGATGCTGCTCGATTACCTGCTGATTCCGCCGCTGCTCTACGTGTACGCGGCCATGGCGCTGAATCACCTGTACCCGGACATTCCCAAAGTCGGCTTCATCCTGGCCTTTCTGGTCAGCGCGACCTTCGTCAACCTTCGGGGCATCACGTTCACCGCACGCATGAACATTGTCTTCCTGCTGGCGCAACTGGTGGTGCTGGGGATCTTCCTGTTCTACGCCTGGGATGCGCTGCACAACGGCGGCGGCAACGGTCAGCTGACCCTGGCGCCGCTGTATAACCCCGAAACCTTCAACTTCGCCCTGCTGATGCAAGCCGTGTCAATTGCGGTGTTGTCCTTCCTCGGTTTCGATGCGATCTCCACCCTTGCCGAAGAAATCAAGGGCGACCCGGGCCGCAGTGTCGGCAAGGCGGCGCTGATCACCCTGTTGGTGATGGGCGTGATCTTCGTCGCGCAGACCTGGATTGCCACTGACCTGGCGGCCGGCATGGGCTTCACCTCCGCCGACACCGCGTTTTATGAAATCGCTGAAATCGCCGCCGGCAGTTGGCTGGCAACCCTGACGGGCGTGGCCACGGCTTTGGCCTGGGGTGTAGCGGTCGCCATCACTTCACAAGCGGCGGTATCGCGCCTGCTGTTCGGCATGGCCCGGGACGGCAAACTGCCGAAGGTGCTGGCCAAGGTTCACCCGAAACACAACACCCCCTACCTGAGCATCTACCTGGTGGCCGTGCTGTCGCTGGTGATCTGCTACCTGTTCATCAACTCGGTGGACACCCTCACCTCGCTGGTGAACTTCGGCGCGTTGAGTGGATTCATGTTGCTGCACCTGACCGTCATCAATTACTACTGGCGTCGGCAGAAGTCCGGCCAAGTGATCCGTCATCTGATCTGCCCGGTGATTGGCTTCATCATCGTCGCGGCCATCATGTACAACATGGGCGTCGATGCACAAAAGCTTGGCCTGATCTGGATTGCCTTGGGCCTGGTTTATCTGTTTTTCCTCAACAAGCTGGGCGCCAGCACGGTATTGCCCGACCCGAGCAACGGCTGACAAGAAAAAGAGCGGCGTCTGACAACAAATCAGGCGACCGCCGATTTAATGCGTGGAAACCGACAGTGATAGTCAGGTTCGGGACACATCGCCGAACCCTTTGATACAGGAGTACATCCATGCTGGTCTTACGCCCAGTCGAGTTAACCGACCTGCCCCAGTTGCAACAACTGGCGCGCGACAGTCTGGTCGGTGTCACGTCCTTGCCGGACGACACGGAACGCCTGCGGCTGAGGATTCTCGACTCCTGCACCTCGTTCGAGAGCGACGTTGAGGTTCATGGCCCGGAGAATTATTTCTTCGTGCTGGAGGATCTCACGGCCGGGCATCTGGTGGGTTGTTCGGAGATCCTCGCCACCGCGGGCTTCAACGAGCCGTTCTACAGCTTGCGCAACCGTCACTTCACCAGCGCTTCCCGGGAGCTGAACATCGAGCACGGTGTACCGGCCTTGTCGTTGTGCCAGGACCTCAGCGGCCACACCTTGCTGCGGGGCTTTCATATCGACACGGCGCTGGTGCGCACACGGTTTTCAGAGTTGCTGTCCCGGGCGCGTCTGTTGTTCATTGCCGCCCATTCGCGGCGCTTTTCCGAAGCGGTGATCACCGAGATCGTCGGTTACAGCAGCGATGAAGGGCAATCACCATTCTGGGATGCGCTGGGCAAGCACTTCTTCGACCTGCCTTACGCCGAGGCCGAGCGGCTTTGCGGTCTGCAGAGCCGGACCTTTCTCGCCGAACTGATGCCGCACTACCCAATCTACGTGCCGATGCTGCCCCAGGCTGCACAGGAATGCATCGGCCGGATCCACCCCGATGGCCAGGAGGCCTTCGATATTCTTGAGCGCGAGGGATTTGAAACCAACAGCTACATCGACCTGTTCGACGCTGGCCCGACGCTGTATGCACGGACCTCGAACATCCTCTCCATCGCCCAAAGCCAGACCGGCACGGCGCAACTGGTTTCGCCCATCGATGCGCTCGGCAGTTACCTGGTGAGCAACGATGCGCTCAAGGATTATCGCGCCATCGTCGCCGAGCTGAATGTCCAGACCGGGCAACCGGTGGGGTTGAGCGCCGAGATGTGCGCCGCCCTGAACGTCACTGATGGCAGCCCGATCCGGCTGATTGCCCTGTGAGCATCACCCGGCCCCGTGCCCAACGACAGCGCCCGAACTGGCGCGAAGAAGGAGCTGCATCATGATTGTCCGCCCGGTTCGCATCACCGACCTGCCCGCCTTGATGGATCTGGTGCAAACGGCCGGCCCCGGCTTCACCACCCTGCCGGCCAACGAAGAACGCCTGACGCACCGGGTGCGCTGGGCCCAGCGGACCTTCGCCGAGCAGGTCGAGCGTGCGGATGCCGACTACCTGTTCGTGCTGGAAGATGACGATCAGCAAGTGGTCGGCATCAGTGCGTTGGCCGGCGCCGTTGGCCTGCGTGAACCCTGGTACAACTATCGGGTCGGGCTGACGGTCAGTTCGTCGCCGGACCTGGGTATTCAGCGGCAGATTCCGACGCTGTTCCTGAACAACGAAATGACCGGCCAATCGGAAATCTGCTCGCTGTTTCTGCGGCCCGATCAACGCCATGGCAGTAATGGTCGGTTGCTGTCTTTGGGACGCCTGCTGTTCGTTGCCGAGTTCCCGCACCTGTTCGGCGACAAACTCATCGCCGAATTGCGCGGCAGCGCCGACGAACACGGCTGTTCACCGTTCTGGGACAGCCTGGGCCGGCACTTCTTCAAGAAGGATTTCAGCCACGCCGATCACCTGTCGGGGCTGGGCAGCAAATCATTCATCGCCGAACTGATGCCACGCCAACCGCTCTACACCTGCCTGCTCACCGAACAGGCCCAGGCCGTCATCGGCAAGGCACACCCGAACACGGAACCGGCGCTGAAGATCCTCAAGGCCGAAGGTTTTGTTCATCAGGGCTACATCGACATCTTCGACGCAGGCCCGGTGATCGAAGCCCCGGTCGCGAGAATCCGCACCGTGCGCGACAGCCAACCGCTGGTACTGGCCATCGGTACGCCTGACGAGCAGGCCCCGGTATGGCTGATCCACAACCGCCGCCTGGAAAACTGCCGCATCACCACCGCCCAGGCGAGGCTGGTGGGCAACAGCCTGATCGTCGACCGACTCACGGCCAAACGCCTGCAGCTGCAACCGGGTAATTCTGTGCGGGCGGTGTCGCTGCCCAATCAACAGCGACAGGCTGTTGCGGCGTAATCGTAATATGAAACCTTCCCCACCCTGTGGCGAGGGGGTTTAGCGAAACGTCGCACCGCCCCGCTGGGCTGCGAAGCGGCCCCAAAACTTGCCATCACTTTTTTCCTGGCGCACCGCGTTCTGCGATTTACGACTGTTGCGCAGCCGAACGGGGCGGTGCGACGTTTCGCTAAACCCCCTCGCCACAGGTAAACCCCCTCACCACAGACAAGTCCCTAGCCACAGGCAAACCCCTTAGCAACAATGGTCTGCGCCTATCTGAGCCGCCCCGCAAAATTCGTCATCATCTTCCCCTCGTCCGCGTGATAGCCTTTTGTTCCTTCGGCGTTGACACCTTTGCTCAAGCCTTTCCATTCCTTTGTATTGGTGGAACTCATATGTCCAGGCTTTCTCATCAAGATTTGCGCCGTAACTTCCGCGAGCTGTTTGCTTCCAACGCCTGCTATCACACGGCGTCGGTCTTTGACCCGATGTCGGCCCGCATTGCCGCTGACCTGGGGTTTGAAGTGGGTATCCTCGGTGGTTCGGTCGCCTCGTTGCAGGTGCTGGGCGCCCCCGACTTTGCCTTGATCACCCTCAGCGAGTTCGCCGAACAGGCCACGCGCATCGGCCGTGTCGCTCAATTACCGGTCATCGCCGACGCCGATCACGGCTACGGCAACGCGCTCAATGTGATGCGCACCATCGTCGAACTGGAACGCGCCGGCATCGCCGCCCTGACCATCGAAGACACCCTGCTGCCAGCGCAATTCGGGCGCAAATCCACCGACCTGATCGGGGTGGCGGAAGGCGTCGGCAAGATTCGCGCGGCACTGGAAGCCCGGGTCGACTCGGAAATGGCGATCATTGCGCGTACCAACGCCGGGATCCTGCCGGTCCAGGAAATCATCAGCCGCACCCGGCAATACCAGCAAGCCGGGGCAGACGGGATTTGTATGGTGGGCGTGCAAGACTTCGATCAACTGGAGAAAATCGCCGAACACCTGACCGTGCCGTTGATGCTGGTGACCTACGGCAACCCGGCCCTGCGCGACGACAAACGCTTGGCTGAACTGGGCGTGCGGGTGACCATTGACGGTCACGGCGCTTACTTCGCGGCGATCAAAGCGACTTACGACAGCTTGCGCGAGCAGCGGCAGATCTTTACCCAAGCCTCGGATTTGAGCGCTACCGAGCTGACTCACACGTATACGCAGCCTGAGGAATACATCCGTTGGGCGGAAGAGTTTATGAGTGTGAAGGAATAGCTGTCAGCTGACGTATTTGTAGCGACTGCAATGGCCTCTTCGCGAGCAGGCTCGCTCCCACATTGAATCTCAGTCGATCACAGGACTTGTGTTCACAAGAGATCCAATGTGGGAGTGAGCCTGCTCGCGATAGCGTCAGCTCAAACACCGCTATATTGCGGCTTTAAACCCCTCCTCCCGCTGCAACGCCCGCGCCTGAATCACACCCAGAATCGCGCACCCTTCGCGCATCAGCAGATGCACCGCGCCGGTTACGCGCGTCAAATCACAATCGGAAATACCTTTGAGGCCAAGGCTGGACAAGGTGTCTGCCAGATCGCGAACCACGGTAAAGCGATGCGCGGCGCAGGCGGCGAGGTCGCTGAGTTCTTTGTGGGTATTGATGAAGAGCACCGGGTTTTTCGGCGTCGTAGGTGTCGATGGGGAGGTAACGGGGCATGACTTGGTCGGACATTGGTGAAACTCCTGTAGTTAGAGCAACCACCATTCGCGGCCAAGCGAAAAAGGTGGCAGCCATACGCGGGTTGGCCGACCGGGCTACAGGACCCCGGCACACCCGGAGGTGTCCCGCGCACAGCCGCCATAACACAATGTTTCAGACGTTAATCGCCTGAACGGTGTCGGGTTAGCTGGCGTTCCTGTATCCGACCGGCCAAGGTCGTTCGCGAAGTTTTCCGCGAGTCCGAACTATAGGGGGCGATGCTGGAACGCGGCAACAGGGTACGTTGTAGGAAACGTCTTGGAAAGTTGTGCGCAGCTGAATCATCGGTCCCCCACGCGGTAGGAACGCAACTTCACCAACACCGAATATCCCTGTGGCGAGGGGATTTATCCCCGTTCGGCTGCGCAGCAGTCGTAATTCGCTGAACGTGGTGCGGCTGAAAAAACGCGATAGTAGATTTTGGGGCCGCTTCGCAGCCCAACGGGGCGGTGCGACGTTTCGCTAAATCCCCTCGCCACAAAGGCTCGCCCCTTGTATGTTGACCCTGATTCCAACGAGAGAGGTTACGCTTAAGGATTCATACAACAGCAAGTGCGTTTCTGGGGGAGGCCGATCGCTCCTGAAGGCAGGATTTGCTCCTGACCTTGTCTGTAGAG
>NZ_SISB01000057.1 GCF_004310295.1 Pseudomonas sp. BGI-2 | reverse complement strand
ACTGAGAATCCAGGCTCAGCACTTCATACTGCCAGCCAGACGAGAGCGAAGTTACCCAAGAGTGGTCAAGCCTAGACCAGTCAAATACCCCAAAAAGAGGGCTGGAGGGCTTAACTGACTGGCATTAGGGCAAGCCTCGCTCCTACAGGGGGGGGTGGTGCTTTTCCAACCCATTTTCGCGAGGTTTCAACGGATGAGAATCCTCGGCATCCTCTGCCTTCTTCTGACCCTGAGCGGTTGCAGTTCGCTGCTGTTCTACCCCGAACCCGGCCAGATATTCACCCCGGAAAAAGCCAAGCTCGAATACCGTGAAGTGACCCTCACCACCGCCGACGGCCTCAGGCTGAACGCGTGGTGGCTGCCGGCGAAAAAAGGCGTCGAGGTCAAGGGCACGGTGCTGCATCTGCACGGCAACGGCGGCAATCTGCCGATGCACCTGGGCGGCAGTTGGTGGTTGCCTGAGGAAGGCTATCAAGTGTTGTTGATCGATTATCGCGGTTACGGGCTGTCCGAAGGCGAACCAAGTCTGCCGGCGATCTATCAGGACATCGACGCCGCGTTCAAGTGGCTCGATCAGGCCCCCGAAGCCAAGGGCAAACCGCTGATCCTGCTCGGCCAGAGCCTTGGTGGTTCGATGGCCGTGCATTACCTGGTCCAGCATCCCGAGCGTCAGAAACAACTCAAGGCCTTCGTCCTCGACGGCGTGCCCGCCAGCTATCGCAGCATCGGCCGTTTTGCCCTGAGCAATTCCTGGCTGACTTGGGCGTTCCAGGTGCCGTTGTCCTGGCTGGTGCCGGACGGCGACAGCGCGATCAATTCCATGGCGCAGCTCAATGGCGTGCCGAAACTGATCTACCACAGCATCGACGATCCGATCGTGCCTCTTTCCAACGGCATCCGTCTGTATCAAGCTGCGTCGCCGCCGCGCGTGCTGCAATTGACCCGGGGTGGTCATGTGCAGACATTTGCCGACCCGGTCTGGCGCAAAGTGATGCTGCGTTATCTCGACGACCCGCAGCATTTCAACGGCCTGCGCCGCTTGGGTGAAATCCCCAATTACCCAGCACCCAAGCATTCAGAAGATGAACCATCAGAGAGTCCGCAATGAGTGAAGAACGTAACGCCATCCCGCTGATCATCACCGGTATCTGCAGCATCCTCGGCACCGTCGGGGCCCTGTGGTTCTACGGTTACCTGCACTTCGCCAAACCTGAAGATGCGCTGCTGCTCAGCGACTTCACCATGCTCAAGACCGTGCCGGGTGAAGACTACAAAGTCTCTCTGGAACCCGCGGCGCAAGTGGCCCAGTGCATCGATGGCGTGCTGGTGATGTTCGACACCGAACAAAAAGGCCTGACCGGCGTATTGGTCAACAGCAAGAAAAAAGCCGTGCGCTGCATGGGCGAAGAAACCCCGCAAAAACTCGAGCAGTAATCGATCCCGTAGGAGCGAGGCGCCCGCGAAGAACGATAACGCGGAGCGTCAGACACACCGAGTCGCCTCATTCGCGAGCAAGCTTCGCTCCTACAGGTTCTCCACCATCCCGTAGGAGCGAGGCTTGCCCGCGAAGAACGATAACGCGATTGCATCAGATAAACCGCAGACATAAAAAGCCCCGCCTGATCGACTCAGGCGGGGCTTTTGTGTTTCAGCAGGTGAGGCTTAGTTCGAGCTGACAGCCGAACGCGGGATCACGGGCTGGTTGTCGTTGGAAATGGTTACTTCCACCCGACGGTTCATCGCACGACCCGAGGTGCTGGTGTTTTCCGCAACCGGGTATTCCTTGCCATAACCCTGCGCAACGACGCGTGCTGGATCAACGCCCATTTTCACCAGCGCCATGCGCACGGAACCGGCGCGACGCTCGGACAGCGACTGGTTGTGGCTCGCGGTGCCGGTGCTGTCGGTGTAACCCTCGACGATCACTTTGCGATCAGGGTTTTCCGAGAGGAACTGCGCCAGTTTGTTGATATTCACCAGACCGCTGGATTTCAGATCAGCACGGTCGGTCGCGAACAGCACGTCACCGAAGGTCACCAGCGTACCGCGATCGGTCTGCTTGGCGTTGAGGCTGTCCTGCAACTGCTTGATCTGCTGATCGCGAGCATCGAGACGCGCCTGGGCACGTTGCGCGGCAGCGTTTTTCAGGTTGGCCTCAGCGGTGCGCAGGGCGATGGTTTGCTTCGCCACTTCAACACGCTGATTGGTCAGATAGGCCAGTTGGTCGACCTTGTTCTGGTCTTCCTTGTCCATGTACGCCTTGTCGGCCTTGTCCAGGTAATCGCTGGCGTCCTTGGTTTCCAGCGCCGCCACTTTGCTAGCCTGCGGGTTGGCTTGCAGGCCGCTGTAGTTGGTGCGGGCCTGTTCCAGGTTCGCGTTAGGCGGAGTGGAGCAAGCAGCCAATGCAACGCTTGCGGCCAGGAGAGCGGGGATCATCAATTGTTTACGCATAATAATTCGTCCTTTCTATCGATTAGAGCTTCAGGTCTGTGGTCTGGATGCGCGCTTACTGCACGGTGCGCTGGCTTTCCTGACGCAGTTCCTGAACCCCTTTCTGAGAGTCCTTTACAGCCTGTTCGGCCTTCAACGCCTGAGCTTTGCGTTCAGCTACGCGAGCGTCCCACTCAGCCTGTTCGGCCAACACTTTGGCCTCGGCATACTTTTTGTCATGCATGGCGATTTCGGCTTGTTTGAGCTTGTCCTGCGCGGACTTCATTTCCACGGCGGCGAACTCGGTGCCGCCGGCGCTGACGGCGCCATTCACAGCGGATTGGGTCACGGCAAATTGCTCGGTCGGCGGATTGCCAGCGCAACCGGCCAGTACGAAGCTGCTGCCGATTGCCAGGGCAGCCAGTTTCAAACCGCGCAGGTGATTGAACGAGGACTTGGCAGTGCTGATCTTCATGGTCTTCAACTCCATTGGTATAACTCCTGAAAAACTTAAAAATCCATGCTGGGCAAGGAGCCGTAACCGTCAATTTCCGGTGTGTTTTGAAACGGCCGTCCCAGGCGTGGTTAATGCCTGTGACCCGAGGTGTTTTTCAAAAGTTCAGAGAAGATGGCCTATCGCCTGAAAATACTTTGAACGAGCGGAAAAGGCTCTAGATCGGGAACTTTGGCGAGGTGCGGCGGTATTCCTGGCCTTTTCAAGGCTCGGGAACACGCATTTTTGAAGGGGTACGCAGGTCAAATGTGGGAGCGGGCTTGCTCGCGAAGGCGGTGTGTCAGTCAACATTTATATCAACTGATACGGCCTCTTCGCGAGCAAGCCCGCTCCCACAGGTTCGGTGGGGAATCAGTGCTTTTGCTTGTCGTCACCGGATGACAAATCGTGCAGATGACGTCTGGACAACGCGAGAAAGCGCGGGGTCGGGCCGACGTCTTCGTACAGCGGATCACCTTCTTCATCGGTGGCCACCACGGTCGATCCTTTCACGTAGGGAAAGCTCTTTTCGAGCTCTTCCAGCGCGGCGCCGATCAGCTCGCCAAGCAGTTCTTCGGGTTGGCGTTTGGGGTACATCTCGGTAATCGCCGCCAGCCGTGCGGCCGCTTCCATGTCCAGATGAATCCTGTAACCGGTATCGGTCAGGCGACCCTTGGCGTTTTCTTCCCAATGCTGGGCAAGTTCGCGGATTTTCATAAAAACCTCATTGCGCTCCTGCTCGTAGCAGGCGGTGTGAGTGTCCGCCAATGGTCGGCGGCAAGCCGTTGTACGGCTTACTCTTCAGACTAGCTTGAACGCACAAGGTTTAACGTCCCTTCGTCGTCTGCTTGTAAGAAGCGCTTTAGAGCGGCACTCTCTGCTATCAGAGCATGGCATTCCAAGACCCCCGGATTTTCGCTGGAGAACTGCTGATGACCGATATTGATGCACGCTTGCGCGAGGACGTTCACCTGTTGGGTGAGCTGTTGGGCAACACCATTCGTGAACAGTACGGGGACGGCTTTCTCGAGAAGATCGAGCAGATCCGCAAGGGCGCCAAAGCCGACCGTCGTGGTTCGATGGACGCTGAACTGAGCGCCAGCCTCAACCAATTGAGCGAAGAAGAGTTGTTGCCGGTGGCGCGGGCGTTCAACCAGTTTTTGAACCTGGCCAATATCGCCGAGCAGTATCAGCTGATTCACCGCCGCGAAGAGTCGCAGCCGGCCCCGTTTGAGGCGCGAGTGCTGCCGGAACTGCTCGCGCGCCTGCGCGCCGAAGGCCACAGCGCCGAATCCCTCGCCCGGCAACTCGGCCGGCTGGAGATCGAACTGGTCCTCACCGCTCACCCGACCGAAGTGGCACGCCGCACGCTGATCCAGAAATACGACGCCATCGCCGCGCAACTGGCCGCCCAGGACCATCGCGACCTGACCACAGCCGAACGCGAACAGATCCAGGCGAAGTTGCAGCGTCTGATCGCCGAAGCCTGGCACACCGAAGAAATCCGCCGCACCCGGCCGACGCCGGTCGACGAAGCCAAATGGGGTTTCGCGGTGATCGAGCATTCGCTATGGCAGGCAATCCCGAACTACATGCGCAAGGCCGATAAAGCCCTGCATGCCGCCACCGGCCTGCATTTGCCGCTGGAAGGCGCGCCGATCCGCTTCGCCTCGTGGATGGGCGGCGACCGTGACGGCAACCCGAATGTGACCGCTGCCGTGACCCGCGAAGTCTTGCTGCTGGCGCGCTGGATGGCGGCTGACTTGTACGTGCGTGATGTCGATCACCTGGCGGCCGAGCTGTCGATGCAGCAGGCCAGCGATGATTTGAAGGCCAAGGCCGGGGACAGTGCCGAACCGTACCGCGCGGTCCTTAAACAGTTGCGTGAGCGCCTGCGCGCCACGCGCAACTGGGCTCACGCCTCGTTGACGACGGCCACGCCAGCAACGGCCGATGTGTTGCAAAACAACCGCGAGCTGCTTGATCCGCTGGAGCTGTGCTACCACTCGCTGCACGAGTGCGGCATGGGCGTGATTGCCGATGGGCCGCTGCTCGATTGCCTGCGCCGGGCGGTGACGTTCGGGCTGTTCCTGGTCCGGCTCGATGTACGTCAGGACTCGTCGCGGCATACCGCGGCCATGACTGAAATCACCGATTACCTGGGCCTCGGTCGCTATGAAGACTGGAGCGAGGAGGAGCGCATCGCCTTCCTGGTGCGTGAACAGAACAACCGTCGGCCGTTGCTGCCGGCGTACTTCAAACCGTCGGCCGACACCGCCGAGGTATTGGCGACGTGCCGGGAAATTGCGGCCGCCCCGGGGGCTTCTCTCGGCTCCTATGTGATCTCCATGGCCGGTGCCGCTTCCGACGTACTCGCCGTGCAACTGTTGCTCAAAGAGTCCGGCGTGTTGCGGCCAATGCGCGTGGTGCCGCTGTTCGAAACCCTCGCCGACCTCGACAACGCCGGTCCGGTGATTGAAAAGCTGTTGCTGCTGCCGGGCTATCGTTCGCGCCTGCAAGGGCCGCAGGAAGTGATGATCGGCTATTCCGACTCGGCCAAAGACGCCGGCACCACTGCGGCGGCCTGGGCGCAGTATCGGGCGCAGGAGCGCCTGGTCGATATCTGCCGCGAGCAGCAAGTGGAGCTTCTGTTGTTTCATGGTCGCGGTGGCACCGTAGGTCGCGGCGGCGGTCCGGCGCACGCGGCGATTCTGTCGCAGCCGCCAGGTTCGGTGGCGGGGCGTTTCCGCACCACCGAGCAGGGGGAAATGATTCGTTTCAAATTCGGACTGCCGGACATCGCCGAGCAGAACCTCAATCTGTACCTGGCGGCGGTGCTGGAAGCGACCCTGCTGCCGCCACCTCCACCGGAACCGGCCTGGCGCCATCTGATGGACGAATTGGCCGCTGACGGGGTCAAGGCTTACCGCGCCGTGGTGCGGGAAAATCCGCAGTTCGTCGAGTATTTCCGCCAGTCCACCCCGGAACAGGAATTGGGACGTTTGCCATTGGGCAGTCGCCCGGCCAAGCGCCGTGCCGGCGGGATCGAAAGCCTGCGCGCCATTCCATGGATCTTCGGCTGGACCCAGACGCGTCTGATGTTGCCGGCCTGGCTTGGCTGGGAAGCGGCGCTGAGCAAGGCGCTGGAACGTGGCGAAGGCGAGCTGCTGGGGCAGATGCGCGAACAGTGGCCGTTCTTTCGCACACGCATCGATATGCTGGAAATGGTCTTGGCCAAAGCGGATTCCGACATCGCCCGATCCTACGATGAGCGCTTGGTCGAGCCGGATTTGCTCCCTTTGGGTGCGCATTTACGCGACCTATTGTCGCAGGCCTGCGCTGTGGTCCTTGGGCTGACCGGCCAGTCTCAGCTACTGGCACATAGCCCTGACACCCTCGAACTCATCCGCTTGCGCAACACCTATCTCGACCCGCTTCATCTATTGCAGGCCGAACTGTTGGCGCGTTCGCGGCAACAGGAAGTGGCGCAGGGCAGCCCGGTAGAACAGGCGCTGCTGGTGTCTGTGGCGGGGATTGCTGCCGGTTTGCGAAATACCGGCTAAGGTTTTCGTCGTGGGGGAAGGCGCCCGGCGCGAGCATCGGGTGCCTGTGGGCGAGGGGCAGAAAAGGTCTGCCAGGCGACAGTTATTGATGGGGTTGCGACTTGGGGTACCCCGTCGAAAGGTCACGCGTGGCGCAGGTTTCTCCGACTTTCGGCGGCTTGTGTGGTCCGGGCCTGCTGTGTATCTTGATCAGCCTTTGGCCGTTTGGGCGGTCACGACCCTGTTTTTGAGATTGGCCCCACGAGGCGAATCCGTTGTTATCTATATAAAAAATTGAGGAGCACATCGATGCGCGTCATTCTGCTGGGAGCTCCCGGGGCCGGTAAAGGTACTCAGGCTAAGTTCATCACCGAAAAGTTCGGCATCCCGCAAATCTCCACCGGCGACATGCTGCGTGCTGCGGTCAAGGCCGGCACCGAGCTGGGCCTGATCGCCAAGAGCGTCATGGACAGCGGTGGCCTGGTTTCCGATGACCTGATCATCAATCTGGTCAAAGAACGCATCAGCCAGGCCGATTGCGCCAACGGTTTCCTGTTTGACGGTTTCCCGCGCACCATTCCTCAGGCTGAAGCCCTGGTGAAAGCCGGCGTCGAACTGGATCACGTGGTCGAAATCGACGTCAAGGACGAGGACATTGTTCAGCGTATCGCCGGTCGTCGCGTGCATGAGGCTTCTGGCCGCGTGTACCACATCGTCTACAACCCGCCGAAAATTGCCGGTAAAGACGACATCACCGGTGAAGAGCTGGTGCAGCGCAAAGACGATACCGAAGAAACCGTGCGTCATCGTCTCTCCGTCTACCATGCGCAGACCGAGCCACTGGTGAAGTTTTACCAGGAGCTGTCCGTCGCTCAGGGCAAACCGAAGTACAGCCACATCGAAGGTGTTGGCTCGGTTGAAGCGATCACCGGCAAGGTGCTTGAAGCGCTGAACTGAAAAGTCTGAACTGCTTCATCTACTACGGCCCGCTTGCGGGCCGTAGTTGTTTATACTGGCGCACTTTTTCTGACCTCTCTTACGGACACATCGATGAGCACCTTGCTGGCCCTGGACACCGCGACTGAAGCTTGCTCCGTTGCCTTGCTGCATGACGGCAAAGTCACGAGTCATTACGAGGTGATCCCGCGCCTGCATGCGCAGAAGTTGCTACCAATGATTCAGCAACTGCTGGCGGATGCCGGGACCACCCTGCAAGCGGTCGATGCCATCGCATTCGGACGTGGGCCGGGTGCGTTCACGGGTGTGCGGATCGCCATCGGCGTGGTGCAGGGGCTGGCGTTTGCGCTGGATCGCCCGGTGCTGCCGGTGTCCAACCTGGCCGTGTTGGCGCAGCGGGCGTATCGCGAACACGGCGTGAGCCAGGTCGCGGCCGCCATTGATGCGCGGATGGATGAAGTGTATTGGGGTTGCTACCGCGAAACGGCGGGCGAGATGCGTCTGGTCGGTCATGAAGCGGTGTTGCCGCCGGAAGTGGCCGCATTGCCAGTTGATGCCAGTGGTGAATGGTTCGGCGCCGGCACGGGTTGGGGGTATGCCGAGCGCATCGGCGTCAACCTGAGCGGGCAGGACGCAGGCATGCTGCCGCACGCTGAAGACCTGCTGACGCTGGCGCGGTTTGCCTGGGAGCGCGGTGAGGCGATCGTTGCGGATGAGGCTCAACCGGTCTACCTGCGCGATAAAGTGGCGACACCGAAAGCGCGTTAATTCCGAGACCGAGTTGACCCCTTCGCGGGCAAGTCGGATCGCCGCACCGCTCGCTCCAACAGGTTTTGTGTCGTTCACATATTTTGGGGGCGGCTCAAAACCTGTAGGAGCGAGGCTTGCCCGCGAAAGCGATCTATCAGATATTGCCAATCGTCACTTTCTAACCCCCGCTTTTAAACCTTTTCGTGTTTCTGTGTTCTAGTTATCACTCGGCGGTTTGCGAAGTGGGTTATGTGCCATTAGACTGCCACTACTGATACCGGACATGTACTCCATGCGTATAGACGGCGTTTCCTCCCAGTCCTACCCAATCAAGCGCAAGCCCCGCAAAGGCCCTGTGGCGGATGACGACTACGTCGATATCGACGGCGATCTGGAAATTCCGTCCGAAGAGCAACTGGCTGCCCGCGCCGCCAAAGCTTCCGCGCAACGCTTGAGCAATCTTCCGGCGCGTCAGCAAGACATGATCTACCACCGCGCCATGAAGAAAAGCGTAGCCATGGCACTCGCCAGCTACCTGAGTACCGCCGGTTTTGTCGATTGGGATGCGGATGTGCTGGGCCTCGACCTGTACATCTGATGTTGCTGCCTTACTACCTCGGCTGCCCGTCCTGGAGTGAAAACGCCTGGCGCGAATATCTGTATCCGCCGGACGCCAAACCCGCCGAATTTCTGAATCTCTATTCCCAAGTATTCAACGCCGTGGAAGGCAATACGACCTTCTACGCGAGCCCGGCTGCCAGCACTGTGCAGCGCTGGGCCGAGACCATGCCCGAACACTTTCGCTTTACCGCCAAGTTTCCCGGCGAGATCAGCCACAGCGGTGACCTGCGCGAACAACTGACCGCCGCCGAAACCTTCCTGCAATTGCTCAGCCCACTCGGTGAACGGGTTTCGCCCCTTTGGCTGCAATTGTCGAAAAGCTTCACCCCGCACCGATTGCCCGAACTGGCCGGCTTCATCGATGCCCTTGATCGACCGCTGGCCGTTGAAGTGCGGCATGACGAATTCTTCGCCAAAGGTGATAGCGAGCGACTGCTCAATCGTCTGCTGCTGGATCGTGGCGTAGAACGCATCTGCCTCGATCCGCGCGCGCTGTTCAGCTGCACATCGACCGATCCGTCGGTGCTCCACGCCCAATCGAAAAAGCCCAGAGTGCCGCCGCGTCCGGCAGCGTTTACTCAATTCCCGCAGGTGCGGTTCATCGGCCATCCACAGCTTGAGGCGAACGATCCGTTCCTGGAGCCATGGGCCGAGAAAATCGCCGTGTGGGTCGAAGAGGGTCGTACGCCCTACATTTTCATGCACACCGCCGATAACCTGCTGGCCGCGAAACTGGCGCAACGTTTTCACGCAAAACTGATGCTGCGTTTGCCTGGCTTGCCGCCGTTGCCTGAGCTATACAGAGAGCCCGCCGCCGAGCAACTTGGCCTGCTCTGAGGCGGCTTCGTTCCCCTTTTCAGGAGCCTGCCAATGGATGCGCAAACCCTTCGAGCCCAGGCGTTCAAAGCACTGCACGAACGCGAGGGCGCTTTTGTCATTCCCAATCCGTGGGACGCCGGCTCGGCGAAGATGCTCGCCAGCCTGGGTTTCGAGGCGCTGGCGACCACCAGTGCCGGTTACGCCTTTTCCAACGCCCGGCCCGATGGCGCATTGACGCTGGACGATACGCTGGCGAACGTCCGGGCGATTGTCGCGGCAACCGAGCTGCCAGTGGCGGTGGACCTGGAAAACGGCTTCGCGGACGATCCAGCCGAGTGCGCACAGAGTATTTTGCAGGCGGCGGCGGCCGGTGCTGTCGGTGGTTCAATCGAAGATGCCACCGGTCGTGAGGAGGCGCCGATCTACTGCTTCGAACACGCTGTGGCGCGCATTGAAGCCGCCGTCGCAGCCGCTCGCAGCTTGCCTTTCCCGTTCATGCTGACCGCCCGTGCCGAGAACTTTCTGCACGGCAATCCTGACCTGGCCGATACCATTCGCCGTTTGCAGGCGTTCGCCGAGGCGGGTGCCGACGTGTTGTACGCGCCGGGTCTGCGCAGCGCTGAAGACGTGTTGGCGGTGGTCCGCGCCGTTGCACCCAAACCGGTCAACGTGTTGATGTCCGGCGGGCTCAAATTGACGGTCGAGCAGTTGAGCGAAATGGGCGTTAAACGTATCAGCGTCGGTTCGGCGCTGGCTTTGGCGGCTTATGGTGAGTTTTTTCGCGCGGCCGAAGAGATCAAGACGTCGGGCACCTTCGGGTTCACGTCACGGTCCATGCCGTACGCCAAGGCCAATCAATTGTTCAAACGCTGACGGTGCGGTTTCGGTGGTGGCTGTTGCTGATGCTGTTGATCATCGGTGCGGCGGGCGTGAGCGTCTGGCGCGGCTGGATCACGCTGCCACCCCAGTGGAACCCTTGGGCGCCGCTGGACGTGAAGGCTGAACCGAACTTTCTGACGCGCTACAAACTGATGCGCCTGCGCGATGATCCGCAACTGTGTGATCAGGCCTTGAGCAGCTCCGGATTACGCGTTGCGCATCAAGCCGACAGCCCAGGCGCGACGTGTCCGTTGATCAACGCCTTGCGTGTGCAGGGCGGCGATGTGGCGCTGAGCAGCAGCTTTCTCGCCAGTAGCCGCCTGGCGGTGTCGTTTGCCCTGTTCGAACACCATGCCCTGCAACCCGCCGCGCAAGCGGTGTATGGGCAGCCTGTCAGCCGGGTCGATCATCTCGGCAGCTTTGCCTGCCGCAACGTCTACGGTCGCGAAAACGGCAGGCGAAGCCAGCATGCCAGCGCCGATGCGCTGGACATTGCCGGTTTTCGCCTGGCTGACGGTCGCTCCATCAGCGTGCTCAAGGATTGGCCAAAGGATAATCAGGACGCAAGGTTTTTGCGCCAGGTTCGCGATGGCGCCTGTGGCCTGTTCAGTGTGGTGTTGAGCCCGGACTACAACGCCGCCCATCGCAATCACTTTCATGTCGATGTCGGGCCGTGGTGGGTGTGTCGCTGAGGCTTAAGCGGCGATGCGCAGGTTCTGCAGGACGATCGGGCGAGCCCAGCCGTTATCGAAATCGAATTGTTTCTGTTGCGCCACCAGTTCTTCGGGGGAGAACGGTGGGAACGGTTTGTCCAGTAGGTCGAGTTCGAATTCGGCGATCGGCAAGTGCAGCGGACGCGGTTGTGGCGCAGGGGCGGCTTCGGGCACAGGCTGACCGGCGGTGAGCACGATCGGACGCACCCAGCCACTTTCGAAGTCTTGTTGTTTCTGTTGCGCGACGATTTCTTCGGCCGGGAACGGCGGGAAAGGTTTGTCGGCCAGGTCCATTTCGAACTCGGCAATCGGCAGGAACAGCGGCTCGGGTGGCTTGACTTGGGTTTCTTTCACATCGCATTCGCGCTGGCTGACGATGTGCGCCAGCAGTTCGCTGCCGACGGTCGGCTCCACCGGGCTTTCGAGATCAACCGGTGGGAAAGTCCCGCACGCCGGCACCACATCGGTCGACTGTTCGGCCAGGGCCTGGGCAAAAAAATCCTGCCACAGGTGACTGACGCCGCTCAGTGCCTGTGAATTTCGCAGGCCATAATCGCCATGACGCGATAGGTAGCCTACGGATGTGGATTGAATGCCTGACATTTTTCTCGGTCGACGCTCAGCTCTGGCAAAATGCTCGTTAGTTTTGTTATCGGCCGTTTTTGCCGATCATTAATTTTTTGAGCGTGTTTTCCCATGATTGAGCAACCTGCGGCCTGCCGCATCCACGTCGAGGCCTCGGCCCCGGCGTTTCAGCCACAAGCCGAGCAATGGGCCGAACGCCTGGGCTTGCCTTTGCACGTGGATGACGGCGAGTTTGCCTTGCAGGTAGGCGAACAGGGTTTGCAGCTGCAACAACTCGGGCCGGACGCACCAGGGCCGGTGCGGGTGGATTTCGTCGAAGGTGGCGCGGCGCATCGCCGGTTGTTCGGTGGTGGCACGGGGCAGATGATCGCCAAGGCGGTCGGCATCGCCCAAGGCGTGCGTCCGCGCGTGCTGGATGCCACGGCGGGGCTGGGCAAGGATGCGTTCGTGCTGGCGAGCCTGGGCTGCGAGATGAGCCTGATCGAGCGGCAGCCGCTGATCGGTGCGTTGCTTGAGGATGGGCTGGCCCGTGGTGCGGAAGATTTCGATGTCGCGCCAATTGTGGCGCGGATGAAGTTGCTCAAGGGCAATTCGATCGAGGTGATGCGCAACTGGGAAGGGGAGCCGCCGCAGGTGATCTACCTCGACCCGATGTTCCCGCATCGTGAGAAAACAGCGTTGGTGAAGAAGGAAATGCGTCTGTTTCGGCCGTTGGTTGGCGATGATCCGGATGCACCGGCGCTGCTCGAAGCCGCGTTGGCACTGGCCAGCCATCGGGTGGTGGTCAAGCGACCGCGCAAGGCGCCTTGTATTGCGGGGCCCAAGCCGAGCCATGCGCTGGACGGGAAATCCAGTCGGTATGATATTTATCCGAAGAAAGCACTCAAGCCCTGAGATCGCGTCGCCTCATTCGCGGGCAAGCCTCTCTCCTACAAAAAGCACCACCGTCCCTGTAGGAGCGAGCGGGCGGCGATCCGACTTGCCCGCGAAGACGCCAGACCAGACACCCAATATCTATCAGGCTAACTCAGGTCGATAAGCCCGCATAAACAACCCCACCACTTCCCGCACATGCTCCTCGGCCGCATCGCCCGTCACCGGCTCGCCACAGCCATACAGCAAGCGGAAATTCCCGGCGCCCTTGAGCAGGCAGAAGAAATGCTCGGCCGCATTACGCGGTTTATCGATGCTTAACGCGCCGCTCTGATCAACCTTCGCCAGCAACCGCTCCATGCCATGCAGCATGCGCTGCGGCCCGGCTTCGAAGAAGATCAGCGAGAGTTTCGGGTCCTGGCTGCCCAGGGCCATCATCAGCCGATGCAGGTTCACTGATTCATCGCTGTTGATCAGCTGATGAAAGCCGCGCGCGATGTTCAGCAGCACCGTTTCTACCGAAATGCCGTCCGGTAACTCGAAAAACAGCGTGGGCAACTGCTCTTCACACTTGGCCATCACGGCGGCGGAGAACAGCGTCTCCTTGTCGTTGAAGTGGCTGTAGACGGTCAGCTTCGACACGCCGGCTTCGGTCGCCACGGCATCCATGCTGGTGTTGGCGTAACCATTACTCAGAAACAGAATTTTCGCCGCATCGAGGATGGCCTGGCGCTTGGCCAGATCCTTGGGGCGGCCCGGACCGTTGGGTGCTGAAAGATTGTTCGACATTCTTCGCTTTAATACTGGACTGGTGAGTTTGCTATTAATAACATACTGGTCAGTATAATTATTCCAAGCACCATTAGCGAAAGGTCCTTCACCATGTTCCGCTATGCCTTGCCCCTCGCGTTGCCAGTCAGCCTGGCGTTTTTATTGTCTGCGTGTGGCCACGAAGAGGCGCCTCAAGTCACTGTCCGCCCGGCCATGGTCGTGCAGCCAGAGCCTTCGGCGCAGGCAATGGAAAGCTATCCGGGTGAAGTGCGGGCTCGTTATGAGCCGGACCTGGCGTTTCGCATTGGCGGCAAGGTCAGCCGACGATTGGTCGAAGAGGGGCAGCGGGTCAAGGCCGATCAGCCTCTGGCCGAGCTCGATCCTCAGGACGTACGCCTGCAACTGGAAGCCACCCGTGCCCAAGTGGCCGCCGCCGAGGCCAATCTGAGCCTGGTGCGCGCCGAGCGTGATCGCTACAAGACGCTGATGGACCGTCAGATGGTCAGCCGTTCGCAGTACGACAATTCCGAAAACCTTTACCGATCCGGTGAAGCGCGCCTCAAGCAAATCAAAGCCGAATTCAACGTCTCGACCAATCAGGCCAGCTACGCGGTGCTGCGTGCGCCTCAGGATGGCGTGGTGGCTAAACGCGCAGTTGAAGTCGGGCAAGTGGTGGCGGCCGGGCAAACCGTGTTTACCCTCGCCACCGATGGCGAGCGTGAAGTATTGATCAGCCTGCCGGAGCAGAGCTTTGGGCGCTTCAAGGTCGGTCAGCCAGTGTCGGTAGAACTCTGGACCCAACCCGATCAGCGTTTTGCCGGGCGCATCCGTGAGCTGTCGCCCGCTGCCGATCCAAAATCCCGCACCTTCGCAGCCCGAATTTCATTCACCGGCGGCAAAGTCCCTGCCGAACTCGGCCAGAGCGCCCGGGTATTCGTCCAGACCGCTGACGTGATACCGCTGTCTGTGCCGCTGTCGGCACTGACGGCGGAAAACCGCGCGACCTACGTCTGGGTCGTCAGTGCCAACAATACCTTGAAGAAAACCCCGGTCCGGGCCGGTGCCTTCGGCGAGAAAACCGTCCCGGTGCTCGAAGGCCTGAATGCCAGCGACTGGGTGGTCGCTGCTGGTGTCCATGTCCTTCTGGAGGGGCAGCAAGTGCGCCCGGTGGATCGCTCCAACCGCGTGGTCAATCTGGCGGACAAGGAGTAATCCCCGATGGGTTTCAATCTTTCCGAATGGGCGCTGCGCAATCGCCAGATCGTACTGTTCCTGATGCTCTTGCTGGCCATCGTCGGCGCGCTTTCCTACACCAAACTCGGGCAAAGCGAAGACCCGCCGTTCACCTTCAAAGCCATGGTGATCCGTACCAACTGGCCGGGCGCCACCGCGCAGGAAGTCTCGCGACAGGTCACCGAGCGCATTGAAAAGAAACTGATGGAAACCGGCGAATACGAACGCATCGTCTCGTTTTCGCGCCCTGGCGAATCCCAGGTGACCTTCATTGCGCGTGATTCCATGCATTCGGTGCAAATACCGGAGCTGTGGTATCAGGTCCGCAAAAAGGTCAGTGACATCCGACACACTTTGCCGCCGGGTATTCAGGGGCCGTTTTTCAACGATGAATTCGGCACCACCTTCGGCAATATCTACGCGCTGACCGGCGACGGTTTTGATTACGCGGTGCTCAAGGATTACGCCGACCGCATCCAGGTCCAGCTGCAACGGGTCAAGGATGTGGGCAAGGTCGACCTGCTCGGGCTGCAGGACGAGAAGATCTGGATCGAACTCTCCAACGTCAAACTCGCGACACTCGGTTTGCCATTGGCCGCCGTGCAGCAAGCCCTCGAAGAGCAGAACGCGGTGTCCACGGCCGGGTTCTTTGAAACCACCAGCGAGCGTTTGCAGCTACGGGTTTCGGGGAATTTCCAGACGGTCGACGAGATCAAGAACTTCCCGATCCGCGTCGGCGATCGCACCTTCCGCATCTCCGATGTGGCGGATGTGCGTCGCGGCTTCAACGATCCGCCGGCACCACGCATGCGCTTCATGGCGGAAAATGCCATCGGCCTGGCCGTGGCGATGAAGGAGGGTGGCGACATTCTGGTGCTGGGCAAGGCGTTGGAAATCGAGTTTGACCGCATCCAGAAGAACCTCCCGGCGGGCATGCAGCTGCGCAAGGTGTCCGATCAGCCTGCCGCGGTGAAAACCGGTGTCGGCGAGTTCGTTCAGGTGTTGGTCGAAGCCCTGGCGATTGTGTTGCTGGTGAGCTTTTTCTCCCTCGGCGTGCGCACCGGCATGGTGGTGGCGCTGGCGATTCCGCTGGTGTTGGCGATGACCTTCGCCTGCATGTATTACCTCGGCATCGGCCTGCACAAGATTTCCCTCGGCGCGTTGGTGCTGGCGTTGGGTTTGTTGGTGGACGACGCGATCATCGCCGTGGAAATGATGGCGATCAAAATGGAGCAAGGCTTCGATCGCATCAAGGCCGCCAGTTACGCCTGGACCAGCACCGCGTTCCCGATGCTCACCGGCACTCTGATTACCGCTGCCGGGTTCCTGCCGATCGCCACCGCGCAATCGGGCACTGGCGAATACACGCGTTCGATCTTCCAGGTGGTGACCATCGCGTTGTTGGCTTCGTGGATTGCGGCGGTGGTTTTTGTACCGTATCTGGGGGAAAAACTCCTGCCCGACCTGGCGAAAATTCATGCTGCCAAACACGGTACGGGTCAGCCCGATCCTTACGGCACGCCGTTCTATCAGCGGGTCAGGCGCTTGGTGGAGTGGTGCGTGCGCTGGCGTAAAACCGTCATCGTGCTGACCGTGGTGCTGTTCATCGGCTCCATCGTGCTGTTCCGCTTTGTGCCGCAACAATTCTTCCCGGCCTCGGGTCGACTCGAGTTGATGGTCGATCTGAAACTCGCTGAAGGCGCGTCCCTGAGCAACACCGCCGACGAGGTCAAACGCCTTGAAGCCTTGCTGAAGGATCACGCCGGCATCGACAACTACGTGGCCTACGTCGGCACCGGATCGCCACGTTTTTACCTGCCGCTGGATCAGCAACTGCCGGCGGCGAGCTTCGCCCAGTTTGTCGTCCTGGCCAAGACCATCGAGGAGCGCGAAACCCTGCGCACCTGGCTGATCGAAACCCTCAACGAACAATTCCCGGCCCTGCGTTCGCGGGTCACGCGTCTTGAAAATGGTCCGCCGGTTGGCTATCCGGTTCAGTTCCGGGTGACCGGTGAACACATCGAGGAAGTCCGCGCACAGGCCCGTAAAGTGGCGGCCAAGGTTCGTGAGAACCCGCACGTGGTGAACGTCCATCTGGACTGGGAAGAGCCGAGCAAAGTCGTGTACCTGAACGTTGATCAGGACCGCGCCCGGGCGCTGGGCGTGAGCACGGCGAACCTGTCGAAGTTTCTGCAAAGCTCCCTGACCGGTTCCAGCGTCAGCCAGTATCGCGAAGACAACGAGTTGATCGAGATCCTGCTGCGCGGCACCTTACACGAGCGCACCGAACTGTCGTTGCTGCCAAGCCTGGCGGTGCCGACTGACAACGGCCGCAGCGTGGCGCTGTCGCAAGTCGCGACCCTGGAATATGGCTTCGAAGAAGGCATCATCTGGCACCGCAACCGCTTGCCGAACGTGACGATCCGCGCTGACATCTACGGCAAGGAACAACCGGCGACGCTGGTGCAGCAAATCATGCCGACCCTCGATCCAATCCGCGCCGAATTGCCCGATGGCTACTTGCTGGACGTCGGCGGCACGGTGGAAGACTCGGCCCGTGGGCAGAACTCGGTGAAGACCGGCGTGCCGCTGTTCATCGTGGTGGTGCTGACCTTGCTGATGCTGCAATTGCGCAGTTTCTCCCGCACGGTGATGGTGTTCCTGACCGCGCCGCTGGGCTTGATTGGTGTGACGCTGTTCCTGATGGTGTTCCGTCAGCCGTTTGGTTTTGTGGCGATGCTCGGGACCATCGCATTGTCCGGGATGATCATGCGTAACTCGGTGATTCTGGTGGACCAGATCGAACAGGACATCGCGGCCGGGCTCAAGCCGTGGCAAGCGATTATCGAAGCCACGGTGCGGCGTTTCCGGCCGATCGTGTTGACTGCGCTCGCGGCAGTGCTGGCGATGATCCCGTTGTCACGCAGCGTGTTCTTCGGGCCGATGGCGGTGGCGATCATGGGCGGATTGATCGTGGCGACGGCATTGACGTTGCTGTTTTTACCGGCGTTGTATGCGGCGTGGTTCAGGATCAAGAAAGAGTCGGTCTGACTTCCTACGACAATCTCGGATCTCTCTGATATTGAGTCAGAGAGATCCGGATGCTGTACTCGAGGCTCAGTTTAATGAGCACTTGAGATATCAATGATGAAAAAACCGCCCGTGCTCACGGGGAGGTCGGACCCAGTGTTTGACTGGTTGGCGCAATCACCCCACAAAGAGCGACTCCCGGACTATCTCGCCTTGCTCAAGCCGCTGGATGATCAGGGGCGGTACCTTCCATTCGACGAATTACGCTATCGCTGGTCGCCAGGAATGGATTCCAGTCTGTGCTGGGCGTTGGTGAAGAAAGCCCGGATCGCACAATATTCAAGCCTTCTGCCATTGGGCGAGCCCGTTCAGTGGGGCAACTTCGTGCTGACCCCGTTGGCGCAAAAAGCCATTTCGATCGTCGACCGACAAGCCACGACCGCTGCGCTGGAGTACATGACCAGCCAGATCGGTGAGCATGCGCATTTCAGCTATCTGCTGAATGATCTGATCGAAGATGAAGCCATCAGCAGTAGTCAGCTCGAAGGTGCGGCCACCACCACGCGGGTGGCCAAGGACATGCTCAAGCGCAAGCGTCTGCCGCGCACGCCGGATGAGCGAATGGTGGTGGGCAATTACAAGATGATGAACTTCGCCTGGGAACAGCGTTACGAACCGTTGAGTGTCGAACTGATGACGGCGATGCACCGTGTTGGTGTCGAGGGTATTGATGACGCTCAGTATTCCCCAGGGGTATTGCGGGCCAACGACGATGTGGTGGTTCAGGACGGGGAGGGCAACACCGTTTATACACCGCCGCCTGCTGCGGGTCTGGTTTCGCGATTGCGTACATTGTCGGAATGGATCAACCAGTCACACGACAATCCCGAGCGGGTGGACTATCTGCATCCGATGATTAAAGGCATCGCGCTGCATTTTGCGCTGGGTTATGAGCATCCTTTCGGTGACGGAAACGGGCGAGTCGCGCGGGCGCTGTTTTACTGGTTCATGTTCAAGAATGATTTCTCTGCGTTTCGCTATATAGCGATCAGCATTTTGCTGCGTAATGCGCCGGTGAAATATGGGCGATCCTATTTGAATACCGAGGCTGATGATCGGGATCTGACTTATTTCATCGACGTTCAGTGTTCAGTGATTCTGCGAGCTGTCAGTGGTTTTACCGAGGCATATCGGAAAAGTCTGGCGTATACGGAACGCTTTGATCGCTGGCTGACAGAATCCGGATTTTTCGATCGCCTGACCGAGAAGCAGCGCGCCGTTTACCAAGTGGCCAAGAGTGGAATGGCGAAAGAGTTCACGGCAGTCAATGTGAAGGAGAATCTGGACTGCTCGTACAACACCGCCTCAGCCACTTTGAATGGGCTGGTGGAGTTGAATGTGTTTGAGAAGAGAAAAATAGGGCGTGAATGGGTGTTCTTTCTGCGTGCCGCATCGGCGATCTGAACTTTTGTGGGAGCGAGCAAGCCCGCTCCCACAGGATCGGTGTTAAGGCTTAGAGCGTACCGAAAACTTTCTTCGCCAAACTCGTTGCCGCCGCCGCAGGGTTCTGGCGGATGGTTTCTTCCTGTTTGCCGATCATCTCGAACAAACCATTCAGCGCCTGCTCGGTGACGTAGCTTTCGATGTTGGCGTTCTTGGTATCCAGCACACCCATGGTCGCTGCCTGGCCGGCGAACGTGTTGTATTGCTTGGCCAGGCCGACCTGGTCGGTGGCTTGTTTCACGATCGGCAAGAATTTGAGGCGAATCTGTTCGCGGCTGGTTTTGCTCAGGTATTGGGTGGCCGAGTCATTGCCGCCGCTGAGAATCCGTTTGGCGTCCTCGACGCTCATCTTCTTGACGGCGTCCACCAGGATTGGCTGGGCCTGGGTCACAGCGGTTTCGGCCGCTTTGTTCATGCTGGTTTCCAGCTGAGTAACCTGATCACCCATGCCGAACTGTTTCATTTTGCTGGCGACTTTGCCCAGCTTGCCCGGCAGTTCGATTTTCACGTCCGGGTTGTTGCTGAAACCGCCCGGCGTGCCGAGTTGTTTGACGGCCAGTTGCGCGCCCTGGGTCAGGGCATCCTTGAGGCCGCCGGTGGCGTCCTTTTGCGACAGGTCGCTGAGCGATAGTGCCATCGCGCTGGCGGAGATCATCAAGCCTGCGCAGAGGCCGGCGAAGCGAAGTGTAGGGCGGAACATGGCAGCTTCCTTGTACGAAAGAGGGGTTTAGCGGACGGCGTCGACGCGGATTTTCAGTGGCTGCGGATCGCGGCCATCAAGCTGTACGGCGTGGTGTTCGGTGGTGATGAACATCAGTTTGCCGTCGACTTCGATGCGCGCACTGACGGAATAGCGATGGCCGGGTTTGATCTGGGCCGGATCGTACCTCAGATGAAACGGCAGCGGCACCTGGCCTTTGACCGGGCCTTTCTGTTCGTCGAGGACAACGGCGGGCGCGTCGGCGAGGGACACGTCCAGCAGGCTGACGCTCAAGGTGGCGCTCGGCGGCAGGGCGATGCGTTGCAGGTAGAAGACTCCACCGTCGAGGCTGGTTTTTGCGGCAGGTTGCGTGGTTTGGCAGGCACTGAGCAAAGCAGCCAGTCCCAGAAGCGAAAGTTTTTTCATGAATTGAATCCCTGTCCTTGGCGCCCGAAGAAGACCGGCGCCAACGACAATTTAACGGATTTTTTTCAGCTGAGGGCTTAGAAGTTACTGTCTGGTTTGGTACGAACGTTGCGGACAATAACGTCCTCAGGGCGCAGGTGATCGACACCCAACTCCACTGCGTGATCTTTAGTGGTCGCGAAGATCACTTGTTCGATGGTTTCGATCCGTGCACGGATTACATATCGGTGGCCAGGCAGCACATCGCCCATCTGGTACAGCAAGTTAAAGTCCAACCCGGTTGTTTCTGCGTGAGGAATGACTTGCTGGGCGAGCTCTTTGGCAGGTGCGTCTGCGGAAGTGATGTCCAGCAGATTGACGTGAAGTGTCGAATTGGTTGGTAACTCAATTCTGAGCAGATAGTGCACGGTGCCACTGATGCTCTTTTCGTAATCGTTGCTCACTTTGATTTCCTTATCAAAAGAACCGTCGGGAATGACGAGTCGTCAGCATATAGCCGAGAGCAACGAACACGATGTAGGGCATTTCCCGACTTGCTGAGCGAATAGGCAGCAAGATAGATAACGAGCAACGAAGGTAAACTTGTCGCGCTTCTTTCACGTCGTGCTGAAGGGCTTCAATACAACGGATCCCGGATAGATCGCTATTGAATTCAGATATTCGTTTTCGGTGGCAGTCAGGGTATAGCGCTTGCCGGGAACGACAGTGGCAGGATCGTATTCCAGATAAAATGCCTCCGCCGTTTGTTCGCTGATATATATCTGAGTCACGAGTGCACGTGTGTCGTCGTGCTCGTGGGCGGCAACGGTGACGGCGTGCTGGGGTTCGACTGATCGAGGCGCTTGCGCCTGGATATAGAGACGGCCGATCGGGCTGAGATGCAGGGTCTGTCGGTGCGGCACACGGTGGACAATTACAAAGTAGTCCAGGTCAATCAACAGGGGAACTCCGTTATGGGTCATGTTGATCGTCACGAGGTATTTGACGCTGACATCGGAATAGTTGTGCGCAAATGAAAAGTTCCAGTGCCCACTACGCAGTGTCGGTTCACGGAATTGCGCTACGTTCACGGGGGAAGAAGTATTGGCAGTTTTAACGCTTATATAGGTTTCACCCTCACCATCACTTGGGGGCAAAAAGTCTTCAGGCAAACTAAAAGTGAGGGTGACGTATTGGCTGGTGTCTTCCAATGGGTTCATTGCGATATCCGTATCTGGATTAAATGGGACCCTATTAATCCATAACTGGCAGACTATAAGAACATCCTTGTTCCTATAGACATTGTCAGAAAGTTACGGGCTACTTCAACTAGCCTGATCCGCCGCATCTTCACTTCGATGCAACGCTACCTGACGGATCGACAACCGAATCTCCGCCGGCAACACCCGTTTGGCCGCACCTTCCGCCAGCTCACCCAGCAGTTCGTGGTAACTCAGCTTGCCGGCCTCGTCGCGCTTGAGCACGTCGAGATCCAGCAGGGTTTGAATGAAGTGCCGGAACAGACTCTTGTCGAAGAACTCCGGGGCATTCAGCCCGTGCAGGATCGACAGGCGCTGGGCCATGACGGTGCACAGGTCTTCCAGTTCTTCGGCGCTGATGCTGTTCTGGCCGCTGTTGAGCAGCAGGGACACAGTCATGTAGAAGCGTTGCAGCGTTTGGGCGATGCTCTTCGACAGCAAGGTCAGCAACACGAAATGCCGCGAGCTTGGCGCCGGGCGCAGGTAGACGTCGTTCTCGAAACGCAGCAGACCTTGCTCGACGAACGCTTCGAGCCATTGATCGATCACGCCATCCAGCTCGTCCAGCGTCCAGCGAATGAACAGTTCTGATTGCAGGTACGGATACAGCGCCCGGGTGTAGCGCTGGATCTGTTCGCGGCTCATGCGCGAGGCACTTTGGAAGAAACTCGCGAGCAAAGCGGGCAGGGCGAAGATGTGCAGCACGTTGTTGCGGTAGTAGGTCATCAGGACAGCGTTCTGCTCGTCCAGGTACAGAATCTTGCCCAGGGCATCGCTCTGCTCGGACAGCAAGTCCATGTCCTTCACATGCTCGATCAGCGCTCGACCGTCACCTTCCGGCAGCGTGGTGTGCGTCGAGTACGGCACCTTGCGCAACAGCGCCAGATACAAATCAAGCACCCGCGCCATGGCGCGATCGTCCAGCGCCAGGCGGGTGGTGGACAGTAGCGCCAGGGCCACCAGGTTGACCGGGTTGATCGCCGCCGCTTCGTTCAGATGCTGCGCGACTTTCTCGCCCAAACGGTTGGTTGTTTCGTTGAGCCAGGCCGGTTTGAACTGCGGACCGAGTTCCTGTTTACGCCAGTCGGGCTGTTCGTTGTCGAGGAACTCCGCGAGTTTGATCGGCTCGCCGAAGTTCACCGCCACCTGGCCAAAACGCTGTTTGAGCGCGCCGATGACGTTGAAAATGTCGAAGATCGATTCTTTCTTCTTGCTCGCGCCGCGCAGTTCGCCGAGGTAAGTCCGGCCTTCCAGTACACGCTCATAACCGATGTACACCGGAATGAACACGATAGGCATGCGCGACGAACGCAGGAAGCTGCGCAGGGTAATCGCCAGCATCCCGGTTTTCGGTTGCAGCATGCGCCCAGTGCGCGAGCGGCCGCCCTCGACGAAGTACTCGACCGGGAAACCTTTGGTGAACAGGGTGTGCAGGTATTCGTTGAACACCGAGGTGTACAGCGGGTTGCCCTTGAAAGTACGGCGCATGAAGAACGCACCGCCGCGACGTAGCAGGCCGCCGATGCCCGGCATGTTGAGGTTGATCCCGGCGGCAATGTGCGGCGGGGTCAGGCCGTTGCGAAACAGTAGGTAGGACAGCAGCAGGTAGTCGATATGGCTGCGGTGGCACGGCACATAGATCACTTCGTAGCCCGGGGCGACCTTCTGCACGCCTTCGATGTTGTTGACCTTGATGCCGTCGTAGATCTTGTTCCAGAACCAGCTCAGCACCACTTCCATAAAGCGGATCGCGGTGTAGGTGTAGTCCGAGGCGATCTCGTTGCCGTAGCGCAGGGCCTGGGCCTTGGCTTTCTCCGGGGAGATGTTTTCGCGCTCGGCTTCGTCGAGGATCGCTTGCTTGACCAGCGGCTGGTTGAGCAGGCCTTTGACCAGGTTGCGACGGTGCGAAATGTCCGGGCCGATCACCGCAGCCTTGAGGTTGCGGAAGTGCACGCGCAGGATCCGCTGGGCCATGCGCACGGTGCGCTCGTGGCCTTTGTCGTGGTCGATCAGCTCGCGCAAGTGAATCGGCGCCGAGAACTGCACCCGGGTCTTGCGCCCCAGCACGATGATGCTCAGCAACCGGCGCAGGCGCCCGGTCACGGCCCAGCTGTCGGCGAAGAGCAATTTCCACGGGCTTGATTCGCTGTCAGGCGACTGGCCCCAGAACACGCTGACCGGAATGATCTGCGCGTCTTCTGCGGCGTTCTGGCTCAGGGCACTGACCAGACGGGTCAGGGTTGGCGGTGCGCCGCGTTTGTCCTGACGGCCGAGCCAGTCGGGCTCCGGCGTCAGGTAGAAAAACGCGGCCGGTTCCACCAGGTTGCCCACCGACACTGGCAGCACCGGACGGGGCAGGCCGGCCTTGCTGCATTCGGTGTCGACCACGGCGAGGTCAGTCAGCGAAGGATTTTGCAGGACGTAGAACACCGGACGACTGCGGTCGAGGTTGAGGGTGAACGACGACTGGTTGATCGTCTCCGAGCGAACCCAGAGATAGAGCAGTCGGCGCAGGGTGCCAAACACAAGACGGCGGAACGGGGAACGGGTCATACGGCATCTGCATGAGTGAATAAAACCGAGCGTTTGCTCGGGCGGTCGGTAGTGTGCCGGATTCGCCGAAAATCGGCAAAAAAGCGGCTAAAACGGCATTGTCTTTTTCGTTCGGAATTGAACGGCTGAGAGCTGTACGTAATTCCACCTGTCAGATATGACAGTAGACGTCGGATTTTTCTCTGCCCTACATTCACCTTCAGCGCCGGGCTTTAGCACCGCGAGAGTGAACCCATGGAAGGAGAATAACGGTGAATCACATGTTGAGCTTTTTGCTGTTCATTGCCCTGGCGGGTTGTGGAAGCTCTCCCCGTGACGGAGTCGCAAAGCCTGGTGATGGTGTGTCGGCGCTGGCAATTGCGCAGGTCGATGGGGCGCTTTCCAGCGGCTTATCGGCTTCGCAGTCATCGACACCGGATGCTCCACTCATCGCGACGCCGGTGGATCACAGCTTGAGCGGTCTCTATCCATTGCTTTCCGGTACAGGGATCCCGGGAGCGACGGTACAAATAGTACAGACCCACTATGCCAATAGAGTCCTGGTCCGCACGACGGTTGATGCGAATGGCCGGTGGGCTGCTCGCAGTGCGTTGGAACTGGCCCCAGGCCCTTATTCGATCGGCGGCCGACAGACCCTTGATGGCAAAACATCGGACTGGGGTCTGAACCGTGCATTTACTGTCGTTGAAACACCTGATGCCCCTGTCATTGAGAATCCGCCAAAGGGCAGTGAGAGCGGACGTTATCCATTGCTGTCTGGTAAAGGGATCCCAGGGGCCACGGTGCAAGTAGTAAAGACTCATTACGCCAATATAACCCTGGTCCGCACGACGGCTGATGCTCGTGGTCATTGGGAAGCCCATAGTGCTCTGGAATTGCCCTTCGGGGCGTATTCAATAGGGGCGCGCCAGACGCTCAACGCAAAGACTTCTGTCTGGGGAGACAACGTTGCGTTTACCGTAGTCGCATCAACAGGGTCTTCGATATTCAAGGTGCTCGAAGCGCCGACGGGCGAGCTGAACGCCGACACCCTCGGTGCTGAAGCCAGTGTGCAAGTGAGTTACCCGAGGATGGGCCTCGGGGATACTGTCGGGATACGCTTGACTGGCGTGGCATTGCGGGATGCACCGATCCAGACCGTGCGTGCGGCCGGCATACTCACGTTTTACTTGCCCAAGGCGTGGATTGCCGAGAACCTCAACCGTACGGTGACGCTGACCTACACCTATAAAGCAGGCGGTGTGGGCAGTCTGATTACGTCTGCGCCATTGTCTATCAAGGTCGTTGGTTCAACGGTACCAAACGATGGGGTGCGTGTTGCAAGCGAGCTCAACGCGCAATACTCCAACACCAGCAATACCTGTCCGGGCAATAAAGCTGCCTATGAATGCAGTGGCGTACTGATTCGCACGGTGGATGATTCGCCTGCTTTTCGTGCGTGGAATCCAAGCCCCTATGCAGTCAAGTCGGGCGGGGTCTCGTTCAGCTATATGAAAGTCGGCATTGGTATGAATAGGCTACAGGGCAGTCGTACTCAAGGCTTTGTGCTCGAACCGGGTCAATTCTTTACGGCCAACGGCGGCTATCCGCTTCAGGTGTTGTGTTCATTTCCATATGACGGAAACACGTTGAATCGCAGCGCCGCCGGCTGCGGTGCGTCGGCTGATTTCCCGGGCAACAGCGGCCCATGTTCCGCGCAGGGCATCAATACACTGGCGGCCTGGCGCGCACACTTTCAGCAGCATCCGGCGAGCAGCACAAATCGTTATACCCATCAATGCGGTTTCGCTCCAGATCAGGCGTCATTCGCACTCAGTCTGATCGCGCGAGAAAATCCGGCAGGTGAGCTGACGGCGTGGCAGCAGAACGAGGTAGTGATCAAGATCTGGCCCCAGGACACTTCGAACCTGCCGATCAAGGCTTTCATCTACTTCAGCAGCGCCAGTCGGGCGGTGGGCGTCGAGGGGGCGAAGAACATTCAGCGTGACTTTCTCAAAATGACAGGCCGACGCGTTCCTGTGATTCGGGTCACTCCCAACGCCACAACAGGGGGCGTTTTTAGTTACTTCGCCGCAGATCAAGGGATCTAGATGGAGATCGGTTCCATATGGAATAGGCTGGGTTTGCCGAAACGCGGCGAAGTAAACTCCTGTTGAGAGTTTTTGAGCCTGTCATATACTCGGCGAGCCCGCACTGGCCAGACAGTGGCACCTATCAGTGCAAGCAATGTTCCCGAGGCTTTCCTGCGAAAAGCCCGATCAATAATAAGAAAGGAGTATGAACAGATGGCAACACGTGAAACCGGCAATGTGAAGTGGTTCAACGACGCCAAGGGTTATGGCTTTATTCAGCGCGAGGACGGGGTGGACGTGTTCGTGCACTACCGCGCGATTCGCGGCGAAGGGCATCGTTCGCTGGCTGAAGGTCAGCAGGTCGAGTACGCGGTGGTGACTGGCGAGAAGGGGTTTCAGGCTGAGGATGTGGTGGGGCTGTAACCCTTAAGTAAGACCAAATGATCGCAGCCTTCGGCAGTTCCTGCGGGCGTACACATGACCCTGTAGACGCTGCCGAAGGCTGCGATCTTTTGCGTTTAAGCATTGGCTGTAGACAGTTGAAGAAGTACTGGACGAATATTCACCTGTCAGTTATGACAGTAGACGGCTTTTAACCCCCAGACCTACCCTCGTTCAACATTTGCCTGGATCGACTTATCTCCGGGTCTTTGCTCTGTCCGAAAGGGAAGCGGTCATGTGGAAAACTATCGCCTTAGTTCTGATGTTGAGTCTTGCAGGATGCACCACGCACGAGCCTGCCAGAGAAAAACTGTCCCAGCCTTTCGCTCGGACAATGACCGCCCTGGCATTGCCAGAACAGGGCGATATACAAAGTGCCTCGACCGCGCAGCCGTCGGTGTTCAAGGTCGTCGAGGCACCGACCGGCGAGTTGAACGCCGACACCCTCGGCGCCCAGGCTACCGTGCAAGTCCACGACGCTAAAATAGCGGCACGGGACACCGTCGGCGCACGCCTGACCGGCGTGGCACTGCGTGACACGCCGATTCAGACCGTCGCGGCGCCGGGAACGCTGTCCTTTAAGATGCCCAATGCCTGGTGGACCGAAAACCTCAATCGCAGCGTCTCACTGACGTACACCTACAAAGTCGGTGGCGTCGGGAACCTGATCACGTCATCGCCCTTGAGCATTCGGGTGGTGGGCGGCCAGGGACAGCAGAACGTGTTCAAGGTGGTCGAAGCGCCGACCGGCGAGTTGAACGCCGACACCCTCGGCGCCCAGGCTACCGTGCAAGTCCACGACGCTAAAATAGCGGCACGGGACACCGTCGGCGCACGCCTGACCGGCGTGGCACTGCGTGATACGCCGATTCAGACCGTCGCGGCGCCGGGAACGCTGTCCTTTACGATGCCCAATGCCTGGTGGACCGAAAACCTCAATCGCAGCGTCTCACTGACGTACACCTACAAGGTTGGCGGCGCGGGCAGTCTGATTACGTCATCACCGCTGGCGATCCGGATTGTCGGTGCAGCGGCTGGAGGAGATGGCCAGCGGGTTGCAAATGAACTCAACACGCAGTACGCCGATACCCGTGAAAACTGCGGCAACGCGTCATTGCCTGCTGTGGGGTGCACCGGCGTCATTTTGAGGGCAACTGTAAACGGTACGGGATATCGCGCCTGGAACCCCAGTCCACTGTCCCAGACCAATGGCGGGGTTTCTTCTTTCTACCTTCGTAAGGACGCGGTCTTCAAAGCCTTTCCTTCTACCTATCCAAATACCAGTGGGATAGTCTTCTTTTCTCCGCAGCTACGCCCTCAAGGTTTGGTGGAAATACCTGCTTTATGCATATTTCCTTTGGATGGGGGCAGTGACATCAGAGGAGACCAAGGTTGTGGTGTGTCCAGAAACTACCCTTCCGTCAGTCGTTCCTGCGAGTTGCAAGGGATTACGACCGCAGCAGGTTGGCTTAGTCATTACAATCAAGGACCCTTGAGATGGAAGTATCAGCGTCAGTGTGGCTTCAATTTACGCGCCAATCAGGGAACACTTGCTGCCAACGCGTTTAATCAAGGCATGCTGGCGACAAAGCTGTTGGGTACTGAATACTTCAATGGCTGGAATGAGATCCGCTTGGCCACTTGGCCACAAAACATTCACTCGACCATCCCGATCAAGGCTTTTTTTTACACGAGCAATGGCTTGGCGGGTGCCAGGTTCAATCAGCAGGACTTTTACAAGTATTCAGGCAAGGCTGTTCCGGTTATCAAATTGACTTTGCCCAGAACGACTGCCGAGTTCGCCCGGTTTGAATTCAACAAGGCCGATCAAACAGTGGGGAATTGGAATTGATGACCCGGTAGGCCGCAGATCCTGTCTTCGTCAGGATCTGCGCAGGTTCGAGGCGTGTCGTTCAAGCAGTTTTCCAGGTGATCTCTTCTTCACCATCAGCGCTGATGCGCATCCAGCGATCCGCGGTCTCTTCACCTTCTTCCTCGACCCACGTACCCGGTGCGCAACGCACCTCGATATCCAGCGCGGCAAAGGCTGCGCGGGCGCAGGCGATGTCGTCGTCCCACGGGGTCTGGTCGCTTTCCAGGTACAGGCTGTTCCACTTGCCTACCGCCTTCGGCAGCCAGGTGACGGGCACGTTGCCGGCCTTGCACTTGAACGTCTGTCCCTTCTGAACCCAGTCGCTGCACGGGCCGACAGCGGCGCCGAGCCAGGCCGCGATGGCCTTGTAGTCGACGTCGGCGTCTTTCAGGTAAATCTCGATATCGGGTTGGCGCATGGATGTCCTCACTGCGGGTCTGAAAAATCCATTCGCGGATTTAGCCGGCCTCGAGCCATTGCTCGAAACCAAAAATTATTGAAGTACGAAATAATCGTAGCGCATCGACACGGTGACCTCGAACGGCTCGGCCTGTTCGATCACCGCCGTCCGGCGTTCAGCACTGGCACGCCAGCCGTGAGGCGTCATGGCCAGCAGATTGGCGCGATCCTGACCCTTTGAAAGCGTCAGTTTGAACTCCAGGGTTTCACTGTGTTGCAGCGTCATGCCTTCCGGCACCAGAGCCAGATGCTTGTCGTCGGTGTACTCACGCACTTCGTCGTACAGACGCTCGCGCAATTCCATTAGATGGCCGCTGGTCGGCCCGACTTTCATCAGACCGCCGCCGGGGCTGAGCAGGCGCTTGGCTTCCTCCCAATCCAGCGGGCTGAAGACGCTGGCGAGAAACTGGCAGCTGCCAGAGGCCAACGGCACCCGCGCCATACTGGCGATCAACCAGGTCAGCTGCGGGTTGCGTTTGCAGGCGCGTTTGACCGCTTCCCGGGAAATATCCAGCGCGTAACCGTCGGCGTTCGGCAAGGTCTCGGCGATTTGCGCGGTGTAGTAACCCTCGCCACAACCGATGTCCAGCCAGCGCTGGGGCGCGTATTGCGCCGCCAGTTCGGCCAGGCGCTTGGCCACCGGCGCGTAATGGCCGGCGTTCAGGAAGTCACGACGGGCTTCGACCATGGCGAGGTTATCCCCAGGGTCGCGGCTGTTCTTGTGCTGCACCGGCAGCAGGTTCAGGTAACCCTGCCGCGCACGGTCGAAACGATGCCCGGCGGGGCAGGCCACGCCGTTGTCCACCGCGTTCAGCGGTTCGCTGCATATCGGGCAGGCGAGCATCAGGCGAGCAACTTGATCAGGGTCTGGTAGTAGATTTCGGTCAGCACGTCGAGGTCGGCAGCGAGTACACGCTCGTTGACTTGGTGGATCGTCGCGTTGACCGGGCCCAGTTCAACCACTTGCGTGCCCATGGTCGCGATGAAGCGACCATCGGAAGTACCACCGCTGGTTGACGCCTTGGTTTCACGGCCGGTGATGTCCTTGATGCTCGACGCGACGGCATCCAGCAACGCGCCCGGCTCGGTCAGGAACGGCAGACCGGACAGCGCCCAGTCGATGTGCCAGTCCAGGCCATGCTTGTCGAGGATGTCGGCGACGCGCTTTTGCAGGCCTTCGACGGTGGACTCGGTGGAGAAGCGGAAGTTGAACACCGCCACCAGGTCGCCCGGAATGACGTTGGTCGCGCCGGTGCCGGAATTGACGTTGGAAATCTGGAAACTGGTCGACGGGAAGAAATCGTTGCCGTGGTCCCAATGCTCGGCGGCCAGTTCGGCCAGGGCCGGGGCGGCGAGGTGGATCGGGTTCTTCGCCAGATGCGGATACGCCACGTGACCCTGCACACCGCGCACGGTCAGCTTGGCACCGAGGGAGCCGCGACGGCCGTTCTTGACCACGTCACCCACCAGGGTGGTGCTCGACGGCTCGCCGACAATGCACCAGTCCAGACGCTCCTTGCGCGCGGCGAGGCGCTCAATAACAGCCTTGGTGCCGTGGTGCGCCGGGCCTTCTTCGTCGCTGGTGATCAGGAAAGCGACCTTGCCCTTGTGGTCCGGGTAGTCGGCGACAAAGCGCTCGGCCGCCACAGTCATCGAGGCGAGGCTGCCTTTCATGTCCGCCGCGCCGCGGCCGCAGAGCATGCCGTGTTCGTCGATCAGCGCGTTGAATGGGTCGATCTGCCAGGCGGACACCGGGCCGGTCGGTACTACGTCGGTGTGACCGGCGAAGCACAGCACCGGGCCGTCGTGTTTGCCGTGGGTCGCCCAGAAGTTATCCACATCTTCGATGCGCATCGGTTCCAGGGTGAAACCGGCATCGCCCAGGCGCTGCATCATCTGCTTCTGGCAATCGGCGTCGACCGGCGTCACGGACGGACGGCGGATCAGGTCGATGGCGAGTTGAAGGGTCGGCGAAAGGTCGGCGTGGGCCGTCATGTAAGACTCCAGAAGATCTTGTGTAGGAGCGAGGCTTGCTCGCGAAGAACGATAATGCGGTGTATCTGTTACACCGAGTCGCTCCATTCGCGGGCAAGTCGGATCGCCGCATCGCTCGCTCCTACAGGGAATTGGGGCAGGGCGCGCAAAATGGCGGTTATCTTAAAGCAAAACGGCGGCCATTGGCCGCCGTTTAGTGCATCTGCGCAGATTTAGACTGCCGGTGCCGTTTCGGCATCGGGTGCCGGTTTCGGCAGCGAAGACAGGAACGCCATGATCAGCGCCGCCAGGTACGGCAGCGATTGCACCAGCAACATGGTCACCCAGAATCGCATGTCGTTGCTCGGCATGCCGTTCACCAGGTAAATCCCCAGCGCCGCGCCCCACAACAGCAGCATGATGAACACTTCTTCGCGCGCCTCCGAAATCGCCACCCAGAAGCCGTGGTTATCGGCGTTCTTGGGTGTGCGGAAAAACGGAATGCTGCTGGTGAAGAAGCCGTACAGCACCGCTTTGGCGATGGTGTGCGACAACGCCAGCCCGGCCAGTGCCGCGCAGAACGCATCCTTGAGGTTGACCCCGACCGCACGACGGTAGAGGAAGATGATCTTGCCAACCTTGAACACGAAAAGCGCCAGTGGCGGGATCGCAAAAATCAGCAACGGCGGATCGACCCGTTGCGGCACGATGATCATCGCCGCCGACCACAACAGGGCGCCCACGGTGAAGAAGATGTTCATGCCGTCCGCCACCCACGGCAACCAGCCCGCAAGGAAGTGGTAACGCTGGCCACGGGTCAGCTCGGTGCCTTTGCCGCGCAGCAGGCTGGTGGTGTGACGCTTGATGATCTGAATCGCGCCATAGGCCCAGCGGAAACGCTGTTTCTTAAAGTCGATAAAGGTATCGGGCATCAGGCCTTTGCCGTAGCTGGTGTGGTAATACGCCGCTGACAGGCCTTTTTCGAATACGCGCAGACCCAACTCGGCGTCTTCACAGATGCACCAGTCAGCCCAGCCCAGTTCCTCGAGCACCGAACGCCGAGTCATGGTCATGGTGCCGTGCTGGATGATCGCGTCACGGTCGTTGCGGGTGACCATGCCGATGTGGAAGAAGCCTTTGTATTCCGCGTAGCAAAGCTTCTTGAAGGTGCTTTCGTTCTGATCGCGGTAATCCTGTGGCGACTGCACCACAGCGATTTTCGGGTCGGCGAAGTGCGGCACCATGTGCTTGAGCCAGTTCGGATCGACGCAGTAGTCCGAGTCGATCACCGCAATCACTTCGGCATCCTTGGCGGTGTGCGGAATCAGGTAATTCAGCGCGCCACCCTTGAAGCCTGCCAACGGCGCAACGTGGAAGAACTTGAAGCGCGGGCCCAGGGTTTCGCAATAATCGCGCACAGGTTCCCAGACCGCCGGGTCCTTGGTGTTGTTGTCGATGATCAGAACTTCAAAGTCCGGATAGTCGAGGTTGGCCAGGGCATTGAGGGTCTGTTTGACCATCTCCGGCGGCTCGTTGTAGCAAGGTACGTGAATCGAGACTTTCGGTCGGTAGTCCGAATCGCCCACCACCGGCAGGAATTCACGCCGGCGCTTGTGGGTCCAGACCGCTTCGGCCAGTTCGTGGGCCTCGGTCAGCAACACGATAAACACCCCGAGCGCGCCGAGGGCAAGGAGGAAGCCCACCGTCAGGCTGAACCAGGTGCTGTATTGCAGGCTGTAGTCGTAACCGATCCATACCAACACCGAACCGCAGAGGAACGCGATGAAGGTCAGGAAGGTACGGCCGCGTTGACGCAGGGCCGAACCGTCGATCATCAGCAAGGTCAGGGAGAGCAGGGCCAACACCACCGAACCGACCGCGAGCACGCGCCATTGCGGAATGGCGACGACCGGGCCTTCGAAGTTGAACTTCTGCTGGCGAGCGGCGTTGAACACGCCCCAATAGGCGCCTACCGAGCCTTCGTCGCTGGCTTTCCAAGGTTGGTCGAACGCTTCGATCACAAAGTAGTTGAAGCCCTGGCGGTTGAGTTTGTTGACCAGTGTGCGCAGGTAAATCGCCTGGTCTCCCGGCGACGCATCGGCGCCGCCACGCATGCGGCCGTTGCTCGGCCAGCCGACTTCCGACAGCAGCAGCGGTTTTTTCGGGAACATTTTTTTCAGGTCGCGGGCACGGTCAAGTACGAACTGTCCGGACTGCTCCATCGGAACATGTTCCCAATACGGCAGGACGTGAGCGGCGATCAGGTCGACGTGCTTGGCCAGGCTTGGGTTTTCTTCCCAGACGTGCCATTGCTCTGACGTGGTCACCGGCACTTTCACTGCCGCGCGGACGCGATCCAGAATAATGCTGAGTTCCGCGGCAGTAATTTCCTTACGGAAGATCGCCTCGTTGCCTACAACCACGCGAACCACACTGCGCGAGCTGTTGGCGATCTCGATGGCACGGGTGATTTCGCGCTCGTTGCGCTCTTCGTCCGGGCTGATCCAGATACCGAGGGTCACCCGCAAGCCGAATTCTTCCGCCAGTTTGGGGATGTCCCCAAGGGAACCGTCGACTGAGTAAGTACGGATGTTGTCCGTCAGCTTGCTCATGATCTCCAGGTCGCGACGCATTTCATCGTCGGTCGGGTACTGCTCTTTTTGTGGGTACTGGCCTTGCTGAAACGGCGAGTACGAAAAGCCGGAGATCTGTTCAGGCCAGTTGGGAGCGGTGACCGGGCGATTGATCAGCGCCCAGAAGCCGGTAAACAGGGCAGCGATGGCAAGCACCACGACCAGGTTGAGTCCAAATTTACGCGATGACATAGCTATTTCAGGTTCCAAAGGCTGTGGAACGAAGGACCGGTCGGCGTGTGCCAAGGGGCGCGCATCCTAACACCGGGCATTCCCTGAGCGTACAGCTGACAGGGAAATGCCCTACGTTTGGCAATCCCGTTTCACATAAGTTCTTTCACTTGTCGCCGTAACTTAGATCTTGTCGCCGTAGTAGCCCTATAATGCGCGCCGGTTTTTGGGGTAATGGTCATGAGTACAGAAGATCCGCGGTTTGCAGGCATCGCCCGTTTGTATGGCATCGACGGCCTGGAGCGCCTGCGCGCAGCCCATGTGGCCATCGTCGGCGTCGGTGGCGTCGGTTCCTGGGCGGCGGAAGCCATCGCCCGTTGTGGCGTGGGCGAGATTTCGCTGTTCGACCTCGATGACGTCTGCGTCAGCAACGCCAACCGTCAGTTGCACGCGCTGGACAGCACCGTCGGCAAGCCCAAGGTCGAGGTGATGGCTGAGCGTTTACGCGGGATCAACCCGGACTGCACGGTGCACGCCGTGGCGGATTTCGTGACGCGCGAGACCATGGCCGAATACATCACGCCCAACATCGACTGCGTGATCGATTGCATCGACAGCGTGAATGCGAAGGCTGCGCTGATTGCCTGGTGCAAGCGCCGCAAGATCCAGATCATTACCACCGGCGGGGCGGGCGGGCAGATTGACCCGACACTGATTCAGGTCTGCGACTTGAACCGGACCTTCAATGACCCGTTGGCTTCGAAAGTGCGCTCGACCCTGCGCCGGGATTACGGTTTTTCGCGCACCGTGACGCGTCATTACAGCGTGTCGTGCGTGTTTTCGACCGAACAACTGCGCTACCCGAAACCGGATGGCAGCATTTGCTTGCAGAAGAGTTTTGTCGGCGATGGCGTGAAGCTCGACTGTGCCGGCGGGTTTGGCGCGGTGATGATGGTGACGGCGACGTTCGGCATGGTCGCGGCGACCAAGGCTGTGGATAAGATTGTGGCGGGCGTTCGGCGCCCGGCGGATCGGGTTAAACCCGTCTGAACAGAGAACTGGTCACGCGTCCCTGTAGGAGCGAGGCTTGCCCGCGAAAGCGGTGTGTCAGGTAAGACGCCTTCGCGGGCAAGCCTTAATGCCAGTCAGTTAAGAAATTGACTTGCCCGCCCAGCAGTAATAGAAACGGGCTTATGTTTTTATGAGCCCGCTTCATGTCCCTACAAAACGCCCTTCAAGAAGTTACCAAACTCAATCCGATCT
>NZ_SISB01000056.1 GCF_004310295.1 Pseudomonas sp. BGI-2 | reverse complement strand
ACTGAGAATCCAGGCTCAGCACTTCATACTGCCAGCCAGACGAGAGCGAAGTTACCCAAGAGTGGTCAAGCCTAGACCAGTCAAATACCCCAAAAAGAGGGCTGGAGGGCTTAACTGACTGGCATTAGGGCAAGCCTCGCTCCTACAGGTCCGTGTCGTACACATTTCCGTGCGCGGCACGGACCTGTAGGAGCGAGGCTTGCCCGCGAAGAACGATAACGCAGTCTTAAGTGATCGGCGCCGGATTAAAGAGGGTAATGTCGTTATGCAGCTTATGCTGCTCCGCCCACGTCTGTTTCTTGCCGCTGGCCACGTCCAGATAGTAGTGAAACAACTCCCACCCAAGGTCTTCAATCGAAGCCCGCCCGGTCGCAATCCGCCCGGCATCAATGTCGATCAGGTCCGGCCAGCGCTGCGCCAGCTCGGTCCGGGTCGACACCTTCACCACCGGCGCCATCGCCAACCCATAAGGCGTACCACGCCCGGTGGTGAACACATGCAGGTTCATCCCCGCTGCCAATTGCAACGTCCCGCAGACAAAATCACTGGCCGGGGTCGCACAGAAAATCAGCCCTTTGCGCTTGAAACGCTCGCCAGGGCCCAGTACCCCATTGATCGCGCTGCTGCCGGATTTGACGATTGAGCCCAGGGACTTCTCGACAATATTCGACAGACCGCCCTTCTTGTTCCCCGGCGTGGTGTTGGCGCTACGATCCGCTTCACCCTTGGCCAGGTAGCGGTCGTACCAGTCCATTTCCCGCACCAGTTCCTGAGCCACTTCCTCGGTTTCCGCACGGGACGTCAGCAGGTAAATGGCGTCGCGCACTTCGGTGACTTCGGAAAACATCACCGTCGCGCCCGCCCGCAGCAACAGATCCGAGGCATAACCCAGCGCCGGGTTGGCGGTTATGCCGGAAAACGCATCGCTGCCGCCGCACTGCATGCCGAGAATCAGCTCGGACGCCGGCACCGTTTCCCGGCGACGCTGATCGAGCTTCTTCAAACGGGTCTCGGCCAACGCCATGATCTGCTCGATCATCTCAGTGAAACCGTGACTGGAATCCTGCAAGCGGTACAGCCACGGATCGCTCAAATCCACCGAGCTGTCGTTCTCGTGCATCACCTGCCCGGCCTGCAATTTCTCGCAGCCGAGGCTGATCACCAACGCTTCGCCACCCAGATTCGGATTACGCGCCAGGTTGCGCACGGTACGGATCGGGATGTACGCGTCAGTCGCAGTAATCGCCACGCCACAGCCGTAACTGTGGGTCAGCGCGACCACGTCATCGACGTTCGGGTAATTGGGCAGCAACTCGTCCTTGATGCGCTGGACCGCATGATCGAGCACGCCAGTGACGCACTGAACCGTCGTGGTAATCCCCAGAATGTTGCGCGTGCCGACGGTGCCGTCGGCGTTGCGATAACCCTCGAACGTAAAGCCTTCCAGCGGTGCCTGCGCCGCCGGCACTTCGGTGGACAGCGGCAAGTTATCCAGCGGTGGCGCGGTGGGCATGCGCAGTTGATCTTCCTTGACCCAGCTGCCGCGCGGAATCGGCTGCAACGCGTAGCCAATGGTCTGGCCGTAACGAATCACCTGGCCGCCCTCGGGAATGTCTTCCAGGGTGACCTTGTGGCTCTGTGGCACGAAGTCCACGGTGACCAGGCCGTCCGGAAACTCGGTGCCGGCCGGCACTCCTTGGTCATTGACCACGATCACGACGTTGTCCCGCTCGTGCAGGCGGATGTAGCGCGGCGAGTCGGAATGTTCAATCAACTGCATGACGCCGCTCCTCAGGAATGCGCTTGAGACAATTTGTTGTTTGTTTCAGGACCACTGACTGGCGGTTCTTTAAGCACCACACGCTTGATCGGACCGACGATCACCAAATAGCTGAACACCGCCACCAGTGCGTTGCAGCCGACAAACACCAGCGCCCATTTGAACGAACCGGTGGAGCTGATGATGTAACCGATCACGATTGGCGTGGTGATCGAAGCAATGTTGCCGAAGGTGTTGAACAAGCCACCGCTGAGACCGGCGATCTGTTTTGGCGAGGTGTCGGACACCACAGCCCAACCCAACGCACCCACGCCTTTGCCGAAGAAGGCCAGGGCCATGAAGCCAACGACCATCCATTCAACATCGACATAGTTGCACGCCACGATGCTGCTGGAGACCAGCAAACCAGCGATGATCGGCGCCTTGCGGGCGAAGGTCAGAGAATGCCCTTTGCGCAGCAGGTAGTCGGAAATCACGCCGCCGAGCACACCGCCGATAAAGCCGCAGATCGCCGGCAACGAGGCAACGAAACCGGCCTTGAGGATGGTCATGCCGCGCTCTTGCACCAGGTACACCGGGAACCAGGTCAGGAAGAAGTAGGTGATGCCGTTGATGCAGTATTGGCCCAGGTACACGCCGAGCATCATGCGGTTGGTGAGCAACTGGCGGATGTAGTCCCACTTCGGACCGTCGACCTTTTTGTCTTTGCCTTTGTCCTGGTCCATGTCGACCATGCCGCCGTTGTCGGCGATATGCTTGAACTCGGCATCGTTGATCATCGGATGCTGACGCGGGCTGTGGATAACCTTCAACCAGATCCCGGAGAAGATAATGCCGATCACGCCCATGACAATGAACACGTGCTGCCAGCCGAAGCTGTAGACGATCCAACCCATCAGCGGCGCAAACAGCACCGTGGCGAAGTATTGCGCCGAGTTGAAAATCGCCGAAGCAGTCCCGCGTTCAGCCGTCGGGAACCAGGCCGCCACAATGCGTGCGTTACCGGGGAAGGATGGCGCTTCGGCCAGGCCCACCAGGAAGCGCAGCATGAACAGCGCAACGATCGCCGTGGACATGCCGAACTCACCGACGTAGCCCTGCAGCACGGTGAACAGCGACCAGGTGAAGATGCTCAGCGCGTAGATTTTTTTCGAACCAAAACGGTCCAGCAGCCAGCCACCGGGAATTTGCCCGGCCACGTAGGCCCAACCGAATGCAGAGAAGATGTAACCGAGGGTGACCGCGTCGATGCCGAGGTCTTTTTGCAGGCTGGAGCCTGCGATGGCGATAGTGGCCCGGTCGGCGTAGTTGATCGTGGTCACCAGAAACAGCATGAGCAGGATCAAATAGCGGACGTGAGTCGGCTTCTGGGTCGATTGCATATAGATGTACTCCCACTGATTATTTTTATGCGGGTAATAACGGTGTTGTTTTTTGTGGGAGCTGGCCTGCCAGCGATACGGGCACATCGGTATGTCAGTCACACCGCGGTGATGCCATCGCTGGCAGGCCAGCTCCCACAGGTATTGCGGTGTATCAGGAACCGATGTAAGAGGTTTTCATCACGGTGTAGAACTCTTGTGCATAGCGACCTTGCTCACGTGATCCATAGGATGAACCTTTACGCCCACCGAATGGAACGTGGTAATCCACGCCCGCCGTCGGCAGGTTGACCATCACCATCCCGGCCTGGGAGTGGCGCTTGAAGTGGTTGGCGTACTTCAACGATGTGGTGGCGATGCCCGCGGACAGACCGAATTCGGTGTCGTTGGCCATGGCCAGCGCGGCCTCGTAATCCGCGACGCGAACGACGTTGGCGACCGGGCCGAAAATCTCTTCACGGCTGATGCGCATCGCGGCTTCGCTGTCGGCAAACAGGGTTGGCGCGAGGTAGTAGCCCTCGGTATCGCAAGTCACCAAGCCACCGCCGCTGACCAGACGAGCACCTTCGGACTGGCCGATGTCGATGTATTTCAAGTCCTGTTCAAGCTGGGCTTGCGAGACCACCGGACCGATATCGGTGCCGGTTTTCAGCGCGTGGCCGACCTTGATCGACTTCATGCGCTCGGCCATGGCTTCGACGAACTTGTCGTGGATGCCGGCGGTGACGATGAAGCGGCTCGACGCCGTGCAACGCTGACCGGTGGAGTAGAACGCGCTCTGTACCGACAGCTCGACCGCTTGTTTGAGGTCGGCGTCGTCGAGAATGATCTGCGGGTTCTTGCCACCCATTTCCAGCTGAACCTTGGCCTGGCGCGACACGCAGCTGACCGCGATCTGACGACCGACACCGACGGAACCGGTGAAGCTGATGCCGTCAACTTTCGGGCTCTGCACCAGCGCATCGCCAACCACTCGACCGCTGCCCATCACCAGGTTGAACACGCCGGCCGGGAAGCCTGCGCGGGAGATGATTTCGGCCAGTGCCCAGGCGCAACCCGGCACCAGATCGGCCGGTTTCAGCACAACGCAGTTGCCGTAGGCCAGGGCCGGGGCGATTTTCCACGCAGGGATCGCGATCGGGAAGTTCCACGGGGTGATCAGACCGACCACTCCCAGCGCTTCGCGCGTCACTTCGACGTTCACACCCGGACGTACCGACGGCAAGTAGTCGCCGGACAAGCGCAGGCATTCGCCGGCGAAGAACTTGAAGATGTTGCCGGCGCGAGTGACTTCGCCGATGGCCTCAGGCAGGGTCTTGCCCTCTTCCCGAGCCAGCAAGGTGCCGAGCTCTTCGCGGCGGGCGAGGATTTCGCTGCCGACTTTATCCAGTGAATCGTGGCGAGCCTGAATGCCCGAAGTCGACCACGCCGGGAACGCGGCGCGAGCGGCGTCGATGGCGGCATGGACTTGAGCCAGATCAGCCTTGGCGTACTCGCCAATGGTGTCGGTCAACTCCGACGGGTTGATGTTGGTGGAGTAGTCGGTGCCGGCAACCCATTGGCCACCGATGTAGTTATCAAAACGCTTTGAATCAGCCACAAGCAATCTCCTCACGCAAAAAGCCGCTGATTGCTCAGCGGCCTTGTTTAATCGGGTGTGTTACTGAGCACCTTGCTTGTCGATCAGCGCGGCGAGCATTTCGTACTCTTCGCCCGTCAGATCGGTCAGCGGCGCACGTACAGGACCTGCGTCGAAGCCTGCGATTTTCGCCCCGGCCTTGACGATGCTCACCGCGTAACCGGCTTTGCGGTTACGGATGTCCAGGTACGGCAGGAAGAAGTCGTCGATGATCTTGCCAACGGTGGCGTGATCTTCGCGGGCAATGGCGTGGTAGAAATCCATCGCGGTTTTCGGGATGAAGTTGAACACCGCCGAGGAGTAGACCGGCACACCCAAGGCCTTGTAGGCAGCGGCGTACACTTCAGCGGTCGGCAAACCGCCCAGATAGCTAAAGCGATCTGCGAGGCGGCGACGGATCGACACCATCAACTCGATATCACCCAGGCCATCCTTGTAGCCAATCAGGTTCGGGCAGCGCTCGGCCAAGCGCTCCAGCAACGGAGCGGTCAGGCGGCAGACGTTGCGGTTGTAAACCACCACGCCGATTTTCACCGATTTGCACACGGCTTCAACGTGGGCGGCAACGCCGTCCTGGCTGGCTTCGGTCAGGTAGTGCGGCAGCAGCAACAGGCCTTTGGCGCCCAGACGCTCGGCTTCCTGTGCGTACTCGATGGCTTGACGAGTCGAACCGCCAACGCCGGCCAGAATCGGCACGCTGGTTTCGCAGGTGTCGACGGCAGTCTTGATTATTTCCGAGTATTCGCTGGCCGCCAGAGAGAAGAACTCACCGGTGCCGCCCGCGGCGAACAATGCCGTGGCGCCGTATGGGGCCAGCCATTCGAGACGCTTGATGTAGCCAGCGCGATGGAAATCGCCCTGGGCATTGAAATCGGTGACCGGGAAAGACAGCAGGCCGGAAGAGAGGATGGACTTCAGTTCTTGTGGATTCATTATTCGAACACCCTGGGAAGCGACGTTTGTGTGAGAAAAGCATTTAGCCTACGGTCGAGTTGTAGGTCATCGTACAACTCAAATAATAACCGTCAACTGCATTTCATCGGTGCGCCCGCAATTTGTGTCGGAAAGGGATTTTCTTGACGTAGGAGATTTCTCGCCTAAGCTCCGAATGGCTGTATATATGTACAGTTATTTCGAATCATACCGACGACATATCAAGGAGCTAGAAATGTCAGGTCTACACACTCAACCGCAGGAAAAACCCAAGCAGATCATCGCGAACCTGGATGATCTTTTTACCGAAAACGGAATCGCCATCACCGCTGACAGTTCGCTGATGCTGCAGATCGCCGAACATAAAGACGCACACTCTAACGCTCCGCCCGGCAAAGCCATGAAAGGCAAGCCGCAGCTGAAGTTCGAGGGCGGCGAGCACACCGCCATCGGTGACAGCACGCTGCTGCGTTTCATCAAGGACGCCCCCGCTGTCCCTGCCTCGCAAGTAGCGCTTCATTTACCCAATGGACTGGCGCTGACCTATGGCCAGATCGTCGCCCTGGGCGGCGATTTTTATGGCATTCCCGATCAACCGGTCAGCGAAGGCGCCACCGCTGCCGATCGCATTCAGCGGTTTATCAATGCCTTCAACTCGCTGGCCGTACTGCCTGCCTCCAATGCAGAGGCGAAGCTGATTCTCGGCGTCATGCAGAAGGAAATCGCCGCCGTTAAACAGGCGATCAAGGATGGAAAACAACCTCACGAGGCATATGACGCACTCGGAGATACGTTGTCCGAAGAGTGGAACAAAATCACCGGCGGCGGCAGTTTCGTCTCGGCGCTGTTTCCATTGGGACGCTATCTGAAACTGGCCGCCAACAATGCCGATCACTTCGCCGAGTGGGCGCTGCTGGCGTACATCGCCGGGCATGCCGCGGCGCTGCAACAAGCGGTAAAGGCTCACAGCAGCGGCGATGAAAAGCAGCTGGAACTGGCCTACGCGATGAACGCGTTTGCCGATCACTACCTGACCGATCTGTTTTCTGCCGGCCATTTGCGAGTGCCGCGTAAACAGCTCGCAGCGGTGGTAACGCCAAGTGATCTGGGCTCGTTGATTACCCGTTTCATGCACGACGAAGACAGCAAGTTCGGCCTCAATGTGCGCAACGGCAACGGCGATCAATGGCGCGCGTATGGGGACAAGCGCTACTTCGACGCCATCGACAGCGCCAATCGCGTCCAGGTGAATCAGGCGGTTCAGGTGTCGGCGGATGAAGTGTTTGCGGCGTATCTCAGTGGCACAGTGCAGGCACCCGGCAACTTCGGCGCCTTGAAAAAGACGCCGGATCTGCAAGCCGTGCAGAATCTGGCGAACAACTTTTCACCGCTGTTCCGGGTAGAAGGCAGCAAAGTGCTGCGGCGCAAGGACGTCAACAACCTGAACGACACCGCCACTGTCGATGACTGGTGGGGCTGGAGCACTTACTTGCTGCTCAAGGACTACAAACCCACTGGCAACGTGGCCTGATAAGGAGATCGATGATGACTATCAAATTGAAGCTGGAATTGCCTTCGGGACAATCGCTGAAGGGTGCGCCGTTGGAATTGTTGTCCATGGGTGTGTCGATTGCTCGGGGGGTTGTGGATAAGCATGGAAGGGTGACGTTCGATGTTAAATCTGTGACGACTGAGTTGGCCGTGCGAGTGGATCGCTCGATTCTGAAGACTGGCTGAAGCCGATGGCCCCATCGCGAGCAGGCTCACTCCCACAAGGGATCTTCGGTGAACACATTATTTGTGGGCGCCATTGACCCAATGTGGGAGCGAGCCTGCTCGCGATGGCATTTCCCCTGACGCAGCTGATTGATCAGATAGCCGCTGACCGTTTGTCGGAACTGTAATTTCTGACAGTAGCCCAGCGATTGCCAATGCAGCCTAAATGGTTCCGGAGTTAACAAACCGGCTCCGTCAGCGAAGCTTTCCACCTCGCGCCTTTCAAACGGTTTGATTGTTAAAAGGATTTTGATCATGACTGCGCAAGAGAAAACTATGCCTGCACCTGTCCTTAAAGAAGCCAACAATGATGTTCTTTACGTTGGCAAGCTGACAGGTCCCGCGCACGGCGAGGTTACGCCGCACGGAGATATGACTGTAGGCGATAAGGTCGAATTTACGGTACAGACCTCAACTGGAAACCACTGGAGTGGTACGAAACGGGTGGAGCCCGTCCCTTTGGTAATGGTGTTTGCGATCCCGAAAGAGACCTTTGAAAAAGGTCTGGTGCCAGATGCCACTGCCAAGCTGCGATACAGAGTAACCAGCGCCTCGGGTAATCAGGCTGATTCCATTGATCTGGTTGTTCAACTAAAACCATAAACCACAATCAGCCCTGCGCCTCAGCCTCTTCATGAGCATGGCGCAGCCGCTCCCGACTGTTCGTCAAATGCAAACGCATCGCCGCCCGCGCCGCATCTGAATCCTGGCGCGCAATCGCGTCGTATATCTCTTCGTGCTCACGGCTCAGACGACTCATGTAGTGCTGCTGGTCGTCATGGGCCAGGCGCGCGGAGTTCAGACGTGTGCGCGGAATGATGCTGGTGCCCAGGTGGGTCATGATGTCGGTGAAGTAGCGGTTGCCGGTCGCCAAGGCGATTTGCAGGTGAAACTGGAAGTCGGACGCCACGGCATCGCTGGCATGCGAGACACTTTCATTCAAGGCGTCCAGCGCGGCGCGCATCAAGGCCAGCTGCTCGGCACTTCGGCGTTGTGCGGCGAGGCCGGCGGATTCAACTTCGAGGCTGATGCGCAGTTCCAGGATCGCCAGTACATCCCGCAAGGTGACCACGGTCGCCGGGTCGATACGGAAACCGCTCGGGCTCGGAGTGTCGAGCACGAAGGTGCCGATGCCGTGGCGGGTTTCCACCTGGCCAGCCGCCTGCAAACGGGAAATCGCTTCACGCACCACGGTGCGGCTGACGCCATGGGCATCCATGATTGCCGACTCGGTGGGCAATTTGTCGCCGCGTTTGAGGTGGCCGTCGCGGATCTGCTCGGACAGCACCGTCACCAATTCCTGTGCGAGGCTGCGGCGCTTGCGAGGGAGGCGTGGTGCGTCGATCGGGTTTTCCATGGTGAACGTCTGTCTCGAAAATTGCGGCTGAAACCGCATCATAGCTCAACGCGGTTGTACGATCACCATCACCCCTTTTGTAGGAGCGAGGCTTGCCCGCGAAGAACGGTGACACGGCTCTCATGTGGAACCGAGTAACGGCCTTCGCGGGCAAGCCTCGCTCCTACAGGTTCGGAGGTGTTCAGGCGGTCACGGTCTGGTCCACCAGATGCCCATTTTCAATGCGCACATGCCGTGGATGGAAACGCTTCAGGCTGCTGCGATGCCCGACGCTGAGAATACTCAGCCCCGGAATCTCATCGATCAACGCCTGATACAGCGACGCTTCATCCTCTTCGTCCATCGCCGACGTCGCTTCATCCATATACAACCACTGCGGTGCATAGAGCAGCGCACGGGCGAAGGCCAGCCGTTGCTGTTCACCCGGCGACAGCATGCGCTGCCAGTGATTGGCTTCGTCCAGACGCGCAACGAGGTGCGGCAAGCGGCAAGTCTCCAGCACATGCACATATCGTTCATGCGGATAGGTCTCGCCGGCCTGTGGATAACTCAACGCCTCGCGCAGCGTGCCAATCGGCAGATACGGTTTTTGCGGCAGGAACAGGTAACGCGCCGTCGGCAGACGAATGCTGCCATGACCCGCAGGCCACAGATGGCCCATCGCCCGCAGCAGGGTGGACTTGCCGCTGCCGGAACGGCCGCTGAGCATCACACGTTCGCCCTCCTCCACGGTCATGTCGGCGTTGGTCAGCAAGTGGCGACCGTCCGCCAGATCGAGGCCCAGGTTGTGCACTTTCAATGCCGTACCCGAAGTCTGCACATCGATGGCCGGTGCACGCTCTTCGTTGTCGGTCATGGCCTGACGGAAACTCAGCAGACGATCGCAGGTGGCGCGCCATGCGGCCAAGTCCTGGTAGGCGCTGATGAACCAGCTGAAATTCTCTTGAACGTTGCCGAAGGCGGAGTTGATTTGCATCAGCTCACCCAGTTCGATCTTGCCGGCGAAGTAGCGCGGCGCGGCGACCATGAACGGGAAGATGATTGCGATCTGGCCATAGCCGGAGGTGAAGAAGGTCAGGCGCTTGGACACTTTCATGATGTCCCAGAAGTTGTGCCAGACCAGCCCGAAACGGTTGCTCAAACGGCGGTTTTCATTCGGTTCGCCGTTGTACAGCGCAATGCTTTCGGCATTCTCGCGAATCCGTACCATGGAGAAACGCAGGTCGGCTTCGAAGCGTTGTTGATTGTTGTTGAGGCCAATCAAACGACGGCCGATCACATGCGTCAGCCAGCTGCCGACTGCTGCATAAACCAGTGCGCACCAGAACATGTAGCCTGGAATGGTGAAACCGAACACTTCGATGCTGCCCGACACGCCCCACAAAATGATCGAGAACGACACCAGGCTGACAACGTTGCGGATCAGGCCCAAGCCCAGACCCAGGGTATTGCTGGTAAAGCTGTTGAGGTCTTCGGAAATCCGCTGGTCCGGGTTATCGGTGTAACCACCCTGCTCCAGCTGGTAGTAGTTTTTGTTGCCTAACCAGCGAGCGAAGTGTTGTTCCGTGAGCCAGGCTCGCCAGCGAATCGTCAGCATCTGGGTCAGGTAGAGCCGATACACCGCACCGAGAATTGCCACCGCCGCAATCCCGCAGAAATACAGGATCAGTTGCCAGAAGGCCGCTTCGTCCTTCTTTTGCAGGGCGTTGTAAAAATCCTTGTACCAACTGTTGATCCACACCGAAATCGCCACGCTGAACAGCGACAGCGCGATCACGGCGATCAGCAACGTCCAGGCCTTGCCCTTCTCTTCGCTGCGCCAATACGGCGTGGTCATCGCCCAGACTTTTCGAAAAAACTGCCCGCGCACAGTATCGTTGACCGCGGAATACTCAGCGTTCTGATTCATGGATAAGGCTCGATAAAGAAAAGAACACACACGAACCGATCATAGATGATCGGTTCGTGTTATCGCGAGGGCTGGCGATAATCGTTCAGCGTCCGTTCAGCGACGGACCGGGCGCTTCTGCAGTTTGCGCTGCAGCGTGCGGCGGTGCATGCCCAAGGCGCGGGCAGTGGCGGAGATGTTGCCTTCGTGCTCGGTGAGCACGCGCTGGATGTGTTCCCACTGCAGGCGGTCCACGGACATCGGGTTTTCCGGCACCAGAGTGTCGAGGTCGGCGTGCTCGGAGAGCAGCGCGGCCAGCACATCGTCGGCGTCCGCCGGTTTGCACAGGTAATTGCAGGCGCCGCGCTTGATCGCCTCGACGGCGGTGGCAATGCTCGAATAACCGGTGAGGATTACCACGCGCATTTCCGGGTCGAGTTCGAGCAGTTTGGGCAGCAACACCAGGCCCGAGTCGCCGTCCATTTTCAGGTCCAGCGCGGCGTAGTCCGGGATATCAGCCTGGGCAATGACCAGTCCTTCTTCGGCGGAACCGGCGGTGCTGACGCGAAAACCGCGGCGGGCCATGGCGCGGGCCATCACACGGGTAAAGGTTGCATCGTCGTCTACCAGCAGCAAATGCGGCAGTTCTTCGCCTTCAACTTGGATCTCGTCACTCATGTTCGTCTCCTCGGGCGACACGGGGCAGGCGCAGCTCGGTGAGCGTGCCGCCTTCCTCATGACTGTAGAGTTTCACTGAGCCGCCGGCGCGTGTCACGCTGGCCTTGCTCAAAAACAGGCCCAGGCCGAAACCTTTGCCCTTAGTGGTAAAAAACGGTTTGCCGATCTGTTCGGCAATGGCCAGCGGCACACCGGCGCCGTGGTCGCGAATGCTGATGGTCAGGTCCTCGGCATTCCAGTCCAGCGTCACCTGCAACCCTTCGGGGCAGGCATCGGCGGCGTTGTTCAGCAAATTCAGCAGCGCTTGCGTCAGGTCTGGCGGCGGCGCCATGCGCGGCACGGTGCCCTGGCCCAGGCGCTGGAAGCGGTAACTGGCTTCCGGACGCATCAAGTGCCAGCGATTGAGGGCTTCGTCGAGCCAGTCGGTGACGTCCTGCATCTCCACCGCCAAGCGGCGATTGGCCTCGGCGGCGCGCACCAGTTGCTGCAAGGTCTCTTTGCAGAGTTTGACCTGATCCTGCAGCACGCTCAAATCGTCCTGCAACAACGGGTCGTGGTGATCCTGGCGCATTTCCTTGAGCAGCACGCTCATGGTCGCCAACGGCGTGCCCAGCTCATGGGCCGCGCCCGCCGCCTGGGTCGCAACGGCCAGCAATTGCTGGTCGCGCAGGCCTTCTTCACGGCGGATGGCGCGCAATTCTTCCTGACGGCGCAGCTCTTCGGCCATGCGCGCGGCGAAGAACGTGATGACCGCTGCGGCGAGGGCGAAACTCAGCCACATGCCATAGATCTGCAGGTTTTCCCGGGCGATGGGAAAGGTTTCCAGCGGATAGAACTGCGCCAGCAACAACGTGTAAAGCGCCAGCGCGATGCCGGACAGAATCACCGAATAGCGCCACGGCAACGTCACGGCGGCGATGGTCAGCGGCACCAGGTAATACGAGACAAACGGGTTGGTCGAGCCGCCGGAGAAATACAGCAAGGCACTGTGGATAAACAGATCGCAGGCCAGTTGCAGGGCATATTCCAGCTCGGTCACCGGCCACGAGGTGCGCAGACGAACCGCCGTGAACGCGCACAGCAGCGTTGAACAACCCAGGGTCATTGCCAGTTGCACCCACGGCAACGGCAGCAGGTCGAACCAGTAGGCCAGCCCCACGGAACCGGCCTGAGCGGCGAGCACCAACGTGCGGATGAACGTCAGCCGCCAGAGGTTCTGGCGAGTGGCGGAAGTGATTTGAACGGGGGCGAGCATGAGCTCTCCTGATGAGCGCTCCAGGCGGATCGCACGGAGTATAACCAAGCACGGGGGCAGGCAGGCAAAAGTGCGGCAAACCGCCACATGGCAGGAAGTTCTGCTGCGTCTATAAAGACGCCTTCGCGGGCAAGCCTCGCTCCTACGGGATGTGTCGGACGCAAATCCTTTGAACGACACATTCCTGTAGGAGCGAGGCTTGCCCGCGAATGGCCTCAACGCGGTCTCCTGCATTCCATCTGTATAGAAGTTGTAACTGTGCGAACCAGATCATTAAAGCTAGAGTCTGATGGTTTCACGCAGGCTCGGACCTTAACCCCTGCGCACCGTCCAAGGAGTTTTCATGCACAGTTTCCGCCGCAGCGCCGCACTTCTTGCCCTCAGCGTTGGCACCGTCGCCAGCCTGCCGGCCCTGGCCGCCGACGAGCTTCATTACAACCAGATCTCCCTGCGCGCCGAAGTCAGCCAGGAAGTGGCTCGCGACCTGATGATCGTGACCCTCTACACCGAAGAACAAAACACCGACCCGGCCAAACTCGCCGCCGACGTCAGCACCACCATGAACAAAGCGCTGGCCCAGGCCAAAGAGGTCAAGGAAGTCACCCTGCGCCAGGGCAGCCGCAACAGCTACCCGATCTACGACACCAAGGGCCAGAAAATCACCGGCTGGCGCGAACGCGCCGAACTGCGCCTGGAAAGCTCGGACTTTGCCGCGCTGTCGAAGTTGACAGGCGAACTGCTGACCGACCTGAAAATGGGCGGCATGGACTTCGCCATCGCCACACCAACCCGCAAAGCCAGCGAAGACGCGCTGCTTCAAGAAGCCGTGACCGCCTTCAAGGCCCGCGCCCAACTGGCGACCGACGCGTTGGGCGGCAAGGGCTACAAAATCGTTAACCTGAACTTGAACAGCAACGGTTATCCACAACCGTACATGCGCGGGCCGATGATGATGAAAGCCGCCGGCATGGACGGTGCGCCGGTGACGCCGGAAGTTGAGGCGGGCACGAGCCAGGTCAGCATGACGGCGGATGGCGCGATTGAAGTGTTGATGCCTTGATTCGATAACACGGACACAGCAACGGCGATCACTGAAGTGATCGCCGTTTTTTTATGTCCTTGAAAACTGTGCAAGCCCGTCAAGTTTTGAGGGGATGGTCCTACACTATCGTCGAAACACCGCCCGGAATGAGCCATCTGCGAATGACAACGGGGCGGTCCTCCCAGAGCTGTTATCCGCGAGCTCCTGGTGGTCGTGGTTTATACGATCGAATTTGTTGTTCAGCATGCTCCTTTGTTTCACACAACATACTGGCTGGACTCCCATCCTTACTATAAACCTGATAACAATATTTTTGATCGGCCGGATCATGCTTATAAATCAGCCAGCCTTGATACTCAGTAATTTCAGGATAGCTCATGATTATTTCCTTATAAAAATTCTAAACAAGGTAGCTTAGACCCCAAGCTACCTACCCGAACAGAAAAAGCCTTTATCGCCTGAGTTACATTCAGCCGAAGCAAGTAAAATATCAACTGTAAGAAATAACAGGTAAAAGGGAATACTCACGCCTCTCCAAGATTATTTTGGAATAATAATGCAAACCAATAGCTGAGATACCCCACCCCCTAAAATCTCTTACGATATTGCGCCGAGCAGCCACCCTCGCCGCCATTTCGAATAGAGTCGCCCCCACAAAGGCGCTACCGTACATGCGGGGGCGAGCCTGCTGGCGATGAACGACGAAAGGGTAACTAGTTATTATAGCTATCCGCCGAAATCAAATCGTTAGCGTATTTCCATGCTTCATCTTCTACTCCATACCTACCCCCAACAGGGGTTCCACCTTTGACAACCTGCCACCATGAATCGTTATATGCGGAAGATTGGATAACTTGGTAGTCGCGTTGTCGTATATAGTCTTTTTCTGCATCGGTCATGGTTATCTCCTTATATAGATTGCACACGTTGATGAAGCCAACCGCTTAGACAGGACAAGTCTGTGACGGGAGGCGATCATGCTCAATCAAGTTGCGGGATATTTCTACTGTCATTCCTGACAGGTACAGGCGTTTTCGAATGCATTTGTACCGTCAGGAAAGGTCGAACCATTGGGCTAATGGCAACCGGGAATCTTTGCTGATCTATCTTGCTCGCAAAAAGCGATAACGCGGTCTACGCCGGGTCGACGTTATCCAACGCCCGATTCACGGCCAATTCCGCCAGCATGATGATCTGCTGAATCGCCAACACCGTATGGCGCTGCGGGCCGATCAGGTTAGCGGCGAAATCACTGGCCATGACACTCGCGGAAGCCAATGACTCGCAAGCTTGTGCCAGGAGACTTTCGCTGTCCATGTCCGGGGCGATCATGAACATGGTGCTGGGACGACGGGGTTTAGGGGCGTATTGGTCGGGTGGATCGAGGTAGTAATCAAGGGCGCATTGGCAGCTATGTGCAGGGTGAGAAAACCGGGAACAGAGAACCGGCCGGACCGAAGTCCGCCCGCACACAGCTGCCATAGAGCATTGCAGGCAGCGAATAGCTGGCGGCAATGATGGTGATGCTGGCGCTAGATTCATACATATCTGTTACCGAGTTCTCACACCCGATCGCTGAGTTTTCAGCGACAACCAGAGGTTAGAGACACTGCTTCCTACCCGGCAACCTGAAAAACGCGTGGGAAAAGCGCTGTTTTTTTACACATGGCTCAACACAAAAATGGAACGCGGAGCGTACCGGGCGGCACTCCTACGCGAAATGGACGGCCCCCAAAAAACTCGGACTTCCCCTACACCCAAAACCGAATTCCCCGGCATCTCTACTTGAGTTCTCTTGCCAAAGTCACCCGTTTCCAAAGAACAGGACACGAGCGTGAAGAGACTCATCCCCAAAGACCTGCTCGCCGGTCAGCGCGGCCATGTACTCGACAGCTACCAAGCCACCGACGACCTACGCCAGGTCCTGAACTACCCCGATGAGCTGCAGGGTTTCGACGACTTGCTGAGTGCAATCGGCGCCAACCGCTCCAACTACATGCAATCAGCTAATCAACAGAAACTTATCAGTGCAGTAAGCAATGGTGATTGGGTCATCGTGAAGCAGCGCGTCAATACCGATAATGGCGGTGCCTCCTGGAACGGCTTCAAAGCCAAACCCGAACCGCCGCCAGCGCAACACTTGGTCGAAGAACACGCGTTCACCCTTCCCAAACCGGCGGAATCGGGTTTTCACATCATTCAGAAACCCATGAGCCTCGAAGCCTTGGAGCGTTCGCTGTACGAAAACCCGCCAGGGGAAGTCCTGAGCCAGCAGTTTCGCTCGTTGAACCGACATCTCGGTGAACGGGTGAAACCTGGGCAAATGGTCATCTTCAGCGACTCACGGCACTACATGTGCCGCCGTGAAGAGGCGCAATTGATGATCGCAGCTGAGAAGGTCAATGAGGCGCTCAAAGATCTGAGTGATGAAGAAGCTTCTTTCATGGTTGAACACCATGAGGTGATAGAGCCGTTTCTGGAAGTATCGGCGGGGTCGCTTGGTGTGGCTTCGTTCATGATTGGACAGCATCTTGAGGCGCTGACAACCAATCTGAAAGATCTGGAGGAGCTGCATCAAAAGCAATATCGCCAATATGGTCATCTCAACTCCCCGGAATTTTTTGCCCAACGTAAACGGCTTATGGCCAAGCTGGACGCCAGCCTTGGCCCATTGATACGAAAAGGTACTGGCATTGCGGATCATCCCAAGATTAAGCGGGCACTCGGCTTGTCAACGCGTCGGACCATCCATCATTGGGACAAGGCCGGAGGACCTACACAGCTGCCTGGGTATGCGACGAATATTGGAGGAGTAGCACGAGCAGCCAAGTTCATGAGGGCAGGTGGCTACGTGGGCATAGGTCTAGCGTCAGGAGCGGCCACGATGCGGATAAAGGAAGTCTGTCGCACGGGAAGCGATGAAGAATGCAAAAAAGTAAAATTCACTGAAGGAGGGAAATTGACCGGAAACGTAGTCGGCGGGATGGCGGGTGGCGCTATGGCAAAGGGCGTGACTGTTAAATACTGCATCGGCGTAGCAGTAAAAACACGAGGTGTGGGAGGACTGCTTTGCGCGTTAATTTTGAACGGTGCTGCAACTTCACTCGGTGGAAACATCGGAGCCAAGGGCCTCGAACCAATGGGTGAGCTCTTATATGAGGCCACCTCAGAATGAGTGGAATGAAGTTGTTTTACCTGTGCTTTTCAATGGCAGTGTTCATCCCGATGATCATTAATCTAGGAGTGATGTACTACATCTGTTACTTCAAGTTGGAAGAGATTGAGTCCCACCTCAAAAACTCATTGATCGTGGATGTGAATCGCCGTTCCGCTGCCTATGACCGGATGCTTCGTTTGGGCCAGATCAACGGTATGCTTCGCGCTCGTAAAACATTTCTGCTCCAAGCGGATCCGAAAGCGATCAGGGATGTAAACGACTTTCCAATCCATCTCAAAACCTTGGTTACCCGATCTTTCGACGTGCTGACTATTTGTGTGATCGGTATGGTGATGCTCTGTGGATGGGTAACATTTGCGGGGCCGATCAAGTAATACTTGCTGGGTCAAAGCAGCCTTACTCAGCACTTTATGAGTTCACCACTCAATGAACAGGCCAGAGCTGGAGCTTAATTTCGTATCCGGCAGCTTTTTAATGCTCATTTTGCTCAATCTGAACATTTTCTGTACGTCGCATTTTTCAAACTAGAAGAAATTGAGCAGAAATTTGCGCGCTTCCGATTGGTGGGCATTAATCGTAAGTTTTAGGTAATGATCCAATTGGGCGCCTCTACAGGTTGTCCCAGATAAGCGGATTGATCTCTCGACCAACACGCTGTCACCACGAAGACCCGCCAGCAAACGATGATGCCAACGGACTGCCAAGACATCTCAGAAATTGGGTTCAAGTTCCCGATATCAGTCTGAATCGGCTACTGGGGGGATGGGTAGCGCTCTGGTTTGTCCGATATTTCATGGAATCCGCTGTTCGGTGACTGACATATCGAGACATTAACGCTTCAGGCCAGCCACACGAGATTGGAAGTTATCCAACGCCCGATTCACGGCCAATTCCGCCAGCATGATGATCTGCTGAATCGCCAACACCGTACGGCGCTGCGGGCCGATCAGGTTAGCGGCGAAATCACTGGCCATGACACTGGCCGAAGCCAACGACTCGCAAGCTTGTGCCAGGAGACTTTCGCTGTCCATGTCCGGGGCGATCATGAACATGGTGCTGGGACGACGGGGTTTAGGGGCGTATTGGTCGGGTGGATCGAGGTAGTAATCGAGGGCGCGTTTTATGGCTTCGCGGTCTTTGAGTAATTCTCCAGCACGCAAGGCTTCGGCGGTTGGGTTGGTTTTATTGAATTTCGAATCGGAATTGTCGTTGTCCATTTGCAGCTCCTGAAATCAAGGGAGCCATCACTTGCCGGTATGGTCGTGAGGGCCTTTGCCCTACTGATTCAGGTTTCCACTCCTGGCCGCTGATTTTGCAGCGACGGGACGAGATTAGAGAAACAGCTTCCTACCCGGCAACCTGAAAAATGCGTGGGAAAGCGCTGTGTTTTTTACACGTGATTCAACACAAAAATGGAGCGCGGAGCATCCCGGCGGCACTTCCACGCGCGAGCGTGGGAATGATCAATTGCAGGTAGCGGAAAGAGATTGGTCGGCTTTCAGGTCGCCTTCGCGGGCAAGCCTCGCTCCTACAGGGGAATGATGTACACCTGAAAGTAAATGATCGGCTATCAGGCTCGCTCCCCACGCCTGACCACTGCACATCCGTCAGAAAATGCTCATTTATCAGGCGCTCAACATTTGAAAAAAGCGAAAAGCGCTACCGCAAGCAACAACGGGTTGCACCCCGGGTACTACCAACACGCCATCGCAGCCCCCACCAAACTCCAAATCCAAAGCCCACCCACAGATGTCCACTGACAAACAGTAACGGAACAATCTGCCCCCACAGACACAACAACCCTCTAAACAACAAACACCTACCCACCGAACTGGAATTCGATCTCACTCACGCCCGCCCTCCCCTCAATGATGGGTATAAATAAGTAACACCGCGCTCCAATCGAGTGCGCAAGACGTCCAAATCGCCCCGCGCAGGTGCACCCCATGCACCGAAAAAACCCTGCGCAAACGGTCAAATGCACATGAATTTATACATATGCGACATTAAGGTACGTTCGTGCCACTGTTTAACGCCTGCAGTCGTTCAGGATCTTGCATTGGGTATGGCCCCTGCATAAGTATCCGCAGGCACGACTCACGAGGTCGTCCTCTAATTCCAAAAATGACAACAAATCATGAGGCCAACATGCTTAAACACGCGGTCATTCCGTTTTTAGTCGGCGCAGGCTTGTTAGCCTCCGCACCTTTCGCCCAAGCGGCGACTAACCTGGTGTTCTGCTCCGAAGGGAGCCCGGCCGGTTTTGATCCTGGTCAGTACACCACCGGAACCGACTTCGACGCCTCTGCAGAAACCATGTTCAACCGCCTGACCCAGTTCGAGCGCGGCGGCACCGCTGTGATTCCTGGTCTGGCGACCAAGTGGGACATCTCCGATGATGGCCTGACTTACACCTTTCACCTGCGTGAAGGCGTGAAGTTCCACACCACCCCGTACTTCAAGCCGACTCGTGAGTTCAACGCCGACGACGTGCTGTTCACCTTCAATCGCATGATTGACAAGAACGACCCGTTCCGCAAAGCGTACCCGACCGAATTCCCGTACTTCACAGACATGGGGATGGACACCAACATCACCAAGATCGATAAAGTCGACGACCACACCGTCAAGTTCACCCTCAAAGAAGTTGATGCCGCGTTCATCCAGAACATGGCCATGAGCTTCGCGTCGGTGCAGTCCGCTGAGTACGCTGCCCATCTGCTGAAAGAAGGCAAAGCCGCCGACATCAACCAGAAGCCGGTCGGCACTGGTCCGTTCGTGTTCAAGAGCTACCAGAAAGACTCCAACATCCGCTACACCGGGAACAAGGACTACTGGAAGCCTGACGACGTCAAGATCGACAACCTGATCTTCGCCATTACCACCGACCCGTCGGTACGTATTCAGAAGCTGAAAAAGGGCGAGTGCCAGATCACTCTGTTCCCTCGTCCGGCCGACCTGAAGGCGCTGAAGGAAGACAAGACTCTGAAAGTGCCTGACCAGGCTGGCTTCAACCTGGGTTACATCGCCTACAACGTGATGGACAAGATCAAGGGCAGCGATCAGCCGAACCCGATGGCTCAATTGAAAGTGCGTCAGGCACTGGACATGGCCGTCAACAAGCAGCAGATCATCGACTCCGTTTACCAGGGTGCTGGTCAACTGGCCGTCAACGCCATGCCGCCAACCCAATGGTCTTACGACACCACCATCAAGGATGCGCCGTACAACCCTGAGAAAGCCAAAGAGCTGCTCAAGGAAGCCGGCGTCAAGGAAGGCACCGAGATCAACCTGTGGGCGATGCCGGTGCAGCGTCCGTACAACCCGAACGCCAAACTGATGGCTGAAATGCTGCAGTCCGACTGGGCCAAGGTCGGCATCAAAGCCAAGATCGTGACCTACGAGTGGGGCGAGTACATCAAGCGCTCCAAAGGCGGCGAAAACGGCGCGATGCTGATTGGCTGGAGCGGCGACAACGGTGACCCGGACAACTGGCTGAACGTGCTGTTCGGCTGCGACTCGCTGCAGGGCAACAACTTCTCCAAGTGGTGCGACAAGAAGTTTGACGGCATCGTCAAAGAAGCTAAACGCACGACAGATCAGGGCAAGCGCACCGAACTGTACAAACAGGCGCAACACGTCCTCAAAGACGCTGTTCCAATGACACCTATCGCTCACTCGACGGTGTTCCAACCCATGCGCAACGAAGTGCAGGATTTCAAGATCAGCCCGTTTGGCTTGAACTCCTTCTACGGCGTCAGCGTCAGCAAATAAGGTTTTTCAACGGCGACGTTTTTAACGTCGCCGTTGCTTTATCTGACGAGAAAGTAGGAAACCGCCTACATCCAATTCCGCCGCGCATAGCCGCCGTGGCATCGGATGCGTTGCCTTTTCCCACAAGTCTTTCAGACTCTACGCATTTACGGCCAGACCCACGGCTCATACCGTCGGGTATCTGACCAGTGCATGCGTGGGTTCTCGGTTTTGCTGCACGTTATGGTTTGAACTCAGTGATGCCTCCACGTCCCCGGACGGGACGGCGGCTCATTGAAAACACTTAGCGAACGAGAAAAGGGAGCGTCATGCGCCATACCTTGGTTTTATCCGCATTGCTGGGCACCGGCCTGCTGGCCGCCACTTCCATCAGCCAGGCCGCCAATAACAGCCTGGTGTTCTGCTCCGAAGGCAGCCCCGCTGGCTTCGACACTGCGCAGTACACGACATCGACCGACAACGATGCCGCCGAGCCGCTGTACAACCGATTGGCAGAGTTTGAAAAAGGCGCCACCAATGTCGTACCGGGCCTGGCGACGAGCTGGGATATTTCCGAGGACGGCCTCAAGTACACCTTTCACCTGCGCGAAGGGGTGAAATTTCACACGACCAAGTACTTCACGCCGACCCGTGAGTTCAACACCGATGACGTGCTGTTCACGTTCAATCGCATGCTCGATCCGCAGCAACCTTTCCGTAAGGCTTATCCCACAGAATTCCCCTATTTCAACGGGATGAGCCTGAACAAGAACATCGCCAAGGTCGAGAAGACCGGGCCGCTGACCGTGGTCATGACGCTCAACAGCGTCGACGCCGCGTTCATCCAGAACATCGCCATGAGCTTCGCCGCCATTCTGTCCGCCGAATACGCCGACAAACTACTGGCTGAAGGCAAGCCGAGCGACATCAACCAGAAGCCGATCGGCACTGGCCCGTTCGCGTTCAAGAGCTACCAGAAAGATTCCAACATCCGCTACACCGGTAACAAGCAGTACTGGGACCCGAGCCGGGTCAAGCTCGACAACCTGATCTTCTCGATCAACACCGACGCATCGGTGCGTGTACAGAAGCTCAAGGCCAATGAGTGCCAGATCACCCTGAGCCCGCGCCCCGCCGACGTACCAGCGCTGAAGAACGACCCGGCACTCAAGCTCATCGAGAAGCCTGGTTTCAACCTTGGCTACATCGCCTACAACGTTCGCCACAAACCGTTCGACCAGCTCGAAGTGCGTCAGGCGCTGGACATGGCGGTGAACAAGCAAGGCATTCTCAATGCCGTCTACCAAGGCGCGGGGCAACTGGCCGTCAACGCCATGCCGCCGACCCAGTGGTCCTACGACGACACGATCAAGGACACGGTCTACAACCCGGAAAAAGCCAAGGAATTGCTCAAGGCTGCCGGCGTGAAAGAAGGCACCGAAATCACCTTGTGGGCGATGCCCGTGCAGCGCCCTTACAACCCGAACGCCAAGTTGATGGCCGAGATGCTCCAGGCTGACTGGGCAAAAATCGGCCTCAAAGTGAAGATCGTCAGCTACGAATGGGGCGAGTACATCAAGCGCACCAAGAATGGCGAGCACGACATCAGCCTGATTGGCTGGACCGGTGACAATGGGGACCCGGACAACTGGCTCGGCACGCTTTACAGCTGCGACGCCATTGGTGGTAACAACTACTCCATGTGGTGCGATCCGGCTTACGACAAATTCATCAAGCAGGCCAAGGTCGTCACTGACCGCGACCAGCGCACCGTGCTCTACAAACAGGCGCAGCACTACCTCAAGCAACAAGTGCCGATCACGCCTATCGCCCATTCGACGGTTAACCAGCCGTTGAGCGCCAAAATCGAAGGATTCAAGGTGAGTCCATTCGGTCGTAACGTGTTCTCGGGCGTCAGTATCGACCAATAACCGATTAGCCAGAAACGCTGGGGGCGCATTGCGCTCTCACGCAAGCGTATTGCCGTAATTCGCCAATCCGGCCTACAGCAAACGTTTGCTAAGCCTTGATTGAGTTCTAAAACAAATAGCCGGATCACCAAAAAAGACCGGCATAAAAAAAAGAAAGTAAGGAGCTTCACCCATGAAACTGAGCAGCACCGCGTTATTGGCCCTGGCCATCAGCAGCGTAACCGCCACGGCTTACGCAGAAACCCAAAGCCAGGACTTCGTTCCGACCCAACTGGCCAGCACCAACTCCCAGTCGGAAGCCAAAGGCTTCATCGATGGTCAGAGCCTGTCGGGTAGTACCCGTAACTGGTATGCCAACGAAGACAAACAACGTGGCGGTACTTTCAAGTACGAACGCCATGGTGAAACACTGACCGGCTCGCGTCGCATCAACTGGGTTCAGGGCACGATCCTGAACTACACCTCGGGCTTCACCCAAGGCACCGTGGGTTTCAGCACCGAAGTCGCTGCCTATAACGCCATTGCGCTGGATCGCAGCCGCGAAGATATCAAGGGTGGTTCCAACCGTACCTTGGCTCACTCCAACGGCGACGCCGTGGACCAGTGGAGCAAACTGGGCCTGGCCAACGTAAAGGCGCGTATCTCCAACACCACCCTGACCGCCGGCCGCATGAACTTCAGCAGCCCGATCGTCGATGTCATCGGCAACCGTCCGTTGCCTTCGAGCTTTGAAGGTGTTGCCATTCACAGCGAAGAGTTCGACAACCTGTCGTTCGACCTCGGCACCTTCGACCGCGTGTCGCCACGTAGCGAGCAGAGCCTGTCGAAATTCCGCTCTGAATACACCAACAACGGCGCTGAAACCGATCACGTGAACACTGCAGGCCTGAACTATCAGCCGCTGAAAAGCCTGAAGACCAGCCTGTACGCGACCAACGTCGAAGACTTCTGGAACCAGTACTACTTCGGCGCTACTCACGAACTGGGCGACAGCTCGGTACTGAGCCTGACCACTGGCCTGAACTACTACAAAACCGTCGACGAAGGCAAAAAGTTGATGGGTGAGATCGACAACGACACCTACTCGCTGTCGTTCGGTCTGACTCACCAGGCCCACAGCCTGACGTTCTCGTACCAGGAAGTGAACGGTAACGAGTACTTCGACTACCTGCACGAAACCAACGGCATCTACCTGGCCAACTCCTTGCTGTCGGACTTCAACGGCCCGAACGAGAAGTCCTTCCAGATCGCCTATGGTCTGAACATGGCTGAATACGGCGTGCCAGGCCTGAAGTTCAACATCTACCAGGCACGCGGCTGGGGAATCGACGGTACTCACTACACCGGTACCGCCTACGACGTTCGCAACATGGACGGCGAGAACCACTATGAATACGGCATCGGTACTTCGTACGCCGTACAGAGCGGTCCGCTCAAGGCCACCACTGTTCGTGCGACCTACACCACTCACCGTGCCAGCGATAACCAGGCTGACGGCAGCATCAACGAGTTCCGTCTCGTGACCACCATCCCGTTCAAGATTTTGTAAAAACACTGCCGACGGCTGACTCATGATGAGTCGGCCGTTTGGTTTTTTCCTGTTCCACCGATTGCAGAGGGTTCTTGATGAAAATGCTTCCCCTACGTGCGGCCATTGCAGCCGCGTTGCTGAGTGTCGCTGTTGGCGTCTCGGCCAAACCCCTGGTGGTCTGCACCGAAGCCAGCCCGGAAGGCTTCGATATGGTCCAGTACACGACTGCAGTCACAGCCGATGCGGTGGCCGAAACCATCTTCAATCGTCTGGCGGACTTCAAGCCCGGCACCACGGAAGTGATTCCGGCACTGGCCGACTCCTGGGACATCAGCGAAGACGGTCTGACCTACACGTTCCACCTGCGCAAAGGCGTCAAGTTTCACACCACCGAATACTTCAAGCCGACCCGCGACATGAACGCCGACGACGTGGTCTGGAGCTTCCAGCGTCAGCTGGACCCGAACCACCCATGGCACAAACTGTCGAGCGTGGGCTTCCCGTACTTTGAAAGCATGGGCTTCAAGGAACTGCTGAAAAGCGTCGAGAAAGTTGACGACAACACCGTCAAATTCACCCTGACCCGTCGCGAAGCGCCGTTCCTGGCAGACGTCGCCATGGCGTTCTCCTCGATCTACTCCGCCGAGTACGCCGATCAGTTGCTCAAGGCCAACAAGGCCGGCGACCTGAACAACAAGCCAGTCGGCACCGGCCCGTTCGTATTCCAGCGCTACAACAAAGACGCCCAGGTTCGCTTCAAGGCCAACCCGGACTACTTCCGTGGCAAGCCACCGGCTGATGCGCTGATCCTGGCCATCGCCACCGATAACAACGTGCGCCTGCAAAAGCTCAAGGCCAACGAGTGCCAGGTCGCGCTGTATCCGAAACCGGATGACATCCCGAGCATCAAGAAAGACACCAACCTGAAGGTTGATGAGATGAACGCGATGACCGTTTCCTACATCGCGATGAACACCTCGCACAAATACATGAGTGATGTGCGTGTGCGCAAGGCCATCGACATTGCGTTCGACAAGGCCGCATACGTGAACGCGCTGTTTGGCAAAGGCAACGCAACGGTCGCGGTCAATCCGTTCCCGGACACCCTGCTGGGCTACAACCACGACCTGAAAAACCCGCCACGTGATCTGGACAAGGCTCGCGCCCTGCTCAAGGAAGCGGGCGTGCCGGAGGGCACTGTTTTCACGCTGTTCACCCGTAACGGCGGCGGTCCGACCAACCCGAACCCGATGCTCGGCGCGCAGATGATGCAGGCTGACCTGGCCAAGGTCGGTATCACAGTCGACATTCGCGTCATGGAATGGGGCGAAATGCTCAAACGCGCCAAAAACGGCGAGCACGACATGGTGTCTGCCGGATGGGCGGGCGATAACGGCGACCCGGATAACTTCCTGACGCCTAATCTGAGTTGCGAAGCTGCCAAGAACGGCGAAAACTACGCGCGCTGGTGCAATCAGAAATTCCAGACGCTGATCGACGAAGCACGGGCTAAAGTGAACCCCACGGAACGTGCAGCGCTCTACGAGCAAGCCCAGGAGGTTTTCAATCAGGACCAGCCATGGATCAACATGGCGCACACCCGTATGTTCACTGCAATGCGCAACAACGTAGAGGGTTATCACATTAGCCCCCTCACCACTAATAACTTCGCCACCACCCAGGTGAAGTAGATAAGAAAACTCCCGGTGTCCCTGACTCCAGGGACACCAGGCACGCCTAACCGGCTGATGAGGTACACCACAAGATGTTTAGTTTTATTGCCCGCCGATTGGGGTTATTGATCCCCACGTTCTTCGGCATCACCTTGCTGACTTTCGCGTTGATTCGCATGATTCCTGGCGACCCCGTGGAAGTGATGATGGGCGAACGTCGGGTCGACCCCGAAATGCACGCTCAGGCAATGGAACGCCTTGGCCTGAACAAACCGCTGTATGCCCAGTACCTGGACTACATCGGCAAGTTGGCCCACGGCGACCTTGGCGAATCCCTGCGTACCCGTGAAAGCGTCTGGAGCGAATTCAGCTCTCTATTCCCCGCGACCCTGGAACTGTCCATGGCCGCGCTGTTGTTCGCCGGCATCCTGGGCCTTCTGGCCGGGGTGATTGCGGCACTCAAGCGAGGATCCCTGTTCGACCATGGGGTGATGGGCATCTCCCTGGCGGGATACTCGATGCCGATCTTCTGGTGGGGCCTGATCCTGATCATGTTCTTCTCGGTGTCCCTGGGCTGGACCCCGGTGTCCGGGCGGATCGACCTGCTCTACGACATCGAGCCGCGCACCGGCTTCATGCTGATCGACACGCTGCTGGCCGATGACGTCGGTGCGTTCTTCGATGCCCTGCATCACCTGATCCTGCCGGCCATCGTGCTCGGCACCATCCCGCTGGCCGTTATTGCGCGGATGACCCGTTCTTCGATGCTCGAAGTACTGCGTGAAGACTACATCCGTACCGCCCGCGCCAAAGGCCTGTCGCCGTCGCGCGTGGTGTTTGTTCACGGTCTGCGCAACGCACTGATCCCGGTACTGACCGTGGTCGGCCTGCAAGTCGGCACATTGCTGGCGGGTGCGGTTCTGACCGAAACCATCTTCTCGTGGCCCGGCATCGGCAAATGGCTGATCGAAGCCATTGGCGCACGGGACTATCCCGTGGTGCAGAACGGCATCCTGTTAATCGCCTGCCTGGTGATTCTGGTGAACTTCGTGGTGGACATCCTCTACGGCTTCGCCAACCCACGCATCCGTCACCAGCGCTGAGATCATCATGACCATGACCACTCCAGCTTCAACTACAAATCAAGCGGTAACAGTCGATCAAAGCCTGCTGTACCCGTCTCCGTACAAAGAGTTCTGGCAAGCGTTTTCCAAGAACAAAGGCGCCGTTGCCGGCCTGATGTTCATGCTGCTGGTGATTTTCTGCGCGATCTTCGCGCCGTGGGTGGCACCGCATGACCCAAGCGAGCAATACCGTGACTTCCTGCTGACCCCGCCATCCTGGCTGGAAGGGGGGCAGATCCAGTTCCTGCTGGGCACCGATGAACTGGGTCGCGACCTGCTGTCGCGGCTGATCAACGGTTCGCGCCTGTCCCTGCTGATCGGCTTGTCGTCGGTGGTGATGTCGCTGATTCCGGGCATCCTTCTGGGTCTGTTCGCCGGGTTCTTCCCCCGCCTGCTCGGCCCGACAATCATGCGTCTGATGGACATCATGCTGGCACTGCCGTCCCTGCTGCTGGCCGTGGCGATTGTCGCCATCCTCGGCCCTGGCCTGATCAACACCATTATTGCCATCGCCGTGGTTTCGTTGCCGTCCTATGTTCGTCTGACCCGCGCTGCGGTGATGGGCGAATTGAACCGCGACTATGTGACCGCCGCGCGTCTGGCCGGTGCCGGTCTGCCACGCCTGATGTTCGTCACCGTGCTGCCCAACTGCATGGCGCCGCTGATCGTTCAGGCCACTTTGAGCTTCTCCTCGGCGATCCTCGATGCCGCGGCACTGGGCTTCCTCGGCCTTGGCGTTCAACCGCCAACCCCTGAATGGGGCACCATGCTGGCTTCGGCTCGCGACTACATCGAACGCGCCTGGTGGGTCGTCAGTCTGCCTGGTTTGACCATTTTGCTCAGCGTGCTGGCAATCAACTTGATGGGCGACGGTCTGCGCGATGCGCTGGACCCGAAACTCAAGAACGCCGCCTGAGGAGATTCAAATGTCACTGCTAGAAATCAAGAATCTCAACGTTCGCTTCGGCGACAAAAACGCCGTACCGGTGGTCGACGGTCTCGACATTACCGTGGACAAGGGCGAAGTTCTGGCCATCGTTGGCGAATCGGGTTCCGGCAAGTCCGTGACCATGATGGCGCTGATGGGCCTGATCGAACATCCGGGGATCGTCACTGCTGACGCGCTGAATTTCGACGGCAAGAACATGCTCAAACTGAGCAACCGTCAGCGTCGGCAAATCGTCGGCAAAGACCTGGCCATGGTCTTCCAGGACCCGATGACCGCGCTGAACCCGAGCTACACCGTCGGTTTCCAGATCGAAGAAGTCCTGCGTCTGCACCTGAAAATGTCCAGCAAGCAAGCCCGCAAGCGCGCCATCGAACTGCTGGAAAAAGTTGAAATCCCGGGCGCCGCCAGCCGTATGGACGCGTACCCGCATCAACTCTCCGGCGGTATGAGCCAGCGAGTCGCGATCGCCATGGCGATTGCCGGCGAGCCGAAACTGCTGATCGCCGACGAACCGACCACAGCACTGGACGTAACGATTCAGGCGCAGATCATGGACCTGCTGCTGGCGTTGCAAAAAGAGCAGAACATGGGCCTGGTGCTGATCACTCACGACCTCGCGGTCGTGGCCGAAACGGCCCAGCGCGTGTGCGTGATGTACGCAGGTCAAGCGGTGGAAGTCGGTCAGGTGCCACAACTGTTCGACATCCCGGCGCACCCGTACAGCGAAGCACTGCTCAAGGCGATTCCGGAACACAGCCTGGGTGCCACGCGCCTGGCCACGCTGCCGGGCATCGTTCCCGGTCGTTATGACCGTCCGCAGGGTTGCCTGCTGTCGCCGCGTTGCCCGTATGTGCAGAATTCCTGCCGTCAGCAACGTCCAACCCTTGACCCGAAAAGCAACAGCCTCGCCCGCTGCTTCTACCCGCTGAATCAGGAGGTGGCGTAATGGCCGTCGTACTTACCGCCCGCGACCTGACCCGCCACTACGAAGTGTCCCGCGGCCTGTTCAAGGGCCATGCGACCGTACGCGCCCTGAACGGTGTGTCGTTCGAACTGGAAGCCGGCAAGACCCTCGCCGTTGTAGGTGAATCGGGCTGCGGCAAATCCACCCTGGCCCGCGCCCTGACGCTGATCGAAGAGCCGTCCTCCGGTTCCTTGAAAATCGCCGGGCAGGAAGTCACCGGTGCGAACAAGGCTGAACGCAAGCAACTGCGCAAAGACGTGCAGATGGTGTTCCAGAGCCCTTACGCGTCGTTGAACCCACGGCAGAAAGTCGGTGATCAACTGGCCGAGCCGCTGCTGATCAACACCAACCTGAGCGCCTCGGAACGTCGCGAGAAAGTCCAGGCGATGATGAAGCAGGTGGGCTTGCGTCCTGAGCATTACCAGCGTTATCCGCACATGTTCTCCGGCGGTCAGCGCCAGCGGATCGCCCTGGCGCGCGCGATGATGTTGCAGCCTAAAGTGCTGGTAGCGGACGAACCGACCTCGGCGCTGGACGTGTCGATTCAGGCGCAGGTGCTGAACCTGTTCATGGATTTGCAGCAAGAGTTCAACACCGCCTACGTGTTCATCTCCCACAACCTGGCGGTGGTGCAACACGTCGCCGATGACGTGATGGTGATGTACCTCGGCCGCCCGGTGGAAATGGGCCCGAAGAACGACATCTACGAGCGTCCTCTGCACCCGTACACCCAGGCGCTGCTGTCGGCCACCCCGACCATTCACCCGGACCCGAACAAGCCGAAAATCAAGATCGTCGGCGAGTTGCCAAACCCGTTGAACCCGCCGTCGGGCTGCGCTTTCCACAAGCGCTGCCCGTATGCGACCGAGCGTTGCAGCACTGAAGAGCCAGCCCTGCGCCTGCTCGACAGACGCCAGGTGGCTTGCCACTACGCCGAGCAATTCCTCGACGGCGCCGCGTAAAAATGTGGGAGCGAGCCTGCTCGCGATAGCGGTCTCTCAGTCGACATAAGATGTTGACTGAAATATCGCCTTCGCGAGCAGGTCGAATCGTCGCACCGTCGCTCCCACAGGGATTTGCGATCTGTTCAATAACCCCTTCTGCCCCGGCTGCGCATCAGTCGGGGCAGAAGGGGTTTTCTTTTGCCTGCGGTTTACGTCTGGCTGTCGTCGTCATCGTCGCTGTCGGGTTCCTCAGTGGTCGAATCGTCATCGTCCGCACTGCCGCCCTGCCCCTGATCACCCGGTTCGGACTCGGACTTGGCAAGCATCAGATCACCCTGCACCACCGTCCCGCTCGACGCCTGAGTATCATGATCCTCACATCCGGCCCACACCGCTGAACTGCCGAGGGACAACAACACCACCACCTTCAACAGCAATAAAACCCGTAAAAATCTGTTCATAGCCGATTCCATCCTTTTGCAGGTGAAACACAAGTGCCTGACTGGCGCTGTCTGAAATTTAGTTGCGCTCAGCCGGGTTCTCCAGATAGGACGCTAACGAATGGGCGGAAATGCCGTCGGCGGCCAGATCGGTTTCTGATAACACCCATAACCGAATCAGCTAAGCGAGGTGGCGCGCCGCGTTTGTGGATCAAGCCCTTTCGAGGCGCCCAAACGTGTGGCCTGATAAATCAGCGGGGTGGACAGCATGGCCAGCGCGGCGCTGACGAACCAGACAATGTGCCCACCGTAATGGCCATAGAGCTGACCGCCAAGTACCGGTGAAAGCAGCGCGCTCGCACTCCAGCACATGAAGAACAGGCCGAAGTACTGGCCGCTTTTTCCGGCTTGCGCGTGCTGCATGACGAGAACATTCAGCGGCGGCATAAACAGGGCTTCCCCCAGCGTCCAGACCACAGTCGACAGACAGGCGTAAAACAACCCGGAACCGAGCGGCAACATGCCGAGCCCAACCGCCAGCAACACACATCCCGCCACCAGTTGCCTGCGTGCGCCCCAGCGTTCACCCCAGTGCGACAGCGGTATTTGCAACACCACAATCAGCATCGCATTGAGGCCGAACTGCCAGCCGATGGCTTCAGTGCTCAACCGGTAGTAATCCCGCAAGTAATTGCCGAGCATGCTGTAGATCGAGTCGAACGCCATACCGAGCAGGATCACCGCGGCCAGCAACCAGAGGAACGGTCGATCTCGATAGGGGACGCCTGTGCCTGCGCCGACATCGGGCGTTTCCTCAGGAATAAGCGCCGGTCGGCGCCACGTCGTGCGGACAAACCAAAGCAATGCCAGCAGCGTCATGGCCGCGCTGACAAAAAACACCCAGCGAAAATCGGTCTGCGCCAGCACCCCGCCCGCCAAGCCGGCGGCAGCCATCCCGAGGTTTCTGGCGACACGGCTCAAGGCCTGCGCGCGAGGACGCTGCGCCACCTCGCAGTACTCCATGATCAACCGCTGATGCAGCGTACGAATCGACCCGTCGAGTGTCCCGCTGAGCAAAAGCAAACCTGCCAGCAGCGGCACCTGCGTGGCCAGCCCGAGCAAGACCAGCGTCCACACCGAGGCAAAAAACAGCGCCGCTGTCAGCCGCGCCGTGGACACATGATCGCTCAGCCATCCGCCCAGCATCGAGCCAATCAGCAGCCCGGCGCCGTAAGCGGACAGCAGCCAGCCGACGGTTTCAATCGCCAGCCCCAGTTCCTGACGCAGGTACAGCGCCATGAACAGCTTGACCATGCTGCTCAGGCGATTGATGAAAAGCAGCGCCGCCAGCACCCAGGCCATGGTGCAGAAATAGCCGTCCAGCCGCAGCAGGTGAGTCAGCCGACTCGTCATTCCATTGATCCTTGAAAAGGCAGCGATTTGCGAAGTGCCTTTCGAACAGTAGACGGCTACGACTTAGTTGTCGCGAGTAGAAACGCCAACAATGCAAAACCAGAGTCAAGCTACCCCACAAAGGGAAAAGACCTACGGAAAAACCGTCGCGCAACAGTACATTCTTATAGGCAAGCATCAATGTTGACTGACACACAGCTTTCGCGAGCAGGCTCGCTCCCACAGGGGATATCTGAGCTGTTCAATAACCTCTTCTGCCTCGGCTGCGCATCAGCCGGGGAGAAGGGGTTTTCTTTTGCCTGCGGTTTACGTCTGCCTGTCGGCGTCATCATCGCCAGTGTCTGGCTCTGCAGACTTGTATCGAATAACCCCCAGAATCGAATCAGCTATGCGAAGTGACGCGCGACGTTTGTGAATCCAGCCCTTTCGAGGCGCCCAAACGTGTGGCCTGATAAATCAGCGGCGTGGACAACAAGGCCAGCGCGGCGCTGACGAACCAGACAATGTGCCCGCCGAAATGGCCGTAGAGCTGACCGCCAAGTACCGGTGAAAGCAGCACACTCGCGCTCCAGCACATGGAAAAAAGTCCAAAGTAATGCCCACTCCTTCCTGTGTGCGCACGCTGCATAACCAACACGCTCAGGGTCGGCATAAACAAAATTTCGCCTAGGGTCCAAACAACGGTCGACAGGCAGACATACAACACCCCTGAGCCGAAGGGCAACATCGCGAGCCCGCAGGCTAACAGCAGGCTGCCTGCCAGTAGTTGCCGACGCGCCCCCCATTGCTCACTCCAATGAGATAACGGAATCTGGAGCACCACCACCAGTACTGCATTGAGTGCAAATTGCCATCCGATGACTTCGATACCCAACCGATAGTAATCGAGCAGATAGTTGCCCAACATGCTGTAGACCGGTTCGAAGGCAAGGCCGAGCAAGACAGAAGCCGCCAACAACCAGAGGAACGGTTTATCTCGATAAGGTACGCATGCACCCGAAACCGAATCAGGAGTCTGATCCGGTATCAGAACTTCTCGATGAAATGTCGCCCGAACAAACCAGATCAAAGCCAACAGCGTCATGGCCGCACTGACAAAAAACACCCAGCGAAAATCAGTCTGCGCCAGGACGCCACCCACAACCCCGGCCACAGCCATGCCCAGGTTACTGGCAACACGACTCAATGACTGCGCGCGAAGCCGCTGCGCAACCAGGCAATACTCCATAATCAAGCGCTGATGAAGTGTACGTATCGCACCATCGAGTACTCCGCTGAAAAGCAACAACCCAGCCAGCAATGGCACCTCAACGACCAGCCCCAACAAGACCAATATCCATGCCGAGACAAAAAACAACGCGGCGGTGAGGCGCGCCGTGGAGAAATACTCACTGAGCAGTCCGCCTCCCATTGACCCTATCAGCAAGCCGGCTCCGTATCCGGATAACAACCAGCCTACGGTTTCAATCGGCAGCCCCAGTTCCTGACGCAGGTATAACGCCATGAATAGCTTGACCATGGCGCTCAACCGACTGATGAAGATCAACGCAGCAAGCACCCAGGCCATAGGACAGAAATATCCATCAAGCCGAGTCGGGTGGATGAGCCGACTAGCCATGCCATTGGTCCAGGTTATGGTTCACTTGGCTGGAAATGCCTTTTGAAGCGAAGGGAATGTCCGAGCGGATCTCGTGGTCTGCATCGAAGAAGTACTGTGCTTGCAGCCGGCCCTCTGCATCAAGGCCAACAAGAGGGTTATTGATCAGGAATTGCCTGGCTGAAGCACAAAGCTTGTGCGCTCGAATCAGTAACCTCCATTGACCGAATGCGTTGTCAGGAATAACGGCCTTAGCCCCAAAGCGTTTCTTGTACTGAAACGTTCCTTTGCTCAAAAATGGCTCGCAGCCCTGAAAGTCGACGCAATCGATGTTCGACTGATGGGATGCCCACTCCAGGATCGCGTGGTAAACAAAATTCTGTGCTCCATTAACCCGGTAAATTGATGCGCCATCCTTCACGCCGATCAACCGTGCGTTCAAGGTGCGTGTCGACTCATCAACTTGAGAAACACTTCCCGCCACCCAGTCATCCTTTAAACAAACCCGAAACAACACTCCCTGCTTGAACAATTCCAGATACGCCGATTGCTCGGGCACACTGCGGGCTAAGCGCCCGTAACGGGCGCTCATGGTCGGGACATGCATGGAACGATAAAAGGTAAAGAAGTCTTCATCCCTAAGCGACACATCGAAACCAAACCCTTGTCCGACCGATTGAACACGGCGGTTGTTTTCCCGATGGGACAATTCCCTCTGCACATGCTCCCAATCAGAGGACACATCGACTTTCTGGTGAAGCCTGCTGAGTCCGACAATATCGCCGGGGCGCTGGCATTGCTGGATGACCTCCAGTGGCGCCATCAACAGGCTCGTGTCGGGTTGATTCTGGTTTAGAAATTCCTCAAGTTGTTTCCATTCCAGAGTGCCTTCTTGCTCTACAGTCGAATGCTCGAAAAAACATTGATCCACAAAAGGGGCGATGTAGATCAGGCCTTCACTCACTCCAACATAAACTAGACGCGCCATTACTCCAGCTTTGGAGTAGCCCCTGTAAACGCGGAAATGGCAGGGTGTTTTCTGAATAATCGAAAGATCAGCGCTCATGAGTTACAACGACCACGCAGGATTTCCATCATCTCTTCAGCACTGTCAATGAATGACAGTCCTTCGATGGGCATGGCGTCATAATCACTCTGACAATAGGAGCCGGATGCATGAATGGTGCAGCCGTCCATACCCACCAGCAACTCTCGGTCAATTGCATTCAGGCATCCGGTGAGAGCCATCACCAATGACCACTCCTTCAGATCCCGGGGGTCCGCGGGCAATCTCACGGGTGTATTCGCTAGCAACTGGACACATTCGCTGTAGCGTTGCATGCACTCATAAAGCGACACGACGATTCCCGAGCCACCATTGGCCCTGACCAACCCGGTCATTTCCACGGCGGTAGGCGGAAGGTGCGTGTAAAAAGTGGGTTCAAGGATCTCATCGGGGTTCCAGGTCGCGGAAGGAAAATGCGCAGACTCCGATTGAACCCATAAGCCGTTGGATTCCTGTGTATAGACTGGCGTGGAAGTACCCTCGAAGTTGCCGTCGAGTAAATGCAAAACCATGTCACTGGTAGCCAGATGCTGAACCAGTAGAAATGAAGGGGTGGAAACGTGTTTATTGTGGTGTTTCAACACCTCTACACCTGAGCAGTATCCCAGAAGGCCATAGGCACTAGACACCGCATGCACATGGACAGTTTTTCGATCAGTGTCCCAGGCATCACCCTGTTCGAAGTCAAAAAAAGCTCGGACCTGGTCAGAATGCCGGTAATTCTCTAGCCGAAGGGAATGCCATAACTTCAACTCACCCAATGGACGGCGACTGAAAAGCTCCTTGAAGTGCTGCCCAACAACCTTCACTGCCTCCGGCGACTCGGCATCAAGGACGAATACAGGGTTCAAGACACGCAGCCGAGGGTCATCGTAAAGTTCGGTTCTACGCAACTTCCCGATCGTCTGCGCAGGCGTCAATGTGACAATGCGCAATTGTTCTGGATGAACCAGCTTGGCTTTCAATGCACGCAAGACTGCATCACGTAGTGCAATGGCCTTGTTGCCGGAAGAAGGGGAAAACAACAGGATGCTGTCGCCGGTGTCCTGAATATGGCGAATGGCACGAGCGACGATCAGCGTCGAAGCAAATGTCTTGGTCGTTTGAGTATTTGGGTTTTGCCTCAAATCGAACAACCGCAGTGGCATCCCACAGTAACGGCCTAACTCAAAAAACTGCGCAGTTGCGACGGAAAGAAAGGCCTGCATTCGAGCATCTAGTGCAGGCAATTTCATGGATGGCTCAAATGCGTCACCACCGCTACTGACTTCAAAATCAGCTGTACTGCTGACGATCAGGTCGTAGTACCGCTCGATAACAGAAACGGGAATTTGAGCTTCTTGTGTTGCCTGTAATGCGGTGTCGGTTTTCATCACATCCATTTGTCTCGCGCTCCTGCTCGTGGAAAGTCGCTGCTTGCGAAATGTCCTCTGAACGCTAGACGTCAACGATTGCGTTGTCGCGGGAAACAGTCCCGGTAATGAAAAAGCAGAGTCAAGCTACGAAATCAGGAAAAAAGACCTACAGGAAAGTATTACCCGGTCGTCGATTCGAACCCGTTTATTGGTATCGAGTAGGAGGCGGATTTACATCCGCCGTCCTCTCACACCACCGTACGTACGGTTCCGTATACGGCGGTTCAGGTTATGCGATTAAGCCGTTTATCGTATCCAGTATCGAGACCAAACCGAGTCGATCCCACAGTTTCTTCGGCAGCGCCTGATTCATATGTGACGCTCCCGAGTTCCACCATGGGCCCTGCCCATTGGACGCTGATCTACGAGCACGTCCTTCGTTGATCCCCAAGCCCATCAGGTTACGCGCCCTCGTTGAGGACTGCTTCCATTGGCGCCAGAGGATGCAGCGAAGTTTTCGACGCACCCAGCCGTCCAGTTCCTCGAGGGGCCCCTTGCTCTGACTGAGCTTGAAGTAGCCAGCCCATCCGCGCAGTACGGGGTTTATCCGCTCGATGACGCTCGCCATCTTGCAGCCCCGCGCTCCGCGCAGCAGGTCTCTGAGTCGGTCGCGTAGACGCCCCAGACTCATCCTCGCCACTTTTAGTCTTGGCTGTTGATGCCAGCTCATCCCATAACCCAGATAATCACAGGCCCACGGTCGCGCCACGCGGCTCTTTTCCCGATTCAGCGTCAGTTTCAGACGCTGGCTCAGGAAGCATTCGACGCGGTTCATCACTCGTTCGCCAGCACGACGGCTGCGTACATAAATGTTCGCATCATCGGCATAGCGCACGAAACGATGGCCCCGCCGTTCCAATTCGCGATCGAGTTCGTTGAGCAGGATATTCGACAGCAACGGCGAGAGTGGGCCGCCTTGCGGCGCCCCTTCCTGTCGTCGACTGACAAGACCACCTGACATCGTTCCCGCTTCGAGATAACGACGGATCAGCGCGAGCACCCGCTTATCTTCGACTTGGCGCGCCACGTGAGCCATCAGGACATCGTGGTTGACTCGATCAAAGAACTTCTCCAGATCGAGCTCCACACACCAGCGGTGGCCCGCCGCCACATGGGCTCGGGCTGTTTCGATGGCTTGATGAGCGCTTCTATTCGGACGAAAACCGTAGCTGTAGTCCGAGAACAGAGGGTCGAAGATTGGCGTGAGCTGTTGCAGCAAAGCCTGCTGGATCAGGCGATCCACGACGCAGGGAATGCCCAGCTGTCGTGTTCCACCTTGGGGCTTGGGAATGTCGACGGCGCGTACACCTTGCGGATGATACTCGCCGGCCAGCAACCGAGCCTTGAGGATCGGCCAATACTGTTTCACGTAGCCCGCCAAGTCGTCGACCGTCATGCCGTCGGCACCCGGTGCGCCCTTGTTGCTGACCACGCGTTGATACGCACGCTTGAGGTTGGCCGGTGCGAGCACCCGCGCCATCAGCGTGTCCGGCTCCGCGTTCGTCCACGTCACAGATGCCGCCGATACCTCTGCGCTGTCAGCCGTCATCCTCGGATTCTGTCCGGGACTCGGAGTGACAGTCTTCTCTGGGAGAAATTTCTGCATTTCGGTATTCAACGAGACTCTGACGCCTACTGGCGGCATAACCTGTTCGGCCCTTGGTGACGGAGTTACTCGTCACTTACTACGGCCTCGGCTGACTTCTGCGCGTTCATCCCGTCGCCTCGCGGCGCTCGGTAGCACTCAGGCAAACGTGCAGATCTCCCAGGGTAATTCGCGCGACCTTCCTGCTTATGCCTGTCGGATCTACGTCACAGCGTTGCGTGCAAGTATTGGGCTTTGGCAATTTTGGCTACCTTACCCCGCTGCACCGCCTAATCCGCTTCCTGTTCGTCAGGCCAGCATTTTGCCTCGGGCTTCCTTCAGATTCGCAGTCACCCGTGTCGTGGTCAACTAATTCCGGACACCTCGATAGGTGATTTCGACGCCATCTCCCGTTCGTAAACGGTCGGTGGCAGATATCCGAGTTTCGAGTGCAGCCACTCGTTGTTGTAAAACCCAACGATGTATTCAGTAATGTCACGTATCGCTTCGGCGTGGTTGGCGTAATCGCGCCGCCATACCCGCTCCATTTTCAAGCTCAGGAAGAAGCGCTCCATCACTGAGTTG
>NZ_SISB01000055.1 GCF_004310295.1 Pseudomonas sp. BGI-2 | reverse complement strand
GCGTAATCATCGAGTGCTGCGCGAGCATATTCGTAGCCCACAGGTGCATGTTCCTTCCTCGCCGACAACTGACTTCCAGCGATATCAGTATGGAAGAGAAAGGAACGGACTACCTATATCGCGAGCAAGCTCGCTCCCACAGGGATTTCCTTCTACCTCTAGTCCGGGTACATCTCAGGACAGCAAAAAATAATCGCGACCTTCGACCTGCCCCCGTCGCAGCGGGTTCCGTGTGCAATACGGCGCGTAAGCCGCATCGACGAAGCGGTACATCAAATGCTCGTCGCGTCCGTGGGGAATGCCCAAACGCGTGGTTTGAATGATGTGAGCAGGGGCCGGGCCGCCGTCTTCGACCAGCAAGACCTCATGGTCGAAGCGTTTGGCGTCCCAGACCGGCACCTTCAAACCCAGAGACTTGCAAAGCAAGGTCTGCCCGGCGCAAAGCTTTTGCGAAGGGCGAGGGCGGCCTTTTGCGTCGGGGTTGTTCAGCAGCATCTGCGCCAGGCTCGCCGGCCCGCTCAACTCATCGACCCATGGATAGGCGGATTTGATCAGCACTGCGTTGCCCGGCCCCTGAGCGCTGAAGTTCAGCGAATCACCGCCGCGGGCGTAATACATATAGATGTGCCCGCCATCCAGAAACAAAGCCTTACGCTTTTCTGTGTAACCGAGGGACGCATGGCTGCCTTTTTCTTCGCAGTAATAGGCCTCGGTCTCAATAATCCGGGCACTGAGCCACAGGTCACCGACCCGGTGACGGATGACTTTGCCGAGTAAATCCCGGGCCAGCGTTTGGGCATCTCTGTCGAAAAAAGCATCCGCAAGCCCCTTGGGCAGGTTCGTAGCGGACGTGCGAACAGTCAGGTTGGACATGATGAACGGTGTTAATCAAGGCTGATTGAGTCGTGATGATAACAATTTGCAGCTTAATCTCGGCTGAACGTCGGCAAAATGCCCTCCATTTCGACCATCCGCCCGTCACCGCTGTTAGTCCCGGGACGCGACAGCTATAATCTGCCGCTTTACTCTTTACCAAGACCTTAGCAAAGACCACCACAGACAATGACTGAGCCCGTTCTTGACTACATGGCCCGCCTGGGTCGCGCCGCCCGCGAGGCCTCTCGCGTCATTGGTCGTGCCAGCACTGCGCAGAAAAACCGCGCGTTGCAGGCTGCTGCCAATGCGCTGGACGCTGCACGCGCCGAGCTGACGGCTGCCAATGAACTGGATTTGGCCGCGGGTCGGGCCAATGGTCTTGAGCCGGCATTGCTTGAACGTCTGGCGCTGACCCCGGAACGCATCGACGGCATGATCGTCGGTTTGCGTCAGGTGGCGGCATTGCCGGACCCGGTCGGCGCAATCCGCGACATGAGCTTCCGGCCGTCGGGTATTCAGGTCGGCAAGATGCGCGTGCCGTTGGGCGTGATCGGGATCATCTATGAGTCCCGGCCGAACGTGACCATCGATGCTGCGAGCCTGTGCCTGAAGTCCGGTAACGCGACCATCCTGCGTGGCGGTTCCGAGGCAATTAACTCCAATCGCGCCATTGCTGCCTGCATCCAGCGTGGCCTGGCCGAGGCCGAATTGCCCGCTGCAGTGGTGCAAGTGGTCGAAACCACCGATCGTGCGGCCGTTGGCGCGTTGATCACCATGCCGGAATACGTCGACGTCATCGTGCCTCGTGGCGGCCGTGGCCTGATCGAACGGGTCAGTCGCGATGCCCGTGTGCCGGTGATCAAGCACCTGGACGGCATTTGCCACGTCTACGTCAGCGCCCACGCCGATCTACCGAAAGCACAGCGCATTGCGTTAAATGCCAAGACTTACCGCTATGGCATCTGCGGTGCGATGGAAACGCTGCTGGTTGATCAAACCCTTGCCAAAGATTTCCTGCCGTCGATGGCTGCACAGTTCCGCGAAAAAGGCGTCGAGCTGCGCGGTTGCGAACGCACCCGGGCGATCATCGAGGCGGTGGCGGCCACTGAAGAAGACTGGAACACCGAGTATCTGGCGCCGATTCTTTCGATCCGCGTGGTCGACGGACTGGACCAGGCCATCGAACACATTAATAAGTACGGCTCCCATCACACCGATTCGATCGTCAGCGAAAACCTTGCTGAGACACGGCGTTTTGTGGCGGAAGTTGATTCATCGTCGGTGATGATCAACACGCCGACCTGCTTCGCCGATGGCTTCGAATACGGATTGGGTGCCGAGATTGGCATTTCTACTGATAAGCTGCACGCCCGCGGCCCGGTGGGTCTCGAAGGTCTGACCTGCGAGAAGTACATCGTGGTCGGTGATGGCCAGTTGCGCGGCCAGGCGTCGGTCTGACTTGGGCGACCTCAAAGCGTCAGCCCCGCAAACCGCCAGCGAGCCTGCGCCTCGACGCATTGGCGTGTTGGGCGGGACGTTCGACCCGGTGCACATCGGCCATTTGCGCGGTGCGCTGGAAGTCGCCGAATCGCTGGCGCTTGATGAATTACGCCTGACACCCAGTGCCAGGCCGCCACATCGCGGTACGCCGCAGGTGTCGGCAAAGGACCGTCTGGCGATGGTCGAGTGCGCGGTGGCCGGTGTGGCGCCGCTGGTGGTGGACGCCCGCGAATTGCAGCGGGACAAACCGTCCTACACCATCGACACCCTGGAACTGATGCGCGCCGAACTGGCCGCCTCTGACCAGGTTTTTCTACTTTTGGGCTGGGACGCATTTTGCGGCCTGCCCACTTGGCACCGCTGGGAAGAGTTGCTCCAGCATTGCCACATCCTGGTGCTGCAACGCCCGGATGCCGACAGCGAACCGCCGGATGCCTTGCGCAATCTGTTGGCGGCACGCTCGGTGAGCGACCCGCTGGCCCTCAAAGGGCCGAGCGGACAGATTGCATTCGTCTGGCAGACGCCGCTCGCGGTATCCGCCACCCAGATCCGTCAACTGCTGGCCAGCGGTAAGTCGGTACGTTTCCTGGTGCCCGACGCGGTCCTGGCCTACATCGATGCGCACGGTCTCTACCGTGCGTCGAACTGAAAAAGGGAGCGCTTCAAAACACGTGAACGCGTGTACCGAAGCGCCCGAACATACGAGCAAAACGAGTTTTATATGACGAACAAAGACGTAACTAAAGTAAAGCGCAAAGGCACGTTCAAGAGCGCCCCGCTGCCTGAGCCGGTTCTCACCACCGAGCCCCTGAAGGGTGATGAGCTGGTCAAGGTTGCCGTAGCCGCCCTGGAAGACGTCAAGGGCCAGGATATCCAGGTCATCGACGTTCGTGAAAAGCAGAGCATCACTGACTACATGATCATCGCTACCGGTACTTCGAACCGTCAGATCGGCGCGATGCTGGATAAAGTCCGTGAAGCGGTCAAAGCCCTGGGCGTCAAGCCGCTGGGTGAAGAAGGCAAGGGCGACAGCGATTGGGTGCTGCTGGACATGGATGACGTCATCGTTCACATGATGACTGCCTCGGCTCGTCAGTTTTACGACCTTGAGCGTCTGTGGTCCGGTGCGGAACAGAGCCGTGCTCTGAACGCGGCTCACCACAGCCCGGAAAACACCCATGAGCACTTCATCAAGCTCAACAAAGACCAGCAGTAAGGGACCGCTGTGCGACTGCGACTGATCGCCGTCGGTTCACGCATGCCCAAGTGGGTGGAAGAAGGCTGGCATGAATATGCCAAGCGTCTTCCGTCCGAGCTGGCGCTGGAACTGGTGGAAATACCGCTCAACACCCGGGGCAAGAACGCCGACGTGGCGCGCTTCATCCGTCAGGAAGGCGAAGCCATGCTGGCCAAGGTCGGGCCCAATGAGCGTGTTGTGACCCTCGAAGTCCACGGCAAGCCCTGGAGCACCGAGCAGTTGGCGGTCGAGCTCGATCGCTGGCGGCTGGACTCGCGCACGGTGAATTTCATGGTCGGCGGTCCCGAAGGGCTGGCGCCGGAAGTGTGTGCGCGGGCCGATCAGCGCTGGTCGTTGTCGCCGTTGACGTTGCCGCACCCGCTGGTGCGGATTCTGATCGGCGAACAGCTGTATCGTGCCTGGACAGTCTTGTCCGGCCACCCTTACCACAAGTAGTTCTGCCCTCATGCCTCAGCCGATCCGCATCAAGGACCACGAAAAAGACGCCCGTCTGGTGCGTGGCCGCGTCGTGTTCGGGGCAATTGCGGTGGTGTTGCTGATCTGTGTGCTGATCGCGCGGCTGTATTTCCTCCAGGTGATTCAGTACGAGTACCACTCGACCCTGTCGGAAAACAACCGCGTCCATGTGCAGCCGATTCCGCCGACCCGCGGGCTGATTTTCGACCGCAATGGTGTGGTGGTGGCTGACAACCGGCCCAGCTTCAGCCTGAGCATGACCCGCGAACGGTCCGGCGACTGGCAGCAAGTCCTCGACGTAATCGTCGAAGTGCTGGCGCTGACGCCCGAAGATCGGGTGATCTTCGAGAAACGCATGCGTCAGGGGCGTCGGCCGTTCGAGCCAGTGCCGATCCTGTTCGAGCTGACCGAAGAACAGATCGCCCGCATCGCGGTGAATCAGTTCCGTCTGCCGGGGGTGGAAGTGGTCGCGCAGTTGGTGCGTCACTACCCGCAGGGCGCGCACTTTGCGCACTCGGTGGGCTACATGGGGCGGATCAACGAGAAAGAGCTGAAGTCCCTCGATCCGGTCAATTACAGCGGCACCCACCACATCGGCAAAACCGGCATCGAGCGTTTTTACGAGCCCGAGTTGCACGGTCAGGTGGGTTACGAAGAAGTCGAGACCAACGCTCGGGGTCGCGTATTGCGCGTGCTCAAACGGACCGATCCGATTCCCGGCAAGGACATTGTCCTGAGCCTGGACATCAAACTGCAGGAAGCGGCCGAAGCGGCACTCGGTGGTCGTCGTGGTGCGGTGGTGGCGCTGGACCCGAAAACCGGCGAAGTGCTGGCGATGGTCAGTGCGCCGAGTTTCGACCCGAACCTGTTCGTCACCGGCATCGGCTTCAAAGCCTATGCCGAGCTGCGCGATTCCATCGACCGGCCACTGTTCAACCGCGTGCTGCGCGGTCTCTACCCGCCGGGCTCGACCATCAAGCCGGCGGTGGCGATTGCCGGGCTGGACGCTGGTGTCGTGACTGCGTCGAGTCGGGTCTACGATCCCGGCTATTACCAGTTGCCCAATTACGACCACAAATACCGTAACTGGAACCGTACCGGCGACGGTTACGTCGATCTGGACACGGCGATCATGCGTTCCAACGACACCTACTTCTACGACCTGGCCCACAAGCTGGGGATCGATCGGTTGTCGGCATACATGGGCAAGTTCGGCATCGGCCAGAAGGTCTCGCTGGACATGTTCGAAGAGTCACCGGGGCTGATGCCGACACGGGAATGGAAGCGTGCAACCCGACGTCAGGCCTGGTACCCGGGAGAAACACTGATTCTTGGGATCGGCCAGGGCTACATGCAGTCGACGCCGCTGCAACTGGCCCAGGCCACGGCGCTGGTGGCCAACAAAGGCATCTGGAACCGTCCGCACCTGGCCAAGACCGTTGAAGGCGAGCGGCCCAAGGATGAAAACCCGATGCCGGACATCGTCCTGCGCGACCCGTCCGATTGGACCAGGGTCAACCACGGCATGCAGCAGGTGATGCACGGTGCCCGGGGTACGGCGCGCAAAGCGGCGATCGGTGTGCAATACCGCATCGCGGGGAAAAGTGGTACGGCCCAGGTGGTCGCGATCAAGCAGGGCGAGAAGTACGACCGCTCCAAGGTTCAGGAGCGCCATCGCGACCACGCCTTGTTCGTCGGCTTCGCGCCGGCCGACAACCCGAAAATCGTGGTGTCGGTGATGGTCGAGAACGGCGAGTCCGGTTCCGGCGTCGCCGCGCCGGTGGTGCGTCAAATCATGGACGCCTGGCTTCTGGACCAGGACGGTCGGTTGAAGGCCGAATACGCCAGCCCTATCAGTGCGGAGGCTACGGCCCGTGAAGAGTAATTTCGATCGGATCCTCTCCAGTGAGGATGTGATGCGTCGCCGTGCGACGCTATTGCAACGCATGCACATCGACGGCCCGTTGCTGATCCTGCTGCTGACCCTCGCCGCTGGCAGCCTGTTCGTGCTGTATTCGGCCAGTGGCAAGAGCTGGGACCTGCTGGCCAAGCAAGCCACTTCGTTCGGCATCGGCCTGGTGTCGATGATCGTTATCGCCCAGTTCGAGCCGCGTTTCATGGCCCGCTGGGTGCCGGTCGGTTATGTGATCGGCGTGCTGTTGCTGGTGGTGGTGGACGTCATGGGCCACAACGCCATGGGCGCCACGCGCTGGATCAACATTCCGGGCGTGATCCGCTTCCAGCCTTCGGAGTTCATGAAGATCCTGATGCCGGCGACCATCGCCTGGTACTTGTCCAAACGCACCTTGCCGCCGCAGCTCAAGCATGTGGGCGTCAGTCTGTTCCTGATCGGCTTGCCCTTCATTCTGATCGTGCGTCAGCCGGACCTCGGCACCTCGCTGCTGATCCTCGCTGGTGGCGCTTTTGTATTGTTCATGGGTGGTTTGCGCTGGCGCTGGATCATGAGCGTGCTGGCGGCTGCCGTGCCGGTGGCCGTGGCGATGTGGTTCTTCATCATGCACGACTACCAGAAACAGCGAATCCTGACGTTTCTTGATCCTGAGAGCGATCCGCTCGGTACGGGCTGGAACATTATTCAGTCGAAAGCCGCCATCGGTTCCGGCGGCGTGTTCGGCAAGGGCTGGCTGCTCGGCACCCAGTCGCACCTGGACTTCCTGCCGGAAAGCCACACCGATTTCATTATTGCGGTCATGGGCGAGGAATTCGGCCTGGTCGGCATCTGCGCACTGCTGCTGATTTACCTGTTGTTGATCGGTCGCGGGCTGGTGATTACCGCCCAGGCCCAGACATTGTTCGGCAAATTGCTCGCGGGCAGTCTGACCATGACGTTTTTTGTTTACGTTTTCGTCAACATCGGTATGGTCAGTGGCCTGTTGCCGGTCGTGGGGGTGCCGTTGCCGTTCATTAGCTACGGAGGAACTTCGCTGGTAACGCTGCTGTCAGCGTTTGGGGTTTTGATGTCGATCCATACCCATCGTAAGTGGATCGCACAGGTTTGAATAAGGTGAAGATGTCAATGCAAGTAATGCGTGGCTGGGCGACTCGATACGCGCCATGGGTCGGCCTGGTAAGCATCCTAGGCACAGCGCAGGACGCGTTGGCCGGCGATTACGAAGGCTCACCGCAGGTGGCCGAATTCGTCGGTGAAATGACCCGCGACTACGGTTTTGCCGGTGAACAGCTGATGGGCGTGTTCCGCGAGGCCGAGCGCAAACAGTCGATTCTGGACGCGATCTCGAAACCCGCCGAACGGGTCAAGCAGTGGAGCGAATATCGCCCGATGTTCATCACCGACGCGCGCATCGCCCGTGGTGTGGACTTCTGGCGTCAGCACGAAGCAGTTCTGGCCCGTGCCGAGCAGGAATATGGAGTTCCGGCGCAGGTGATCGTCTCGATCATCGGCGTTGAAACCTTTTTCGGCCGCAATACCGGGAATTTCCGGGTGATCGACGCCTTGTCGACCCTGGGTTTCGACTATCCTCCCCGTGCCGAATTCTTCCGCAAGGAATTGCGTGAGTTCCTGTTGCTGGCTCGTGAAGAGCAGGTCGATCCGTTGACCCTCAAAGGCTCTTACGCCGGCGCAATGGGCTTGCCGCAGTTCATGCCGAGCAGTTTTCGCGCCTATGCGGTGGACTTCGACGGTGACGGCCACATTAATATCTGGACCAACCCGATTGATGCCATTGGCAGTGTCGCCAGTTATTTCAAGCGTCATGGCTGGGTCGCCGGCGAACCGGTGGTCAGCCGCGCCGATGTGCGTGGCGCGCAGGTAGACGAAGGTTTGACGACGGGCATCGAGCCGACTAAAACGGTCGGGGAGTTGCGAGCCTTGGGCTGGTCGAGTCATGATGCGCTGCGCGATGACATGCCGGTCACGGCTTTCCGCCTGGAAGGTGACAATGGCCCTGAATACTGGATGGGCCTGAAGAATTTTTACGCAATCACGCGTTATAACCGCAGCGTGATGTACGCCATGGCCGTACATCAACTGTCTGAACAGCTGGTCCAAGCACGGGGCGTCAAGTAATGCGGGCATTGCCTATGAATAAACCCCTGAGGCTGATGGCATTCGCCGCGTTGGCGGTGCTGCTCGCCAGTTGTTCGACCAGCCGTCCGCCGACCCAAAAGTCTTCCCCCGCCGTGCGCGCAACGCCAGGCCTGGACATCAATCGCGCGCACAAAGATGGCGCGCCTTGGTGGGACGTCGATGTATCGCGCATCCCGGATGCCACGCCGACCCTGCACTCCGGTCCTTATAAAGCCAACCCGTACACCGTGCTGGGCAAGACTTACTTCCCGCTGCAAGAATCCAAGACTTATGTCGCTTCGGGCACGGCGTCCTGGTACGGCACCAAATTCCACGGGCAGAACACCGCCAATGGCGAGGTGTATGACCTGTACGGCATGAGTGCCGCCCACAAGACTTTGCCACTGCCAAGTTACGTTCGGGTGACCAACCTGGACAACAACAAGAGCGTGATCCTGCGGGTCAACGATCGCGGGCCGTTCTACTCGGACCGCATCATCGACTTGTCCTATGCCGCCGCGAAAAAACTCGGTTACGCCGAAACCGGTACCGCGCGGGTCAAGGTCGAAGGTATAGATCCGCAGCAGTGGTGGGCACAAAAGGGCCGTCCGGCGCCATTGATGCTCAACGAGCCGCAAGTCGCGCAGAATAGCGCCCCGGTGATTACCGCTTCGGCCGGTACGGTCGAGCAATGGACACCACCGCCGCAGCAACACGCCGCGGCCGTTGTGCCCGTGCCGCTCGATGCAAAAAAAAACGCTTCTGTACCAGCCTCTGGCCAGTATCTGCAGGTGGGCGCGTTCGCCAACCCGGACGCTGCAGAACTCCTGAGATCGAAGCTCAGCGGGATGGTGAGCGCTCCGGTGTTCATCAGCTCGATCGTGCGCAATCAACAGACGCTGCATCGGGTGCGCCTGGGGCCGATCGGTTCGCCGGGTGAAATCCAGCAAGTGCAGAACAGCGTGCGTCTGGCCAATCTCGGTTCGCCGAGCCTGGTCACTGCCGAGTAATACGTAGTACTTGATTGACGGTTCGCTTGCGGTTTTGGGGGGCGAACCGGGTTGTTGGCTCGTTGAAGAACAAAAGCCCGGCAAGGGTTACAGAGTGAGCAACTGAACACGCGATGACCCGTTAGAAGGTCATCTGATTAGTTTTGCCCTTGGGCAGTTTCCATTAGCGATTTCGAGAGACGGATGAACATCACCACCTTTGCCAAACGCCTGTGCCTGCTAGTCCCGCTGCTCCTCTCGCCTGCCGCTTTCGCGGTCGAGATGATGCCGTCGCCACCGCAACTGGCCGCCAAAGCCTACGTACTCATGGATGCCAGCAGCGGCAACGTGCTGGTAGAGAACAACGGTGACCAGCGTCTGCCTCCGGCCAGCCTGACCAAGCTGATGACCGCGTACATCGCGACCCTGGAAATCCGTCGTGGCCAGATCGGTGAAAACGATCCGGTGACCGTCAGCGAAAACGCCTGGCGGACCGGCGGTTCGCGGATGTTCATCAAGGTCGGCTCGCAGGTGACGGTCAGCGACCTGCTGCACGGCATCATCATTCAGTCGGGTAACGACGCCAGTGTTGCGCTCTCCGAGCACATCGCCGGCAGCGAAGACGCCTTCGCCGACATGATGAACAAAACCGTGGCCGACCTGGGCATGACCAACAGCCACTTCATGAACCCGACCGGTCTGCCGAACCCTGAGCACTACTCGTCGGCTCACGACATGGCCGTGCTGGCTCGCGCAATCATCCACGAAGACCCGGCTCACTATGCGATCTACTCGCAGAAAGAGTTCTTCTGGAACGGCATCAAGCAACCTAACCGCAACCTGCTGCTGTGGCGTGACAAGACCGTCGACGGTCTGAAAACCGGCCACACCGACGAAGCCGGCTACTGCATGGTGTCTTCGGCTGTACGTGATGGCATGCGCCTGATCGCCGTGGTGTTCGGCACCAACAGCGAAGTGGCACGTGCCTCTGAAACCCAGAAGCTGCTGACCTACGGTTTCCGCTTCTTCGAAACCCAGACCTTCTATCAGAAAGGCGCCGAGCTGGCTCAGGCCCCTGTCTGGAAAGGCAGCACCAATCAAGTCAAGGCCGGCCTGGCTGAAGACCTGACCATGACCCTGCCAAAAGGCCAGCTGAAAAAGCTCGCCGCCAGCATGACCATGAACCCGCAACTGGTTGCGCCAATCGCCAAGGGCGACGTGATCGGTAAAGTCGAAGTGAAACTGGACGACAAGGTGGTGCACAGCGCCGACCTGATCGCCCTGGACGCTGTCGAGGAGGGTGGTATCTTCCGCCGCATGTGGGATAGCATCCGTCTATTCTTCTACGGCTTGTTCAACTGAATTAGTGTGGACTTGCATGGCCCCGTTCCAATCCGGATCGGGGCCATGTCCGTTGCCACGGCTTACGAGGCCGTTACGCCATGACAGATACCGAAGTAAAGGCGCCAAAGATCGAATTCCCCTGCGCGGATTACCCCATCAAGGTGATCGGCGATACCGGCGTGGGTTTCAAGGACAAGATCATCGAGATCCTTGAGAAACACGCGACCGTTGACCACAAGACCCTGGCCGAGCGCCAGAGCACCAACGGCAAGTACACCACCATCCAGTTGCACATCATCGCCACCGGTCAAGAACAGCTGTACGACATCAACAGCGAGTTGCGGGCTACCGGTTTCGTGCACATGGTGCTGTGATGTCTGGCACGCTGGGCTTTCGCGAGCTCGGCCAGCTGGCTTACGAGCCGGTCTGGCATGCCATGCAACGCTTCACCAACGAACGTGGCAGCGATGCCGCTGACGAGATCTGGCTGGTCGAGCACTCACCGGTGTTCACTCAGGGGCAGGCCGGTAAGGCCGAGCACGTGTTGCTGCCGGGGGATATTCCGGTGGTGAAGGTGGATCGCGGTGGTCAGGTGACCTATCACGGCCCCGGTCAATTGGTGGCCTACCTGTTGCTCGACGTTCGCAAGCTGGGTTTTGGCGTGCGTGACCTGGTCAACCGCATGGAACAATGCCTGATTGAGTTGCTGGCCAGCTACGGCGTCACTGCCGTGGCCAAGCCGGATGCTCCGGGTGTCTACGTCAATGGGGCGAAAATCGCTTCTCTCGGTCTGCGGATCCGCCATGGTTGCTCCTTTCATGGCCTGGCCCTGAACGTGGACATGGACCTGGAACCGTTTCGACGGATTAATCCCTGCGGCTACGCCGGGCTGGCGATGACCCAGTTGCGCGATCACGCAGGATCGATTGAATTTGCCGAGGTAAGTGCCCGGCTGCGCGCGCAGCTCGTCAAACACCTCGACTATGCTGAGCAGACGACCCTAACGGGCGGAATCGACTGATATGACTACTGATGCAGTGCAAACCATGATCCCGACGCTGGATGTTACCGAGCGTCCGGCCCCGCGTGCCAAGGTTGAAGCCGGCGTCAAGCTGCGCGGCGCCGAGAAGGTTGCACGCATCCCGGTAAAGATCATTCCGACGACTGAACTGCCCAAGAAACCTGACTGGATCCGCGTGCGTATCCCGGTTTCGCCGGAAGTCGACCGCATCAAGGCCCTGCTGCGCAAACACAAGCTGCACAGCGTCTGCGAAGAAGCGTCCTGCCCGAACCTCGGCGAATGCTTCTCCGGCGGCACCGCGACCTTCATGATCATGGGCGACATCTGCACCCGTCGCTGCCCGTTCTGCGACGTGGGCCACGGTCGTCCGAAGCCACTGGACGTCAACGAGCCGGAAAGCCTGGCCATCGCCATCGCCGACCTGAAACTCAAGTACGTGGTGATCACCTCGGTAGACCGCGACGACCTGCGTGACGGCGGTGCCCAGCACTTTGCCGACTGCATCCGCGAGATCCGCAAGCTGTCGCCGAACGTGCAGCTCGAAACCCTGGTCCCGGACTACCGTGGCCGCATGGACGTCGCGCTGGAAATCACCGCGGCCGAGCCACCGGATGTGTTCAACCACAACCTGGAAACCGTGCCTCGCTTGTACAAGGCCGCGCGTCCGGGTTCGGACTACCAGTGGTCGCTGACCCTGCTGCAACGCTTCAAGCAGATGATGCCGCACATTCCGACCAAGTCCGGCCTGATGCTGGGTCTGGGTGAAACCGACGAAGAAGTCATCGAAGTCATGAAGCGCATGCGCGAACACGACATCGACATGCTGACCCTGGGCCAATACCTGCAACCGTCCCGCAGCCACTTGCCGGTGCAGCGTTTTGTGCACCCGGACGTTTTCGCCTGGTTCGCCGAGGAAGGTTACAAGATGGGCTTCAAGAACGTGGCTTCCGGCCCGTTGGTACGTTCCTCGTACCACGCCGACGAGCAGGCGAAGCTGGTTAAAGCTGAATTGATGTCGTCCTTGTAACAAAGCGCCCGCAAGGCTTTTCAGCCTTGCGGGCGTTTTTGTTGGCCGAGCCTACGGCCACTACAGTCTTTTCCTGCAACCTGCGGGGCGACTGACCCTCTTCTGTTTGTCCCCGTTCCTGACTACTGTGTGCTTGATGCTTTCACGCAGGGAGATTCATGGATGACCGTTCGACCGACTCACACTCTGTTTCCTCACTCGCCCGTTCCGGCCTTGCCCTCGCAAGGGCTGATCGGCGTCATTGCGCCCGCCGGTCCGGCCGGGCTGGACACCGACAAAGCCGTGGCCTGGATGCGTGCTCGCGGTTATGCGCTGCGGATATTTCCCGGGGTGTACGAACAGGATGGCTACCTGGCCGGTAGCGACGACGTGCGGCTCAATGACTTGCACGCGGCGTTCGCCGACACGGACGTCGACGCGATCATCTGTCTGCGCGGCGGTTACGGCACGCCGCGTTTGCTCGATCGCATCGATTTCGAACTGCTGCAAAACAACGCCAAGCCGTTCATCGGCTACAGCGACATCACGGCGCTGCACGTGGCGATCAGCCGTTATGCCGGTTTTGTGACCTTTCATGGTCCGCTGCTCAATGCCGATTTGCTGGGCGAGAAGCAAAAACCGACCGAGTCTTCGTTTTTCAACATGCTCAGAGGGCAGGTGAAGGCGGGCAGTGTGATTTCGCACCCGGTGGCGTGGCCGTTGACCACAATCGAGCCTGGCATCGCTCACGGGCGTTTGCTGGGGGGCAATCTGTCGATGATTGCCGCGACCATGGGCACGCCTTACGAGTTGGACGCCGAGGGCGTGATTCTGCTGATCGAGGATATCAACGAGCCGTTGTATCGCATTGATCGGTTGCTGACCCATCTGCGTCTGGCCGGCACGCTGGGCAAGTTGCGCGGGGTGCTGGTGGGGGATGTGGCGGGGGTTGATGTGTCTGGGCTGGAGCGTTTGCTCAAGCAGACCTTCGAGCCGTTGCGGATACCGGTGCTGGCCGGGTGGCGCAGCGGGCATTGCGATCCGAACCTGACGTTGCCGATGGGCGCGTTGGTTCGATTGGATGCGGGGAAGAAGGAATTGGTGTTGGAGCAGGATGTGGTGGTCAAGCGGTAGTTTCGATAGCGCCTAGTAGTCAGTCTTCGCGGGCAAGTCGGATCGCCGCACCGCTCGCTCCTACAGAATGGTGTGATCCTGTAGGAGCGAGGCTTGCCCGCGAAGCTTTTAACGGTTACGCAAGCCTTCAAGCAGCTTGTGCGTCGGATACCCATCCGCCGGCCAGCCAAACGACTGCTGCGCACTGCGGATCGCCTTGCGAGTATTAGCGCCAATGATGCCGTCAGCATTGCCCGCATCGTAATTCTGCGCGCTCAGCAGGCTTTGCAGTTCGATCCGCTCGGTACGGCTCAACGGCAAATCATCTTTTGGCCAGGTACCGCTGATCAGGCCTGCCCCGTTGAAGCGCTCGGACAACAGGCTCACCGCCAAGGCGTAAGACGACGAGTTGTTGTACTTGAGGATCGCGCGGAAGTTGTCGAGTACCAGGAACGCCGGGCCACGATAGCCGGCCGGCAACAGCAGGGCGGCGGACAGGTGTTCGGAGCCCGCCGGAACCTGGGCGCCGTTGGGCAGCGAGACACCTGACTGTTGCCATTCGGCGACGCTTTTGCGAATCGTGCCGTCGGCCAGAGCGTAATTGAAGCTACCCGGTAACTGCACTTCAAAGCCCCATGGCTGGCCTCTCTGCCAGCCGGAGCTTTGCAGGTAATGCGCAGTCGAGGCCAGGGCATCAGCCGGGCTATTCCAGATGTCGCGGCGGCCATCGCCATCGAAGTCCACGGCGTGGGTGTTATAGGTGGTCGGGATGAATTGAGTCTGGCCCATGGCGCCAGCCCAGGAACCGAGCATTTTCTCAGGCTCGATGTCGCCTTGTTGCAGGATTTGCAGGGCGGCGATCAGTTGCGCATGAGCAAAGCCCGGACGCCGGCCTTCGTAGGCCAGGGTCGCCAGGGAGTTGATCACGGACTTGTTGCCCTGGAACTGACCGAAGTTACTCTCCATGCCCCACACCGACACCAATGCCTGGCGATCGACGCCGTAGCGCTGTTCGATGCTTTGCAGAATGTCGGCGTATTCGCTGACCAGCGCCTGACCTTTGCGTACCCGCAGTGGCGACAGGGCACCATCGAGGTATTCCCACACCGGGCGGGAGAATTCGGGCTGGCTTCGATCGGCGCGGATCACGCTGTTGTCCAGGCTGATATTGGCGAAGGCGCGGTCGAACAGATCGGCGCGGATGCCGGCGGCCAGCGCATCTTTACGGAAACCCGCCTGCCATTCGGCGAAGGTCTGGGTAGGCTGGATGTCGAGGTTTTCACCGGTCGGCACCACGGGCGGAATGACCGCAGGGGCTGTCGCGATGGGGAGGCTCTGAAGCGGCTGGGCGTCGGCGGCGGTCGGTTTTTCCGCGCAGGCGACAAGCAAAATGAGGCTGGAGGCAGCGATCAGTTGGCGCAGGGGCCAACGACGGGAAAGACTAAGGGGCATGCACAGGTCCAGGGAATACGAATCAGGTGCAGACCTTAACATGTTGAGCGGGCGCTTGCCTTTCAGGCCGCCAGAAAGTAAGAAGCCTCCCAGCTATTAGACTGGAAGGCTTCGCGGCGGTAGCTGCCTTTGCCCTTGCCGGCTCGTTCCTGACGGCTGCGGAACAGTGGCTGGGCGATGATGGATTTGGCCTTGTTGGGGCCATGCCTGGATGGCTTTTTGCTCATGATCAGATCTCTCGATTGAGTGGTTTTTGCGGGGGAAATAATCTGCTGAAGTTCGAGTTCTGTCTAGTCCCCGCATTGCGTAGGACCTTTCGGACGCCTTCGCGGGCAAGCCTCGCTCCAGGTTGGAGTCGTACACAAATTTGCGGGTCGACTCAGGCCCGTAGGAGCGAGGCTTGCCCGCGAATGGTCGTTATGCAGTCGAAAACCTTATTCGGCGGGTAGCGACAATCTTTGACCGGCCATCAACAACGACAACCGACTCAAACTCATCCACGGCGACCCGGCGGCCTGGCCCTTGATCTGGGCGTCGATGCGCTGGGCTTCCAGCAATAACTGCGCCCAGCGTTGCGCCGGGTAGCGTTGCAGTGCTTTGCTCATCAGCGGTTTGCGCTTGTCCCAGACCGGCGGTCGGGCTTGGCTGAAGGCTTTGTCCAGTGGCACACCCTGGCTGTACTGCAGCGAAAGGTTGGCCAGCAGACGCAGCTCCCGGGCCAGCGCCCAGAGAATAACGGGTGGTTCAACGCCTTCACCGCGTAGCCCTTCGAGGATACGCAGGGCATGGGCGGCTTCGCCGTTGAGAATCGCATCGGTCAGGCCAAAGACATCGAAGCGCGCGCTGTCGGCCACCGCCGCTTGCACGGTTTCAACGGTGATCTGGCCACCTTCGGCCATCAGCTTGAGTTTTTCGATTTCCTGGGCGGCGGCCAGCAGGTTGCCTTCGACCCGAGCGGCAATCAGCTCCACGGCATCCTGGCTGGCAGAAAGCCCGGCCTGGGACAACCGTTGACGAATCCAGCTCGGCAACTGGTTGGCATCCACCGGCCAGATCTGCACGAACTGCGTCTGCTGTCCTTCGACCAGCGCCTTGCCCCACTTGGTTTTCTGCGCACTGCCATCCAGCTTGGGCAGGCTGATCAGCAGCACCGTGTCTTCGGCCGGGCGCGAGCAGTACTCGATGAACGCGGCGGCACCTTTGTCACCCGGTTTGCCGGACGGCAAGCGCAGTTCCAGCAGGCGCTTTTCGGCGAACAACGACATGCTGGCGCCGGCTTGCAGCAACGTACCCCAGTCGAAACTGGCGTCGGCGGCGAAGACCTGGCGTTCGTCGAAGCCCTGTTGGCGAGCGGCGGCACGAATGGCGTCGGCGGCTTCCTGACACAGCAGTGGGTCATCGCCACTGATGATGTAGACCGGCGCGAGGGCACCTTGCAGGTGTTTACCGAGTTGGGCGGGCGCGAGTTTCATAAGAGAGGGCGAACGGGGCGCCTGGGCGCCCCGTAAGTCTTATTGCTGCGGGATTTCGATGGGCGACTGACGCGGGGTTTCCGCTTCAGCCTTCTGCGCAGCTTCCAGTGCCTGGGCTTCGGCTTTTGCCTTGGCATCGGCGGTCTGTTGCAGCTGCTCCAACTGAGTCGGGCTGAGCTGTGACAGGCGCAGCATCATGCGTTGAACCAACTCGCGACGGGTTTCTACGCGCGCCGTATTGGCTTCCTGGTCGGAACCCACCAGGTTGTTGCCGTCGTGGATGAAGATTTTCTGCACTTCGAGCTTGTCGCTGAGCAGCGGCAGGTTTTGTGCGCCACGGATGTCGTAGCTCAGCACGGTGCTCACCTGATATTCGCCAGTACGGCCAGCACCGGCGTAGCTGAGGATGCGCTGGCTTTCCTGCTCGTCGGTCAGCACCAGTTTGTACGGCGCTCCGGTGTAAACCTTGACGCCGCTGCTTTGCAGTACCTGACGCAATTGCGTCACGGTTTCGCCGTAAGCGTTGCGGGCGCTCAAGTCGAGTTCCTTGATCGCCATTTCATTGGTGCCGGTGCCGCGCAGCTGGAAACCGCAGGCGCTCAACAGGACTGCGAGGCCCATCACCAGCAGATTGCGTTTGATCATCTTGTTGCTCCCCTTGAAACCATGTGGGCCGATCGTGCGGCCCGAAAGGTTTAACTCGGCGCCAGGCTTGCCTGGCGCCTGATCCAATTAGCTGGCGACGATATTGACCAGTTTCCCGGGCACTACAATCACTTTACGAATAGTCAGGCCGTCGACGAAGCGCAGCACGTTCTCGTTGATACGGGCAGCAGCTTCGACTTCTTCGCGAGTCGCGGTGGCCGGCATTTCGATCTGACCGCGCAGCTTGCCGTTGACCTGGATGACCAGCGTCAGGCTGTCCTGCACCAGCGCGGTTTCGTCCACCACCGGCCAGCTGGCGTCGATCACTGGGCCAGCGTGACCCAATTGATTCCACAGCTCGTGGCTGATGTGCGGGGTGATCGGAGCCAGCAGCAACGTCACGGCTTCCAGGCCGTCGTGAACCAGTGCGCGATCCTGTTCGGTGCCTTGCGCGGCTTTTTCCAGCACGTTCATCAGCGTCATCACCTGAGCGATGGCGGTGTTGAATTTGTGGTTCTGGCCGACATCGTGGCTGGCCTGCTTGATAGCCAAGTGGATAGAACGGCGAATGGCTTTCTGTTCGTCGTTCAGGCTAGCGACGTCCAGTTTGCCCGGCAGGCCCTGAGTGACGTGCGCTTGAGCAAGGCGCCAGACGCGCTTGAGGAAGCGGTGCGAACCTTCGACTCCGGAGTCGGACCATTCCGCGCTCATGTCAGGTGGCGAGGCGAACATCATGAACAGGCGGCAGGTGTCTGCGCCGAACTGGTCAATCATCGACTGTGGGTCGACGCCGTTGTTCTTCGACTTGGCCATCTTCTCGGTGCCGCCGATTTCCACCGGCAGGCCGTCTGCGATCAACTTGGCGCTGATAACCTTGGCCTTGCTGTCGCGTTCGAGTTCGACGTCGGCCGGGTTGAACCAGGTGTAAGCACCATTGGCTTCGCGACGATAGTAAGTCTCGGCGATCACCATGCCTTGGGTCAGCAGGTTCTTGAACGGCTCGTTGGAGCTCACCAGGCCTTCGTCACGCATCAGCTTGTGGAAGAAACGCGCGTAGAGCAGGTGAAGAATGGCGTGTTCGATACCGCCGATGTACTGATCCACTGGCAACCAATGGTCAGCCGCGGATTTTTCCACCAGGCCGCCTTCATAGTGCGGCGAGGCGTAACGGGCGTAGTACCACGACGACTCGACGAAGGTGTCCATGGTGTCGGTTTCACGCTTGGCAGGCTGGCCGCATTTCGGGCAAGCGCACTCGTAGAACTCGGGCATGCGCGCCAGGGGCGAACCGGCGCCATCCGGCACCACGTCTTCCGGCAGTACCACAGGTAATTGATCTTCCGGGACCGGCACATCACCGCAGGTGGTGCAGTGAATGATCGGGATCGGGCAGCCCCAGTAGCGCTGACGGCTGATGCCCCAGTCGCGCAGGCGGAACTGGGTACGCGAGGCACCGAGGTTTTTCTTGATCAGCGCAACTTCGATGGCGTCGAAGGCACCTTCGAAGTCCAGACCGTCGAATTCATCGGAGTTGATCAGCGTGCCGTGCTCGCCATAGGCGTCTTGCCACGGGGCCGGGTTGGTCTCGCCGGAGCTGGTGCGCACCACCGATTTGATCGGCAGGTCGTACTTGTGGGCGAACTCGAAATCACGTTCGTCGTGAGCCGGCACAGCCATGACCGCGCCATCGCCGTAGTGCATCAGCACGTAGTTGGCGACCCACACCGGCAGTTTTTCGCCGGTCAGCGGGTGCTCGACGAACAGGCCGGTCGGCAGGCCTTTCTTCTCTTGCGTGGCGACGTCGGCTTCGGCAACGCTGCCGCCCTTGCATTCAGCGATGAACGCTTGCAGCTCAGGGTTGTTCTGCGCGGCCAGGGTGGCCAAATGATGTTCGGCGGCCACGGCAACGTAAGTTGCGCCCATCAGGGTGTCCGGACGGGTGGTGAAAACCTTCAGCGCGCCGGTTTCGCCAATGGAATCGACGTTGTACGGGAACTGCACTTCCATGCCACGGGACTTGCCGATCCAGTTGCGCTGCATGGTCTTGACCTGTTCAGGCCAGCCAGTCAGTTCGTCGAGGCTCTCCAGCAGCTCATCCGCGTAGGCGGTGATCTTGAAGTAGTACATCGGGATTTCGCGCTTTTCGATCAGCGCGCCGGAACGCCAGCCGCGACCGTCGATCACCTGTTCGTTGGCCAGGACGGTCTGGTCGACCGGGTCCCAGTTCACGGTGCCGCTTTTTTTGTAAATCACGCCTTTTTCGAACAGGCGAGTGAACAGCCATTGTTCCCAGCGGTAGTAATCAGGCTTGCAGGTGGTGACTTCGCGGGACCAGTCCACCGCCAGGCCCAGGCTGCGTAGCTGGGTTTTCATGTAGGCGATGTTTTCGTAGGTCCACTTGGCGGGCGCTACGTTGTTCTTCATCGCGGCGTTTTCCGCCGGCATGCCGAAGGCGTCCCAACCCATGGGTTGCAGGACGTTTTTGCCTTGCATGCGCTGGTAGCGGGAGATCACGTCGCCGATGGTGTAGTTGCGCACGTGCCCCATGTGTAGCTTGCCGCTGGGGTAAGGGAACATCGACAGGCAGTAGAAAGTCTCCTTGCCTGGCTGTTCACTGACTTCAAAGGACTTTTGCTCATCCCAGAACGACTGGGCGGCGGCTTCGATTTCACGGGGCTGATATTGTTCGTGCATGGCTACTTTTGAACTGAATAGGGGTGGCCTAATCCTCTTCAATGCAACGCTGGGCGGTGACGACGCCAAATTGGCGTTTCGGTGCCCAGACGAGCTGGAAGTGGAGTTACAGGAAGCGCCGTAGCATACATGACCGCGCTCTACCGAGGGAAACCCTGATTGCACCCCGAGGGCCGTTGGTCGCGGCACTCAGCCGGTTTGTCCATGGAAGCTAAGCTCTAAATGGGGAGCGATTCTTATCTTCAATGAGGTGAGGGATGGTTGAGTCACAGCAAAAAGTCACGAAACCGGTGCTGTACGAAAGACTGATCGATCGTCTGGGGATGGCTCTGGACGCTGCAAAAACCGCTGACCGGCTACGCGATGAGCGTCCCTTGGAGCTGGAACTGCGTGGGTTGAGCCCCGCAGAGTTTGAACTGGTCAAAGCCTATCTGGATCGCAGTGAACGTGAGACGCACGGATGCTTGTCCGCAGCAGTGAAGCAACTCGACGCACCACGTTCGGCCAAGGTCATCTGGCTCAAGGACAAGGCACCTGGCAGGGACTCGGAAAAGGTCCGGTCTCTGCAATTCAAGTAACGGCTGCAAGCCATGACCCATGGTTTATTCAAAGCATAATCCTTCCGCATTTGTTGTCGCATTGCGTCAACCCACTTAGGCTTCGGGCATCTTATGGAGATGCTCGATGCCTTTTCGTTATTTCGTGAAACAACTTCTGTTGCCGCCCGGCATTCTTTTGCTGTTGCTGGTTCTTGCGTGGTGGTTGCGCCGCTCAAGGCCGAGGCTTGCGGGCGTGTGCTTTGCCTTGGGTTTCGGCGGCTTCTTTTTGATGAGTTTGCCGGTAGTCGTGCAGTGGGGCGCCAAGGCCCTGGAAAGTGAGCCGCCACTGGCGCGCGAGGAATGGGCCGGTCTGGGTCAGCGCGCGGATGCGATTGTGCTGCTGGGTTCCGGGCGTGAGCGGGGCGATATTGCCTGGGGGGCTGATCAGCCGACGGGTATTGGTCTGGAGCGTGAACGTTATGCAGCACGCCTGGCCAAGGCTTCCGGGTTGCCCATTCTTACCAGCGGCGGCCTGCATTACGGCACGCCGCCCACTGAAGCGAAGTTGATGGCGGATTCGTTGCTCGATGATTTCGGCGTGACCGTGCGTTGGCAGGAAGGGCGCAGCCGCACGACCTGGGAGAACGCGCAGTTCAGCGCTGAAGTGTTGTTGCCGCAGGGAATCAAGCGGGTAGTGGTGGTCACTCAGGCCTGGCACATGCCGCGATCGGTCTGGAGTTTCCAGCAGGCGGGATTTGAAGTGGTGCCGGCGCCGGTGGGATTTCTAGGCGTAGACAATGCCCGACCGCTGGGCGGCTGGATGCCGGAATTCAAGTCGATCTGGCAGAGCGGGCAGTTGGTGAATGAGGCGGTGGGGCAGATCGGTTACTCGATGTTTTACCGACAGAAGTGATGGGTGACCTGTGGCGAGGGGGCTTGTCGGAACGCCGCATCGCCACAAAAGCCCTCCAGTCTCAGAGGGTTTTGGCCATCCGGCTCGCCACCAGCGCCCAGCCAAACAACAACACGCAAACGATGACCAGCGGCCACGAGCGCCATTGCAGGTAAGGCGTCAGGTTGTGCATTGGCACGACTTCGCCGTACAGGATGCCGCGTTCGAACTGCGGAATCTGCACCGTGATCTGACCGAACGGGTTGATCAGGCCGGTCACGCCGTTGTTGGTGGCGCGGATCATCCAGCGGCCCGCCTCAAGCGCGCGCATCTGCGCCATCTGCAAATGTTGCAGCGGGCCGATGGAGGTGCCGAACCAGGTGTCGTTGCTGATGGTCAGCAGCAGATCACTGCGAGCCGCCAGGCTGGCGGCGAATTCCGGGTAGACCACTTCATAACAGATGAACGGCGCAATCTGATAGCCCTGGGCTTGCAGCATGGCCTGGTCAGCCGGGCCGCGGGCAAAGTCGGACATCGGCAGGTCGAAGAACGCGATCAGCCCGCGCAACACATCCTGCAACGGAACGTATTCGCCAAACGGCACCAGCTTCTGCTTGAGATAAGTGCCGTCGCCTTCACCGATGACGGTAATGCCGTTGAAGAAGCGTTTCTCGTGGCGGACTTCCTGGCGGATCGGTACGCCGGTAATCAGCGCAGACTTACGCTCTGCGGCGAAATTTCCCATCATGTTCAGGTAGCCCTCGGCGGACTCCTTGAGCACCGGGACGGCCGTTTCCGGCCAAATCAGCAGATCGACGCGTTTGGAACTGAAGCTCATGTCGCGGTACAGCGCCAGCTGCGCGTTGAGCTGCGCCGGGTCCCACTTCATGCTTTGTTCGATATTGCCCTGAATGGCGGCGACGCTCAGTGCCGGGCCCGCCGGGCTGGTCCAGGCGTGCTCTTTCAATGCCATGCCGGCCACCCAAGGTCCGACCAGCAGCAACACGCCTGCGGCGATGAAACCTTTACGGCCTGTGCGCACCAGACGCATTGCGTTGTAGATCAGCGCAGCCGTCAGGGCCAGGGTGAAGGAAATCAGCCACATCCCGCCGACCGGTGCGAGCCCGGCCAACGGGCCGTCGAGCTGACTGTAACCGGAGTAGAGCCACGGGAAACCGGTGAGAAACCAGCCACGAAAGGCTTCCTGGCCGACCCACAGCGCTGCAAACGCCAAGGCATCCGCCAACGGTGCTTCGTTACGACGCAGCCACCGCGCCCAGATCCAGGCGGGCAGGGCGAAGAACCAGGCAATCGCCGCCGTGAAGATCAGCATCAGGAAACCGGCCAGCAGCACCGAAGCGCCGCCGAAGTTGTGGATGCTGTAGTAGATCCAGCTGGTGCCTGCGGCAAACAGGCCGAAACCGAAACACCAGCCACGGCCCAAGGCCTGGCGGGGGCTCAGTTCGCGCAACCCGGCGTAAAAGAAACCGACCGCCAGCAATGCCAGCGGCCAGATATCGAATGGCGCCAGGGCCAGGGTGGTGAGTGCACCGGCCGCCACGGCCAGCAGGTTACCGGGCCAGCCGGGGCGGGTCAGACGACGCATTTCAATCCTTGGATTTATCGGGCAATGGGTGACAGACGCAGCAAGTGAATACGACGGCTATCGGCATTGAGGATGCGGAAGCGATAGGCGCCGATTTCAGTGATTTCATTGCGTTTTGGCAGGTGCCCGAACGCGCTCATCACCAGGCCGCCAACGGTGTCGAATTCGTCGTTGGAGAATTCGCTGTCGAAGAACTCGTTGAAGTTCTCGATCGGCGTCAGGGCCTTGATCAGGAAGTCGCCGCTTGGAAGAGGCTTGATGTAGCTGTCTTCTTCGACGTCGTGCTCGTCTTCAATGTCGCCGACGATTTGTTCCAGCACGTCTTCGATGGTCACCAGGCCTGCCACGCCGCCGTATTCGTCAATAACAATGGCCATGTGGTTGTGGTTGGCGCGGAATTCACGCAGCAGCACATTCAGGCGCTTGGACTCGGGCACGAAGGTGGCCGGGCGCAGCAGATCCTTGATATTGAAGCTGTCGCCGTTTTCCTTGAGGATCAACGGCAGCAAGTCCTTGGCCAACAACACGCCCATCACGTCATCATGGCTTTCGCCGATCACCGGGTAGCGGGAGTGGGCCGAGTCGACCACGGCCGGCAGGAACTCACGGGGTGTCTGGGTAGCCTTGATGCTGATCATCTGCGAGCGCGGGACCATGATGTCCCGTACTTGCAGGTCTGCAACCTGGATGGCGCCTTCGACGATGGCCAGCGCTTCGCTGTCCAGCAACTTGTTCTGATGTGCATCGCGCAGCAGCTCCAGCAGCTCCTGGCGGTTCTTCGGCTCGTGGGCAAAAGCCTGGGTGAGCTTACCCAGCCAAGACTTTTGCCCGTTGCTCGATCGATCTTCGCTCATAGCGATTACTCTGAATCCTTTGTTGTAACGATAGGGGTTGTGTCTGTTTCGTCGTCCGCATAAGGGTCGGGATAGCCCAACTCGGCAAGCAACGTTCGCTCCAGTGCTTCCATTTCTTCGGCTTCGTCGTCATCTATATGGTCGTAACCCAGCAGATGCAAGCAGCCGTGAATCACCAGATGCGCCCAATGGGTCTTTAGTTCCTTGCCTTGCTCGGCGGCTTCGCGCTCGACCACTGCCACGCAGATCACCAGATCGCCCAGCAGCGGGATGTCGAGAAACTCGTCAGGCACATCGGCAGGAAACGACAGGACGTTGGTGGCGTAATCCTTCTGCCGCCAGGTGTGGTTCAGTTCGCGGGCCTCTTCTTCATCGACCAAGCGGATGGTCATTTCAGAGTCGGCGGTGCGCTGGCGCAGGGCCAGTTCACACCATTGGCGGAATTCGGCTTCGCTGGGGGCAGGCGCTTGGGTAGCCAGTTGCAGATCAAGCTCAAGCATCGCGGCGACTGTCCTTTGGCGTTTCGTCTGCCACGCGATTCTCGAAGCGCTCGTAGGCTTCGACAATGCGTTGCACCAGTGGATGGCGCACAACGTCCTTGGACTCGAAATGGGTGAAGCTGATACCCGGTACGTCCTTGAGCACTTCAATCACATGGTGCAGCCCGGACTTGGTGCCTTTCGGCAGGTCGACCTGGGTGATGTCCCCGGTGATGACGGCCGTGGAGCCGAAGCCGATCCGGGTCAGGAACATCTTCATCTGTTCGACGGTGGTGTTCTGGCTTTCGTCGAGGATGATGAAGCTGTTGTTCAGCGTGCGACCGCGCATGTAGGCCAGTGGCGCCACTTCGATCACCTGACGCTCGATCAGTTTGGCAACGTGTTCGAAGCCGAGCATTTCGTAGAGTGCGTCGTAGAGCGGGCGCAGGTACGGGTCGATCTTCTGCGACAGGTCGCCGGGCAGGAAGCCGAGCTTTTCGCCCGCTTCAACCGCCGGACGCACCAGCAGGATGCGACGAATCTGCTCGCGTTCCAGCGCGTCTACCGCGCAGGCAACGGCCAGATAGGTCTTGCCGGTACCGGCCGGGCCGATGCCAAAATTGATGTCGTTACCGAGTATTTCCTTCACGTAGCGCAGCTGATTCAAGCCGCGAGGACGAATCATGCCTTTTTTGGTGCGCAGGGCGACGGAGGGTTCGGCGGGGGAGACATTGTCCAGCTCTTCGACGGCCGATTCCTGCAGGAACAGGTGAACCATGTCCGGCGACAGCTCGGTACCCTTGGTTTCCCGGTACAGACGGCGCAGGAGGTTTTCCGCGGAGGTGGTGTGTTTGGGGTCGCCGATCAGCTCGAACTGGTTTCCGCGGTTGCGGATCTCGATGGTCAGGCGTTGCTCGATCAGGCGCAGGTGCTCGTCGAACATCCCGCACAGATTGGCGAAGCGACGGGCCTCAAAGGGCTCAAGGATAAAACGATGTGGTTCTATGGGTGCGTTCAAGGTCGTATTTAGCCGCCCTGGGGCAATTAAGATGAAATCAAGGATAACGCCAGTGGGCTGGGTGCGAAAGCTCTTAAATAACCCAAGGCCAAACACGATCCCTGTAGGAGCGAAGCTTGCTCGCGAAGGCGGTATGTCAGACGACTCATGCGGTGAATGTCAGTCCGTCTTCGCGAGCAAGCATCGCTCCTACAGGTTCAGGGCAGTTACTGGACCAGCGAGCCCCGCAGCGAATGCGGCTGGGCGGCGTCGATGTGCACGTCGGCGAACTGGCCAATCAACGTCGGAGTGTCGCAGCGGAAGTTGACGATACGATTATTCTCGGTCCGGCCTTGCAGCTCACCAGGGTCTTTTTTCGAGTAATCGGTCACCAGGATCCGCTGGATCGAACCGACCATTTGTCGGCTAATCTCGAAGCCTTGCTGGTTCAGGCGATGTTGCAGCGCGTTCAGGCGTTCTTTTTTCAGTTCTTCGGGCGTGTCGTCGGCCAGGTCCGCAGCCGGGGTGCCCGGGCGTTGGCTATAGACGAACGAGTAGGAGAAGTCGAAACCGACGTCTTCGATCAGCTTCATGGTCTGTTCGAAGTCTTTTTCGGTCTCGCCCGGGAAGCCGACGATGAAGTCCGAGCTGATGCAGATCCCCGGCACGGCGGCGCGCAGTTTGCGCAGTTTGGATTTGTATTCCAGCGCGGTGTGGTTGCGCTTCATCGCCGAGAGGATGCGGTCCGAACCCGATTGCACCGGCAAGTGCAGGTGTTTCACCAGTTCCGGGACATCGGCGTGGGCCTGGATCAGGCTGTCGGAGAATTCCAGCGGGTGCGAGGTGGTGTAGCGAATCCGGTCGATGCCATCGACAGCGGCCACGACGCGGATCAGCTCGGCGAGATCCGCCAGGCGTCCGTCGTGAGTCTTCCCGCGATAACCGTTAACGTTCTGGCCCAGCAGCGTCACCTCCCGCACGCCGTTTTCGGCCAGGTGAATGATCTCGGCAATCACGTCATCAAAGGGCCGGCTGACTTCCTCGCCGCGGGTATAAGGCACCACGCAGAACGTGCAGTACTTGCTGCAGCCTTCCATGACCGACACATACGCGCTCGGGCCGTCGATGCGCGGCTCGGGCAAATGGTCGAATTTTTCGATTTCCGGGAACGAGACATCGACTTGCGGCAGCTTGGTGGCGCGCGCGGCATCAATCATTTCCGGCAAGCGGTGGAGAGTCTGCGGGCCGAAGACCACGTCCACGTACGGAGCGCGGTCGCGGATGGCCGCCCCTTCCTGGCTGGCCACGCAACCGCCGACGGCGATGACCATGTCGGGGTTGGCCAGTTTCAGTTCGCGCCAGCGGCCGAGTTGGGAGTACACCCGGTCCTGGGCGCGTTCACGAATGGAGCAGGTATTGAGCAGGATCACGTCGGCGTCTTCAGCGCGAGCGGTAACTTCCAGGGCCTGATGTTCACCCAGCAGATCGACCATGCGCGAGCTGTCGTACTCGTTCATCTGGCAACCGTGGGTTTCGATGTAAAGCTTCTTGGCCATGGATACAGTCATCACGTGATTCAAAGAACCGCGCATTATAGGGAACATGTCCCCAGGTTCCTACCGCTGTGCGTCTGGCGGCTATGCTATAGTTCGCGCCCTCATTTTTATCCCCGATGTGTTGCCCGCCCACCATGACCAAACGTGAAGCCCCAATCTACAAGGTGATTTTTCTCAACCAGGGCCAGGTGTACGAAATGTATGCCAAGCAGATCTATCAAAGTGATCTGTGGGGCTTCCTGGAAGTGGAAGAGTTCGTCTTTGGCGAGCGCACGCAAGTGGTCGTCGACCCGAGCGAAGAGAAGTTGAAAGCTCAGTTCGAGGGCGTGGTGCGCAGTTTCGTGCCGATGCATTCGATTGTGCGCATCGACGAAGTGGAACGCCTGGGCACGCCGAAAATCAGCGAAGCCCGCGGCGCGGTCGGCAATGTCATGCCGTTTCCGATGCCGATGCCTGAGAAGTGAGACCGATTCGCACCCTTCGCGGGCAAGCCTCGCTCCTACAGGACTGCCGCTGCCCTTGTAGGAGCGAGGCTTGCCCGCGAAGGGGCCAAAAAGATCGGCACAGAAATCAGGGAAGTGGCGAAAACGGTGTACGCCCATCGGCGCTTTGCAATTCCATCAGGTATTTGCGAAAGATTTGCCCGAGCACCTGAGTCGCCACCTCTAGATCTTCGCGAGGCATCTTCTCGGCCACTTCGTCGGCGGTATCCAGCGCATCTTCAGCGCCGTTGACCGCGGCCATTTTCAGCACGATGTACGCCTGAACGTTATTGGCCGGCACGCCTTCGCCGTGGAAGAACATGGTGCCGAGTTTGAATTGCGCCTGGGCGTGGCCTTGCAGCGAGGCCTTTTCGAAATAGCCCAAGGCTTTATTGAGGTCGCGCGGCGTGCTTTTGCCGTCGTAGTAAAACTCACCCAACTCGTATTGCGCTTGCGCATCCCCTTCATCCGACGCTTTCTGGCAGGCGGCGAGCGCTTGCGTCAGGTCTTGCGGCTGAGTATTGAGGGTGCAGCGACCCATCGCTGGGATTAACAACGAGTTGCCGCCTGCTTGTGCGAGCGCGAGCAGGGGCTGAAGGAGCAACAGGCAGCCCAGTGCAAGGGCGCGGCCGGTGCGGTTCATGGGAATCGACTTACCTCTGAAGGGCGCGCGGACCCATCGAGGGGATCCAATAAGCGCGCATTATGAAATAAGCAGGGCCAACCTTACAAAGTCTTTACTCGTTTTTCTGCTGCGCGGGGAATATATCGCCCCATTTGCGGGGGATTATTAGCAGAAGCACAGGAATAAGGGTGTAAATCCAGGTGAAAGCTGACGCTGGCAGTCGCCAACGTCAGCGGCACAACGTTATTTCAATGCAGCGAATGCACGCTCGGCGGCATCCAGCGTCAGTTTCAGCTCGGTGTCGCCATGAGCAATCGAAGTGAAACCGGCTTCGAAAGCGCTCGGCGCCAGGTACACGCCGCCTTCGAGCATCAAGTGGAAGAAACGACCGAACAGTGCGGCGTCGCTGGCCATCACGTCATCAAAGGTGACGATGTCGTCGGCCCCGCTGAAGTACAGACCAAACATACCGCCAGCCTGAGTGGTCACGAACGGAATGCCCGCGGCATCGGCGCGCTGTTGCAGACCATCGAGCAGGCGGCTGGTGTAGTCGCTCAGTTCGTCGTGGAAGCCAGGACGGCTGATCAGACGCAACGTCGTCAGGCCCGCCGCCATTGCCAGCGGGTTACCCGACAGAGTGCCAGCCTGATAGACCGGACCCAGTGGCGCGATGTGCGACATGATTTCGCGCTTGCCGCCGAAGCAACCGACCGGCATGCCACCACCGATGATCTTGCCGAAAGTGCTCAGGTCCGGCGTCACGCCGAAGTGCGCTTGTGCGCCGCCGAGGGCGACACGGAAACCGGTCATCACTTCGTCGAAAATCAGCACCACGCCGTGCTTGTCGCACAGGGTCCGCAGGCCTTCGAGGAAACCTGGCGCCGGCGGCACGCAGTTCATGTTTCCAGCAACCGGCTCGACGATGATGCACGCCACTTCCGGGCCGACTTTGGCGAGCAGGGTTTCCACGGCATCGATGTCGTTGAACGGCAGGGTCAGGGTGTGTTTGGCGAAGGCCGCCGGCACACCGGCCGAGCTCGGCACGCCTTGGGTCAGGGCGCCGGAACCGGCCTTGACCAGCAGGCTGTCGGAGTGACCGTGGTAGCAGCCTTCGAACTTGATGATGCTGTCGCGGCCGGTGAAACCACGGGCCAGGCGGATCGCGCTCATGGTCGCTTCGGTGCCGGAGCTGACCATGCGCACCATTTCCATCGACGGTACGATCGAGCAGACCAGATCGGCCATCTCGGTTTCCATCGCGGTCGGGGCGCCGTAGGACAAACCGTGTTCCAGCTGTTTACGCACCGCGTCCAGCACGTCCGGGTGGCTGTGGCCGAGAATCATCGGGCCCCAGGAACCGACGTAGTCAACGTAACGCTTGTCGTCTTCGTCGGTGACGTAGGCGCCTTCCGCGTGTTTGAAGAACAGCGGTGTGCCGCCCACGCTTTTGAATGCGCGAACAGGCGAGTTCACGCCACCGGGAATGTGTTTCTGGGCATTGGCAAACAGGGTTTCGGAACGAGACATGATCGGGCTCTCAAATCAGATTTTCAGTAATTCATTAAAGGCGCGGGCGCGGCGGGTCACTTCAGCCGTGCTGTCGGCGCCAAACAGACCATGAACCACCGCCAGCAAGTCGACCCCGTGGGCCACCAGCGGCGGGGCGTTGTCCAGGGTGATGCCGCCAATCGCGCAGATTGGCAGGTGCAGTTTGCTGCGGGCCTGGTCGAGCAGTTCAAGACTGCACGTCGGGGCGCCGGGTTTGGTATTGGAATTGAAGAAGCGTCCGAAGGCGACATAACTCGCGCCTTCCTTGGCCGCTTGTTCGGCGAGTTCGAGTTGCGCGTGGCAGGTTGAACCAATGATCGCCTGACGACCGAGCAATGCGCGGGCCGGGGTCAGCGGGCCATCGGTCTGGCCCAGGTGTACGCCAACGTTCAAGCGAGCGGCCAGTTCGGCGTCGTCATTGATGATCAGCTGAGTCTTGTAGCGGTCGCACAGATCGCGCAGGGCTTCGGCTTCTCGCAAACGTCGGGCCTCGTCGCTGCTCTTGTCGCGGTATTGCAGCAGGGTGACGCCGCCCTCCAGCGCCGCCTCCACGTACGAGAGAAATTTACCGGCCAGCAACTGGCTGTCGGTAATGGCGTACAGGCCACGTAGTTTCATCGGACAAGCCTCACCGCAGTGCGAATAGAAAGTTACGAACAGAAATCCAGCGGCAGGCGACGCGGCACGAACTGGCCTTTGCCCAGCTGCTCTGCGTCACGCAGGGTACGCCAAGTGTAGTTAAGCGCGGTCTGCACGGCGCTGGCGAGATGTTCACCCTGAGCCAGGCGACCGGCGAGGGCGCTGGCCAAGGTGCAACCGGAACCGTGATAACTGCCGGGCAGGCGTTGGCAGGTAAAGGTTTCGCGGTGGCCGTCGCGGCTGTACAGGCGATTGTGGATTTCGTGTTCGTCGCCATGGCCGCCCGTGATCAGCAGGTGTTTGACGAACGGCAGGAGCTTTTCGGCGCACTCGTCCGCGGTGCCTTCCGGCAGTTCGGCGAGGATGCGGGCTTCGGGAAGGTTGGGGGTGGCGATGATGGACAGGGGCAGCAGGCGTTCGCGCATGGCGTAGCCGACTTCATCCTTGCCCAGTCGTCCGCCGCCACCGGCGCGCAGCACCGGATCGCAGACCACCGGCAAATGCGGGTGCGCCGACAGCAGTTCGACCACGGTGTTGACCATCTCCAGGGAACCGAGCATGCCCAGTTTCACGGCAGCGACTTCGGAGTCGTTGAGCACGGCGTTGGCCTGGGCCAGCACCCACTCGCGGTCGAGCACGCGAAAGTCAGTGACGTTGACCGTGTCTTGCACGGTCAGGGCGGTGATGGCCGGGGCCGCATGACAACCCTGAGCGAGCAGGGCTTCGATATCTGCCTGCAAGCCGGCACCACCACTTGGGTCGTGGCCGGAGAGACAGAGGACAACGGGGCGAGAGCTGTAGATATTCATGGTGCGCGAGCTTACCACCAAACATCTTTTTTCGGGTGTCGACCAATAAGCCGTGAAACGAGAAAAGGCGTGCACCCTCAGGCCATTGTCACGCGCTGACCGGTCAAACAGCTCTATCTCAGCGCATGGAGCTGTAACGCCCGTGCTAGAGCCTTTACAGGAAAAATTTTAATAGTGCTCAATGGCCATCAATGGCTATGCTAGAGTGGATCCAAACCAATAACAGGTAATACCGGTTTTACGTCTACTCAAAAGGAATGAGGGGCTTCCTGAGATAACCGGACAGGTCACGCTGGGGCTTAAATGCGCTATTTGCTAATGTTGCTGTTGTGCTTGCCCCTCATGGCGAGTGCCGTCGAGTTCGATGAGTTCACCCAGAGCCTTCCGTTGGGCCGAGCACTGCAGGTGTACGAAGACGCGGGCGGTCAAGCAACCATCGCCGATGTTCGTGCGCAGGCCGCGGCCGGAAACTTCAAACCCCACGATAAAGCCACCCTCAACGCCGGTTATTCGCGTTCGGTGTTCTGGCTGAAAATCGATCTGCATTACCGTCCGAGCAACCCGGCGGCGCAACGGACCTGGCTGCTGGAACTGGCCTATCCGCCCCTCGATCACCTCGATCTCTACTTGCCCGATGCTGGCGGCGACTTTCGGTTGGCTCGGCAAACTGGCGATGCGTTGCCATTCGCCAGCCGCGAACTGCGCCAGAACAACTACCTGTTCGATCTGAGTTTCATGCCTGACCAGGCGCAAACGGTGTACCTGCGCCTGCAAAGCGACGGGTCAGTCCAGGCGCCAGTCACCTTGTGGTCGAGCACCGCTTACCTCGAAGAACAGCCGGTCCGCCTTTATGTGCTGGGGCTGATCTATGGCGTGTTGTTGGGGATGCTGGTCTACAACCTGTTCATCTACCTCAGCGTGCGCGACACCAGCTATCTCTATTACATTTTCTACATCGCTTCATTCGGCCTGTATCAACTGTCGGTGAACGGCGCCGCCGTGGAATATTTCTGGCCCGACAATCCATGGTGGGCCAACGCCGCGACGCCGTTTTTCATCGGTTGCGCAGGACTGTTCGGCAGCCAGTTCGCCCGCAGCTTCTTGCAGACGGCCAGCCACAGTCGCTGGCTCGACCGTTTACTGCTGGCGTTAATTGCGTTCAGTGCGGTGGTAATCGGCTTGTCATTGATGGCCAGCTACGCCCTGGCCTTGCGTCTGGCGACAGCTTTGGCGCTGGTCTTCACCGTGGTCATTTTCATCGCAGGCCTGTGCGCCTGGTTGCGTGGCTTGCGGGTGGCGCGGTATTTCATCATCGCCTGGTCGGCATTCCTGCTCGGCGGCGTCGTCAACACCATGATGGTGCTGGGTTACCTGCCGAACGTGTTCCTGACGATGTATTCCAGTCAGATCGGATCGGCCATCGAGGTGGCGTTGCTGTCCCTGGCCCTGGCCGATCGCATCAACGCCATGCGCGAGCAGCAGGCGCAGACGCTGTTCGATGCCGGTCAAAAGCTCGAAGTGCTGAACCAGCAACTGGCCCACAGTAACAAGCTCAAGGACGAATTCCTCGCCACCTTGACCCACGAATTACGCACGCCCATGAACGGTGTGATCGGTTCACTTGAATTGATGCAGACCGTCGAGATGAACCCGGAACTGGAGCAATACCAGCAAACCGCCGCCGGTTCCGCGCGGGACATGATGCGCATGGTCAACGGCATCCTGACCCTGACCGAATTGCAGGCCGGCAAGCTTAAAGTCAGTTCGACAACGTTCAGTTTGCGTGGCGTGGTCGAAACGATGCGCGCGCAGTTCGAGGGCAATGCTTCAAGCAAGTCGCTGGACTTCAAAGTCGAAGTGACGCCGGGCCTGCCGGATCGCTTGAACGGCGACAGCACCAAGCTGGCGCAATGCCTGGAATGCCTGCTGGACAACGCCATCAAGTTCACCCGGGTCGGCGGGCTGGCCCTGCGCGTGACGGGCAAACCGGTTGAAAACGGTCGGGTATCGTTGTCGTTTGCGGTGATCGACACCGGTATCGGTTTCACCGATCTGGGGGAGGCGACGATGTATCAGCGCTTCTTCCAGCTCGACGGTTCCATGACCCGCGAATACGGTGGTCTGGGGGTTGGTCTGGCGATTTGCCGGCAACTGGTCGAGTTGCTCGGCGGGCGTCTGACCCATCGATCCGAACCCGGCAGCGGTAGCCGTTTCCAGTTGGACGTCGAGTTTGAACTGCCCGTGGTCGAGCGGCCGGCAGTGCCCTTGATGTCCCGCGAGTTTGCGCGTCTTCGATTGCCCCAGGACTGCACGGTGCTGCTGGTGGATGACAACAGCATCAATCAACTGGTAATGCGTGGCATGTTGCTCAAGCTCGGCTTCCGGGTGCGCGCCACTGACAGCGGTGCTGCCGCGCTCGATCTCTTGCAGCGTGAAACCTTCGATGCGGTCTTGCTCGACAGTCAGATGCCGACGCTGGATGGCACCTCCCTGTGCTGCCAGATCCGCGCCTTGCCGGGTTGTGCCGAGTTGCCGGTGTTCGTGGTTGCCGTGAGCGCCGATCGGGAGCGCTGCCCGACCGGCACCCTGATCGATTACCTGAGCAAACCGGTGAAATTCGAGGATTTGCAAGCGGCGCTCTATCGGCGGGTACTGTGTTCAGGGCAAGGCGAAAGCGCCGACATTTAGGCAGGTATGACACTTTGTTCGGTCAGGAGGCGGTGCTTAACTGAATGCCTTGGCTGATCAAAGGAGCCCCGTCATGAACCTGCATCAGTTCGCCGAAACCCACGAAGTCACCAACCAGCCACCGTCGCTGGACGGCACCAACCTATACCGCATCGACCTGCCCTTGCAGGAGTGGTCGCGGCGTTTAGGTGCCGGTTGGGCCGAGTCGCGGATCGACGCCTATGGCGCATTGGCCGGCGGGCCGCTGATGGAAGCAGGGTTCCTGGCCAATCAGAACAAACCGGTGTTCGTCAGCCATGACCGTTACGGCCATCGCATCGACCTGGTGGAATTTCACCCGGCGTATCACGAGTTGATGCGCACGGCGGTCGAGCACGGTCTGACCTCGTTGCCCTGGGCGCATCCGCAGCTCGGTGCCCATGTGGCTCGCGCGTCCATGACTTACCTGCACAGCCAGGCCGAAGCCGGCAGTGGTTGCCCGCTGACCATGACGTTCGCCAGCGTCCCGGCGATGCGCCTGCAACCGGATCTGGCCGAGCAGTGGTTGCCGAAAATCCTTTCTACTGAATACGACCCGCGCAATGTCGGCATGGCCCACAAGGCCGGTGTCACCATCGGCATGGCGATGACCGAGAAACAGGGCGGCACCGACGTGCGGGCCAACACCACCAAGGCGTATCCGGTTGGCGCCAGTGGCCCGGGCCAGGCCTATGAGTTGGTGGGTCACAAGTGGTTCTGTTCCGCGCCGATGTGCGATGCCTTCCTGACGTTGGCGCAGACGGACAAGGGTTTGACCTGTTTCCTGCTGCCACGCCATCGCCCGGACGACACACGCAATCAGTTCTACATCCAGCGCCTGAAGAACAAACTCGGCAATTGCTCCAATGCCTCCAGCGAGGTGGAGTTCCGCGGTGCGCTGGCGTGGATGGTCGGCGAAGAAGGGCGCGGCGTTCCGACCATCATTGAGATGGTCGCCATGACTCGCTTCGATTGCATGGTCGGTTCAAGCGCCTTGATGCGTCAGGCGCTGACCCAGGCCAGCCATCACTGCGCTCACCGCAGCGTCGGTGGCAAGCTGCTCAGCGAACATCCGTTGATGCAGAACGTGCTGGCCGATCTGGCGCTGGAAAGCGAAGCGGCCCTGGCCTTGAGCCTGCGCATGGGCAAGGCGCTGGATCATCTGGATGACAGCCATGAAGCCAAATTCGCCCGACTGGTGACGGCGGTGGGCAAGTACTGGATCTGCAAACGCGCGCCGGCAATGATCAACGAAGCCGCCGAGTGCATGGGCGGCGCCGGGTATGTCGAAGAAAGCATCTTGCCGCGCCTGTACCGTGAGGCGCCGGTCAACTCAACGTGGGAAGGTTCCGGCAACGTGCAATGCCTGGATGTGCTGCGGGCGTTGTCGAAGGAGCCGGGTGTGCTCGATGTGTTGTTCAGCGAATTGGGCGATGGTCACGGCGATAAACGTCTGGCCGCGCACATCAGCCAATTGCAGGCCGCGTTCAAGGACACCAGCGACATCCAATACCGCGCGCGGCAGCTCACCGAAGATATTGCGTTGGGGCTTCAGGCCAGGCTATTGCTGGAGGCCGGTAACTCGGCGGTAAGCGATGCCTTCATCGCCAGCCGCCTGGGTTTCGCCGGTCGGGTCTATGGCGCGTTGCCACGTGGGCTGGAGGTGGAAGCGATTGTCGCCCGGTCGACCCCGCTTCTGTGAACAACAAAGACCCCCTGTGGGAGCGGGCTTGCTCGCGAATAGGCCGTGTCAGTCGATAGAGATGTCGACTGAAACGCCGCTTTCGCGAGCAAGCCCGCTCCCACTCAGTGCATCGCCATTGGTGTGCAGCCAACACGCGACTGTTCCCGTGAAGCGATGATGCAGGCAAGATGAAGCTCTGCAAGTCAGAACACAGGATGCTGATCGTGACCGAAGCTTTTATTGTCGTTCAAACCGCCGAGCAAGCCGTGGATCGGCTTGCGCTCTTGCACAATCGTGCAACCACCGCGCTGAACCAGGCGCTCAAGCGTTACCTCAAGGATCGTGTCGAACCGGACGCCGAACAGCGTGCGATGTTTCGTTATCCCGAACTGCGTCTGACCTACCTTTGCCAGGGCGAAGTCCCACAGACCACGCGCGCCTATGCCAAGGTTCAATTGCCGGGGACCTACAGCGTCACCGTCACCCATCCAGCGGCGTTCCGTAAGTACCTGCTGGAACAGCTGGTGCCGTTGATGCACGACTTCACCGTGACGGTGGAAGTCGGTATCAGCCAGCAAAACATTCCTTATCCGTACGTGGTTGAGCAGGGCGATGAACTGGCCGGCTCCGGCGTCACCGCAGCGACGCTGGCGCGGGTGTTCCCGAGTACCGACCTGTCGGCCGCGACCGATGGCATCGCCGACGGTTTGTATGATTGGGAAAACACCGATCCGCTGCCGTTGGCCTTGTTCGACGCCGCGCGGGTGGATTTTTCCCTGCGCCGCCTGGTGCATTACACCGGCAGCGACTGGCGCCATGTGCAACCGTGGATTCTGCTGACCAACTACCACCGCTACGTCGACCAGTTCATCGTCCATGGCCTGGAACAGCTGCGCAGCGATCCGCGTTTCGTGCGCATGGTCTTGCCGGGCAACGTGATCATCGAAAAGAGCATGGACCACGGTGAAGCCTCGGCGATTGCGGCCGGTGTGGTTTGGCACCGCTATCAAATGCCGGCCTATCACCTGATCGCCACCGACGGCCATGGCGTGACCCTGGTGAATATCGGCGTCGGCCCGTCCAACGCCAAGAACATCACCGACCATTTGGCGGTACTGCGTCCACATTGCTGGCTGATGATCGGCCACTGCGGCGGCTTGCGTCAGTCGCAGACCATTGGCGACTACGTGTTGGCTCACGCTTACATGCGTCGCGACGGGATTCTCGATCGGGTCGTGCCGCCAAATATTCCGATTCCGGCCCTGGCCGAAGTGCAGATGGCGTTGCAACAAGCGGCGGCCAACATCACCGGTGAGAAGGGCGACGAGCTGAAAAAACGCCTGCGCACCGGCACCGTACTGACCTACGACGACCGCAACTGGGAGTTGCGCTGGGCTCAGGAACGTCCACTGATCAACTTGTCCCGCGCCGTGGCGGTGGACATGGAAAGCGGCACCATCGCGGCCCAAGGCTATCGCTTGCGGGTGCCGTACGGCACGTTGCTCTGTGTGTCGGACAAACCGCTGCACAGCGAAATCAAGCTGCCGGGTTCGGCCAACGCTTTCTATGAACGCGCGGTCAGCCAGCACTTGAAGATCGGTATCGAGGCGGTGGACCTGTTGCGCACCGAACTCAACTCGCTGCACTCGCGCAAACTGCGCAGCTTCGACGAGCCGCCGTTCCGGTAATCGTTGGTCATTTGGCGGTCGGGGCACTAGCATTAGCAGCCCTGACCGTTAGATGTTGTTTTTCCCATGTCCCGTCCCCCGCGTCCTCCTTCCCGCCATCCAGGTGCGAAGCCAGCTCCTTTAGCCCCGCGTCGTGTCGCCAAAGCGCCGCCGGCCGAGCCGAAGCTGATTCTGTTCAACAAACCGTTCGATGTGCTGACGCAATTCAGCGACGGCGAAGGGCGGGCGACGCTCAAGGATTTCATCGAGATTCCCGGGATTTACCCGGCAGGACGGCTGGACCGCGACAGCGAAGGTTTGCTGCTACTGACCAACGATGGCCAGCTTCAGGCGCGCATCGCCGACCCGAAACACAAACTGGCGAAGACCTATTGGGTGCAAGTGGAGGGCGAGCCGAGCGCTGAGCAGTTGCAGCGTTTGCGTGAGGGCGTCGAACTCAACGACGGCATGACCTTGCCGGCCGAAGCGCGGCAACTGGATGAGCCCGAGCTGTGGCCACGCAATCCGCCGGTACGCTTTCGCAAAAGCGTGCCGACCAGTTGGCTGGAACTGGTGATTCGCGAGGGGCGCAACCGTCAGGTGCGGCGCATGACGGCGGCGGTCGGCTTGCCGACGTTGCGGCTGGTGCGGGTCAGGATTGGCGACTGGACGATCGAAGGGCTCGATCAGGGCCAGTGGAAGGAAGTGCCGGCGCGCTTATAACGCGCCGGATTCGATCAGGCCGATTACCACGCTTTTGATCACGAACGCGGCCACGCCCAGACCCAGTACGGAGAACAGGATGAACGAGCCAAAGCGTCCGGCCTTGGATTTTTTCGCCAGATCCCAGACGATGAAACCCATGAAAATGATCAGGATGCTGACCAGTCCAGTCATCATCCACTCTTCGAATACTGCAGGATCCATTGAATATCTCCAGCGCGGGCGGGGCTAAAAGGCGCTGGAGTATACGGCATGGGGGAGTGGTAGAGGATTGACCTGCGTCGGTGTGTCGCAGCTATTCGTCGCCTGTGCTGGCCCCTTCGCGGGCAAGCCTCGCTCCTACGGATTTGTGTGGATCACGAGCTACCACAATCCTGTAGGAGCGAGCGGTGCGGCGATCCGACTTGCCCGCGAAGGCGTCCTCAGCTACGCAAATGAGTCAACGGCAACTCAGTGCTATTCAACACCTGATTCAACACAAAACTCGAACGAACGCTGGTCACCCCTTCAATCCGGGTCAAATGCCCCAGCAGCAATTTCTGATAGTGATCCATGTCCGGCACGACGACTTTAAGCTGATAGTCCGCATCCATCCCCGTGACCAAACTGCATTCCAGCACCTGCGGCAAGGTGCGAATCGCGGCTTCAAAATTCTCGAAACGCTCGGGCGTATGCCGGTCCATGCCGATCAGCACGTAAGCCGTGAGGCTCAAACCGAGCATCTTGCGGTCCAGCAGCGCCACCTGGCGGGTGATGTAACCGTCGTCTTCCAGTTGCTTGACCCGGCGCGAGCAAGGCGAAGGCGACAGGCCGATGCGTTCGGCCAGCTCCTGGTTGGAGATGCGCGCGTCACGCTGCAATTCCGCCAAAATGCTCAAGTCGTATCGGTCGAGTTTGCTCATCAATCAGGCCTTTGTCATAACTATTGCGGCAGATTATCTATCCATGGTTAAAAATTGCGCAAGTGATGTTTAATTGAGCAATCTTCGCAATCCTCTGTCGGCGTGTCCGGCCTATTCTTATCACCAGAATCACTGCTCGGACAAACAGTCCACAGCCGCTCGCCCAATCAGGCCAGCGGCGGCCGCCACCCCCACAGGGGATGTGCGGGCCCCCGAGCTACACACTGTCCAGAAGACGGCGTGAGGTGAGCCGACGTCATAAGCGTCGAGCACGGACGAAGTTCTCAAAGGGAGGCCGACGGGTCTCCCTTTTCTTTTGGTGCGCCAGGCATGGCGCGTTGCGCGAAGCGCAACCAGGTTGGCTGTGGTGGCCACGCTGGTGACTTGGAGGTGAAAGTCCTCTACACACCCGGCAAGGGGAAGTGTTAGCCAGAGGCAAGGGTGTCGCGGGTGACTGCGAATCTGAAGGAAGCCCGAGGCAAAATGCTGGCCTGACGAACAGGAAGCGGATTAGGCGGTGCAGCGGGGTAAGGTAGCCAAAATTGCCAAAGCCCAATACTTGCACGCAACGCTGTGACGTAGATCCGACAGGCATAAGCAGGAAGGTCGCGCGAATTACCCTGGGAGATCTGTTTAGCCTGCCATGTGCTACCGGCGTCGCGAGATGACGGGATGGGCGACAGAAGTCAGCAGA
>NZ_SISB01000054.1 GCF_004310295.1 Pseudomonas sp. BGI-2 | reverse complement strand
CGGTTTACGTTCCACGCTTCCTTCCCACACTCGGTCGCCCTCATGCAGTTGCGCTTCGCTTCATTCGCTGTGGCCAGCTCAAGAGAGGACTTTCACCTCTAGGATGGCGCCCATGCTGGGCGCACAAGTGACCCGCCGTAAGGGCGGAACCAATAGCCGCCGTTACCGCAGAAACGGATATGTCCCCCACCTCGAAGTCGGCAGCCCCCAGCCCAGCCGACGAACTGAACGCATCACTCATCATTTCGTTGGAACTCCCCATCACCCCCTTCGTCATCTGCAATGAGGGAGGCTGCACTCACTGCGAACTCCCGGAACGCTTGATTACAGACAGAAGGCGAGGGATGACATGAATACTTCAGACAGCACGACCGGGAGTCAGCCAGATAAGCCCAATTCCGCAGAGCCGGAGCCAGGCTTTGAACACTTGAAGGAGGACGTGACAGAAGCACTTGAGGGCGCGCGACAACAGGCAGACGCACAATTCGGCCAATACCGCGACACCGCAGCCGATCAGATCGAGGCCTTGGCCAAGGGAGCGAAATCAGTCGTCTCCGAACTCGAAAGCAAGGACACGCTCGGCATGTCCGATTACTTGGCAGACATGGCGGACTCCATGAGTGGCCTCGCCGGTAATCTGCGCGGAAAAAGCGCCGAACAGCTGCTCCATGACGGGGCCGAGTTGGCCCGCAGCAATCCGGGGCTGTTCATTGCCGGCAGCATTGCGCTGGGCTTCGGCCTGTCGCGGTTCCTGAAAGCCGGCAGTTCCCCAGCAGCAACATTCCCCGATGCCGACAACCCGGCAGCCGGTCACTCCATGCCACCGTCCGGCGGTTTTGGTGCACATCGGCCCTATGAAACCTCCGTTGCATCACGCAACGATCCAAGCCCTGGCATTACGCCGGCCTCACCGAATGAGCAAGACCACCCTTCGAACTTCGCGACGACCTCGACACCGGGTTCGACAAACTTCAATGGAGCACTGTGATGAACAGAGAAGAACCAGATTTTCCGGGCTCAAGACCCGTGTCTGCGCCTGATCATGACGCTTCCGTCGTCGGGCTGTTACGCCAGTTATCCCGTGAAGTGCCCGCGCTATTCACCAAGGAACTGGCGTTGGCCAAAGCCGAGCTTCAAGCCAGTCTCACGACGCTCAAAGCAGGGATTGCCGGTGTCGCCGGGGGTGCAATTGTGCTGTTGGCGGGGCTCATCATTCTGTTGATGTCCGCGGTCTACGGCCTCAGCACCATGATGGCGCCGTGGCTGGCAGCGCTGATTGTCGGCGTGGTGGTGATGATCGTCGGGTTCGCCATGCTGCAGTCCGGGAAAAAACAATTCGAGCCGTCCAACTTCAAGCCTGATCGCACACTGGATGCTTTGAACAAAGACCAGGAAGCGCTGCGGAGGAAAGTCTCATGAACAGTGAATTCGACACCGAGGCGGCAAAAAGCCCTGAAACCATCGAGCGTGAAATCGATGCCCAGCGGGCGAGTATCGGCAACATTGTCGATGCGCTGGAAAGCAAGTTCACCCCTGGCCAGATGTTCGATCAGGCGCTGTCGCTTATGCAGAGCAACGGCACGACATTCCTGACCAACCTGGGCACCAGCGTTCGCAATAATCCGGTTCCAGCTGTCCTGACATCCGTCGGATTGCTGTGGTTGATGATGAGCCAGAATCGCCCACCGTCACCCCGTCCAGCCTATCGCGTGGGCCCGGATCAGAACACCGTTGGAGAGTGGGCCGATGGCTTGGCTGACGGCATCGACAGTGCCCGCGACCATTTGCACCAAACGGCTGACACGCTCAAGGACGGTTATCAGAACGTCAAAGGCAAGGCTGCACACCTGGGCGATAACCTGGGTGCTGCCACCGACAACATCAGCCATGCCGTGCATGACGTCAGTGACCGATTGGTGCGCAATACACAGCTGCTGGGCAATCAGTTCAGCCAGTTGTTGAAGGAACAACCGCTGATGGTCGCCGCAGCGGGCATCGCGTTAGGCGCCATGTTGGGCGCGGCATTGCCTTCGACAGCGACCGAGCAACGCTACATGGGCAAAACCAGCGCAGGCCTTGCCGACAAGGTCAAGCAGCAGGCAAGGGAAGGATTCGAAGCCGTGCGCGACACCGTGACCAAAACCACCGATCACTCGGACGTAGAGACGAAACCGGAAGGTGAGTACCGCGCAGCCTCCGATACGCCAGCCGATGTGTCCCGAGGTTTGGGTACATAAAGGGCGGCGTGAAAGGCGGGAGGTCTGGCACACACTTCCCGCTTTTCTACCGATTGCCGAGGTCCGTTTAGCAACCGTCAGCCGCGACGCATTCTTTGTAGCAGTTGGCGAAGCCTGCGTTCGGCTGCGAAGCAGTCGTAAAATCAGACTATGCGGTGTATCAGGATACCCGCGCGACCAGGATTAACGACTGCTGCGCAGCCGAACGCAGGCTTCGCCAGCGGCTACAAAACGGCGTTAGCGCAGAAATTGCTTAACTGAGCGGCATCAGCCCTTGCGGGTATCACAAGACTGCAGTGCGCAAGCCGAGAAGAGCATCGATGGACAGACACCTGAAGTTTGGCATTGAAGAGGAATACTTCATCACGGACCTGGACACCCGGCGCATGTCCGAGAAGCCTCCCGACGCGTCCATCGAAGCATGCCAGGTGGTGTTGGGCGATTGCTTCGCGCACGAGATGTTCCGGGGGCAAATCGAAGTCGCTTCCCCCATCTTCACCAGCGTCGAGCAAGCAACGGAATACCTGTTTTCTGCCCGCACAAGGTTGCGGCAAACGCTCGAAGGGTACGGCTTGGGACTGCTCAGTGCCGGGAGTCATCCGTTGGCGGATTGGCGTCTGCAGCAGGCCACGGACCAACCTCACTTTCTTCAACTGTTCGAAGACTACCAGCGCGTAGCAAGGCGCAGCCTGCTGTCCGGCCTGCACGTGCATGTTGAAGTGCCAGGGCATCTGGATCGTATTCGGGTGATGAACGAAGTCTTGCCGTGGATGCCGTTGTTGTTGGCACTCAGCACTTCGTCACCCTTTTGGGACGGCGCCGACAGCGGCTTTATGAGCTATCGGCAGACGGCGTGTGATGAGTGGCCGCGGATGGGTATTCCGGAGTTCTTCGAAGATCAAGACGCCTATGACGCCTACGTCGCCTTGCTGATCCGCACCGGCACGATCAAGCAGGCGGGCGATTGCTGGTGGGGTTTACGCCCGGCCGCGAAGTACCCGACGTTGGAGATGCGGATGACGGACGCCTGTCCACGACTGGATGACGTATTGTGCATTGCCTCATTGTTTCGATTACTGGTTGCCCATGCCATTGATCAGCCCCGTCCGGGATCGAGCTATTCGCAAGCGTCGCAATGGATCCTCAAGGAAAATCGGTGGCGGGCGAAACGATCCGGCATCCATGCAGCCTTCATCATTGAAGGTTACGACCGGCCGTTCTCTGCCGGGCAATGGCTGTTCAGGGCGCAACAGATCCTTGGAGATACCGCGCAGAAGATGGGCGTGGAGAACGTGTTTGTTCAAGCCCGCCGGATTCTCCGGGATGGGACCAGTGCAGATCGGCAGCGGAGCGCCTATGCGCGAGCCTTGCGTGGTGGGAAGGATGTGCAAAGCGCTCTGTCGGACGTGGTGGGGCAGTTGCTGATGGAAACGTCGCAAGCGCCGTGCATCAGTGAAGTGGCGCTCGCAGTTTTTCAGCCCTGCAACGGCGGGGTCCGAGGCGGAACCAATCGCTTGGAGCCAACCGACTCAAACGCCGAAGCAAAGCGCAGCAGCGCTGAATCGTCATAGGCACGCCCGGCAAATGTCAGCCCGACTGGCATGCCGATATCCGCCATGACGCCCATCGGGACCGTGACCGTCGGAACACCGAGGTGACGAATGGCGAGGTTGCCGTTGGCGACCCACACCCCGTTACTCCACGCGATGTCCGCCGACTGCAGATCGACATCGGCATTCGCCGGCCCGACGTCGGCCACTGTCGGGAACAGCACCGCATCAAGGTTCAGCCGATCCATCCAGTCTTCAAGGTCGATTCGACGGGTCTCTTCCAGTCCGCGCAAGCCGTCAGGCACCGTGACGATCCGGTCCCACGGCGTGATGCCGCGCTCGGCCATCTTCACGTATTCATCCATGCCAGCGGCAAGGTCGTCTTCGCGATTGGGCAGGGTGCCCGGGTCGTGGGGGAAAATCAGCGGCCCGTCGACGTCGGCCAGACGGTTCAGTTTCGGATCACCGTTGGCCCGCAGGAAATCATCGAACGCCCAGGCCGACAGGTCCCACAACTCATGGTGCAGGAACTCCTTGGACACCAGGCCGCGGGTGAACACGGTCGGCGCGCCAGGACGATCACCTTCACAATTGGAGACCAGCGGGAACTCGACCTCGATCACTTCGGCGCCCGCAGCTTCAAGTGCCTTGCGCGCGTCTTGCCAGAGGCTGATCACGGTCGGACGGGTGTTGATTTTCTGCCCCGTCGGGCCACCGATGCCCGGCGCATCGCTGGTGCCCGCTTCGGGGTCCGCGTTGATGTACATGCGCGGAACGCCGAAGCGTTTTCCAGCAAGCACATCGGACTTTACGGCCAACTCGGCATAGGACGCAGGGCGCACCGAAGCGACACTCGGAATCGGCACCCAGGGTTGCATCCGCCACAGATCACCCCGTGTGTCGGGATCATTTGCCACCACCACATCGAGCACTTCGAGCAGGTCCGCCATGGTTCTGGCGTACGGCACGACCACGTCCATCGTCGGCGTCAGCGGCCAGTTGCCGCGCACCGAGATCACGCCGCGTGAAGGCGTATAAGCGCACAAGCCATTGTTCGAGGCCGGGCCGCGTCCGCTCGACCAGGTTTCTTCGGCAAGGCCGAATGCGGCGAAACTGGCAGCAGTTGCAGTCCCGGCGCCGTTCGAGGAACCCGAGGCAAAAGGGGCTGTCAGGTAGTCAGCGTTGTACGGGCTCTCGGCACGGCCATAGACCCCGCGCTGCATGCCGCCATTGGCCATCGGCGGCATATTGGTCTTGCCCAGGCAGATCGCCCCGGCGGCACGCAGCCGTTCGATGGTGAACGCATCGCGATAGGCAATCAGGTTCTTGAAGGCCGGACTTCCGGACGCCGCCGTGAGGCCCTTCACCAGATAACTGTCCTTGGCCGTGTAAGGAATGCCATCCAGCGGACCGAGCGTTTCGCCCTTGGCCCTACGGGCATCGGACGCCTGCGCTTCCGTGAACGCCTCGGGGTTGCGAACCACCACGGCGTTGAGCGCGGTCGGCGTGTCGGGGCCGTCGTAGGCGTCGATCCTGGCAAGATAGGCCTGGACCAGCTCAACCGCAGTGGTCTGGCCAGACTCCAGCGCCGCACGCAGTTGGGCGATGGAAACTTCGGTGACTTCGATCATGCTGTTGTCTCAAAATGGGTGTTCATATCGGTTTCTCGTTGCACGGCAATACGCGACAGGGTCTGGACTTGTAGCTTGGGCGTCTATTTAGCACTAAGGCGGGCGCAGAAGGAAACGGTGAAACGGTTTAGGCACTGTTTCGGGGGTGGCCGGGCACTTCCTGTTCCAGCCAGTCGAGGAACTCGGAGAAGACGCTTGAGCGCTTCACCCGCTTTGGATAGACCAGCGTGTAACGTCCACCCGTGATGATGCGGCCAGCATGCACGCGGGTCAGTTGCCCGGTGAGCAATTCATCGCGTGTGAGCACGGCGTCGACGAGCGCGATGCCCTGACCACATTTCACGGCGACGATGGCGGACTCCAGCGTGTCGAACGTCAGATGCGCGTTATCGGCCCCGGTCGAGCCCGGGTAGTACTCTTCCCAGCGGCGCCAGTCCAGGCGATCCATGCTCGAGTCCACCAGCCGCCCGGTCTTGAGCACCTCTTCCGGGGTCGTCCCGGCCAGCAATGCCGGCGAGCACACCGGAATCAATTCCTCTTCCCACCGAACACCAGTTGTCACTCGACAAAAAAGTCGTGGACGAAGCCAAGTATTATGGATTGCGCGCTGACCTCCTGGACCCTCAGGAGGTTCGGGAACTCGTGCCTTTCGCGGGCGATAACGTGTTGGCGGGCTACTACTATCATTTCGGCGGCCACGCCAATCCGCACCGCACCCTGCAGGCCTACGCATGGGCGCTGCAAAATCTCGGCGGCCGCGTTCTCGAACACACGCCTGTCGTCGCCATTGAACGCCAAGGCGACCACGTGACGGGCGTGCGCACGGCACAAGGCTTGATCGCCTGCGATCACCTGGTTTGCCGCCGGCCCGCATACCGGTGAATGGCCAAGCCCAACTTGGCGTAGAGATTCCGTTGGTCACCGCTCGAGCCGAGATGATCGTGACCGAGCCGCTGCCGTTATTGGAGGTGGGTGGTGTTGATGGCAACGGGCTGTATGGCCGGCAAACCCTGCGCGGCAACCTGGCGTATGGGGGTGGCCCGCACGAATGGGTCGAGCTCGCCGATCTGCGCGGCACACGTCCGCAGTCGACACCCCTGCAATGCAATATCGCCAAGCGGCTGGCCGAACTGTTCCCCAAAATCGCGCACAAACGGGTGATTCGCAGTTGGGCAGGGTTTATCGAAAACACCCCGGATGGTCGTCCCGTTATCGATCGTCCTGCGGCGCTGGATAACGTCACCGTCGCGACGATGTCCGGTGTCGGGTTCGGGCTCTCGCCGGCGAGCGGTCACGCCATTCGCGATCTGGTTGTCGACGGTGAGTGCAGTTTCGCCGACCTGTCCACGTTCTCGCTCTCTCGTTTTTGCGGCCCTCGAGTCGGACTGGCAAGCGATCCAGGGATGGCTGCCGTTGCCTATACCCGGGGCTTAGAAAGGCATTTTTGTACTGATGTTGAATCGTTCTGTTCGCAACCATCCTCCTGAAAAAAAGGATCGACCATGAAACGAATATTCCGAAATCTGGTTTTACTGGCCTCAATCGGCATGACGTTGAGTTCCTTCACAGCTCCGGCCAGCGCAGCAGACGACAAGCTGCGTTTCGGTGTGGCCGCCGAGCCGTATCCGCCGTTTCTGGTCAAGACACCCACCGGGCAATACACCGGTTTTGAACCCGACCTTATCCGGGCCCTTTGCGAGCAGATGAAAGCCGAGTGCGAGATCAAGGAAGTGGCCTGGGACGGCATCATTCCGGCACTGCTCGCCAACAAATTTGACGTGCTGTTCAACTCAATGGGCATCAGCCCGGAACGGCAGAAAGTCATCGCTTTCTCGCGTCCTTACTATGAGACGACAGGGATTTTCGTCGCCGCGAAAGACGTCAACCTGACGCTGACACCGGAAGGCCTGGCCGGTAAATCCATCGGTGTGCAGGGTTCGACCACCAACGCCGAGTTCATCCGCACCGCTTACGGTAAGGCATCGGACATCCGTATCTGCACCACGCAGGACGATTGCAACGCCGATTTGCTGGCAGGTCGTATCGACGTCATGTTTCTCGACAAGCTCGGCGACATCGATTTCCTGAAGTCCCAGGACGGGTTGGCGTACGAGGAGAAGGGCACCGGCAGCGTCAAGATGGACCCATTGCTCTATGGCCTGGGTATCGGGGCGCGCCTGCGCAAGAGTGACACCGCACTCAAAGAGCGAATCGATGTGGCGCTTACGCAGTTGCATGACTCGGGCAAGTACACGCAAATTTCGCAGAAGTACTTTCCGGTGGATCTCTGGTCTCACTGAAATCCAGCAGCGGGGAGCGCTTAACAATGTCTGGTTTCATCTAGCATCCGGCCGCTGCATCTGCCAATGCAGCGACCACCTGTTTCTCGATGTCCTTCTCATCGATCCCGCGACCGAAATGCTTGAGGTAGCGGCCCTGGCTGTCGAGCAGAAAAAGAGGGTCGAGTGGTCCATCATGTACTGGTCCGGTTTGAACTCGGGATTCTGGCGCAGCGGTGAGGACGCAGGCTCAGCAGAATGCTGTGTCGCACAACCGGTCAACGCCAGTGTCGGCAGGTATTTCCAACCCGCTGGTCGAGAGGCTGCGCCTCACTCGGCAAGACCGGCCGCAGAGGCTGATGGATCCTTCAAGGACGCCCGACGGCGCTCCTTGTAAACACTTCGACCGTTTGATTCAGAGGAGACGCAACATGGACCGATTCACCGGCGGCTGCCTGTGCGGCAATGTTCGAATCGAGGCGTCAGGACGGCCATACCGGGTCGGCCTTTGTCACTGTCTCGACTGCCGCAAGCATCACGGGGCTCTTTTCAATGCCAGCGCGATATTCCCTCAGGAGGCGGTGAAGATCGAGGGCGAAACCCGCGACTACGCCGGGCGGCATTTTTGTCCCCGTTGCGGCTCGTCCGTTTTCGCACGCACCGCCGACGAAATCGAAGTGAACCTGGGATCCCTGGATGCCCCTGATCAACTGATGCCAACCTACGAAAGCTGGATCGTGCGTCGCGAGTCCTGGTTGCCGGTGTTTGCGCTCATCAGACACTACCCGCACGATCGTGAGTGCACGGGGCGTTCTGAGGAGTAACCATCAAGCCTTGACCCAGCGTTGGCGGCTCCAGCTGCTCAATGAATCGACGGCGATGACCAGTAGCAGCATGGCCAGGATCACCGTGCTGGCTTGAGCTTCCTGGAACAGGCTGAGACTGACATAGAGCATTTGCCCCAAGCCACCGGCGCCGACGAAGCCCAGCACACTGGCCATGCGGATGTTGTTTTCCCAACGGTACAGGATGTAGGCCAGTAGCTGCGGCAACAGGTTGGGCAGTGTGCCGTAACAGAACGCCCAAACGGCATTCCCGCCCTGTAGGCGGATGGCTTCGGCCGGTTCTGGCGGGGTGTTTTCCAGTGCTTCGGCAAACAACCGGCCGAGTACGCCAGTGGTGTGCAGGGCCAACGCGAGAGTGCCGGCGTTGGGGCCGAGTCCGGCGGCCAGGACCATCAGCGCGGCCCATACCAATTCCGGAACCGCGCGCAAAGCGTTGAGCACCAGACGCGACGCACTCTGAAAAGGCCAGCCGAAACGCCCGGCTGCGGGCAGTGCCAACAGCAGACCGAACACCGCCGCGAGCAGGGTGCCGAGGGCGGACATGGCAATGGTTTCCAGGGCACCGTGGCCGATGGCTTGCAGATGACCCGCGCTCAGGTCCGGGCTGAGAAAACGTTGCGCATAGGCCCCCATCTGCTTCAGGTTGCCGGCGGCACCGAGCTCGCCAAGGTCGATGTTCAAGTAGATGAATGAAGCGGCGACCGCGATGCCGATCGAGAGGATCAGGGCCAGGTTGATCAGGCGATTCATGCCAGCCTCCAACGCAGCAGGCGGCTGAGTTGATCGGCGAGCAGCACCAGTAAGAGAAACGTCAGCAACAGACTGGCCACTTCACCACCGGCGAACATGCGCAACGACAGATCCATTTGCTGGCCCAGACCGCCGGCACCGACGAAGCCCATCACCACCGAGGCGCGGATGGCGCACTCCCAGCGGTACACCGTGTACGACATCAGCTCCGCCGCCACATTGGGCAGGATCCCGTAGCAAAACGCCGCGAGCCGACCGCTGCCTGAGCGCAGTAACGCGTGGGCCGGACGCTGGTCCACCGACTCGAAAATTTCCGCGTAGACCTTGCCCAACATGCCGCTGTAAGTAATGGCAATGGCCAGCACCCCGGCCGTCGGGCCGAGGCCGACGGCGCGCACGAACAACAGCGCCCAGACAATTTCCGGGACGCTGCGCAGGAAGATCAGTAAACCGCGAACTGGCCAACGCAGCAGCTGGCCGCCATAACTCGGGCGGCCCGCACGGGAGGCCGCCGACAGCGACAGGGCGCGACTGGCCAGCAGGCTGGCGGGAACGGCCAACAGCAACGCCAGGGCCATGCCGGCCGTGGCGATGGCCAGGGTCTGCAAGGTGGCTTGCAACAGCAGCTCAATGAACTCCTCGCCATGGGCCGGTGGCCAGAAGGCCGAGACAAACCGGACCATCTCGCTCTGACTGCCACTCGCCACTAAAACGCTGAGGTCCAACTCGCTGTAGCGGATGCCCGGCCACAGCAGGGCGATCGCCAGCAGGCTGAGCAGCAGACGGGGCAGGGCGGCGGGATCGCGGGTGGCAGACGTCAGCATCGGGGAATCTGCACACTCAAGGAAACGGGAGGCACCGGCGAGGATTGCAGCTGTTCGTTGGCGTAGAGCGTGTCGAGCAGCTCGCGGTCGACGTCGCTGGGCGCAAGGTCAAACAGGATCTGCCCGTCACGCAAGCCGATGATCCGCGAAAAGTGCGCCAGGGCCAACTCCACCGCATGCAGGCTGGCGACCAGGGTGACGTTGTGCTCCCGGGCATGGCGGCAGAGCACAGACAGCGTGTGCTCGGCCAACACCGGATCCATCGCCGAAACCGGCTCATCGGCCAGCAACACCGCGGGCGCCTGATACAACACACGGGCAATGCCCACGCGTTGTAGCTGTCCGCCCGACAGTTGCTGGCATTGCGCGAACAACTTGTCGCCGAGGTCCAGCCTGGCCAATGCCGCACGTGCGCCGGGAACATCCAGCGGATGCAGCAGGTTCAGCAGGCTCTTGCCCAGGCCCCACTGACCCAGTTTTCCGGCCAGCACCGCGGTGACCACGCGTTGGCGCGGTGGCAGGGGCGGCGATTGGTGGATCAGCCCGATGCGCGCGCGCAGACGCTGTCGCTGACGGGCAGACAGCTGCCACGCGCGCTCGCCGAGCACCTGCAACTCGCCGTTATCCGGTCGCAAAGCGGTGGCCAGCAGGTTGAGCAGGCTCGACTTGCCGGCACCGGACGGGCCGATGATTGCAACCTGTTCGCCTGCTCCGATGTGCAGGTCCACGTCACGCAACGCCTGGACGCCGTTGACGTGAGTCAGGCTGGCCTGGGTCAGACGCAATGTCATTTCAGCAGTTCGGCGGCGCGTGCGGCTTCCTCGATGCCTTTGTAATTGTCAGGACTGGTTTCTATGAACCGGCTGGCAGCCTGCAAATCGAGAATTTCCTTGTCCTTCGGGTTCGCCGGGTCGAGTGCGAGGAAGGCTGCCTTGATCTTCGCCGCCAGCGCCGGGTCGAGGGTCCCGCGCACTGTCCAGTTGTAGTCGAAGTAGGCCGGGGTGGTCGCAAACACTTTGACCTTGTTGGTGTCGACCTTGCCGGCAGCGACCAGTTTTTCCCACACGCTGGCGTTCAGGACCCCGGCGTCCACCTTGCCGGCCTGGACCCAGGCAACGGTGGCGTCATGGGCGCCGGAGTAGCCCACGCGGCTGAAGTAAGTTTCCGGCTTGATGCCGTCCTTCAACATGAAATAACGCGGCATGAGACTGCCCGACGTGGAGGACACCGAGCCGAAGGCAAAGGTCTTGCCCTTGAGGTCGGCGAGGGATTTGACGTTCGGGTCGGCGGTGATGAATTTGCTGGTGAACTGGGCGTCCTGTTCGCGCTGTACCAGCGGAATCGCATTGCCGGTTTTCAGCCGCGCTTGAACGAACGTGAAACCGCCCAGCCAAGCCATGTCGATGCGGTCAGTAGCCAGCGCCTCGACCACGGCCGGATAGTCACTCACTGGCACGAACTCAACCTTCATGCCCAGTTTTTGCTCCAGATAAGTGCCAAGCGGTTTGAACTTGCGCAGCAATTCAGTAGGGGCTTCGTCGGGAATCGCGCTGACTTTCAAGGTGTCGGCGGCCTGCGCCAACAGGCTGCCAAAAGACAGGGTAAAGCCGACGGCCAATGCCAGGGTACGCTTGAGCATGAAAGCTCTCCGGTGAATAAACAAAAAGAAATCGATGCGCCGGGCACAAGCTGATTGCTGCTTGGCGCTTTGTGAGGGTAGACGAAGCGCAGCGATATTAACCGCTTTTGACCTAATCAATATGTGTCGCGGAGGGTGGAAATCGACCCCGGAACAGACAAACTCGCTGCCCCTATCTGAATGCTTTGCGTAAATCATCAATGACCTGGTCAATTGATCGCCCTTGGACTGCCGGCGGCTCCGGGCTCTCTCCAAATTCACGCCAGATGAACAGCGTCAGTTCCGCTCCGTCAGTCAATGACTGGGCGTTTTCGAGGCTGGCGAATGTCTGCAAAAGCCTGTACCTGGCATCTTTCCAGAATAGCTCCTCGACCCAGGCGTACACGGGGATGAAGTGAAAGTGGATGGGGTAGCCAGGGTCATGACCGAATCGACTGATGTAGAGCCACTTCGGCTTCAGCTGCAATTCCAGGGTTTTCTGGATGTTGGCCAGCAGCCCACCCAACTCCGCCAGCGCTCGGTCGGGAAGTTCAGCCAGTGAGTTGACGTGAGTTTTCGCCCCCAGCATCACATAGCCGGGAAGCGCCGATGACAGGTGATGATTGAGAAGCCAGTGGGTGGTTTCAAGAATGATGAATTGGGGTGCTACTTCCATGTGCTGATGTCCATGATCGTGGGGCACGCAGAGTATCAAGGCATCGGCTGTTGTGAAGGGCGCTTCTGTGTCTATGCACTCCTCGCATCGGATTAATACCGATTCATCACTGTTCTTTCAAATGACCGAGGCACATTCTTTGCCGAACCCCGACGCCGTACTGTGCGTCTTTCTCACCTGACGAAGAGCTATAAAAATGAGCGTATTCACTCACGTTACAGTCGGTACAAATGACTTGAGCAAGGCCCGCGGTTTCTACGACAACGTACTGGGCGAACTCGGCCAGAAACGTATTGCAGACCTTGGCGACAACGGTTCTATCTGGGGCGAGAACGCACCGGCTTTCTTCGTTCTGAAACCGGCGAATGGCGCACCTGCCAGCGTCGGCAATGGTGTGACAGTCAGTTTCGAGGCACCGACGCGTGCCGCCATCGACGCTTTCCATGCCGCCGCATTGGCCGCTGGCGGGACGTGTGAAGGTCTCCCGGGACCGCGGGGCTGGGCGCCGAACGCCTACGCTGCGTATGCCCGTGATCTGGATGGCAACAAACTGGCTGCTTATTGCTTTAACCCTGTTTAAGCCTTGTATGAGGCTAATGCCGTTCACTTCAGAAAATCTTTAGTCGAGCAAAAAACTGTGGCGAGGGGATTTATCCCCGTTGGGTCGCGCAGCGACCCCAAAAAAGGGACCGCTGCACAGCCCAACATCAATTACCCGCTCAACACAGCAGACCGCACCTACTTGGGCAGATCAATTCTATCCAACACCCGGTTCGCCGTAATCTCCGCCACCATGATGCTGTTGGAAATGCCCAGCAGCGCATAACGCGATTCACCCTCCAGATGATCCACCAACTGATGGACCATCACATCGACCGAGGCCAGTGTCTCGACTAGAAAGACCGCCAGGGTTTCGGCCGTAGCCTCGGGGTCCACAGAAAACAGGGTGCTGCGTATTCGCGGGGTGGCTTTGATGTCGGCACTCGACGGGAAGTGGAAGTCGAGCGCCCGCTCGGCGGCTTCGTTGAGTTTTTTGGAGTCGGTGGATTCGTAGGGGGAAACGTCGTCCGTTTCCGGAGGGTTTGGCGTTGGTTTAAACATAGATGAAACTCCTAATTGAGATTAAGGAGCCCTCACCCTCGCTACCAAACGAGTGGGTGGTGGCCATACGCGGGTTGGTAGACCGGCAATTAGGACCCGGCGCCCCCGAAGGAGCCCTGCGCATGGCCACCATAAAAAACAGAGACCTGAAGAGGCCTGCAAACGGTGGCGCTATGCGCCTAATTGCCGGGCTACCAAACCCGATCGCTGATATTCAGCGACCTGGAAACGATAAAACCCAGGCCCAAGGCGCACAAGCCGGCGGATTCTGGCGCAGCCGTAGGCAACGGCGCAAGGTTATGTAGCTTTCAGGACGTAAACTTGATGGCGTTTAAACAAGCAATCTCCAGCCTGTTTAATAAGCGAGTGCGTACGCCTCGAGGCGAGCGAATCGAGGATCAGTTCCGGCCAACGACCAACTCGCCGAACCTGTCATGGGTCAGGCGCTAAAAGCCACGTATCCACCACCCGCCGATCCAGCTCCTCCCAATCCGCCATGCCCAACACCCGCGTGGTGTTCAACCCGCGTAAATAACCGCGCAGCTGATTGGCGGTGGCTCGCGCAACCTCCGGGGTGGGTGCGATTTCGCTTACCAGCACGGTTTCGTACTCGACCAAATACTCGGCCACCCGATCACGGAAATCGGGCAGGACAGCGTCGCGGATCAGGTCAAACGTTCTCAAGGAAAGGCCTCATCAATATTTTTCGGTTGTTATTGAGTGTGTACCAGTCTGCGGGGCACGCAACTATTGCTGGAAGTAATAGTGACAATCAAGAAACACAAGTTCTGCTTTGTCAGCAATGACCGGAAAATCGCCCCCATCGAACACCGCCCGTGACGCTGTCCCGTCGCGAGATGAGCGGACTATATATTTTTCAGGATGACCTCCATGCGCCCTTTGTTTGTGCCTGTCATGGCGTTTGCCTCTTTGTTGCTGGCCGGTTGCGCCTCCGCGCCGAACGACCCGACCCTGACCTTGCAGACCCACAAGACACCAGCCCAGTACGCTGACTGCGTCGTACCGAAATTGCAGGGCAGTGCGCTAAACCCTACCGTCTCGCAGACCCAGCGCAGCTACCGGATCGTGGTGCCGAGCAAAGTCTCCGCGGACAACGTGCTGGAAGCCTACAAGGCCGGCAGTGGCGGCAAGGTGTTCATCTACGAGCGGCACTTGCTGGCCTCGAACTTTCTGCCTTCGAGTTTTGGACGCGCCGCACAGGATTGCATCTGACCCGGCCCGTAAACGTTTTTCAAGCGCTCCTTTGGTTGGCCGCAACCAACCCATTTTTTGCCCCGCACCGCGTTTCGGTTGCGGGGCTTTTTTTTGCGTCGGCCCATTTGAATCGCCCCACACGACAGGGATCGCCTTATCCATATCGCACCGATGAAGGAAGGGTCCTGCGCCACAAAAAACCTGTTCTCAGGATGAAAATCAACGTAGTTTACGCGCCATAAATATAAGGACGTCTGGAGGGGTGGGTGGGAGCTTTTCGTCTGTTGTTGGCCGTTCTGGTGGCCGTTTCGCATATGGGCAAGACGGTCGCGGGGCTTAACCCAGGCGTGGTTGCCGTGATTTCCTTTCTGATTATCAGTGGTTTTGTAATGACCTCGCTCATCGAGCGCAACTACAAGGCGCCGGAGAAAATCGGCCTGTTCTACATGGACAGGGCCTTGCGGCTTTACCCTCAGTTCCTGTTCTACTTCCTCGCATCCTGCGCCGTGATTTATTACTTGCTGCCCGGCACGCCTCAAGCCGCCGAGCTGACGCTCAGGAATATCGCGCAGAGCCTGCCCATGGTGCCCCTCGGTTTCTACATGTTCGGGGTCGCGGGGTCGCTTGTTTTGCCACCGGCCTGGTCACTGGGGCTTGAGATGTGTTTCTACCTGGCGATCCCTTTCCTGATTATTTACAAGGCGAGGGGCGTTGCGTTTGCCTTGTCTGTCGCCGTGTTCATGACCGCCTGTTTTGGTTTCATCAACACCGATGTGTACGGCTACCGCTTGTTGCCGGGCGTCTTGTTCATGTTCCTGTGCGGCAGCTACCTGTACAAACCACAGGCGAAGGGCTTGGCAATCGCCGCCGGCACCGCCGTGGTGGCTGCCTTGATATTTGCGGCAATCGAAGCGGGACTGATTGAGCGCCGGCCGTTCAATGCGGAGGTGACTGCGGGCATAGCGTTAGGCATCCCGGCCGTGTACGTGCTGACGAAAATCAGGTTTCATCGGATTGACGAGTTCCTCGGCGACATCAGCTACGGCGTGTTTTTGAACCACTTTGTGGTGATGTACTTCCTGCGCGCTTTCTGGCCCGTTGCCTACGACGCGCACATCGTTGCCGCCGTTCTGATCCTGTCGTTCGGATTGAGCTGCGTTTCGTACTACTACATCGAACGGCCGGCCCTGAAACTCCGTCATGCGCTTCGGGGTGGCGCGAGGTATGGCGTGGGTAAACCGCAAGGCGGTGAAACAGCGGCTTAGTGCGTGTGGTGGTTGGCGTTCGTAGAGCGCAGGCCGAGTGGCAATCAACGGTGGTGCCTTGCGCTGAATTGCGGCCTTCTGGGACTACTGACCGCTTGTTGCGTCCGGACCTCCGTCCGGTCCAAGGCAGCCCGTTCCCGCTGGGTGTGGAGGCCGGGCGGAGGTTCCAGGCGTTGCGGGCAAGCTATCGAGAAATGCCGCAATCTGCCGAGTGCCGCGCAAGTGCAGCGTAGGAATGTGCGGACCCACGGCCAGGCGCACCGCCTCGATACCTGGGCGGTAGCCGCGATCGAAATTCCATACGAAGTTCAGAAAGGTCAAGAACTCCCGGTCTAGCTTCTCTGTACAGCCCGCTGCAAGGTCTGGGCGAGGGCGGTTCATTACGCTGCGCATGATCACCCGGGTGAAACAGGTGAGCCGCGGTGTATCGAGCCAGATGATCAGGTCGGCACGGGGCAGGCGAAGGTCGAAGGTTCTCCGCGCATAGTTACCTTCACATCCAGGCATCCGCTGCGATCGCTTCGCGGACCCGCACGCGGAATTGCTCAGCGTCCGGCTCGACCCAACCGGGCTCCCAGAACAACGTGTCCAGGTGCACCACGGGCAGGCTCAAGCGCTTGCCGAGGGCGCGGGCGAGGGTGGATTTGCCGCTGCCGGCATTACCCAGAATTACAATCCGTTGCATGGGGACATCCTGTCGCGAAAAAAGCCGGCGATTGTGCAGGTTTTGGATGGCCAGTTAAAGGCAGAAGTGGCACGGGACTGCATCAGGCTAAATACGAGTTCAGTTAACGCGATCTGCGGCACCGTTGTGCTGAAGAACCGCATGGTCATGGCACCCATGACTCGCACGCGGACGTCCGAGGGTGACGTCCCGAATGAATTGATGGCCGCCTACTACGGGCAGCGAGCCAGTGCCGGCCTGATCATCACCGAGGCAACGGACATTGCGCCGTCCAGCAATGGCTACGCCATGACCCCCGGCATCTATACATCAGCCCAGCGGCAGGGCTGGCGTCTGGTGACGGATGAGGTTCACCGCAATGGCGGCACGATATTTGTGCAACTGTGGCATGTCGGCAGGATGGCCCATCCCTCGCTCATGCCGAATGGCGAGGCGCCTTGGGGGTGACCGAGGAAAGGGCTGAGTCGCAGGTGTTCGCTCACGACCCGGATGGCAAGTTGGCCCATATCCCTGCGGGCAAGCCCCGGCGCCTGAGGCCGGAGGAAGTGATGGCTTTGGTTGGCACCGTTATGCATGCCTGCATCCATGCACAGAGGCTGTATTTGACGGGGTCGAAATCCACGGCGCCAACGTTTATCTGTTCGAGCAGTTCATGAACTCGGTGCTCAACACGCGCACCGATTTGTATGGAGGAGCTAGCGTAGAAAACCGCACACGGTTCCTGCTGGAAGTCGTTGAGGCGGCGGTGCGTGAATTGGGTCCAGGGTGCGTAGGTGTCCGCCTGTCGCCGTTCGGCAAGTTCAACGGCATCCCGGCGGACCCTCGCACCGAGGAAACCTTGCTGTACGTTGCCGAGCGTTTAGGTCGTCTTGGCGTTGCCTATCTGCATCTGGTCAACGAGCTGATACCTGAGGCGAACATGGAAGTTGCCGAGTTCAAATCGCAGCACCTCGACCACGCGCTGCTGGCCAAGGTTCGGGCAGCGTTTCCTGGCGCAATCATCTGGTGCGGCGGATTCACTGATCGAAAAAGCGCTCGGGATGCGCTTGATACCGGGTTGGTGGATTTGATCGCCTTCGGCAGCCCCTATATCGCAAACCCGGATCTGGTTGAGCGTCTCAAACACGGCTGGCCGTTGGATGAAGCGGACCGGTCAACTTATTACACCCGATGCGGGGAGGTGGGTTATACGGACTTTCCTGCATATTCCCTAGGTCGTGCTTCACGCCGGGTAGGCTGATAGCAGCGGTGGGGCGAGCAGGCGTTTGGTACTGGGTGGCTCTGCGAACGCCTGCTGGTCGCCGCCGTTGTCGGTGGGTCAGGCACCGCAATGTGTGTTGACGAACCTGCGTATCAGCGAGCTAACCAAAGCGGTGACCATGAGTGCGCGGCGCCGTCCCGAACATTTGTTCGAGAGACTATGTGACGTCGGCTGGGTTTGTTGGGCATGCCCGAGTCGGCGTGATCATAGTCGGCGTGTTCATAGTCAGCTTTTGGCCGATTGTTACTTTCGCGACGGGTTGCAAACGACCCATTGCAGTCAGTCGGATAGGGAGTAATCAGACGGTAATGCTCCCGACTTTTAAGTTATTTAGTAGAGAAAATGCCTGGCATTTGCAGGTGCTTGTAAATCGCAAGGAACCTCACGCTACAGATGAAGACTAGGGTTACCCAACCGCTGACCCAGATTGAGGGAATGGAGTCGCGCACCAGTACATAGAGAATGCAGCCGAGCAAGATTGGCGTGGCGTAGATCTCCCGTGACATCAGCAGCGAGACCCTGCCGGCCAGGGCGTCACGAACGATGCCACCCCCAATGCTGGTAAGGACACCCATCGTCACCGCCACAGGTTCGGTGTAATGCAAGCCCAGCACCTTCTCGGTGGCGACGATGGCGAACAACGCTCCGGCCAAGCCATCGAGATACAACAGCAAGCCTGACTGTTTTTGCATCCGTGAGGCGAGGAAAAATGTCACCAGTGCAGCCGCAAGGGCGACCCAAACGTAGTTGAAATCGTCGATCCAGAAAATCGGCACATCAAGCAGTAGATCGCGAACGGTTCCTCCGCCGATGGCCGTGATTACACCCAGTACAACGGCACCGAAAATATCGACATCGACCTTTCTGACTGCCAGCACACCGGTGATGGCGAAGACCGCCGTGCCGACCATCTCCTGAAGATAAAGCAGCATCGATCACTCCGTTCTCAGGTTGCCCATCAGGTGGTCGATTGCGATGTGTGCATGCAGCCTGACGCCTGTCTGCAAGGCGTCGTCATTGGCATAGAAATGTGGGTTGTGGTTGTAGCTGATGCCGCGCCCGCCCGGTATTGGCACAATGGCACCGTCTTTGAATTCGGCGTCCTGCACCCCGAGCAAGACATATAACCCGCCATACCGGTTAACGAACACTGAAACGTCGTCGTAGCCCAAGGTAGGCGCTGTCTGCACCAAGTTCTGCGACCCTACGACCGACTCTAAGGTAGGAATCGCAGCATGCACCCACTTCGCTTCGTTATGAACGGCCGGCACGTGCTGGAGAAATTCGGTCTCGGCCACGCATCCCTGGGCTTGAGCCAAGTGCGAGGCCAGTTGTTGCAAGCGCTGGCAAATATCACCCATGTCTGACTCCACGGAGCAACGCACCGTGCCCAGCAGTGTGACCGTCTCGCCAATTATGTTGAATCGGCCCTGATCTTCGATGTGCCCAAAACTGATGGTCACCGGGTTGTAGGCGGGCACTTGCCGGTAGATTTGCGCGGAGGCGCTGATGATCTCGGCAGCCACCGGCAAGGGGTCTTTGCCCATCCACGGGGTTGAGCCATGAACCTGTTGCCCGGTGATGACGATGCGTACGATCACCGACGCCGCATACTGATTGCCGATCCGATAGGCAACCACGCCATTCGGCAGCGGCCCAACGTGCATGCCAAACACCATCGTCGGCATCGGGTTCGCCAATGCCTGGGCATCATCCATCGCTGCCGCGCCACCGGTTTCACCCAGCGGCGGGCCTTCTTCAGCGGGCTGAAACACGAACAAGATCGTGCCGGCCAAATGCTCCCTCACACTGACCAATGCGTCGGCAGCCCCCATCAGCATTGCGGTATGGCAATCATGGCCACAGGCATGTGCAACCGGAAATGGCCCACCCGGATAGTCGTCGTCCACGACGGTAGAGGCGAAATCGATATCAACCAATTCTTTGACCGGTAGCGCATCAATATCGGCGCGCAATGCGATCACCTGATCACCGGGCTTGCCCCCGTGCAACACCCCGACGATGCCATGCCCTGCAATGCTGGTCCTTACTTCATCCAGCCCGAGTGAGTGCAAGTGCTCTGCAATAAAGCGCGCGGTGTTCACTTCGCGATTGGAAAGCTCGGGGTGAGCATGCAAATGATGTCGCCATTCGATCACTTGATCCGCCAATTCTTCAATGCGCTGGTCGATGAGCTGGTGAAGGTCTGTTGCAGGACGGGTTTCGCTACTGACGATGTGCCCGCAGACACTCTCAACATGACCTACACAAGACATACTTATTGCTCCCTGGTTCTGTCACATGCGCCTGCATGGCGCGGATCGTCGTAAAGATAGCCGACTATTTACGAGACATGTTTCTCGAAGGGCATTTGTCTGGGTAATCGGGAGGCTAACGGGGGTCGAGGGTAAGGGAATGTCTGCTCTTGGCCCGATTGCTGTCCGTCACGAAGGCCGCAATCGACCCGAAGCTCTCATCCCAGCGAAGTCACCAAGCTGGTTTCGATACCCGCCATACTCTCCGGCGGTTCGTTGATCAGCACGACTGCATCGTCACCCTGGTTCAGATAGATCAGGTAGTCGCCGGTCTCGAAGGTGATTTTGAAGGCTACAAGGCGAGTCTCCTGGTCCCATCCTTTGTCGACAACTCCTTCAACCTCAATGATGATCTTTCCTTCAAGAGAGCGGGCGGATAAGCCGCAAAGCAGATTTTCTCTACGCCACGAACAGGCGCTAGCGGCTTCAAGCTCGAAGGGCGCGGGGGGGGGGGCAGGTCTGATTGGTCAGCTCCAACACTTTCCCCATCAGCTAGCAAGTACATCGATACGGTCTGATGTTCGCCAAACCGCCATACTAACGATCCTATGTCTTCCGGACATTTCTCATCGTTGAAGTAGTACGGGTCATGCAATAACACGGAAAGTCGCTGACCCAGCAGCAAACGGGCATTTCCTAAGTCCTGGGTCATCCTCTCGCGGGAGGCTACATAGCGTTTAAACACTGAGCAGTGCCTCTTTAGCTAGTGAGAAGAAGTCGCAGATTCTAGCCGGGCAAATCGTTGAACGTCTCCTTATGGCTGCGGATTCAACCGGTCGATCCAGCCCAACCTGAAACAGCAGGCACAAAAACCACGTCAAGGCTGCCCGCACTCGCCGGGTTACACTCTGTCCCGATTCCTGATCCTGCTGCGGAGACGTGCATGAAAGTTGGTGTGATTTCCGATACCCATGGCCTGCTCCGCGCTGAAGCAATTGCTGCCCTGGCGGGTTGTGAACGGATCATTCACGCGGGCGACATCGGCAACGCCGACATTCTTGAACAACTAAAGGCTATCGCCCCCCTGTACGTTGTCCGCGGAAACAATGACCTGGACGCCCCGTGGGCAGAAAATCTCCCCGATCTTCTTCGTTTCGATCTCAACGGATGGGAGACGCTGTTGGTGCATGACATCGCCGATGTCCCAACCGAGCTCGAGTCGAGTACAAAACTGGTGATCACCGGCCATTCGCACAAGCCACGCATCGATTGGCGCGGCGATCAGCTCTATCTCAATCCGGGCAGCGCGGGACGGCGGCGTTTCAAGCTGCCGGTGACTCTGGCGCTGCTGGAGGTGCTCGACACCTCCATTGAGCCGCGCCTGGTCTCGCTGCTGGAGTGATTCTCGCGAACCGCGCTGAAGCAATAATGGGACTGGGTCTGCTCACGAAAGAAAAACGGCTCGTTCAAGAAAACGAGCCGTCGTTGTGCAGTTGCTTATCGGGGAAACTGCCCGGACATCAGAGCAACCTCACAGGTGATCCGCATCAATCACAGCCTTGGCAAACGCCTGCGGATCTTCCTGCGGCAGGTTGTGGCCGATGCCGCCGCTGATCAATCGGAACTCGTATTTGCCGGTGAAGCGCTTGGCGTAATCCTCCGGAGCAGGGTGCGGTGCGCCGTTGGCATCGCCTTCAAGGGTGATGGTCGGCACGCTGATCGACGGCGCGGTGGCCAGCTTCTGCTCAAGCGCCTCGTATTGAGGCTCGCCCTGGACCATGCCCAGACGCCAGCGATAGTTGAAGACGGTGATCTCGACATGATCGGGGTTGTCCAACGCCTTGGCGCTGCGGTCAAACGTGGCGTCGTCGAACGCCCATTTCGGTGAAGCCAGTTGCCAGATCAACTTGGCGAAGTCGTGGGTGTTTTTCTCGTACCCGGCGCGACCGCGGTCGGTGGCGAAGTAAAACTGATACCACCACTGCAACTCAGCCTTGGGTGGCAGCGGGTTCTTGCCGGCCGCCTGATTGCCGATCAGATAGCCGCTGACCGAGACCAGCGCCTTGACCCTTTCTGGCCACAGCGCCGAGACGATGCCAGCGGAACGCGCGCCCCAGTCGTAGCCACCGAGTACGGCTTGTTTGATCTTCAGCGCATCCATGAAGTCGATGACGTCACTGGCCAGCGCGGCCGGTTGGCCATTGCGAAGGGTTCTATCAGACAGGAAATGCGTATCGCCGTAACCACGCGCATACGGCATCAATACGCGATAACCCTTCGCCGCAAGCAGCGGCGCGACTTCGTCATAGCTGTGAATGTCGTACGGCCAGCCGTGCAGGAGAATCACCACCGGCCCATCGGTCGGGCCAGTTTCGGCATAAGCCACGTTCAGCAGTCCTGCCTTGATGTGCTTCAGCGGGCCGAACGGAGAGGGTGTTGAATAAGTGGCGTCGGCCTTGATCGCCGTCGGCTGTGCGGCGGCGGGCGTTTGTGCGTGGGCCGCGCCGAGCGCGCCGAACAGGGCAAACGCCAGCATCGACGAATTGACCAAGCGGCGGCGGGTGTTGCCGATGTTGTTTTGCATTGCCATCTTCATGCTGATGTCTCCGTTGCAAGCCGTTGGCCAGGGGATCTGGCTGAGCCCCTTGAAACCTTGAGTGCATTTGAACGCGGTGACGTATCTGGCCTGTGTCGAATCCCGGGACCGGTGAAAACTGATGTATCAAGAGGATAGCCAGACACAATGTGATGCACAGTGGCGCATTGAAAATTCGCGATATTGGCGCTGTGTTGCGACCCGACCGACGCGTACTCTTTTCCAGATCAACGGGCCGATCTGTGACAGCTTCGCTTTGAAGTGGACAGTGCTAATGCCGCGCGAGATTTCTTGCGAGGCCTTCACATCGCCGAAGGGGACATCGAGAAAGTCTGGAACGCCGTGCCGCTCCATACGACACCGGGCATTCCAGAGCACATGCATTCAGAGATCGCCCTGGTGCAGGCCGGCGCGGGGATGGACATGGAGGGGCGTGGGTTTGAGCTGTTCACAGACGAACAACGCGAAGCGGTGATCGCCGCCTGGCCCCGCGACACCGACTTTGCCCATCAGATGATCGACGCGTTTTATCACGGGCTGCGGTATCGGGCCCAGAGTACATTCGGGACCTTCAACGACGATTTCCTTGCCTACAAGGATCCAGGTTTCGAGCGGGTGAATCTTTGCAGCGTCATCTTGGGCTCAAGTTGGGAGCGGTGAGTTTTCCACTCAGCGCACCAGGCTTTTTGGCCGGGATACGTCGCGAGTGCGGATTGGTAGACACTTGTTCGCTCAAGCCTTGGTATTCCAGGCCACCGCACACAGAGCCAGTCCTGCCACATTGAGGGTGACGGGATTGAAGGCATCACGGAGCATGGATGGATTGAAAATCGCGACATCCAGCAGCAGGCCAGCCAGTGCGGTCGAGGCGACAATCAGCGGCCAGGCAATGCGTGGCGCGAGCAATATCCATAAGGCCAGGGCAATTTCCGCAACCCCGGCGGCATAGGCAAACAACTCCACCTGATGGATGCCATGGGCTTGAATCATGGTCCGCTCGCCAGGACTCAGCCACAGTAGCTTGGGCACCAGACCGTGGTAGGTAAACATGAACGCCAGGCTTCCCCGGGCGATCCAGTGGGTGCGTTTCAAGGTGCTCACGTGGGCGTTTTCAAGAATCGACGCTCATGGTCGGGATTGGGCAGCAGGCACGTGTCGTATTTCCCAAATAGCCGATATCGATTCAGCGCAACGCGATCGTAGGCCCAATCTCGCAACCTGCGCGGGCAGGCGCGCAACAGCCTCAGCGGGCGCCAGGCACCGGGCAGTTGGGCGATGACTTCGAAGACTGCATCCGAGCGCACCCAGTAGTGCTGGTCGCGGATCACCGCCATGGTATCGAATTGATCCAGAGGCAAACCGGCCCACGCCAGCAGCGCTTGCCCCTCGGGCGATTGCACTGCCGCCAGGCGGACGCGCCGATGGAGGTCGTGGCGGATCAGGAACCTTGCCCAGCCATTGCATAGCTTGCACACGCCGTCGAACAAGACCACGGTCTCGCCGGGTTGGAGTAATGGCGCGGGTGAGGGCCGGATTCTGGACGCTTGCATAAACATCGGTCCGTATGGGAGTGGTATCCCGGATCATACCCGCGTGCCAGGGCGAAAGTCTTTATGGGAAGCGGCAGCCTCTATCGAGACTGCCGCTGTCAGCGCGGGAACCCCCGTTTAAGCGGTTTTAATAAACCTGAGGCACGATGATTTCCGGTGGTGTCGGATTGCGCGAATAGTCTTCCTGGCGTTCGCGTTCCGGGAGTTCAATCATCGCCTGTTGCACCTCTTCATAAGGCATTTGCCCGAGCAGGTGACTGATGCAGTTAAGCCGGGCTTTTTTCTTGTCGTCGGCCTGCACCACCCACCACGGTGCTTCAGCGATGTGGGTGCGTTCGAGCATGATTTCCTTGGCCTTGGTGTAGGCTTCCCAGCGCCGACGGGACTCCAGGTCCATGGGGCTGAGTTTCCATTGTTTGAGCGGGTCATGAATACGGCTGAGAAAGCGCAGATGCTGTTCCTGGTCGGAGATGGAAAACCAGTATTTGATCAGCTGAATACCGGAGCGTGCGAGCATCCGCTCGAACTCCGGCACAGTGCGGAAGAACTCTTCATATTGGTCGGCGTTGCAAAACCCCATGACCTGCTCGACTCCTGCGCGGTTGTACCAGCTACGGTCAAACAGGACGATTTCACCGGCGGCCGGCAGGTGTGAGACGTAGCGCTGGAAGTACCATTGAGTCTGTTCGCGGTCATTGGGCGCGGGCAGGGCGGCAACCCGGCAGACCCGGGGATTGAGCCGCTGGGTAATGCGTTTGATCACCCCACCTTTACCCGCCGCATCACGTCCTTCGAACAGAATCACCACTTTGTGCCCGGTCTTGACCACCCAACTCTGCAACTTCACCAGTTCGCCTTGCAGACGAAACAGTTCGCTGAAGTAGCGTCGTCTCTCTTCCTTTTCGTCGTTGTCGCTCAGGTGCTCGTCAAACAGCGCGTTGAGGTCGTGTCCGTCCTCCCGTAATTCCAGTTCCAGCTCCTCGTCACTGTGATCGAGCAGCTCGCGATGGATGCGTTGCACCAGGGTGTCATTGGTTAAAAGCATGGCTGGAACTCCTGACGAGGGTGGAAGTGCCCATGCTAGGCCGGGGGATATGACGCAGACGTGACGATGAAGGGGCGGGGCCAATAAGGTGCGGTGTCATCTTGGTGTCACCTAAGGCATGGCAGGATCATCGCAAACCGTCTTGAACACCCAGCGCAACCCCCGCCCGCGGGTTGATGAATCTGCCAGGAATCCCACCATGAAAGGAGACGCCTCCCTGTTTGCGGCCATTGACCTGGGCTCCAATGCGTTTCGCCTCATGATTGGCCAGTCGGTCAAACGGAACCAGCAGATCGTGATCCAGGAAGTCAAAACCCTGCGCGAGCCCGTCCGTTTGTCGGAAGGATTCCAGGGTGGCGCGCTGGATGAGTTGGCGTTGGATCGGGGGTGGCAAGCGCTCGCGCGATTCGGCAAAAAACTGCGCGGCTTTGAGGCCGGACGGGTGCGGGCCGTGGCGACCAGCGCGGTGCGCGAAGCCGACAATGCCCAACTGTTTCTGACCAGTGCCGAGCGTCATCTAGGTTTTCGGATTGATGTGATCTCCGGGCATGAAGAAGCCCGGCTGGTGTACGCCGGTGTTGCCCATACGATACCGAGTGCCGCGAGTATGCGACTCGTCGTGGACATTGGCGGCGGGTCCACCGAGTTGATTCTGGGGCAGGGCACACAGCCGCTGTTGACCGAAAGTATCGCCATTGGCAGCGGCACTTTTGGCACGCGTTACTTTCAGGGTGGATGTATTACGGCTCTGGCCCTACTGGAGGCTGAACGTGTGGCCACGGTGCAATTTGAAAAGGTCGCACGTCGTTACCGTGCACTGGGTTGGCAGCAGGCCATCGGTTCTTCAGGCACCGCGCGGATGCTCGCCAAAGTCCTCAAGGCCAACGGCTTGAATGACGATGGCCAAAGCGGAATCACCTACGGCGGCCTGCTGCGCCTGTCGTTGCGCCTGCTTGAAGCGGGGCATGTCAATCATCTCAAATTGGCGGGCTTGCAAACCCATCGCCTGAGTACCTTGCCGGGCGGTCTGGTGGTCATGCTGGCCGCGTTCAAGGTCTTTGGCATTTCTCAGATGACACCGTCCGAGGCGGGGTTGAGGCTCGGGGTGCTGCATGGGTTGATGGCCAGGCACTGACTGGATGCTGAGCGCCAGGCTTTACCTGGGCGCACACCGTCAGTCAGCGAGACTCAAGCGGCGGGCGAGCGGCAACTATCCTGAAGCGGGCGAAACCACCCTGACGGAGACAGCAAACCCATGAAGAAGGAAACCATCGGCGTAAAGGAAGGAGAGGGACACCTCGCGAACGACTGCACGCGCCGAACCGGCGAAATGAGCGCCAAGGGCTAACGCCGATCAGATAAGCAATGTTCTGCGACAACGCAATTTCTGTAATTGGATGGACTCGCCCAAGCCGAGGCGTCAATGCGCCACGATGGCAGTCTAAACAGCCAACGACAGCGAGGGCGAGTCCATGAAAAAGCATACTTCGATTGATCAATCCCTGTCTTCTTCCGATTTGTCGGCCTGCACAACCGTGGCGGTCGATCTGGCCAAGCAGGTCTTTCAGGTCGCCGGTGAAGACGTCCTCGGCCAGGTGCACTACGAGCAACGGATCAAGTCGCGCGAGGCGTTTTATGAGTTTCTACGCCAGTTGCCGCCTCATGTCGTGGTTCTGATGGAGACCGGTCCGGGTGCTCAAGCCTGGGCCCGGCAGCTGCAAGACCAAGGCAATCTGGCCCGGATTCTTCCAGCCGGTTTGGTGGCCACCCATCGCAGCGGGCCTAAAAATGATCGCAACGATGCGCTGGCGATTCTGCGGGCTGGTCGCGATGAAAGATCTACGCAGTGCCGGTCAAAAGCGTTGCGGCGCTGGCAATGCAGGCGTTGCATCGCGCCCGCCAAGGCTATGTGCGTCGACGCACGGCGGTGAGTAATCAGATGCGCGGCCTGCTGCTCGAGCATGGCGTGGCCTTGGCGCAGGGCGATGTTGCGATCAGCCAGAAAATTCCGCGGGTACTGGAAGATGCCACCCAGCCGGTGCCGGGCCTGTTGCGTGAACTGATCGACGAACTGTTGGCCGAGTGGCGCCATTTGGGCGAACGCATCAGCGTGCTGACGGGGCGCCTGGAAGTGGCCGCCAACGCCGACATGACGGCGAAGCGACTGATGACTGTGCGCGGCATCGGCCCAGTCACTGCCACGGCACTGGTGGCCAAGGAAACCAAGCCTGAGCGATTTCCCAATGCCCGCAAGTTTGCCGCGTACTTTGGCATGGTGCCTGACCAGCACAGCAGCGGGCAGACGGTCAGGCTGGGGGACATGACCAAGCGAGGCGATGTTTATTTACGCAGCCTGATGATCCAGGGAGCCCATGCGGTACTGCAACAACTACGACCTGATTCCCAGCAGCCCGATGACCGCCGCTTGTTGCGCTGGATGAGCCGACTGGGCCGTAAGGAGGCTGCGGTCAGGTTAGCCAACCGCAACCTGCGAATCGTCTGGGTGCTTCTACAGAGCTGGCGAAGCCTGCGTTCGGCTGCGAAGCAGTCGTAAACCCAGAGTGCACGGTATGCCTGACACACCGCATTGCCTGATCTTACGACTGCTGCGCAGCCGAACGCAGGCTTCGCCAGCTGCTACGGATCGCGTGACGGCTTAACCGACGGGCATTAGGCAAGGGGACGGGGTTTTTCATGATCCTAAAATGAATTCGTTCTCAATTCTCCAGTTTTGATGATGCATTGGAGAGTTGATATGAGTAATTGATATAAAAAACTGTCATTTATTGCAGGTGCGGCTAAAAATCTTTTGCTTGATAGTTAAATCTGTTTCTTATAGTTCAAGCGCTCGCGAAGTTGAATCAAAATTCACAAGGTAAGAACCATCGGAAGCCAAGAGTTTTGGTGTCCGCACTTGAAAAAAGGAGAACTGCAAAATGGATCTTAATGTTTATGCAAATCAAGACTGGCAGAGTTTTGGCACGGTTAGGGAGGATGGTAATCTGTATGCAGACGGACTTTGGAACTTCAACAAAGATGACCGAGGTCGAAAGTGTGGAGCGAACGGTAACAATTCTAGTGGCCGCTACTACGTCATGAACGCAGATCCGAGCTGCCCTTTCCCCTCAGGGAGAATGGGTCAGCTCGTCATGAGGTCGGGCAATACCGTCACAGGTTATGAGAATTATTTTTCCTTGAAGGCAGGTCAGATTTTTGAACTGCGCATTAACGACGGCGGGCTCAACGATAATGAAGGTTCTCTGCTACTTAGGTTTGTGCCCAGCTCCGTGAGTAAAGAAATAAAGGACCGGGTAAACCCTGACAGAGAGCCTGGCCACTACTGGATTAATGCATAAAACAGAGGGGTGGGTTTATTTATGACTCTAAAATAAACCCGTCACCATTTGTCGCAGGGCCGTTGTATCCGCTCTGCGCCGAGGATCAGAAGCCCCGACAAAGTCGGGGCAAGCATCTGGAGTGGTTAGCCGCTATTTTGCGACTTTCATACTCGCTCTATCAGGTCGTGGCGTAACCGCTTTGACCACATCATCAATCACCGCCTTCCCCATTGCCGTCAAATAGTGCGCGGCCCACGAAAAACGGTCCGTTTCTCTGTCATAGGCGGCGTCTTTTGTAAGCGCCTTGGCCAGGAACAGTAAATCTGAAGCCATTGCCAGTGCTGCATCGACAGGAACGCCGGCGCTGACGTGGAACAGGGGACGGTCTACGCAATAGATGCAGGGGGTGAAGCCAATGGTTTTTGCTTCTGTTGGTTCGGTCATTGATCACCTCCATAGACGCAAAGGTGAATAGGTGACGAGCAGCACCGCTCAGAAGACTGGTGAGTGAGAAGACGTGTTTCGGACGGTTTTAGTTTGTTCATTATCAGTTCCCTTGATTGGAGGAACTGCCACTTAGCTGTCTCAAAAGCGTGGGTGGCAGCCGTGCGTGGTGTGAGACCCGGCAATCAAGGTAACCGGTAGGCCCGAAAGCCTTCCACGCACAGCCGCCATAAAACCTGATCGCTGACGAAAAAAAAACGCCGCAATAGGTTCTGTGGCGCTTTGCGCCTTGATTGTCCCCGGGGTCTCACGCCCGATCGCTGAATGTGCAGCGACGTCTGGAGAGTATCCCGACAAAGATAGGACCAACAAGGCGGTAGCAAGGCAAAAAGAGCACAAAGTGTACCCCCTTACGCAACTCTCGGATTTTGCCTACAACTCTGACATGAAGCCACCCAATATTCTGAAAAGAGCACCGCCAGCGACGAAGACGGCCCGCTGCTCGGCGAGGTGGCAGCGCTGGCTCCGGTGCAACGCACATGTCCAAGCCCCAAATGACAGGCGAAAAAAAACCGCCTTTGCGGGTCGGTTCTTTTGTAAGCCTCAGTTTGCGGCTGGGGCTTGGTGCGTCTCACGGGCAACACTAGCGTGGGGGCACAGTATTAACCTCTGCTTATCCTTGCAACGTTATTCAGCTTGCGGCGGATGAAGAACTCCGGATCGGCGTTCATCATTCGTTCCGGGGGCGGTGCGTCCTGGGTCATGAAAAACCAGTGCCAGGAAAATTTCCCCCACTGGCGCGTCACGTTGTTCAGCAAATAATGCTGCGGCAGCATGTCGACGAAGCCGGCCTTGAGCAGCTTGTCGCCGTGGTCCAGGCACATGCTACAGCACCCGCGCGCCACGGTCGTGACCGGCGGTATAGAACTGCTCGAAACCCAGCGACTGCACTTCGACCTAGTCCTGGGCCATGGCGCGGAAGGAATAATCCGAATGATCACCGCCCCTTTCCGGTTTGGAGCTGTCGCCGTATCCGCGCAAGTCGGTGCACACCACGGTGAAATCCTTGGCCAGGCGCGGCGCAATCTTGTGCCAGGACAGGTGCGACTTGATCATCTTCGGCTTCCTGGCTTCGATCATCGGCTTGATTCCGCTGATGTTCACCCACGACCTCATCATCTGCGCCTGTGGCCTGAGCTTCTCGTTCTTCTGATCGGAACTGGCGGACTCGCCGCTTTGGGTCATCGGCACCGAGGTGTCCCACGAACACTCCGCGACCTCCAGCGCCTGCACCTTCACGGGCATGGCCCTGGCGGGTGCCGTGTCGCCGGTGGTGATCGGTTGGTTGCTGGATATCACGGGGAATAACTGGGCGGTGGCGTTTGGTGCTTCGATCGCCGTGGTACTGCTGGGGCCGGTGTTGGCGATGTTTATCAAACTGGACGATGAGCCTGCTCTCAAAGCTGAGCCACAACGTTTTTACCCTCCAGAACCGGAAGCCGCCGCCAACCAAGGGGCGGCAATCGCCTGCTTTAGCTGATACCAATTGGCCACCTCTTCCGTTAGAGTGTGCGCCGCCCGAGAGATGGATCCCGGGCAACATCTCATGGAGTTTCTCAGTGAAGTACCTCAGTAAAGTGGTTGCCGTTACTCTGTTCGGTCTGGCTCTGGCGGGTTGCACCGGCACTCCGATGAACACTCAGCACTATGAAAGCAGCCAATACACGGTGATCGGCCACAGCGAAGCGACGGCCACTGGCCTGTTGCTGTTCGGCATGATTCCGATCCAGCAAAACAACCGTTTTGTTCGTGCCCAGAACGCGGCGATCAAAGCCAAGGGCGGTGACGCGATGATCAACACCCAAGTGCAGGAAAACTGGTTCTGGGCTTGGGTCCTGACCGGCTACACCACCACGATCTCCGGTGATGTGGTCAAGCTGAAAAACGTTCAGTAAGCGCAGAGCACCGCCTGTTGGCTGTGGCGAGGGGTAAACCCCCTCGCCACATGGAGGGTGAGTTGGGGCGCTCAGTGGCGTTGCGTCACGCGAGCCTGCTGCGCCACCCGATTCCTACCCGACCACTTCGCCTGATAGAGCTGCTGATCAGCGCGTTTGATCAGTGCGGTCGTATTGCTATCCGATGACTCGGCAAGCCCGATGCCGATACTCACCGTGACGTGCCCGACCGTGGCAAAAGTGGCCTCGGCAATCGCGGCGCGGATCTTCTCGGCAACGACCTCGGGGCTCTCGGGTTCCTCGACTTCCGGCAACAGCACCGCAAACTCCTCGCCACCGTAACGGGCCACAAAGTCAGTGGCGCGGGTGGTGTCCTGAATCAGCCGGGCGAGTTGGTGCAGCACTTCATCACCGACCGCATGGCCGTGGGTGTCGTTGATTTGCTTGAAGTGGTCAGCGTCTATGAACAGCAGCGCGAAGGGCCGGCCGGTGCGTTGAAACAGCAGGTTGCACTCGTCCAGTTTCTCGTCGAATCGCCGCCGGTTGTACACGCCGGTCAGCGCGTCGTGGGTGGCCAGTTTCAACAGATCGGCATTGGCCTGGGTGAGGGCGGCTGTGCGTTGCGCGACCGTGGCTTCCAGCGACGCATTGGCCTCCTGCAACTCGCGCTCCTTGCCGAGCAAGGACTGCGTCATGCCCTGGAGGGATTGGCCCAGTTGGGCAATTTCTCGCACCGAATGATCACGGGGGAAGGTCACGCCGGGTTGTTGGCTCTGTACCTGTTTGGCCGACTTCGCCAACTGCTCGATCGGGCGACTGAGGTACAGCGCGAGGTAGTAGGCCACCAGACCGAACACGATCGCGGCGATGACACCCAGCCCCAGCAACTTGTACAACAGGATACGTGCGGGTTGAAGCGCAATATCCAGCGGCTGCCGTACCGCGATGTACCACGTCAGGTCGGTGCTTGAAGGAGTGGGCACCGCGACAACGCTGGTCAGGTAACCGTTGCCCACTGACCAGCCAGAAGTGTCGGAATGGTTTTCCCGGGCCACCGGCATATTCGGCATGAGTTGCCCCATGAGCGATTCCGGGTAGAGCACTTTGCCGTTGTGGTCGACGATCAGCGCCTCCACTTCAGGCGTCATGTCCTTGCGCAGCACCGCCGCGTCAACAATCCGCGTCACCCAACTCCAGTGGGCATGAGCGCCCAGCACACCGATCACCTGGCCCTCGACATTGCGTATCGGCGCGGCGAAATCGATGAAGCGCAAAGGTTCACCTCTGGCGGTTCCCGGCAGCAGTTTGGCCAGCAACACCGCCTCGTGAGGATCACCGGTGTATGCACCTCGTAACCCGGCCTGAAACCAGGGGCGCTCCTTTACAGATTGACTCACCAAAAGGCCATTCACGGCTTGCCGCACACGTCCGCTGGCGTCCGCCACGCCCATCCAGGCGTACTCGGCGCGGGACTGCGAACGCAGCTCCATCGAGGTCAAGATATCCGGATCGTCCAGGTCACCATGTTTGAAAAACGGGGCCCGACTGAGCAGGGACACTTCGAGCTGACGTTCATGCAACTGAGCGCCCAACAGCTCGGCTGCGGACCTAGCCGTGCTCAACAACGCATTGCCGCTCGCTTGCTTCATCTGCTCGGTGGCGATGTGGCCCACGTAGAATCCCACGCTTACGAGCGTGAGCAGCGACAAACCGGCAAACCAGAGAGTCAGGTGGCTTCGCAGACTGGCTTTGATCATGGGGGCCTATCTGAAGTTTTTGGAGTCGTGGCATGGTATGCGCAATGGTCGGGTGGTTGCCAGTGGCGGCGCTTTCATGGCCCTGGTGGATCGGGCGCTGGGGAGCCGCCCAGGTCGATGTCGCGAAACATTCGCCAGCGCGATGACGTGAAGCAGATGCAGCGTTACAAACCTGACTGGAAGGCGGTCAAACCGCGTTTTTGAATTCCGTCAGCAACCGCTCAATCTGCGCCAACTCCCAGGTGCTGAGCAAACTGACCGGGTCTGTGCCGTAACGTTGCCAGCGGTCGAGTTCACCCTTGCGGCCGTCCGGGCTCTGGCAACGTTGGCAATGCAGCAGGCGATGGCCGTCGAAGTCGAGGCTTAGCCGCCAGCCTTCGATATCGACGTGCATGTGGCCGGGCTCGGGTTGTTCGGCGAGGCGAATTAGAGGCCGAACTTCCATGGCGGCGTCGCGCAACTGTTGGTAAACCTCGCGGGCGGTCAGGGGGGGCTCAGAGGTCTCCGGTTAAATCGCGGCAAGCATGGATGCTGGGTGCACAGGATAGAGTCTGCGCTTGCCGCTGTCAGCGGATAACGGGCGCCTCAAACTTCTTCGAGGGTCTGCGGACGCCGGGCAGGCTGACCTTCCTCAACACGAAGCTCATGGCTCATGTCGTTGCAGCTTTGCGACCAGTCTGTCAGCCACTGTGGCATCGGTGGCGATTGTTCCGCCAGGCCCAGCTCCCGGGCAAACTCGCCGGGTGCGACCGTGCCTTTGCCGGCGCGAAAGAGACCGCGCATTACGACCACGCCAACCACGCGTCCTTTGCTCATGAAACGGTGCTCCATGAAGCTCCACTTATCGTCCCAACCAAGCATCCGGGTGTGAATCTCGAACGCTTCGAACAGCTTCAGCTCACGCCGGAATTTACCCCAGGTATCGCCAACGATCGGCACCGCCTTATTGCGCAGCGCCACCCGAAATGCGCCGCTGCGCAGCACGTAGTCCATGCGTCCCAGGTCGGCCAGGGTGAAATAGCGGCCATTGGTGACGTGGCGGTTGAGGTCGAGGTCGAGCGGCCAGACGCGCAGGCGGATGACGGTGGTGGCCATGGCATCAACCGGTTTGCGCCACGGGCGACGAAACAGCATGAGGAACAGTCGAAACCAGAGATTCATAAGTACGCCGATGATTGAGTGACCGGTGCACTTTAGGGGGGAGGGATCAGATAAGGTAGGTGCGCAAATGACTTTTTTCATGCGAAAAGCGCAATTGGATCATGTATGCACGTCACTCTTTTACTGGCGGACCAATGCTCCGCTGCCAGCGCCACCATGGCCCTGGAAGTGCTCAGCGCCGCCAATCTGTTCGCAGACTCGGCGGGCGCACCTTTTGAAGTCGTCATTGCCTCCCTTGATGGCAATGATGTCGCCGCGTGGGGAAGGGCAGACACTGCGCGTGGACCTGTCCACCAACGAGGTCCCGCGAACCGATCTGGTGCTGATTCCCGGATTTCTCTTCACCCTGAGGGACGCCTTGCCGGTGTTTTCGGCCTATGGGCCATGGCTGCGTCAACAGCACGCGCAGGGGGCCGTTGTGGCTTCAATGTGTACGGCGGCGTTCATGCTGGCCGAAGCAGGTCTGCTGGATGGCGTTCGGGCAACCACGCATTGGGCGTTTGCAGACCTGTTTCGTCGGCGGTATGCCGAGGTCTGTCTGGAGGAGACGCAGATCCTCTGCGAGGACAATCGCGTGATCACCAGCGGCGGCGCGAGTGCCGCCATGGACCTTTTGCTGCACCTCGTGCGCCGGTTTGCCTCATTGGATCTGGCGCAGAAATGTGGCAAATATTTGCTCGTCGACACGGTGCGCAGCGAGCAATCGGTGTGTGTCATGTGGTCTATGCCGAAGAGTCACGGGGATGGCGACATCCTGCGGTCGCAAAACTGGCTGGAGGCACACTTCGATCAGCCGCTGCTGATTGACGATGTCGCCCAGCGCTTCGGGTTCGGCGTGCGCAACTTCAAAAGGCGCTTCAAGGAGGCCACCGGGTACACGCCGATTACCTACCTGCAAACCCTGCGTCTGGAGAAGGCCAAGCAGCTGCTTGAGTCCACGCGAATGACTCTGGACAGCATCACGTACGCAGTGGGCTACGAAGATGGCAATTCATTCCGTAGACTTTTCCGCCAGAGGGTGGGGTTTCTGCCGGCGGCTTACCGGAAGAAATTTCAACCGGGTGCGAGTTGATTCACGAGCGATAAGCCACAGATGATTTGGAGCAGGACATGAAGAAAACCGCAGCACTCACCTTGGCCTTGGTGCTCAATGCCGGGTTGTTCAGCGCGCAGGCACACGCGGCCGGCGATGCTGAAGCGGGTGCGACACTGTTCAAACGCATATGCGGCGGCTGCCATCAGGTCGGGGAGTCGGCACGGGGCTCGTTCGGCCCGCAACTCAATGGCATTTTTGGACGCCCTTCGGGCAGCACCACGGATTACCAATATTCCGACGCCATGAAATCAGCCGGCCTCGTCTGGACCCGCGAAACCCTGACTGCGTACCTTGAAGATCCAAAGGAAGTGGTTCCGGGCACCCGCATGATTTTCTGGGGGCTCAGCGATCTGGAAAAGATCGAAAACCTGTTGGCGTACCTTCAGACCTTTCAGCCGCAATAGGCTTCCCGACGTTCGCCAAGGATCAATAAAGCGATGCAACGAACCACCTCGCGATTGCTTTTTAGGCCACCGCAAACCGAAGACCTGGCCAGCCTGTTCGCAATCTACGGCGACCCTGCGACGAACCAATACAACCCGGCCGGGCCTTTGACCCATATTGACCAGGCTGAAACGCTGCTGAATGACTGGATTCGCCACTGGGCCATTCACGGCTACGGACTGTGGACTATCGCCACCCGTGCGGCTCCGGATGGCGTCATTGGTTACGGCGGTATTGGTTTGCGCAAGTACGGTGATGTCGAGCGGCTGAATCTTGGGTATCGATTTGCCGTGTCCGCCTGGGGCCAGGGGTATGCGACTGAGTTGAGCAGGGCGTCGCTTGAATATGGATTCGACGAGCTGAAGGTGGCTGAGGTTTTAGCGCTGGTCAGGCCCGCCCACAGCGCCTCGACAGGCGTGCTGGAAAAAATCGGCATGCAACGTGTCGATGTGCTGGACGACGTACCGGGGCAGCCGCCGAGTTTTGTTTACAGGATCAGTCGCTCCTTGATTGGGGACTGATTTATTTTTGCGCATGAAAAAGCCCGGCTGGTCAGGCCGGGCTTTTCATTGAGTACCGCGGTGAGGCTATTCATTTATGCAGCGTGGCTTTCGATCAGACGGTCGGAGCCACCCTCTGCTACACGACTTTCAATCAGACGATCCGAGCCGCCTTCAGCGACAAACGGGTGAGCAGAGGTAGCGGCAAAAGCGTTAACTGCAAAAACCGAGAAAGCGATGCTGAGGAGGATTCGGCGTTTCATGAGGGTGTGCTCCGGGGTGTAGTTGTTTGGTATGGAGCCGATGTTACGCCGCGGATTTTTTATGAGAACTTCATTGAGTTGATGGAGACTATCGACGTAGGCAATGGATGACAGAACGGTCAAGGCGACCGCGTATACCATGGCAATCGATACGTGGGAAAGCGCCTACAAAAAACTCACGAAACGGATATTTCACACTCATGAATCGAACTTGATAACCGTCAGTGTGGCGGTTTACTTCGTTAGGATGTGTCAGTTTTTGACCGGTATTGACTTCGATGTGTCAGGGGTAGACTCTTGGCGTCGATAGGCCTCGTAGCTGAAATCGGATCGAAATCGTTTTGCTGAATACACTCAAAGATCATTGTTTATCTCTAACGCAGAAAAGAAACGTCGTGGCTTGTCTGGCCATGGATGTTGTTTTTCATGGGCGGAAATAACCCGTTTTTTTAGCTGTGATCTGTCTGGAATGCCCGGCAGGCGCGGTTTCGGTGTGTGTGATTGCGCTGGCAAGATGATGTCGGCTGATACGCCTGTTTTACATGATAGATAGTGATTAGTTCTAATGATCGATACTTTGCCGTTGGATTGGCTTGAGACATGCGGCAGGTAGAAGTCAATAGATAATATTCCATGGACTTGCACTTACATGATGTAGGTGCAATCAATCGATAGAAGTGACCTTGTTCACTTCTGGAGGCAAGGATGCACGACCAAGTTACGTCTGAATATTCTGTTCATCTGTGTATTCATCAGCTATTTGAGGCGCAGGTTGCGTGTAGTCCTGAGGCAACGGCACTGGTCTTTGAGGGCGAAGTGCTCAGCTATGGCGAACTCAACGCCAGGGCCAATCGGCTGGCGCATCGGCTGATTGCTTTGGGCGTCAGGCCTGACCAGCGCGTGGCGATCTGTGTCGAGCGTTCTGCGGCAATGGTTGTTGGCCTGATGGCGATCCTGAAGGCGGGTGGCGCCTATGTGCCGCTCGATCCGGAGAACTCGGGGGCGCGACTGGCGTTCATTCTTGGCGATACGGCTCCGGTTTTGGTGCTGGCTGACGCGGCCGGGCGCCAGGCGCTCGGGGACGCTTTGCAGGCTCATACCGTCCTTGATCCCCGAGATGTCCAGACCGAAGCGGACACCAGCCCTGAAGTCAACGGCCTTACCCCCAAAAACCTCGCCTATATCATCTACACATCGGGCTCAACCGGACAACCCAAAGGGGTCATGGTCGAGCATGCTCAGGTGGTGCGTCTGTTCGATACGACACATCCATCCTTTGGTTTTGAGGCCAGTGACGTCTGGTGCCTGTTCCACTCTTTTGCTTTCGACTTCTCGGTCTGGGAATTGTGGGGCGCCCTTCGTTATGGCGGCACGCTGGTGTTGGTCCCGCAGGCCATCACCCGTTCTCCGCAAGCGTTTTACCAGCTGATTTGTGAGCAGGGCGTCACTGTCCTGAACCAGACCCCGAGCGCCTTCACAGCCTTGATGGAATACCTACAACCGTCATCGGACCATCTTCGTTACGTCATTTTTGGCGGCGAAGCGCTGCGACCGTCGACCTTGCGCGACTGGTATGGCGTGCGTGAAGAATCTTTCCCGCAACTGGTCAACATGTACGGGATCACCGAAACCACGGTCCACGTCACTTACTACCCGCTGACTTCATCGGATGCGCAACAAGCCGACAGCGTGATCGGTCAATGTCTGCCGGATTTGAATCTCTATCTACTCGACGCGCATGGCCAGCCTGTTCCGATGGGGGAAGTGGGTGAAATGTACGTCGGTGGCGCCGGTGTTGCGCGCGGCTATCTGAACCGACCCGAACTGACGGCAGAGCGTTTCCTGCACGACCCTTTTGCGGGGAAGGCTGACGCGCGGATGTACAGATCGGGGGATCTGGCCCGTTATCTTCCGAACGGTAATCTGGCGTTTATGGGTCGCAATGACGACCAGGTGAAGATCCGCGGTTTCCGGATCGAGCTGGGTGAGATTGCCGCCAAATTGGCCGAGCATCCCTCCATCCGCGAGGCGGTGGTGGTGGCGCAAGGCGAGGAGACCGACAAGCGTCTGGTGGCTTATGTGTTGATGCAGTCCGAGGTTCATGACGCATCGGTAGATTCTGAAACTGGCTTGGCGCTGGCGGCAACGCTCCGTGATTACCTGAGCAGCCGTTTACCCGACTACATGGTGCCGTCTGCCTTTGTGCGGATGGAAAGCTTCCCCCTGACGGCCAATGGCAAACTTGATCGCAAGGCTTTGCCTGTTCCGCAGGAGGATGCTTTTGCCCGTGAGGCCTACGAGGCGCCGCTGGGCGAGATAGAGGTCCTCCTTGCCGGGATCTGGTCGGAGCTGCTTGGCGTTGAACAGGTCGGTCGCCATGACAGCTTCTTCGCCCTTGGCGGCCACTCACTCATGGCCGTGCGGCTGGTCAGTCGCATAGCAGCCTTTGGGGCTGAATTACCGCTTGCCACCTTGTTCGCCTCTCCAACGCTCAAGGCTGTGGCGTTGGCGATTGAGGCCCAGCGCAACGCTGGCGCTGTGGCGCGTGCATCGATACGGACCCTCTCTCGCGATGAATCCTTGCCGCTGTCCTTCGCTCAGCAGCGACTGTGGTTTCTGGCCCAACTCGACAGTGGGATCAGCGACGCCTATCACATCCCTCTGGCCCTGAGATTGCGCGGCCAGTTGAACGTGACGGTCTTGAAGCAGGCCCTCGATGCACTGTGGTCGCGCCATGAGGCATTGCGCTCGGTCTTTGTCACCCAAGAGGGCGAGGTTGAAGTGCGTCTGCTGGCCAGCGACCAGGGTTTGCCATTGCGCGAGATTGATCTCCCTGGATCGGACGCAGAAACCGAGCTGGCAAGGCTTTGCACCGAAGAGGCTCGGGCGCCCTTTGATCTCGCTACTGGCCCGCTGATTCGGGCTTGCCTGATCCGGGTACCGGTCGCCTCATCCGCAGATGAGCATGTATTGCTACTCACGCAACATCACATCGTCTCGGATGGCTGGTCGCTCGGCATTCTTTTGCCTGAGTTGAGTGCGCTGTACTCGGCGTTCAGCAACCATCAGGCCAGTCCATTGTCGCCGCTGGCAATCCAGTATCCGGACTATGCCGCCTGGCAGCGGCAATGGCTGTCGGGGGAGCGTTTGAATGAGCAGGCGGCTTACTGGAAGCAGGCGCTGGCCGATGCACCAACGCTGCTCGACCTGCCAACAGACCGGCGTCGGCCTGAGCAACAATCCCTTGTGGGCGCCTCTGTGCCGATCGAACTCAGTGCAGAGCTGACAACGGCCCTCAAGCGTTTCAGCCAGCAGCAGGGTGTGACGCTGTTCATGACCGTGTTGTCGGCCTGGGCAGCAGTGTTGTCACGCCTGTCGGGGCAGGAAGATATTGTGATCGGCGCGCCAAGTGCCAACCGGGGCCATTGCGACATCGAGCCGCTGATCGGCTTCTTCGTCAACACACTGGCGCTGCGGATCGATCTTGGCGACAACCCGAGCGTTACCGACCTCATTGCGCGAGTACGCGAGCGGGCACTCAAGGCTCAGGATCATCAGGATCTGCCGTTCGAGCAGGTGGTGGAGATAACGCAGCCGCCTAGACGATTGAGCCATACACCACTGTTTCAGGTGGTATTTGCCTGGCAAAACTACGATGCCGGCCAATGGGCCTTGCCCGGCCTTGAAGCCAGCCACGTGGGTTCTTCTTATGAGGTCGCGCGGTTCGATCTAGAGCTGAACCTGGCCGAGGCGGGCGATCGAATCGTCGGGGCTCTTGGCTATGCGATGGCGTTGTTTGACGCAGCCACGATCGAGCGCCACGTGGGTTATCTGAAGACTGTCCTTGCCGAGATGACCCGGGATGCCAGCCAGACTGTCGCCAAAATAGACCTGCTTGAGGCGTCTGAGCGCACCTTGTTGCTCAAGACGTGGAACTCGGTGGATGAATCCTGCCCGGCTCATCTGTGTATGCATCAGCTATTCGAGGAGCAGGTTGCGAGCAATACTGAGGCAACCGCACTGGTCTTTGAGGGCGAGACACTCAGCTATGGCGAACTCAACGTCAGGGCCAATCGGCTGGCGCATCGGCTGATTGCTTTGGGCGTCAGGCCTGACCAGCGCGTGGCGATCTGTGTCGAGCGTTCTGCGGCAATGGTTGTTGGCCTGATGGCGATCCTGAAGGCGGGTGGCGCCTATGTGCCGCTCGATCCGGAGAACTCGGGGGCGCGACTGGCGTTCATTCTTGGCGATACGGCTCCGGTTTTGGTGCTGGCTGACGCGGCCGGGCGCCAGGC
>NZ_SISB01000053.1 GCF_004310295.1 Pseudomonas sp. BGI-2 | reverse complement strand
GTGCTGGAAGACCAGTACCGTGTACGACGAAAAGGTTTATTTACAGGCCTTGCTCCGGCACGGCTCACCGTTGACCAGCGAGCTGGACACAGCAAAACCGCGTTGACGGAAAGGCTCAGGGCGTGATAGCGGCCGACAGTCGAAGTAGATGTCGCCTGATACACCGCCATCGCAAGCAAGCTCGCTCCCACAGGTTTCTGTAATGTTTTGAAGATTGCGTTCGTCCCAAGAGACCAATGAACATCAGATGGAGTTGTTTTTATGGGCCCATGGCTCGATAGCGTGACCGGTTGGTTGTCGGCTAACCCGCAATGGCTGGCCGCGGCGGTGTTCATAGTGGCATTTGTGGAATGCCTGGCGATTGCCGGGTTGATCGTGCCCGGCACGGTGTTGCTGTTCGCCGTGGCGGTACTGGCCGGCAGCGGCGCACTGTCATTGAGCGAAACGCTTTTGCTTGGGTTCGTCGCCGGCGTGCTGGGCGACATCGTTTCGTACTTCATTGGCCGACATTTCCACCAGAACATCCGGCGCCTGCCGGGGTTGCGTCATCATCCGGAATGGATCGCCGGCGCCGAAGCGTATTTCCAGCGCTACGGCATCGCCAGTCTGTTGGTCGGGCGCTTTATCGGCCCGCTGCGCCCGATGCTGCCAATGGTCGCCGGGATGTTCGACATGCCGTTCCCGCGTTTCGCCGCTGTCAGCTTGCTGGCCGCCGCGGGCTGGAGCATCGCGTACTTGCTACCCGGCTGGGCCACGGGCGCAGCGATTCGTCTGCCATTGCCCGACGGTTTCTGGCCTGAGGCGGGTATCGTCGCCGGCAGCATCGCCATCATGTTGGGTTTGAGCATCACCAGCAGCATGCGCCGCCATCGTAAAGCGACGGTGCTGATTGCCGGCATGAGCCTGCTGATTCTCGCAGGGCTGTTTATCGGCTATCCGCACCTGACTGCGCTCGATCAGGGTGTGATGACCCTGGTGCAGGAACACCGCAGCCCGATGCTCGATGAAGTGGCCGTCACCTTCACGCTGATCGGCGAATTCCGCAACATGCTGCTGTTCAGCGCCCTGCTCACCGGCTTGCTGCTGCTCACCCGGCAGTGGCGCCAGGCGATTTTCGCCGGTGGCACCCTGCTCTTCACTGCTTTGGGCAACACGTTCACCAAGCAATTTTTCGCCCGCGTGCGCCCGGAAGTACTGAGCGATCCGCTGACCAGCTACAGCATGCCCAGCGGCCACGCCTCGGGCTCCTTCGCGTTGTTCCTGACCCTCGCCGTACTGGCCGGTCGCGGTCAGCCGCCGCGGATGCGCCTGACCTGGTTGCTGCTGGGTTGCTTGCCGGCACTGGCGATTGCCCTGTCGCGGGTGTACCTGGGCGCACATTGGCCGACGGATGTACTGGCCGGCGCGATGCTGGCGGCATGCGTGTGTGCCGCGAGCTTGTGGTTGAACCAGCGTCAGGCACCGCTCAACGGCATGCCGCCAAAAGTCTGGTGGCTGGTATTGCCGGCGTTGGTGGCGTTGTTCGGGTTCTTTGCGTTGCGGCATTTGCCGAATGCGATGTTGAGGTATGCCTACTGATCAGGCAAACAACTCACCCTGCAATTCATCCAGCAGCGCCTGAATCGCATCCAGTCGCTGCTGGGGATCATCGAGTTGCAGCAGGTCGATCTTGTCCAGCTCAGCAAACGGCAGCAGGTAGGCCAGCTGATTGGCCAAGGATTGTTGCCCGGTCGCTTCGGTGCCCATGTTCAACGCCTCGACCATCGGGTGTTCGGCCAAGGCCTTGAGCAGTGCGACCAGGTCCGCGTCCTCGTCCTGCAGCGGTTGCTCGGGCTCGTCTTCCAGCCACTCGACGTCAGCGACGGTCAATTGATCGCGCTGCACCTCGGTGCGCAGTACATGAAAACGCCGGCCGCCCTGCACGCGAATGCCCAGCAGGCCGTTGTCCTGCTGCTTGAAATCGGTGATCAACGCTTCGCAGCCCACCAGTGCATAGCCCGCCGGCGCGATGCCCACTTCTTCGCCGTCGAGAATGCACACCACGCCGAAGCCGCCGCCCTGTTTCATGCAGCGGCTGATCATGTCCAGGTAGCGCGCCTCGAAGATCTGCAAGTCGAGGATGCAGCCAGGGAACAGCACCGTGTTCAGCGGGAAAAGCGGCAAGCTCATAGACATTTCCTTACACCACCATCGACACCGCCAACGGCAGGAACACCGCCGTGGCCACGCCCATCAGACTCATCGCCAGCGCCGCGAAGGCGCCGCATTCTTCACTTTCCTGCAAGGCCACCGAGGTGCCGACCGCATGGGCGGTCATGCCCAAAGCCATACCGCGTGCTTCAGGGCTGTGCACGCCCAGTCGGGTCAACAGACTCGGCCCGAAGATCGCACCAATCACGCCAGTGATCAACACGAACACCGCCGCCAGCGCAGCGACACCACCGATCTGCTCGGCCACCAGCATGGCAATCGGCGACGTCACCGACTTCGGTGCCATGGTCATCAGGATCATGTGTTCGGCGCCAAACCACCAGCCCAGCAACACGCCCATGCCCGTGGCAACCACGCCGCCTATCACCAGCGTAGTAAATATCGGCCAGAACAACTGCCGAATCCGTCGCAGATTGAGGTACAGCGGCACTGCCAGTGCAACGGTCGCTGGCCCGAGCAAGATGCTGAGGATCTCGGTGCTCTTGCGGTACTCGGCAAAGTTGATCCCGCAAAGCACCAGCACGCCGATCACCAGCAGCATGGAGACCAGCACCGGCTGCAGAAAGATCCAGCGGGTTTTCTCGAAGGCCGCCAGCACCAACTGATAAGCGCCCAGCGTAATGCCGATACCGAACAACGGATGATGAATCACCGAGTCCAGCGCGCCGTGCCAATCGAGGATCATTGGCGATCTCCACGATGGGCATGCCGCTTGACCATGCGCTGCATCAGAACCCCGGCAAACGCCATGGACAGCACCAGCGACAACACCAACGCGCCGACGATGGCCCAGAAATCCGCGGCAATGTCCTTGGCGTAAACCATAACGCCCACGGCCGGCGGCACCAGCAGCAACGGCAAGTAACGCAGCAGGCTACTGGCCGCCAGGTTCAACGGCTCGCCGACTTGCCCGCGTGAAATCAGGTACACCAGCAACAGCAGCAGGCCGACAATCGGCCCGGGCAGCACCGGTAAAAACAAATGGTTGATGGCTGTGCCCAGCAATTGGAACAGCACCAGCCAGGTCAGGCCACGTAACAACATCCAGCATCTCCCGCACGCGCTCCCCACCAAAAAGGGGCCGGGCATTATAAGCACGTCAACGCTATGGATCGGCATTCGCCAAAAGCATGGTCAGTTGACCGGAGCAATTTGCCATGTTGATCTAAAGTGGTTCACAGGGAGGTCAAATCCCCCCGCTCGAAAAACTATAAATCCGATGAAACCCAAGGAGAGTCTCAATGCCCTATGTTCCCGTTGCAGAGCTCAAAGATTATGTCGGCAAGGAACTCGGACGTTCCGGATGGCTCACCATCGATCAGGAGCGCATCAACCTGTTCGCAGAAGCCACAGGCGATTATCAGTTTATTCACGTCGATCCGGTCAAAGCCGCGCAAACGCCATTTGGCAGCACCATTGCACACGGATTCCTGTCGCTGTCCTTGATCCCGAAACTGATGGAAGACATCCTGATCCTCCCTCAAGGGGCGAAGATGGTGGTCAACTATGGTCTGGACAGCGTGCGTTTCATCCAGCCAGTGAAGGTCAACTCCAGGGTTCGGCTCAAGGTCGACATGAACGAAGTCATCGAGAAGAAACCCGGCCAATGGCTGCTCAAAGCCACCGCCACCCTTGAAATCGAAGGGTCGGACAAGCCGGCGTATATCGCCGAGCCGCTGTCCCTCTGTTTCGTCTGACACATGCCTGATTGCGAAACAGCTCACGCTGTTTCGCGCTGTGTCTCTGCCGTGTCTCTATAAATGCGACACATAGCTGCGGCATACTCCGTCGCATAATTGCCCGGATCCCGCTATGCGCTCACTTGCACTCCTTGCCTTGACCCTATTGCTCACCGCTTGCGGCGATGGCGAATCGCTGCTGCCCCCCGATGCCCGCTTGCCGGACGGCGGGCGCTATCGCGGTGATCTGGTCAACGGCTTGCTGCAAGGCCAGGGCCGCATCGACTACCCCAACGGCAGCTGGTACGACGGCGAGTTCGACAAGGGCCAATGGCATGGCCAGGGCGAATGGCATGGCAGCAACGGTGAGGTCTATCGCGGACTGTTCAATCAAGGCTTGTTCGACGGCCAAGGCACGCTGACCACCCCCGGCAGCAGCTACACCGGCGGGTTCAAACTCGGCCGCCGCGACGGTGAAGGTACGCTTAAAGAAAACGCGATGACCTATCGCGGTGAATTCAAGGCCGATCAATATTCAGGGCTAGGTCGTCTCGAACTCGACGACGGCAGCTCCTACCAAGGCCAGTTCGCCCAAGGCAAACCCAATGGCGAAGGCCAGCGCGGCGATGGCAGTGGCAATCAGTTCACCGGGCACTTCAAAGACGGACAGCTGGAAGGCAACGGGACCTTCAACAGCGCCGACGGCGACATCTATGTCGGTGGCTTCAAGAACAATCAGTTGCATGGCAAGGGCCGCTACGAAAACGCCGACGGCGATGTCTGGCTGGGTCAATTCAAGGAAGGCTCGCTGAACGGCAAGGGCGAGTTGATCGGCGCTGACGGCAGCCATTACATCGGCCAGTTCAGCGACTGGCGCTTTACCGGCCAGGGTCGATTGAACCTGCCGGACGGCAGCTTCTACATCGGCCAGTTCGACGGTGACAGCTACTCGGGACGCGGCACTCTGGTGCTCACCGACGGCACGGTGCAAAGCGGTACGTGGATTAATGGCCAGCGTGTTCGCGATGCCGATGGCAAGTTGCTGCCCGACACCCTCGAACTCGGGTTGCTGGCCCAGGGCCGGTTACTCGATGACGCCCTGTCCAGTGTGCCGGCCTCGACCCCGGTGGTGGAGCTGTACACCTTGACTCTGGGCGGTGACGGCAAGCAGAGCGTATTCCTGCGTGAGTCCGATTACGTCAGCAACATGCTCAGCAGCCGCTTCGGCGCCTTTGGCCAGATTCGCCTGGTGAACCATCGCGATCACCTCGTCGACCGGCCGATGGCCACCCGGGAAAACCTGCGCCGTGCCGCGGTGACCCTGGCCGAACGCAGTGGCCCGGAAGACTTGATCTTCATCTACCTGACCAGCCACGGCAGCAGCGAACATGAACTGGTGCTCGACCAGCCGCGCATGGAGTTGGCCGATCTTCCGGCCGACGAACTCGCCGCCGTCCTCGCGCCCCTGAAAAATCGGGACAAGATTGTTGTGATTTCATCCTGCTATTCCGGCGGTTTCATCCCCGCCCTCAAGGATGAACGCACGCTGATCATGACCGCCTCGCGTGCCGATCGTGTGTCCTTCGGTTGCTCGGAAGAAGCCAACTTCACCTACTTCGGCGATGCGCTGTTCGCCCAGGCACTGAACCAGACCGACGATCTGGAGCAAGCCTTCAAGCTGGCCAAGGCTACGGTGGCGGAGCGCGAACTGGCCGACGGCTTCGAAGCCTCTGAACCGCAGATCTGGGCGCCGAAAACCGTTCTCTCGCACTGGCAGCTTTTACGCAAGCAGCAGGCACGAAAAGCACTACAAAGTGTCTCTATCAACAGCAAGGATGCAAAGAGCAACTAAGCTGAACAGTATCAAGGGGGAAACACTATGTACTTGACGCCTCAGCATGTATTGCTTGCCGGAGCTACCGGGTTAACCGGTGAACATCTGCTTGATCGCTTGCTCAATGAGCCAACGATTTCAAGGGTTTTAGCCCCCTCACGCCGGCCTTTGGCCGAGCATCCGCATCTGGAAAACCCGGTCGGCGATCCGGCGGTGTTCCTGCCGCAACTGAACGGTCGCGTCGACATCGCCTACTGCTGCCTCGGCACCACCATCAAGCAGGCCGGATCGGAGCAGGCGTTTCGCGCAGTGGACCTGGACATGGTGGTGGCGTTCGCCAAGCGTGCGCGGGAAATGGGCGCACGGCACCTGATCGTGATCAGCGCCTTGGGGGCTGATCGAAGATCTTCGGTTTTCTACAACCGTGTCAAAGGCGAGATGGAATACGCATTGCGTGCGCAGGACTGGCCGCAACTGACCATTTGCCGACCTTCGCTGTTATTGGGCGATCGCGTCAAGCCGCGACTGGGCGAGAAAGTCGCCGGTCCGTTGTCGCGATTGATTCCGGGCAAGTACCACGGCATCGAAGCCTGCCAACTGGCCCGCGCGATGTGGAGGCTGGCGCTGGAAGAACAGGATGGGGTGCGGGTGGTTGAGTCGGATGAGTTGCGCAAACTAGGCAAGTAATCCTGTGGCGTCTGAGAAGACGCCTTCGCGGGCAAGTCGGACCGCCGCACCGCTCGCTCCTACTGGTTCACCACCGTTGATTGTGTAGGAGCGAGCGGTGCGGCGGTCCGACTTGCCCGCGAAGGGCGCGACACCGATTCAATGCCGAACGCTACAACCCGCCCGTCGCTTGAAAACCCACTCCGATCACCGTCAGCAGCGACAACGGCAACAACAGCGTGTCGAGCAACGCGCTGGCCGGCAGATCAACGCCAGGGTAGCTCGGCGCTTCGGCGCCAAACCGGTCCATCGCGCAGCACCCACCGTTCATGGCGTACAAATCCAGGCGCGTCCCCGCGTACACCACTGGCGCCCCCGGCTTGGCGGCATCCAGCGTGCGCGCCGTGGCGCAGCCCGTCAGTTGCAGCGCCAACAGCATAATCAGCAGTTTATTCATCGCTGCTCAAATGATGTTCGCCCCAGCGCGGCAGCATGTCTTGCGGAATGTTCAACAGGTTGAGAATCCGTGCCACCACAAAGTCGATCAAGTCATCGATTGTCTGCGGCTGATGATAGAAGCCCGGCGAAGCCGGCAAAATCGTCACACCCATGTTCGACAACTTGAGCATGTGCTCTAGGTGAATGCTCGAATACGGCGCCTCACGCGGCACCAGAATCAGCTGTCGACGCTCTTTCAATGTCACATCGGCAGCACGCTCGATCAGGTTGTTGCAGGCACCGGTCGCAATCGCCGACAAGGTCCCGGTGGAACAAGGCACCACCACCATCGCCGCAGGCGCCCCGGAGCCCGAGGCTACCGGCGACATCCAGTCTTCCTTGCCGTACACCTTGATTTGGCCGGCGGCCGCGCCGGTGTATTCAGTGAGGAAGGCCTGCATCGTCTGCGGTTTGGCCGGCAGCGTGACGTCTGTCTCGGTGGCCATCACCAGTTGCGCAGCCTTGGAGATCAGAAAATGCACCTCGCGGTCTTCGCGTATCAGACAGTCGAGCAGGCGTAAACCGTACTGGGCGCCCGAAGCGCCGGTCATCGCGAGGGTGATGCGTTCCGGGCCGTTGTTCATTGCAGCGCCTCGGCGAGTTTGCCGTGCAGGCCGCCGAAGCCGCCGTTGCTCATGATCACCACGTGAGTGCCGGGCTGGGCCTGGCTCTTCACGCGCTCGATGATGCCTTCCAGCGAATCGCTGACAATCGACGGCACGGTGCACAACGCTGCGGTCGCGCCCAGGTCCCAGCCGAGGTTGGCAGGGGCGTACCAGATAACCTGATCGGCATCGACCACGCTTTCCGGCAAGCCGTCGCGGTGAGCACCGAGCTTCATGGAGTTGGAACGCGGCTCGATGATCGCAATCAACGGCGCATCGCCGATGCGTTTGCGCAGGCCGTCGAGGGTCGTCGCAATCGCCGTCGGGTGGTGAGCGAAGTCGTCGTAGATGGTGATGCCACGCACTTCGGCGACTTTCTCCATCCGGCGTTTCACGCTTTTAAACGCGCTCAACGCGGCGATGCCCATGGCAGGCACCACGCCAACATGGCGAGCCGCTGCCAATGTGGCCAGGGCGTTAGCCACGTTGTGCTGGCCGGTCATGTCCCAATCGACGATGCCTTGGGCGACGCCTTCGAACATCACTTCGAACTTCGAACCGTCTTCGCTGTGCAGTTTGACCTGCCATTGACCGCCGGCACCGGTGGTTTGCACCGGGGTCCAGCAGCCCATTTCAATAACGCGCTGCAATGCCGGCTCGGTGGTCGGGTGGATCACCAGGCCTTCGCTCGGGATGGTCCGCACCAAATGGTGAAACTGCCGCTCGATGGCGGGCAGATCGGGGAAGATGTCGGCGTGATCGTATTCCAGGTTGTTCAGGATCGCCGTGCGTGGGCGGTAGTGAACGAACTTGGAGCGCTTGTCGAAGAACGCGCTGTCGTACTCGTCGGCTTCGATCACGAAGAACGGCGTATCGCCCAAGCGCGCGGACACCGAAAAGTTTTGCGGCACGCCGCCGATCAGGAAACCCGGGCTCATGCCCGCGTGCTCCAGGACCCAGGCGAGCATGCTGCTGGTGGTGGTTTTGCCATGAGTGCCGGCGACAGCCAGGACCCAGCGACCTTGCAGCACATGATCCGCCAGCCATTGCGGACCGGAGACGTACGGCAGGCCTTTGTTCAGCACGTATTCGACGGCCGGGTTGCCGCGGGACATGGCGTTGCCGACCACCACCAGATCCGGCGCCGGATCGAGTTGGGCGGGATCGTAGCCTTGGGTCAACTCAATGCCCTGCGCCTCAAGCTGAGTGCTCATAGGCGGATAGACGTTGGCATCGGAGCCCGTCACGTGATGGCCCAGCTCTTTGGCCAGAACCGCCATCGAACCCATGAAAGTGCCGCAGATACCAAGAATATGAATGTGCATAGTCGACCTCGTAAACATGGCCGCAGGTTAGCGTAGGGTGGGGAAAATCGCACCTTGTGTTTAGACTGGCCGACGATGACTTCCCATTATGCTACTCGACAATCAGAATCGGCCCACGCTGTGCGGCAGCACAGTACGGCACGGGTTTCCTTGATAATACCGCCCTCACCTCCCGATGACTGCTCGGAAACTGCTCATGAATAACAAGACGTCTCAAATCAGCATCACGCCTGGCTCAAGCACGAAAAAACTGTCCGCCGGGCAGCGGAAATTCAACGGACTTGTCAAAAAAATCGAAACACAGCGCCAGACGCTCCTGGCATGGGAAACCGCCACCCCTTTATATATTGAACGCTGGCGCGAGGAGTTCATTCCTCAGTTCCACACATTTAGTCAACGCTCGCTTGAGCTTGTGCATGTTCTGGATGAACTCAGCGAACGGATAAAACTCTCGAAAACCGATCGCCACACGTTGATTCAGGAGATTTGCGCCCAGACCTTGTCGTTGATCGATAGCGGCAACTACACCGATGAAGATAAAGCCACCTTAAAAGCGCTGTACAACAAGCACAGCGGTCGTGACTTCGATGCCGACGCGAGTGAAGACGACGAGTTATTGAAACAGGGATTGCAAGAGATCTTCGGCGTTGATCTGGGCGACGATATCGACACGTTATCTGCTGAGGAAATTGCGCAAAAAATGCACGAGCGCCTGTGGGCCGAGCAAACGGCGCAGCAGCAGCAAAGCACCGGCAAAAAAACCGCAAGCCACCTGCGCCAGGAAGCGGACGCCGCCCAAGCCAGCCAATCTGTGCGCGAAATTTATCGCAAGCTGGCCAGTGCCCTGCACCCCGATCGAGAAACAGACCCCGACGAGCGCGAACGCAAAACCGTGCTGATGCAACGAGTCAACCTCGCCTATGGCGAACGGAACCTGCTTGATCTGCTGCAACTGCAATTGGAAATCGAGCACATCAGCGCAGACACCCTTGATGCACTTCCCGCCGATCGGCTTAAACATTACAACCAGGTATTGTCCGAGCAACTCGGAAAGCTGCAAAACGAAGTGTTCGAAATGGAGCTGGCGTTCAAACAGCAATTCCAGCTCGATCCGTTCGATGAGGTGACGCCGAAGAACCTGGCTGGCAAGTACCAATATCAGCTCGACATGCTAATCAACGACACAGAGGAGCTGAACGGCCTGCGCGAAGAACTGAAGGACCCCAACATCTTGAAAGCCTGGCTCAAGGCGCAAAGGGAATATCAGAAGAAGATGGACGCCATGGACCTTGAAGCGGACCTGTTCGATGAACAGTTCGACAAGTTCCCGGATTCGTTATTCCGCTGAATATCGGTCATCGGGTTTGAATCAACTCCACGCTCCTTAACGAGCAATCCCATGCTTGCGCAACTTTCTATAAAGGGTGTTGCGGCTGACGCCCAATTGCTCGGCGGTGTGGGTCATGTGCCAGCGCTGTTCTTCCAGGGCATTAAGCAGGGCCAGCCGCTCGGCATCCTCCAGCGGATGCTCCGACGGCTGTTCAGGGGCAGCGACCGGTAGCAGCCGATCCTGACGAATCATCGTCGGCAAATCCTCAAGGCCAATCCGCCCGCCATCACACAACGCCGCCAACGTGCGCAGCACATTGCGCAATTGCCGCACGTTCCCCGGCCAGGAGAAGGCCAGCAACGCTTGGCGTGCCTGACTGTCGATCAGTACGGTTTCCTCGCCCGCCTCTTCGGCCAGCAGAAAATCAAGCAACTGCGATTTATCACTGCGTTCACGCAACGCCGGCAACGCAATCTCCAACCCATTGAGCCGGTAATACAAATCTTCGCGGAAGCTGCCGTCCTGCACCCGCTCCAGCAAATTACGGTGAGTGGCGCTGATAATCCGCACATTGACCGATTCCGGCTCGCCGCCGATCGGCACCACCTGACGGTCTTCCAGCACCCTTAATAGCCGGGTCTGCAAGGCCAGGGGCATGTCGCCGATTTCATCGAGGAACAAGGTCCCGCCATCGGCCTGTTGCAACTTGCCGCGCATGCCTTCCTTGCGAGCACCGGTAAAGCTGCCGCCGCGATAGCCAAACAGTTCGCTCTCGATCAGGCTTTCGGGGATGGCGGCGCAGTTGAGCGCGACGAAGGCTTTATCTGCCCGCCGGCTGGCCTGGTGGACGGCTTTGGCAAACGCTTCTTTGCCGGATCCGGTTTCGCCGTTGATCAGTAGCGGTACGTCCCGTTCGAACACACGCAAGGATTTGCGGAAGTCTTCCTGCAACCCGGTGTCGCCCAGACAAATGCCCGCCAAGCGCGAAGGTTCGACGATCACCGGGCTTTGCACCACCGGCACCGGAATGCTGCGCGGCTGCCCACGCAACACGGCAAACAGACTCCGCCCGTCGCGCGTGCGCAACGGCCAACTGGCGCTGGCATTGACGCTGGCGCGGCCGAGCAATTCATCCAGCGAGCAGTCGAAAAACGCCTCCACCGGTTTGCCCAGCAACCCACCGCGAATATGCCCCAGCAGGTTCAGCGCACTTTGGTTGACCGCACTGATCCGCCCTTCCCCGTCAAACGCCAGCAACCCTTCGCTGAACAACCCGACGGATTCGGCCTGAAGGTGAAAACGCAGCAGCCATTGATTGTCGAAATAACGCAGGAAATAACAGCTCTCGATCATCTTCGCCGAAAGATTGACCAGGGCCATGGTGTGGAACTGACTTTGACGAGAGACCTCGTGGCGCGCCGAGGACACGTCGAGCACGGCCAGCAGTTCGCCGTGAGGGTCGAACACCGGGCTCGCCGAGCAGGTCAGCCCGGTGTGACGGCCGCGAAAGTGCTCGTCCTGATGGATGGTCAGGGACTGACGCTCCACCAGACAGGTGCCGATGCCATTCGTGCCTTCGCACGCTTCGCTCCAGTCAGCGCCGAGCCAGAGGCCGGCGCGTTCGAAAATCTTCCGTTCGGCCGGCGCGGTGACGCAATTGAGGATCACGCCGCGGGCGTCGGTCAGCAAGACCGCATGGCCGGCGCCGGAGAGTTGCTGGTGAAGGCTGGTCATTTCGCTGCCGGCGATGTGCAGCACTTGCTGCAAGCGCTCGCGGCTTTCCAGTACGCGGCCATGTTCCAGCACCGTGGGTGCCATGGTCAGGGCCGGGTCGAGGTGATAATCCTCAAGACAACGCAGCCAGGAACGGGCAATCGACGGATCGCTGCCGGGACCGCGCAGGTGGGATTTCCCCTGAGTGACGGTCAGGACCTGCTGGGCATGGCGACTCAAATGGTTGTCGTGCATTTCTGATTGTTCTCCCCGGGGCTCGGCGACCCGTGCATGAGGTGACGCCCAGCATCCTCCAGCCATCGGAGCATTGCAATGCTGGCGAGACCGCCCCGTCGCACGTTGTGCCATAAGCAGTACAAAGTGTCATCCAGGCTGTACCGAAAGCGTCACAGACATCATCCGCCTGTCCGGCAAAAACCACGCAAGGCCTTGATTTGCCTGACCTGCAAGGCAGTGGCCCGACCTTTGCTCTACGCTTATAACAAGCGCACATGCGCTCTCCCTTATAAGCACAAAAGCCAAGGAGAAATCACTATGCGTTACGCTCACCCCGGTACTGAAGGCGCTATCGTTTCGTTCAAGAGCAAATACGGTAACTACATCGGCGGCGAGTTCGTCGCGCCTGTCAAAGGTCAGTACTTCACCAATACCTCGCCAGTGAATGGCCAACCGATTGCCGAATTCCCGCGCTCCACGGCCGAAGACATCGACAAAGCCCTGGACGCTGCCCACGCGGCCGCCGATGCCTGGGGCGCCACGTCCGTCCAGGCTCGCTCGCTGGTGCTGCTGAAAATCGCCGACCGCATCGAACAGAACCTGGAAGTCCTGGCGATCACCGAGTCTTGGGACAACGGCAAAGCGGTGCGTGAAACCCTCAACGCCGACATCCCGCTGGCAGCCGACCACTTCCGCTACTACGCCGGTTGCATCCGCGCCCAGGAAGGCAGCGCCGCCGAGATCGATGGCAACACTGTGGCCTATCACATCCATGAACCATTGGGCGTGGTCGGGCAGATCATCCCGTGGAACTTCCCGATCCTGATGGCCGCCTGGAAACTCGCCCCGGCCCTGGCTGCCGGTAACTGCGTGGTGCTCAAGCCTGCCGAGCAAACGCCGCTGGGCATTACCGTGCTGATGGAGCTGATCGGCGACCTGCTGCCGCCGGGCGTGCTGAACGTCGTGCAAGGCTTCGGCAAAGAAGCCGGCGAAGCGCTGGCCACCAGCAAACGCATTGCCAAGATCGCCTTCACCGGCTCGACCCCGGTCGGCTCGCACATCATGAAATGCGCCGCCGAAAACATCATTCCGTGCACCGTGGAGCTGGGAGGCAAGTCGCCGAACATCTTCTTCGCCGACATCATGCAAGCCGAAGAAACCTTCATCGAAAAAGCCGCCGAAGGCCTGGTGCTGGCGTTCTTCAACCAGGGCGAAGTCTGCACCTGCCCATCCCGTGCATTGGTGCAAGAGTCGATCTACGACGACTTCATGAAAGTGGTCATGAAGAAAGTGCTGTCGATCAAACGTGGCGACCCGCTGGACACCGACACCATGGTCGGCGCCCAGGCGTCCGAGCAGCAATTCGACAAAATCCTTTCGTACCTGGAAATCGCCAAGGGCGAAGGCGCCGAGCTGCTGACCGGCGGCAAGGTGGAAAAACTCGAGGGCAACCTGGCGACCGGGTACTACATCCAGCCGACCCTGCTCAAGGGCACCAACAAAATGCGTGTGTTCCAGGAAGAAATCTTTGGCCCTGTGGTGAGCATCACCACCTTCAAGGACGAAGCCGAAGCCCTGGCCATCGCCAACGACACCGAGTTCGGTCTCGGTGCCGGCCTCTGGACCCGCGACATCAACCGCGCCTATCGCATGGGCCGCGCCATCAAGGCCGGTCGTGTGTGGACCAACTGCTACCACCTGTACCCGGCGCACGCCGCGTTTGGCGGTTACAAAAAATCCGGCGTCGGTCGTGAAACCCACAAAATGATGCTCGATCACTATCAGCAGACCAAAAACCTGCTGGTGAGCTACGACATCAATCCGTTGGGCTTCTTCTAAACCGTCTGTCGCAGGCAAGCCACTCTCCTTGTGAGAGTGAGCTTGCTTGCACATCGGGCCTTCGCGCCAACCCGGCAATCACGCCGGTCAAAAACAATAAGAACAGGTGAACCCTATGCCTAGCGATCAAGCCAGCGTGCAGCCGGCTACCTCCTCGGTCGACTTTGAAAAAGTCGGCTCCGACTACTTCCAGCAACGGGAACTGAAAAAAGGTGCGGCAGGCTGGGTCCTGCTGGTGGGTCTGGGCGTGGCCTACGTCATCTCGGGCGATTACGCAGGATGGAACTTCGGACTGGCCCAGGGTGGCTGGGGCGGCATGTTTATCGCCACGTTGCTGATGGCGACCATGTACCTGTGTATGTGCTTTTCCTTGGCGGAACTGTCGTCCATGATCCCTACCGCCGGTGGCGGCTACGGTTTTGCCCGAAGCGCATTTGGGCCGTGGGGCGGGTTTCTGACCGGGACCGCGATCCTGATCGAATACGCCATTGCCCCGGCGGCGATCGCGGTGTTTATCGGCGCCTATTGCGAATCACTGTTCGGCATCGGCGGCTGGATGATTTACCTGGCGTTCTACATCATCTTTATCGCCATTCACATTTTCGGGGTCGGCGAAGCCCTGAAATTGATGTTCGTCATCACCGCCGTCGCTGCCCTGGCACTGGGTGTATTTTTGGTGGCGATGGTGCCGCACTTCAACGTCGCCAATCTGCTCGACATCCCGGTGACCGAGGCCAAGGGCGCCAGCAGCTTCCTGCCGTTCGGCTACGTCGGCGTGTGGGCGGCCATTCCTTACGCGATCTGGTTCTTCCTGGCCGTTGAAGGTGTGCCACTGGCGGCAGAGGAAACCAAAAACCCGAAACGCGACCTGCCACGCGGGTTGATTGGCGCAATGCTGGTGCTGGTGACCTTTGCCCTGCTTATTCTGGTCATCGGCCCTGGCGGTGCGGGCGCCAATGCGTTGATGACCTCGGGTAACCCGTTGGTCGAAGCGCTGAGCAAAGCCTATGGTGGCTCGACCTGGATGGGCCACTTCGTCAATCTGGTGGGCCTCGCGGGTCTGATCGCCAGTTTCTTCTCGATCATCTACGCCTACTCGCGGCAGATCTTTGCGCTGTCCCGCGCCGGCTACCTGCCGCGCAAACTGTCAGAAACCAACAAGAGCAAGGCTCCCGTATTGGCACTGATTATTCCCGGCATCATCGGATTCGGCTTGTCGCTGACCGGTCAGGGTGACTTGCTGATTCTGGTGGCAGTGTTCGGCGCGACCATTTCCTACGTCTTGATGATGGCGGCGCACATCACACTGCGTATTCGGCGCCCCAAAATGGACCGGCCATATCGCACGCCGGGCGGTATCTTCACCTCGGGTGTCGCGCTGGTGCTGGCTTGCATCGCCGTGGTGGCGGGTTTTCTGGTGGACCCGCGTGTAGTGATTGGCGCTGCGATCATCTATGGAGTGTTAATTGCTTACTTTGCCTTCTACAGTCGGCATCACTTGGTAGCAGGCACGCCCGAAGAAGAATTCGCGGCCATTCAGAACGCTGAAAAAGTCCTGCACTAACGGCCAGAAATCACGGCGCAGCCCTGTCTGCGCCGTCACGGAGAATCTGTATGGCTAGTTTTGCTCACACTGTCGGTGGCCTGACTTATCGCTTCGAAAGCCTCAAGGAGGTGATGGCCAAGGCCAGTCCGGCACGCTCAGGGGATTTCCTGGCTGGCGTCGCGGCACTTAACGATGGCGAACGCGTGGCTGCGCAAATGGCCCTGGCTGACATTCCGCTGACTCACTTCCTGCTGGAAGTACTCATTCCTTACGAGGCCGATGAAGTCACCCGACTGATCATCGACACTCACGACAACCACGCATTCGCAGTTGTCAGCCACCTTACCGTCGGCGGTTTCCGTGACTGGCTACTGAGCGATGCGGCCGACGAACAGAGCCTGCGCGCCCTGGCGCCCGGCCTGACCCCGGAGATGGTCGCCGCCGTGTCGAAGATCATGCGCGTGCAGGATCTGGTGCTGGTGGCGCAAAAAATCCGCGTGGTCACGAAATTCCGCGGCACGATGGGTTTGCGCGGGCGGTTATCCACACGCCTGCAACCCAACCACCCCACCGACGAACCGGCCGGCATTGCGGCGAGCATTCTCGACGGTCTGCTGTACGGCAATGGTGACGCGATGATCGGGATCAACCCGGCCACCGACAGCATCGCGTCGATCTGCGCCATGCTGGAAATGCTCGACGCGATCATCCAGCGCTACGAAATTCCTACACAAGCTTGCGTTTTAACCCACGTCACCACGTCCATCGAAGCAATCAATCGCGGTGTTCCGCTGGACCTGGTGTTCCAGTCGATCGCAGGCACCGAAGCGGCCAACGCCAGTTTCGGCATCAACTTGAATGTCCTGCAGGAAGGTTATGAAGCCGGCCTGAGCCTGAATCGCGGCACCCTGGGCCAGAATCTGATGTATTTCGAGACCGGCCAAGGCAGCGCCCTGTCAGCCAACGCCCACCACGGCATCGATCAACAAACCTGCGAAACCCGAGCCTACGCCGTGGCGCGCCATTTCAAACCGTTCCTGGTCAACACCGTCGTAGGATTCATCGGCCCGGAATACCTCTACAACGGGAAACAGATCATCCGCGCCGGCCTCGAAGACCACTTCTGCGGCAAGCTGCTGGGCGTGCCGATGGGTTGCGATATCTGTTACACCAACCACGCCGAAGCCGACCAGGACGACATGGACACCCTGCTGACCCTGCTGGGCGTAGCCGGGATCAATTTCATCATGGGCATCCCCGGCTCCGATGACATCATGCTCAACTACCAGACCACCTCGTTCCACGACGCCCTTTACGCCCGCCAGACGCTGGGCCTGAAACCGGCGCCGGAGTTCGAACAATGGCTGGCGAAAATGGGCATCCTTACTCAGGTGGACGGAAAGATTCACTTCGGCGACAGCCTGCCTCCAGCCTTCCGCCAAGCGATGGCGCAACTGGGATGAGTGTTGAAATGGATAAACCACCTGTTGATCCAGAGAATCCGTTGCTGGAACTGCGTCGCCTGACCCCGGCGCGGATTGCACTGGGCCGCACCGGCACCAGCATGCCGACGAGTGCGCAACTGGATTTCCAGTACGCCCACGCACAGGCCCGGGACGCGGTGCACCTGCCATTCGACCATGCCGGGCTCAGCTCCCAATTGGCCGAAGCCGGGCGCGAGAGTTTGCTGCTGCACAGTGCAGCCCCGAACCGGGACAGTTACTTGCAGCGCCCCGATCTGGGGCGAAAGTTGAGCGATGACTCGGCCCGAACCCTGCGCGAATACGCGCGGGCCAAACCTGGCGGGGTGGACTTGGTGATCGTGGTCGCCGATGGCTTGTCAGCGCTGGCCGTTCATCGCCATACCTTGCCGTTTCTGGCGCGGATGCAAGAGCAGATTGAAGCTGAAGGCTGGTCCGTGTCGCCTGTGGTGTTGGTGGAGCAAGGCCGGGTCGCCGTGGCTGACGAGATTGGCGAGCTGCTCGGCGCGAAAATGGTGGTGATCCTGATCGGTGAACGCCCTGGCCTTAGTTCGCCGGACAGTCTGGGTTTATATTTCACCTACAATCCAAAGGTCGGGCTGACAGATGCCTACCGCAACTGCATCTCCAATGTCCGGCTCGAGGGCCTGAGCTACGGAATGGCGGCACACCGCTTGTTGTACCTGATGCGCGAGGCTTGCCGTCGGCAGTTATCGGGGGTCAATCTGAAGGACGAAGCCCAGGTTCATACGCTGGAGTCGGACGCCGGTGCGGACATGAAAGGTAATTTCCTACTGAGCCCGCCGAATACCTGAACCGTTTCCGCATTGCGTTTCTGTTCCGATTTCAGGCAGGATCGAAGCACGGCTGCCCGAGTGAAGAACCGTTCGCCGTCAGAGCACGTGAAGACAGCCACTTGAAGACGAGACTTATCAATGCGGATTATCCAAGCGACCCTCGAACACCTGGACCTGCTGACCCCGTTGTTCGTCAAATATCGCGAGTTTTATGGCTCACTGGCCTATCCGGACTCCTCCCGGGCGTTCCTTGAAAAACGCCTGCGACGCAAGGAATCGGTGATTTACCTGGCGCTGGCCGATGGCAACGACAAACTGATGGGTTTCTGTCAGTTGTACCCGAGCTTTTCGTCCCTTTCGCTCAAACGTGTGTGGATTCTCAACGACATCTATGTCGCCGAAGACGCCCGCCGGCAGTTAGTCGCAGACAACCTTATGCGCACCGCGAAAAAAATGGCCAAGGAAACCAATGCCGTGCGCATGCGCGTATCCACCAGCAGCGACAACGAAATCGCGCAGAAAACCTATGAGTCCATCGGGTTCAAGGAAGATACCGAGTTCAAGAACTACGTGTTGCCCATCAGCGACGAGCTCTGATGCTTGCCAGCTTCTGTGATGAGGGATCGTGCGCCCTCATCACAGAAGGGTTATTTATTGTCACCAGACTTCCGATCGCGCCATAGACATCCCCCGCTACAATCTCGACGCGCGCTTCACCACTCAGCCCGTATAATGCCGGCCTTTTCGGCTTGTAAGAAAAACTACACTCATCTGTAGGCTTTCGCGAAGTCATCCGCACAGGCCTGCTGAGTCTGGCCGTCACCACAGGTGCTCTCCATGGATTTCAACCCGATCGACCTTATCCTGCATCTCGATGTTTACCTCGACTTGCTGGTGAACAACTACGGGCCATGGATCTACGCCATCCTGTTTCTGGTGATCTTCTGCGAAACCGGTCTGGTGGTAATGCCGTTCCTGCCGGGCGACTCCCTGCTGTTCATCGCGGGCGCCGTGGCGGCCGGCGGCGGCATGGACCCGGTGTTGCTGGGTGGCCTGCTGATGCTGGCGGCGATCCTCGGCGACAGCACCAACTACGTCATCGGCCGAACCGCGGGCGAACGCTTGTTCAGCAACCCGAACTCGAAAATCTTCCGCCGCGACTACCTGCAACAGACCCACGACTTCTATGACAAGCACGGCGGCAAGACCGTGACCCTGGCGCGTTTCCTGCCGATCATCCGCACGTTTGCACCGTTCGTCGCCGGTGTCGCCAAAATGCCTTACCTCCGGTTCTTTGCCTTCAGCGTCCTCGGCACCATTTTGTGGGTCGGCGGCTTGGTGACGCTCGGTTACTTCTTCGGCAACGTACCGTTCATCAAGTCCAATCTTTCGCTGCTGGTAGTGGGCATCATCCTGCTGTCGCTGGTGCCGATGATCATCGGCGTGGTCCGCAGCCGCTTCGGCAAATCCGCGTCCAAAGCCCAATCGCGCTGACTCGCGATGTGGTCCCTGAGCGCCTGGCGTCGCCGGCGCATCCTGACCAGACACCTGGTTGCCGACGACCTGTGGCAACGGGTGCGCCAGCACTTGAGTTTTCTCGATGGCCTCAGCGCCGCCGAAGATCAATGGCTGCGCGAAGCCTGCGTGCTGTTCCTGGAAGATAAACACCTGACCGCCCTGCCCGGCGTCGAACTCCACCAGGAGCAACGGTTGCTGCTCGCCGCTCAAGCGCAATTGCCACTGTTGCATCTCGGCGATCTGAACTGGTACCAGGGTTTCCACGAAATCGTCCTCTACCCCGACGATTTCCTCAGCCCTCAACGGCATCGCGATGCCAGCGGCGTCGAACACGAGTGGGATGGCGAACACAGCGGCGAAGCCTGGCAGCAAGGCCCGATCATCCTCGCCTGGCCCGGCGTGATGGCCAGTGGCGGCTGGGAAGGCTACAACCTGGTCATCCACGAACTCGCGCACAAACTCGACATGCTCAACGGCGACGCCAACGGCTTGCCACCGCTGCACCCCGACATGCGGGTCAGCGAGTGGGCCAAGGTCATGCAGCACGCCTACGATGACCTCAACCGGCACCTTGACCGCAATCCGGACGCCGAAACGGCCATCGACCCGTACGCGGCGGAAAACCCCGCCGAGTTCTTCGCGGTCACCAGCGAATACTTCTTCAGTGCCCCGGATTTGCTGCACGAGGCGTATCCTCAGGTCTATGAGCAGTTGAAGCTGTTTTACCGCCAGGACCCGCTGGCCCGGTTGCGGCAACTTCTGGCCGAAGACCCGGTCTATCAGGCACACGACTAGTGCCCAGCCTCACCGATACGTTGCTCTTTTGACGAGTGGCCGTTGTGGTCAGGCAAGGCGCCGCGACGAGTCATAGCTGGCTATGGCGAGGAGCGGCAACGCAGCATGACCGCAACGGACGCCGTCAAAAAGCAACAGTATCGGTGAGGCTGGGCACTAGGGTCTCTACGACCTCTGGTACGTGGCGTCGGCGCAGGAATATGCCTATAATCGCCGCCACTTTTTGGTCAATCCGGCCAAGTGTTTTTGGTCAACTAACGGGGGCACCGCCCAATGAGCTACAGCAAGATTCCGGCTGGCAAAGACCTGCCGAACGACATCTACGTCGCGATCGAGATTCCGGCCAACCACGCGCCGATCAAATACGAAATCGACAAAGACAGCGATTGCCTGTTCGTTGACCGTTTCATGGCCACCCCGATGTTCTACCCGGCCAACTACGGTTTCATCCCGAACACCCTGGCCGACGACGGTGACCCCCTCGACGTGCTGGTCGTGACCCCTTACCCGGTTGCGCCAGGCTCGGTCATCCGCGCTCGTCCAGTCGGCATCCTGCACATGACCGACGACGGCGGCGGCGATGCCAAAGTCATCGCAGTCCCACACGACAAGCTGTCCCAGCTGTACGTCGACGTGAAGGAATACACCGATCTGCCTCCGCTGCTGCTGGAACAGATCAAGCACTTCTTCGAGAACTACAAAGACCTCGAAAAAGGCAAATGGGTGAAGATCGAAGGTTGGGGCGACGCAGAAGCCGCTCGCACCGAGATCATGAAGTCGGTTGCTGCCTATAAAGGCTGAGACGCCATTGGCCTCGCGCCTGTGACGACTTGAAGAAAACCCCGGTTGATCCGGGGTTTTTTGTGGGCGTTCATAAAGTGGCTTTTAAACGCCGCGTTTACCAAGCGACCACTTCAGTTTTTTCTTGTTTAATTTGTTCCAAATACGTCTTACATCCGGTCGTAAATTTCCCTCGAAATTTGAACGGTTCGTTTATTCAAAGCCCGGCCCAGCGCCCGTAGACTCGTGTTTATGAAAAAGAACACTAGCGGCCCACGGTTTAAGACGCTCCTCGAAGAAGCGAAAATAACGACGACAGGATTTGCCGCTTTCTTCGACACGGAGCCGCAAAATATCCATAACTGGTACACCCGCGGTGTGCCCGCCTACCGCATGGAAGAGGTTTCCAGACTACTGTCGGTAAACAGCGACTGGCTCAAGACCGGCGAAGGTCCACAAAGCTCAAAACACCTGCGCCTGCTCGACGAGTCAGGCAACACCTTCGACGCCCAGGCCATCCGCGGCATCTACACGGTGGTCGAACCTACCGATGTCGAGTTGCCCGTTTACAAAGAAATGCCCATCGCCCCGGGGTCCTACAAAACCCACGTCATCGAAGACCCCGGCCAATTCATCCGCCTACCCAAAAGCCACCTCGACTCCCTGGAAATCAACCATGCGGATGTGTTCTGCGTCCACATGCTCGGCAACGGCATGGGAGCCAGGATTGAGGACGGCTCCACACTCGCCATCGACCGTGGACTGACCAAGGTGATTGACGGCGAAATCTACGCCATCGAGCACGACGGAATGCTGCGAATCAAATACCTGCACCGGATGCCTGGCAATGCGCTGCGGTTGCGCAGCTACAACAAAGCCGAGCACCCGGACGAGATCTTCAATGCCGAGCAGATTGAGAAGCAAAACATCAGGGTGATGGGGTGGGTGTTTTGGTGGTCGACACTGAATAAACGACGGCCGGCGGTGCCGTTTCTGTAATACCTGAGTGCATTTTCAAGAGTAAGCCCACTCCCACAGGCATCACACAATCCCTGTGGCAGCGGGCTTGCCCGCGAAAGCGATGGCTCGTTCACCCAAAAAATCCGGGTGGATTACCTGATCCCGAGCCCCCGATGGCTCTAAGACGCACACTACGCTGGGAATCCCCAAAAAAAATCAGTATGCTGCGCCCCACATTTGCGCATCACCCCGCCCCGCGGCTCTGATCGCACCGACAAGGCAGATGATTTTCTCGCCGAGTCCCACAGCCGGACGCAAGATCCGGGTGTACGTTTTGAAGGCTGGCGCGGTTTACCAAAAATGAACCAAGCCAGTCCCCGAGAAGCCGGCCACAAGCCGGCTTTTTAATGCCCGGGAGAAAAGCATGCCTGTCATCTGAAAACTCTAAATGAGGGTTGTCGGGATAGCACCGCAATTGCTACCGTAACGACAAACGTCATTACAGGCACGTCACCATGGCTTCCATTAACATCCGCATCGACGATGATCTGAAGCAGCGTTCATTTGCTGAGCTGGAAAAACTCGGGGTAACGCCTTCCGAACTTCTGCGCCAAACCCTTCAATACGTCGCCGAGCGCGGCAAATTGCCTTTCAAAGCTGCATTACTCAGCGAAGAGGATGAAGTGCTCATCGCCGTGGTCACCGAACGTCTTACCGCCCCTCAGCGAGTCAAGGTAAGCCTGGATGACCTATAGCCTCGAATTTGATCGTCGCGCGTTGAAAGAGTGGAACAAACTGGGCGACACGTTACGCCAACAGTTCAAGAAGAAGCTTGCTGAAATACTCGACAATCCTCGTATTGAAGCCAATCGGCTTCGCCAACTGCCTGACTGCTACAAACTCAAATTACGCAGCGCCGGCTATCGGCTGATCTACCAGGTCCTCGATCAGGAAGTGGTGGTGTTTGTGGTTGCCATCGGGAAGCGCGAGCGTCAAGTCGCTTACCAAGATGCACAGGACCGAATTAGTCAGCAGACTGCTGACTAATTTGATTTGTCGCAGAATTGCTGCGACAAATGCTGGACGACATTGCTTTCCAGCTTCTGCAACTGAGCCTGACCTTACGTCACGGCGGTGGTTGGCGGTTTGGGCATGCACAACAGGGCTGAGGAGCCACAGTGCTCGACTCTTGGCTCAGGTTTTTCGCGCAGCTTTTTCCGACATGAAGATTTTCCGCCAGGCAATCTCACATACATGCGTGTCGCTCCCGAAGCGCCAGACATAGAATTTGTGCAGGAGGTGCTTGCGCAATTGCCTTGGTATTACCAGTTAGCGCTGCTGGACAAATTGCTCAGTCCTGAAACCCGCCGCTGGTACGCTGCCAAGGCAGGTGGTGTACGCAACTTTTTTGACTGGCCTCACGGGTAACTAAACCCCTTAATCAACGTCAACTCCCCCACCGCCCGCATCGGCACCAGGAACGTCTCCATCTTCTCATTCGGCGTCCCTTCCTCCGTAATCACCGTCACCTGTGCCGTGGTCAGCGGCTGAACCGCCTCCTCCTGCCCTTCCTCATCACTCCGATACCCACCCCCGAAGTAATTCACATACACCAAATACTGCCCCTTGATCGGCGCCGGCATAGCGAAAATCTCCGGCCCGTACCCGGTCGTAACATCAACATCCAGCGCCGCGCCATTTGGCACAACCCGATCGCCGTACCAGATGTGCGCGCCGTCAGGCGTGATGAGGTGCAAGTCCAGATCCGTGCCGTCACTATCCCAAGCCAGCAACACCCGCAACTTGGCCGGCGTAGCGCCGCCACTGGCGTTGAGAAATTGCGTGCGATGCCGCTGCTGCCCATCAGGGCTACGAACTTCAACGCTGTTGCTGCCATTCGGAAACGAGAACGGTCGATCAAAGCGCCCAGCCGGATCAATCTTCAGCGGCATGCTGACGCCGTTGACGATCAACCGACCGGTTTCACCTGACTTGGGCATGGCTTTGATCTGACCCATGATACGCGCCGTGTTGGCCTGCCCCACCGGCGTATTCACCGACGACGCCGGGTAGTTAACGGTCTGACGAAAGTTTTCACCTTCCCCCTCCGCCGCGCCGGTGCGCCAGCCGCCAACGGGCGTATCGAGTTTCACGGCGCTCTTCGCCGCAAAAACTGTCGGCAATACACAAAAAGAACAAAGGAACAGGAAGACCTGTGGATAACGGAGTTTCATGGCCTATTCCAGCAAGAGGTGACGGGCGAGCCCTTCGATGTAGGTTTCATCCTGGCCATTCGGGTGTGCTTCAAAGGCCAGGTGCAGGTATTCGTGGGTCAGGTCGAGGCGATCCTGTAGCGACAGCACGCCGCGCACGTAGATGCGTTGGCGTTCGCGGTCGACATAGGGGCGGCCGAATGCCAGACGGCAAACGGCGAAGGTGCTGACGTCGTTGTAGCCGACCTCGCTTTCCAAACGCGCACGCCAGCCGCGGCGTTGCTTTTTTAGCCAGTCTTGCGCGGCGGGCAGTGCTTCGCAGGAGGCGACGGGGTTGTCCCAGCGGCTGAGGCTCGCGCGCGGGTAAGCGTGCAGCAGGATGGCGTCGTAGCGTTGGCCGGTGTTGGCTTGTTCGACGGCGTGCTGCCAGGACAGTTTGTCCGGGCCGGGTTGGTCGGAGTGATAGGTGACGGTGCTGCCGGCGAGGACCAGGTCGCTGGTCCAGGCGGCAATGTTGCGTGATTCGGCGGTGGCCGGGCGTGGGGCGACACGTTGGCGGCTGCTGCTGTCGTCGATGCTCAGGCAGTCGCCGTTGCGCGTGGCGTTTTGCAGCAGGTAGGTGCGGATGGCGACGGCCAGGGCTTTGGCGGCTTCAGCGGGTTCAGGTTTGGCTTCTCGTTGCAGGACGCGGGCGACGTACTCTTCACGGTCCAGACGTGCGACCAGTTTTTCACCCACCAAAAACAGCTCACCATCGCTGTGGATATCCAGCTGATTGCCATTGGCGAATTCAACACGATAGTCGCCCTGCAGAGGCCCGGAAGCCACAACGTGATCCCCGGCCAGAACTCGCCTGATCGGATACCGGGAAAACAGACCGACTTCGACGCAACGTCCCACATCCACGGGCCAATCCACGGGCAACACCGAAGCCAACGCAGCCCCATAATGACGAAGCACCATTTGACTGGTCCCGCGCCCGCCCGCCCAGATCGGCGTGCCGTCCGTCATCCAACCGGCGAACCCGCCCTGGCGCGACGATGGATCCTGATCGCCCAACCAGCTCCAGGTTTTCACCCGTAATCGGCCACCGAGTTCGCCGACAACATTGCCGTCAGCCGCATTGAGCACCACATCGAGCAACACCCGCCGCGCCTGATCCTGCGCCGGCATCACGGCCAGCACCTTCAGTAATTCCGCCACCGACACTCGCGTAGAAGGCTGCAACGAGGGCAAATTCAGCAACCACTCCGGTGCCTGCCGCGCCTGCCAATACTCCCGCCATCCAGCATCAGAAATACCCAAACGCGCAGGCTCAAAATACAAGCCACACGACTTCACCAACGCCTGATCACGCTCAATCTTGCCGCCAGCCGTGCAGCAATAAACTTCCTCTTTCGACTGCCCGCGGCACTCATACGCCGGCTCACGGGCACCGGTGTCCACCAGCCAGCCGTAAACGAACAACTTCCACAAACTGCCCAATGGCGCCTGCAAATCGGCAGGCATTGGCTCGCGGGAAATCACCTGAGTCGGGCTCAACGAAATCAATTCACCCTTGAAGCCCAGACGCAGCGGATCGTCCTGCGCTGTTGCCAGCGCAGGAATCAAACACAGCAGCCACCAGACAAGCGGTCGGGTCATGTCAGTTGACCGTGACCTGGCCGAGGGCCGGTTTCTGTTCCTGGGCCTGACGTTGTGGCGCGTAGACCTGAGTGAAACGCACCGGCGGCAGGTTGAACTGGCCTTTCTGCGAGAAGCGCACCAAGTGACGCAGGCGCAGTTCGCCGCTCAAGGCATCGACTGGAATCGCATAGGCCATTTGCCCCGGCTCGAAACGCGCTTTCTCCAGCGCGGTCGGCTCGGTGCCAGCCTTGCCCATGAGCTTGATGCCCCAGGTCGTGCGCTCGACATCGGCACCCGGTGGCAGCGGCACTTCAATCATCCCGTAGCGCAACGGCGTGGCGGCTTTGCTGGTGATGATCACTTCGTCCAGATACAGCGCGTCACTGGACAACGGTTTGTTGCCCACCGCTTCGAGCTTGAACTGGAACGCTTCGTCACCCGGCACCAATCGAGACAGGCGACGGGTGATGGTCACCGCCATCGGATCAACCGGCGGTTGCTTCGTCTGGAAGCTCAACGCAGCCCGCAACGGACGTTCTTGCGTCCCGGTCAGCGACAACACGGCTGGCACAGGCGAGGCACCCTGCCACGTCCAGTACATCTCACCGGTATCACCGTGTTCTTTCTTCCAGCCTTCACCCGGCGCCAGTGCGATGGTGGGCGATGCCTGCTCGATGCTGCGTTGCAACCAGGTCAGCGCAAGAGCGCGCTCCAGGGTCGATTGCTGCGGCAGCAAACGTTGCAACAACGCTTGAGCGTGCGCCTGATCGAAGGCTTGCAGCGACAGATTCAAGGCTTCGGCAAATGGCTGAGAACTGACCGCTAACCGTTGTTGCGCATCCGGCAGTTGACGATTGAATGCGTCGGGCAAAACCACCTTGGACTGACGCGCCAGCGATGCCGTCAGCGAACGAGCAGCCGCCAAGCCGAGCGCCGAATCCGGATCGCTCATGACAAGGCTGTCCTCGCCATCCTCCATCAGGTTCGCCGCATTCCCCACGCCTGCTTTCGCCAGGTCATCCATCAACCCACTGAGCAACGTGTTGACCGGCAATTGCATCTGCTTGGCGAACGACAGAATCAACGCTCGCTGCAACAAAGGGGTGTTTTTCGCCTGCTTCGAATAGACCTCCAGCACCCGCTGCCAATGCTCCGGCGGCAGGCTCAGTTCCAGCTCTTTGCTGGCGTGCCAGTCGGCGTAATAGGCGTAGGCCGTAAGGAACGCATCCGGCTCGCCGTCCATGCCCCACCAAGTGAAGCTCGCCGACGGCCCGGCCATTTGCACCAGGCGCAGACGGCTGTTTTGCATGATCAGGCGCAAGCGATCGCGGATCTGCGGGTTTGACGACAAGGTCGGATACGCAATGCTCAGTGGCAGCAGACGACTGGCCGTTTGTTCAACGCCGCCGTACGGATAACTCAGCAGATCATCGAGCGCCGAACGGAACAGCGCTTGCGGACTGTCATCCAGACGCAGGCGAATATCGCTGGCGTCTGCCGGCAAGGTCAGCGGCGTGTCACCGCTGGCCACGTCCAGGCTTTGGCTTTGCGTGACCTGCCAGCCTTCGCCGGTCGCGGTCAGGCGCACGGCCAGAGCGTCGGCGGTTTTGCCGTCCTGCACCAGTTCGGCGGTCCACTCGCCCGAGGCCAGCGCGAACGCCGGCAACGCGATGTAGTTGATGCCGTTATTCAGCGTCACCGGCACGCGCTGTTCGGCGCCCGCGTAATGAATCACCAGCTCAGCCTTGACCGGTTTTTCGGCCTGGCTGAACGCGAACACACCGAGGTCCGGTTTGTCGCCATTGCGGAATTTGGTCGGGCCGCTCCACTTCAGGTACAACGGTTTTTCCGAGCGCACGAATTGCTTCTTCTGCCCGACCTGACCGTCATCGGCGATCGCCCGCGCAGTGATGCGCCAGCGGGTCAGCGAGTCCGGCATCTTGAAGGTGAAGCGGGTTTTGCCGTTGGCGTCGGTAATCAGTTCCGGCTGCCACGCGGCGGTGTCGACGTCTTCGCGACGCGGCCGCTCCAGCACTTTCACGCCCCGCTCGCTGCGGTTGGCTTTGCCCGGAGCGCCAGGGCTGCCCGGCAACGCAACGTCGTAGCTGATGAACGACAAACTGGCGCTGGTACGCACGTTGTTACGGCGCGGGTGGTAGAAAAACTGGTCGATGGTCGGCGCGACTTCCGGTTGTAGCGCGTAGACCATTTCATCCACCACACTGACCGTCAGGTGCGCCGGGATCGGCTTGCCGGCGAACTGGGTGGTCAGGTCGACCGACACGGTATCGCCCGGCTGATAGGCCTCTTTATCAGTGGCGATCGCCACGTCGATCTGCGGCGCAATCACCTTGATGCCGGCGTTCTGGAAGCTGTACTGACCGCCCTTGGTGTAAAGCACCGAGAAGGTCAGGTTCGGCGCGAAATTATCCTTCACCGCAATCCGCGCGCGGTATTGGGTGTCACTGAGTTTTTCCATCTTCAGCCAGTCGCCGCCCTTGGACAGCAACGCCGTGGCCTCGACTTTGTCGCGCTCCAGCGACAGCAAGGCATCACTGACGGGTTCGGGAAAGGTGATCAACGCCAGGGCTTCGTCGCCCGTCTTGTACTCGGGTTTGTCGAGGACGATTTCCACGGTCCCCGGCACCGCTTTGACGCCATCGCCAGTGACCGAATGACCGCTGGCGCCGACGACTCGGCCATGGTCATCCTTCAACGTCAGGTTGTAGGTGCCCGGACGGTCGAAGGCCAACGTGAAGCCTTTATCCGTGGCGGCGAGTTTGCCCTCGCCCGTGCTCTGGTCTTCCAGGCGCACCCAGCTGTAGCTGCCCGGCGTGACCGCCTTGCTCTCCTCGCTGCCGCCTTCGTTGGCGTAGCTGAACGCAACCTTGTCGCCTACTGCACTGAAGCGCTGCGGAGCGCTCAAGCGGAAACTCGCGGCGCCACGGTCGATGAGGATTTCCTTGGTGGCCTTGACCCGATACGCCGCGCCATCGCTGGCGAACACGGTGAGCATGTAGCGGCTCGGTTTCTCGGCGGCCGGCAGGTCGAGGGTCGCGTTGCCCTTGGCGTCGGTGGTCAGTTCGGTGCTGGTCAGTTCCACCGGGAACTGCCCGAGGTATTGCAGCTCGTTGTCGACCATCGACAGTTGCTGGGCGCGCAGGCTCAGGGTCAACTTGGCATCGGCTACCGGCTTACCGTCCGGGTACAGCAGCACCAGGCTGCCCTTCACCGGTTCGCCGGTGCGGTAATCCTGCTTGGCCAGGTTCAGCGAGATTTCGAAGTGCGGCTTGATGTATTCGGCAACACGGAAAGCGCTGCTGTAGGCCTGATCCTTGTAGCTGAAACGCAGTTCATAACCGCCCGCCACCGCGTTGTCCGGCAACTGGAAACGGCCTTGGGTGCCGGCCTTGGAGTCGAGCTTCAGCGCCAACGATTGCAGCGCGGTGCCGGTGGCATCGAGCACGGTAACGTTGACGTCGGCAGCGGTCGGCGCCACGGAATCCCGCGCGTTCTTGAACTCGCGGCCGACGATTTTCAGCGACACCCAATCCCCCGGCCGATACAGCGGCCGGTCGGTGAACGCATAGAGTTTGGTGTCGTAGATTTCACTGTCGTAATAGAAGTTCTCGGAGACAAATACCCCGCCCTCCTCGTCCTCGCCGATCACGAACGAACGCTCCGGGCTGACGTGTTTCAGGCGCAGCAAACCATCGGTATCGGTGGCGCCGCTGCTCATCACGCCGAGGCCATCGGTCCACAACACATTCACTTTTGGCACCGAACTGCCTTCGTGTTTGCGCGCGGCCCAGACCACCAGTTCATCACCGGCAATCTTGCTCACGGCGACGGTGTTGGAAACGAAAACCATGGTGGTCGCGCGGTACTTGCCGATCAGCGCTTCCACCAGATACAGGCCGGGTTTCAAGTTGCCCAACGGGATGTACACGTTGCCCGGCGCGACAGTGACGAACTCACTGGAAGAACCGGCGAGGTTCACACCTGTAGGTGGCTGGATCGGCTTGGCTTGCCACAGCGGATAACGGAACTGGCTGACCACTGGCAGGCCCGGGATCAGCGCGAATTGCGGCTGTGCGTCGTAAGGCGTTGGCGCAGCAATCGCGGCACCCATCTTCAGCTCAGGCACTTCCTCGGTGACTTGTTTACGCGACTCGTAGGAAAACGCCCGCTGCATCACCCGACGGGATTTGCGATACCAGTTGTCCCACAGGTACGCGAGGGTATTCGACAGACCTTCGCCCTTGAACTGACCGTCGCTGACCACGCGGTGCAGGTTCTTCTGGCGCTTGAGGAAATCCAGCGGCTTGTCGATGCGATACACCCGAATGTCGGCGCCGCCGTAAGGCTCCATGCGGAACCGGCGATAGTCGCGGCCCGGCGCTTCGAGGCGCACCATCGCTTGCTCGTCGCTGGCGAAACTGCTGTCGGCCAGCAGGAAGAAGCTTTCACCGGCCACCGGCGTGTAGCCGCTCGGCTCGACGGTGTCTTCGGCATTGACCGCCGAGAAAGGCAGCCCTAATACCAACAGCAGAGGCAGAAAACGCAACATGCGGGCACCGATCATTGGGAGAGAAAGTTCAGTCGATAGACGCCGATGAAGTTGGGGTTGGCTGCGTCGGGTATCCATCGGGTGTCCTTCCATGTCATGAGTTGCTGCAGGCTCGCGGAACGCATGCCGTTGTCAGTGGGGGTGGTGGTGCCGGTGTGATAGGCGATGTAGCGGCCCATCCAGATCATCAGGTGCTGGTCGTCGCCCTGATCGAAAAACATCAGGTCGCCGGGGCGGGCTTGCGCCAGATCCCGACCGACCAGATGGCTGTTGAACTGAATCAGTTTGATCGCGTTGACGTACGGCCCGACCTTGCCGCCGCCCTGCTGCCATTGCTGGGCGAGGCCGCGCTGGGCTTCGCTCAATTGCAGCTCCGGCGGCAGGTAGCGATTGGACAGGCCATTGCTGCGCAGCCATTTGTCGTCATGGACTTTCAGCGCTTCGTTGGCAGCGAAACGCACCAGCCCGGCGCAGTCCTGCTGATACCAGCGCGGGCTCGGTCCTTGGGTCAGTTGTTCCTGGGCGATGCGCACGAACCAGGCGCGGAACACCTGGGATTGCTGCGGATCCAGCGGTGCGGCTTCACCGGCAAATGCGCGACTGCCCAGCAACATCGCCAGCAGGCCGAGGCCTCGGATGAGTGCGGTCACAGGGCTTTCCATTCCAGCGGCAGCCACTGCCAATGGCCGTCGGGCTCACTGCCTTCGGGCAAGGTCAGGGCGTATTTGCCATAACCGCCGAGCTTGCGCAGTTTCGGGATCAGGTAAGTTTGCGCGGCGTTGTAAAACACCGGTTCCATATCCTGCGGCAAGCTGTCGAGGGTTTCCTGTTGCATCAGTTGCGCCATGGAATCCGGGCCGAAGTAGACCGGCATCAGCAAGTCTTTCGGCACGACGTCGGCCATTGGCGGAAAGCGTTTGTCGAGGGTGCCGAGGGCCTTGTCCACGAGTTTGTCGTCGAGGGAGAACAGCAGCGTCGAGTCGTGACGCGCCAGGCTCACTTTCATGAAAGCCTTGCCGGTGATCGCGTCCGGTTGCGCGGCGTCCTTGGCCTTGTAAGGACCGAAGTTGGAGCTGACCTGGCGCTGCCATTGATGGGTCTTGCCTTCCTGTTTCTCGGTCACCGGGAATGCATGCTCTTCAACGTTGCCTTCGTAGGCACCGACCATCGAACCGAACAGATTGCCCAGGTCGCCGTCGAGTCTGGCGCTGTCATCATCGTTCAGGCTGGCCACCAGCAGTGGCGTGTACAGCCGCGAATCGGCGTACCAGCACAGGCCGGCGGCACCGGCCATGTGTTCGGTCAGGGACTGGGCCACGTTTTCGTCGGCGCCGAGTTTTACCAGCAGCGGTTTCTGTTGTTCGACGGCGAGCGGCAGGGCCACGCAAGCGCTGGCGCCCATCGGCATGGCTTGCCAGATCGGTTTGAAATCGAAGTCCGGCTGGTTTTCCAGTTCGTCCATGGCGAGGAAGCTGTGCCAGCCCTTGTCGTCCATGTCGAAGCGCAGGCCGGCGAAGTTTGGAATGAAACGCTGGTAACCCATTGCCAGAACGCTGGCGTTGACGGAGAGGCGTTGTTTCACCTCGGGCGTGCGCGGTGGCAGGCCGAAGGCTTCGGGGAACAGTTTCTGGCCGCCGAGCAATGTTTCCAGCGATTGAGTCGAAACCATGCCGCGCTCATCGATCGGGCCATTACTGTTGTCGTACAGTTTCGAAGGATTGGACAGCACCACCAGCTTGTCGCCATAAGAGGCAAACAGCAGCGCTTTGCTGTTGTTGTAGGTGAGCTGATACAGCGGCACCGTATCGCCGGCGACCTTGATGTCACCGAGTTGCGTCAACTGCGAATCATCCAGCGCCACTTTCGCTAGAGGCTCCAGCACCTTGGCCAGACCACCGCGATCCATCACCAACAGGAAATCCTTGAGTCGACCGTCCGCCCCGCGCCACAGCGCCACGTCCGCCGGTTGATCGAAAAGCTGCTCGATCAGGCTGTCCTGCAACTTCAGGTCATGTTCGTAAATGATCCGCCGCAGACTGCCGATCAAGCCAAGGCGATCGGCATGCGCTTCGTAATAGAAGACGAAATCTTCGGTCAGGGTTTCCTTAAGGAATGGCACGGCCAACAAATCCTTGGGCAACTGGCTCAAGGAATGGGTTTCGAGCAGACCGTCCGGGCGGCTCATGCCCAGTTTGTCACTGGCCAACTCTGCCGGTGGCGCTTTGGGTTTATGCATGAACCACCCCAACCCGCCCGCGACACCAGCCACCAGGCACAGCCCAATCAGCACGGCCGGCCAACGACGTGAAGGTTTGGCAGCAGGTACGTCGGCGGCCGGGGAAACAGTGTTATCGCTCATTTAACAAAACCCAATTCATCCGTGGTGCGGGATGTTTAATAGTTGAAAGTCTTGACCAGCAGCAGGTCACCGATCGCGCGCAGGGGCACGATGAAGGTCTCGCGTTTTTCGTCGACGGTGTTTTCGTTGAGCACCAGGTTGATCTGCGAGGTGATGACCTCGTTCTGGTTGCTGGTCTCATCGAAGTTATAGCCGCCGCTGCCGAAGTTGCCCCAATAGTTCACGTAAACCAGATAGGTGCCATGCATCGGCGCGGTCATGGTGAACATTTCCGGGCCCGGGCCATCGACGCCGTCCGGGTCCAGGCCGCCGCCATTGCTCATCGCCGGGCGAGCCCAGAATGCATGCTGGCCGTCTGGGGTAATGATGTGCAGATCGAGTTCGGCTTTCGGATCGTCCCACCCCAGCACCACGCGAATCCGTGCCGGTGTGCGCAGGTTGTTGGCTTCATAGAATTGAACGCGCTTGAGGGATTTGCCTTCGGCACTGCGCACTTCGACGCTGTTGGAGCCCGCACCGAACGCATACGGCCGGGCGAAACGCCCCTGGTCGTCGGTGTACAGATTCAGGGGGTTGCCGTTGACGGCCAGCGTGTGCGGCCCGCGTTGCGTGCCGATGGCCTTGAGCTGGCCTTGGATCATCGTGCGATTGCGCTGCACACCCCGGTCGATGGGCGGTGTCGGATAGGCAACGTGAGGATATTCACTGCGGTCCAGCAGGCCGTTATAGCGCCAGCCGCCGACCGGTTCCGACAGCTCAGCCGTCGGCTCGGCCCAGGCAGCGGTCGCGCAGACCCACCCCATCAGCACTAGAAGAAATGAACGCATGTGACGCCTCCTGCCATGCATAACGAAACCCTGCGCCCGATCCTCGGCGCGTTACAGATCCAAAAACTGCGTTTCGTCAGAAAGACCCGTGACTATTGGGTCGTAGAAGGCGCGAAGGTTAGCCATTCGGCAGTTTTTTAACAATCGGATACATCTACATTTGCGGTCGAAATCACGCACATTTGGGGCTGTGAGCCGATTAGCGAGTTTATTCGGCTCACAAAATGAGCCGAATACGACTATTATTCGGCTCATTGACCCTGGAGCACCTGAATTCATGGCACCTCACTGGACCTGGCAACAGCCCGACTGGCCGAATTTCAACTGGCAAGCTGAACGCCTGACGCCGATGCTGCGCGAATGCGTGCAGGCGCAAGGTCGGCTGATGGGCATGGCCAGTTCCGTGAGTAGCTCACTCAGCGCGCAGAACGAACTGGATGCGTTATTGCAGAACATCGTGACGTCTTCGGCTATTGAGGGTGAACAGCTGAATGTTGGCTCGGTCCGCTCTTCGCTGGCGCGGCGTTTGGGTCTGGAACAGATCGATGGCGATCACGTCAGTCAGCGCAGCGAAGGACTGGCGCAGTTGATGCTCGACGCCACTCAGCACTTTGCGAAACCGCTGACATTGGAGCGATTGCTGGAATGGAACGAATGGCTGTTTCCGGATCAGGACACTGAGCTCGCTGCCCGATTGATGCATGTCGGTGCATTGCGCGGCGATGAACCCATGCAGGTGGTTTCAGGGCGCCTCGACAGACCGACCGTTCACTTCGAAGCACCGCCCCGCCAAGGCCTTGAGCAACAACTCGATACGTTCCTTGCCTGGTTTGAAGCCAGCCGAAGTCAGGACGGGCTCGATCCATTGCTGCGGGCCGGTATTGCGCACTTCTGGTTCGTCACCTTGCATCCCTTCGACGATGGCAATGGCCGCCTGACGCGCACCCTCACCGATCTGGCGCTGGCTCAGGGCGAGGCACAGGCCATCCGTTTCTATGCGATGTCAGCGAGCATTCTTGAAGATCGCGCCGGCTATTACCGGGTACTGGAAACCAGCCAGAAAGCGACGACGGATGTTACTGATTGGCTGGAATGGTTCCTGAAAACTCTATCGCGCAGCTTGCAACAAGGCATGGCGCGGATCGAATCAGTGCTGGGCAAGGCGCGTTTCTGGCAGACGCATCGGCAGTCTGAGTTGTCGACCGAGCAGGCCAAAGTGCTGAATCGCCTGGTGGATGGAGGGGAACGCGGTTTCGAGAATGGTATTAGTGCGGCGCAGTATCAGGCCGTAGCGAAGGTGTCCAAGGCTACTGCCACTCGTCATCTGGCTGAACTGCTGGAAAAGGGCTGTCTCAAACGCCTTCCCGGAGGCGGACGCAATACTCGGTATCAGATCAATTACCCAGATCAATCAACATAATGACCTGCTGCTACACATCCCTGTGGGAGCGAGCTTGCTCGATAGCGGACTATCAGTTACCAATATGTCGACTGACACACCTATATCGCGAGCAAGCTCGCTCCCACAGCGATTACCCCCGCTCATTTGCCCATAACCCCCATGTCTGCTAGTGTCGCGCCGGTTTAACGTCAACCGGAAATAGCCGCCATGGCCCGCAAAAAAGCTGCACTGGATTTCGAACAATCCCTCGCTGACCTGCAAACGCTGGTGGAGCGACTGGAGAACGGCGAATTGTCGCTGGAAGACTCGCTGACGGCTTTCGAGCAGGGCATCGGTCTGACCCGCGATTGCCAGGCGGCGCTGGCGCAGGCCGAGCAAAAGGTTCAGGTGCTGCTCGAGCGTGACGGCGAGCTGGCCGAGGAACCCTTCGACGCGGATCAGCCAGAATGATTGCAGCGTATTCGGCGACCAGCCAGGCCCGCGTCAACGCGGCGCTGGAAACCCTGTTCACCGCGCCGAGCCCCGAGCTTGCGCGGTTGTACGAAGCCATGCGCTACAGCGTGATGAATGGCGGCAAACGGGTGCGTCCGCTGCTGGCCTACGCGGCGTGCGAAGCGCTCGGTGGCAAGGCTGAACAAGCCAACGGGGCTGCTTGCGCGGTAGAGCTGATTCACGCTTATTCCCTGGTGCACGACGATTTGCCGGCCATGGACGACGACGATCTGCGTCGCGGCCAGCCGACGACGCACAAGAAATTCGATGAAGCCTGCGCGATCCTGGCCGGTGACGGCTTGCAGAGCCTGGCGTTCAGCGCCCTGCTCGACCCGCGACTGAGCAACGCTGACGCTGCTCTCACCTCCGATCACCTCCGCTTGCAAATGGTCAGAGCTCTCGCATTGGCCGCAGGCCCGGCCGGCATGGTCGGCGGTCAAGCCATCGACCTCGGTTCGGTCGGTCTGAAGCTCGATCAAAAAGCCCTCGAAACCATGCACCGGCACAAAACCGGTGCGCTGATCGAAGTCAGCGTCAAACTCGGCGCCTTGGCCAGCGGCCGCGCCGAGAAGGACGAACTGAAGTCTTTGCAGACGTATGCGCAGGCCATCGGCCTGGCATTCCAGGTGCAGGACGACATTCTCGACGTTGAAAGCGATACCGAAACCCTCGGCAAACGCCAAGGCGCCGACATCGCTCGTGACAAGCCGACCTACCCGGCCCTGCTTGGCCTGGACGCGGCCAAGGCCTACGCCCAGGAACTGCGCGATCAGGCCCTGCACGCGCTGCGACCGTTTGACGCGGCCGCCGAGCCGTTGCGCGATCTGGCCCGCTATATCGTCGAACGCCGCAGCTGACAGCGTATCCGCCAAAAAAGAGCAACGCGTGGGCAGGGGGCGATGCATCAGGTAAACTGCCGCATCTTTTATACCTATAACGATTCGCCTGATGCCCACGACGTTTCATGAGATTCCCCGCAAGCGCCCGACCACGCCCCTGCTCGACCGTGCCAACACGCCGGACGGCCTGCGCCGGTTAGGCGAAGCCGAGCTGGAAACCCTGGCCGATGAGTTGCGCCTGGAATTGCTCTACACGGTCGGTCAGACCGGCGGGCATTTCGGTGCCGGCCTGGGCGTCATCGAGCTGACCATCGCGTTGCATTACGTCTTCGACACCCCGGACGACCGGCTGGTGTGGGACGTGGGTCATCAGGCCTATCCGCACAAAATCCTCACCGGCCGTCGCGAGCGCATGGGCACCCTGCGCCAGAAGGACGGCGTCGCAGCCTTCCCGCGTCGTTCCGAGAGCGAGTACGACACCTTCGGCGTCGGCCACTCCAGCACCTCGATCAGCGCAGCGCTGGGCATGGCGATTGCCGCCCGCCTGCAAAACAGTGATCGCAAGGCGATTGCGGTGATCGGCGACGGTGCTCTGACCGCCGGCATGGCCTTCGAGGCGCTGAACCATGCGCCGGAAGTGAACGCCAATATGCTGGTGATCCTTAACGACAACGACATGTCGATCTCGCGCAACGTCGGCGGGCTGTCGAATTACCTGGCGAAGATCCTGTCCAGCCGCACTTACGCGAGCATGCGCGAAGGCAGCAAAAAGGTCCTGTCGCGCCTCCCCGGCGCCTGGGAAATCGCCCGTCGCACCGAAGAATACGCAAAAGGCATGCTGGTTCCCGGCACGCTGTTCGAAGAGCTGGGCTGGAACTACATCGGCCCGATCGATGGCCACGACCTGCCGACCCTGATCGCCACCCTGCGCAACATGCGCGATCTCAAAGGCCCGCAGTTCCTGCACGTCGTCACCAAGAAAGGCAAAGGCTTCGCCCCGGCGGAAGTCGACCCGATCGGTTACCACGCCATCACCAAGCTTGAACCCGTTGATGCGCCGGCCGCTGCGCCGAAGAAATCAAGCGGGCCGAAGTATTCCGGCGTGTTCGGCGAATGGCTATGCGACATGGCCGCGTCTGATCCGCGTTTGGTGGGCATCACCCCGGCGATGAAGGAAGGCTCCGACCTGGTGGCGTTCAGCGAGCGATTCCCGCTGCGTTACTTCGACGTGGCGATTGCCGAGCAACATGCAGTGACCCTCGCCGCCGGCATGGCCTGCGAAGGCGCGAAACCTGTTGTGGCGATTTATTCGACGTTCCTGCAACGCGGTTACGATCAACTGATTCATGACGTCGCGGTGCAAAACCTCGACGTCCTGTTCGCCATCGACCGCGCCGGTCTGGTGGGCGAAGACGGCCCGACGCACGCGGGCAGCTTCGACCTGTCGTTCCTGCGTTGCATCCCCGGCATGCTGGTGATGACCCCGAGCGACGAAAACGAACTGCGCAAAATGCTCACCACCGGTCACTTGTTCAACGGCCCGGCCGCGGTGCGTTACCCGCGTGGCAGTGGCCCGAACGCAACGATCGAGAAAGACCTGCAACCGATCGAAATCGGCAAAGGTGTGGTCCGCCGCCAGGGCAGCAAAGTCGCCCTGCTGGTGTTCGGCGTGCAACTGGCCGAAGCGCTGAAAGTTGCCGAGAAACTGGATGCGACCGTGGTCGACATGCGTTTCGTCAAACCGCTGGATGAGGAACTGGTTCGCGAAATGGCGGGCAGCCATGAATTGCTGGTGACCATCGAAGAAAACGCGATCATGGGCGGCGCCGGTGGCGCGGTCAGCGAGTTCCTTGCGCGTGAAAACATCCTCAAATCGATTCTGCACCTGGGCTTGCCGGACAGTTACGTCGAGCATGCGAAGCCTGCGCAGATGCTGGCCGAGTGTGGGCTGGATGAGGCCGGGATCGAAGCTTCGGTGCGTGAACGCCTGAAACTGCTGAACATCTGAATAAATGCAAAACCCCTTGTGGGAGCGGGCTTGCTCGCGAATGCGGTGTATCAATCAGCATAAGTGTTGACTGATACACCGCATTCGCGAGCAAGCCCGCTCCCACATTGGTTTTCTGTACCTTTCAAAATTTGTGTTCGCTTTAAGCACCAACGGACTGCCGATGAAACTCTCCCCCCTCGCCCTGACGCTGACCCTGCTGCCGGCCGGCCAACTCCTGGCGGACACCTTCGAGCGCGATCAAGCCCTGAAACTCCCCGAAGTGCTGATCAGCGCCAACCGTCAAGTCGAAGCACGCAACGACAGCAGCGCCGCCAACACCGTGTTCACCCGCGAGGACATCGATCGCCTGCAACCGAGCAGCGTCACGGACTTGCTGAGTCGGGTGCCGGGCGTGCAGGTCGGGCAAACCGGTGGGCGCGGCAGCCTGCCGGGGATTTACATTCGCGGGACCAAGTCGGCGCAAAGCCTGGTGCTGGTGGACGGTCAACGCATCGGCAACTCGACCTCCGGCGACAGCAACCTGCAACACATCAACATCGAACAGGTCGAGCGCGTAGAAGTGCTGCGCGGCTCCCGTTCGGTGATTTACGGCAGTGATGCGATTGGCGGGGTGATTCAGATTTTCACCCGGCGTGGCGGCGAACAAGGCCTGCAACCGCGCCTGCACGTCGGCTTCGGTAGCAACCAGACCTGGGAGCGCAGCCTCGGATTATCCGGCGGCGATGAGAAAAACCGCTTCAACCTCGGCGCCAGCCTCGATGAAACAGCCGGCATCAATCGCACCCACGCGTCCTATCCCAGCGACGGCGATCACGATGAGTACCGTAACAAGTCAGTGAGTTTGAGCCTGAGCCATGCCCTCACCGATGACATCGAAATCGGCGCCAACGTGCTGGATAACCGCGGCAAAAGCGAGTTCGACAATCCGTTCGGGCGCTTCGACGCCACTACTTTCGAATCGCTCCAGCAGCAGCCTTACAGCGACTTTGCCGTGAGCAGCATCAGCAGTTACGTCGATGCCCGGGTCAACGACCTCTGGAAAACCCGCGTCGAATTCGGTCACAGCGAAAACCGCGAGAAAACACTGGACAAGCTCAGCGATGAACGCAGCGTGTTCAATACGTACCGTGATTCGGTGAACTGGCAGAACGACCTGACGCTGAATGAGCGCAACAGCCTGATCCTCGGCGGCGACTGGTACGAAGACCGGATCAACAGCAGCACGCCGTTCGACGAGGACAGCCGCTGGAACCGCGCGGCGTTTATCCAGCATCGCTACCAGGCGGACAGCTTCTCCACGGAACTGGGTTTGCGCCGGGACCAGAACCAGCAGTTCGGTGGCCAGAACAGCTGGAGCGCCACCTTCACGCTGCCGCTGAACCCGGACAACGACGTGCTGCTGACTTACAGCGAAGGCTTTCGCGCACCGACCTTCAATGACTTGTATTACCCGGATTTCAGCAACCCTGATCTGAAGCCCGAGACCTCAAAAAGCTACGAGCTGCAATGGCGCAGTCAATTGACCGACACCAGCCGTCTCGAAGCTTCGCTGTATCGCACCGACCTTGAAGACGCGATTATTTTTGGCAGCAATTCACGGCCACAGAACGTTGCATCGGCGCGGATCAACGGTTTCGAAGCGGCATTGAAACAGGAACTGTTCGGTTGGCAGAGCAACCTCGGCGTGGCAATCATCGACCCAAGGGATCGCGACAGCGGCCACACCCTGGCGCGTCGGGCGCGGCGGACCTTGAGCCTGGATCTGGATCGGCAGTTCGACCGGCTAGGGCTCGGCGCCAGCTGGCAGGCCGTGAGCAGCAGCTACGACGATGAGAACAATCAGCAGCCGTTGGGCGGGTATGCGTTGCTGGGGTTGCGTAGCAGCTGGGAATTGAATCGTGAGATCAAGCTTGAGTTGAAGGTCGATAACCTGCTGGACAAAGGGTACAGCCGGGCGCTGTACAGCCATGACGGCAGTCAGTATGGGTATCGCGAGGAAGGTCGGGCGTGGATGTTTGGGGTGACCTGGACGCCGGAATTTTGATCTGAAATTTGTAGTGTTCGCACGGGCCTCTTCGCGGGCAAGCCTCGCTCCTACAAGGGTCACACCGGACCTGTAAAGCGAGGCTTGCCCGCGAAGGCCGCACCTCGGTCTCACCGGTCCGGCGCGATGATATGGCACAACTTGGCCGTCGCTTCGATCATCTGCCCGCTCGGCCGTTCCAGCCCCTTATCCGTCACCAACAACAACCGCCCTTGCACCACCGCCGCCACCTGCGGCCAGGCTTTCCACGCATCAAGCTGCGCCTGATCACTGGCCAGAATCACCTCGGGATTACGCTGCAACACTGCCTCGACGCTGACCTGCGGCGCTGGCAATGTCAGGTCGGCAAACACATTCCGCGCCCCGCACACCTGCAGCGCATCACTGATGATCTGACCGCCGCCAACGGTGTACAGCGGTCGATCCCAGACCTGATAAAACACCCGCAACGGTTCATCCCGGCGATAACGCTGGCGCAGCACATCCAGTCGTTGGCGTAATTGCGCGGCCAATAAAACGCCACGCTCAGGCCGACCAAGCTGTGTGGCAATCGCTTCGATCTGCGCGGTCAGTTGTTCGAGGTTGTGAGGTTCGGCGACATACGTGGGGATGTTCAGTCGATTGAGCTGCTCACGCTGGGCCGGGCCGACGCTGCCGGGCCAGAGCAATAACAGATCGGGTTTGAGGCTGAGCAACCGTTCGATGTCCAACTGGCCGTAGCGGCCAACCGATGGAAGACCTTTGAGTTCGACGGGACGCTCACCGGCATCCAGCACGCCGACCAAAAGGTCCGCGGAACCCAGCTCGACAACGATTTCAGAGAGAGAAGGCGCGAGGCTGACAACACGCTCAACGGAAACAGCCGAGCCGCTGACGGCCAGCAGCAACACCGCCAGCCAGACGCGAAACATCAGCCGAGTTGACGCGGGATACGGTAGAGGTAGAACAGCACCGTGGTCGACAGCGCCAGCAACACCAAAGGCACCGCTTCGAGGCCGACGAACACCGCCAACGCACCGATCCACGCCGGCAGGCCGGCGACCAGCAACGCCGTGCGGCGTTTGGCAGCCAGGGTGATCCAGGCGGCGGGCTCTTCAGGGGTATCGAGGGCTTTCTGGGTGGCGATCAGTGCGTGTTTGTAGCCGCCAAAAAATTTCAGGCTGACAAACATCGAGGCGACACCGGCAATGATCAGTGGCATCGCCAGCACCGGTAAAATCGCCTCGCCCTGGCCGAACACGCCATTGATCACGAACAGCGGCAGCAAGGCCAAGGCCAGGTATTGCCACCAGCTGAAAGACAATCGCCGCCGTACCTGACCGCGCGTCACGCCCGGTCTGCCTCGCCCTGATGCTCGTTGCCCATCATGTGGTCGAGCTTGCTGGCCTTGGTGGCCAGGTAGAGTTTGTTGTGTGGGTTATGGCCGGTGTGCAGCGGCACGCGCTCGGCAACCACGATGCCCATGTCGGTCAAGGCTTTGACCTTGCGCGGATTGTTGGTCATCAGGCGCAGGGATTTCACGCCCAGGTGTTCCAGCATCGGCAGGCACATGGCGTAGTCACGCTGGTCGGCGGCAAAGCCCAGACGTTCGTTGGCTTCAACGGTGTCGGCACCGCCATCCTGCAACTCATAGGCGCGGATCTTGTTCAGCAGGCCAATGCCACGGCCTTCCTGGCGCAGGTAAAGCAACACGCCACGGCCTTCACGGGCGATGGCCTGCAAGGCGGCCTCAAGTTGCGAACCGCAGTCACAACGCTGGCTGAACAAGGCATCGCCAGTCAGGCATTCGGAGTGCAACCGGCCGAGTACCGGGGCACCGTCGGCGAACTCACCCAGGCTCAGCACCACGTGCTCGCGCCCGTTTTCTTCATCGAGAAAGCCGTGCATGGTGAATTGCGCAAAAGGCGTTGGCAGCTTGGAAGCGGCGACAAAAACGACAGGCACCGGTGTGCTCCTGATCAATAAGTACTGGAGATTCGCAGAGGCGGCATTGTAACAGCAGGTTCCTGCAGACGCTTAGGCTGAATTATGGGGCATAACGATCAAAAAGTTAGATCTCAGGCCCGCCACTTCCCCTTGTGGGAGCGAGCTTGCTCGCGATATAGGTAGTCCGTTCCTTTCTCTTCCATACTGATATCGCTGGAAGTCAGTTGTCGGCGAGGAAGGAACATGCACCTGTGGGCTACGAATATGCTCGCGCAGCACTCGATGATTACGC
>NZ_SISB01000052.1 GCF_004310295.1 Pseudomonas sp. BGI-2 | reverse complement strand
GTGCTGGAAGACCAGTACCGTGTACGACGAAAAGGTTTATTTACAGGCCTTGCTCCGGCACGGCTCACCGTTGACCAGCGAGCTGGACACAGCAAAACCGCGTTGACGGAAAGGCTCAGGGCGTGATGGCGGACTTACAGTCACTCCAAATTTATTGGCAACCCGCTCCATTAGCGGGCAACACGCTTCGATTCGGTGCATCAGCCGCAATAACAGCCTGCATAAACCGCCTCTGTCCTAACAAATCCGCCACCTTGGCGACTTGGCACAACCACTGCATTACCTCTCCCAACAGACATAAAGCCCAGCCTTCAACGACGAAGGATGCGCTTCCCGAGAGAACGGGACCAGGACAAAGGCGTCCTCGCTAGGCAACTAGCGGGACGCCTTTTTTTGTTTGCGCAAAATTTGTCGAGCAAGACCTGAAAGCCCTGATGAGGCGGGTCCGAGCTCCCCGGAGAACCTGATGAAAAAACTAAAACTGGTGATGATCGGCAACGGCATGGCCGGGGTCCGCACCCTGGAAGAACTGCTCAAGCTGAGCAATGAGCTGTACGACATCACCGTCTTCGGCGCCGAACCCCATACCAACTACAACCGCATCCTGCTGTCGCCGGTTCTGGCCGGTGAGCAGACTTTCGAAGAGATCGTGCTCAACGATCTCGACTGGTACCTGGACAACAACATCAAGCTGCTGCTCAACCGCAAAGTGGTGGAGATCGACCGGATCAAACGCCGCGTGATCGCCGAAGACGGCACCGAAGCCGAATACGATCGCCTGCTGATCGCGACCGGCTCGACCCCGTTCATCCTGCCGATTCCCGGCAACACCTTGCAGGGCGTGATTGGCTATCGCGACATTGCCGACACCCAGGCCATGATCAACACCGCGAAAACCCACAAGCACGCCGTGGTGATCGGTGGCGGCCTGCTCGGCCTCGAAGCCGCAAACGGCCTGATGCTGCGCGGCATGCACGTCACCGTGGTGCACATCGGCGAGTGGTTGCTGGAGCGGCAACTGGATAAAACCAGTGGTCAACTTCTGCAAACCGCGCTTGAAGGCCGCGGCCTGCACTTTCGCCTGCACGAACAGACTCAGGCCCTGCACGACGCTGGCAATGGCCGGGTCGGCTCGGTTGAATTCAAGAACGGCGACATCATCCCCGCCGACCTGGTGATCATGGCCGCCGGCATTCGCCCAAGTACTGAACTGGCAGAAAAAACCGGCATCCCCTGCAATCGCGGAATTCTGGTCAACGACACGATGCAAACCTACGACCCTCGGGTCTATGCCATCGGCGAATGCGCCAACCACCGCGGAACCGCCTATGGCCTGGTCGCGCCGCTGTTCGAGCAAGCCAAGGTCTGCGCCAACCACCTCGCGCAGCTGGGCTTCGCCACCTACAAGGGTTCGGTGACGTCGACCAAACTGAAAGTCACCGGCATCGACCTGTTTTCCGCTGGCGATTTCATGGGCGGTGAAGGCACCGAAACCATCACCCTCTCCGACCCGATCGGCGGGGTCTACAAAAAACTGGTGATCAAGGATGACGTGCTGGTCGGCGCCTGTCTGTACGGCGATACGGCAGATGGCGGTTGGTATTTCCGGCAGATTCGTGAGAACCACGATATCGCGCAGATCCGCGATCACCTGATGTTCGGCGGCTCTTCGTTTATGGAGCAGGCCCTTGGCGACGCAGGACACCCAGGCCGGGAAGCAAGCTGATGAACCAGATCACCGCTTCCACCTGCTGCTACTGCGGGGTCGGCTGCGGCGTGCTGATCGAGCATGACGGCAAGCGCATCCTCGGCGTCAGCGGCGATCCGAGCCACCCGGCGAACTTCGGCAAGTTGTGCAGCAAGGGGTCGACCTTGCACCTGACAGGCGACTTGACCGCGCGAGCGTTTTACCCCGAATTGCGCCTCGGCAAAGGCCTGGCCCGCAACCGCACCGACTGGGACACCGCCCTTGACCATGCGACCCATGTCTTCGCCCAAACCATCGCCGAACACGGTCCGGACAGCGTGGCGTTCTACATTTCCGGGCAGTTGCTGACCGAGGACTACTACGCCTTCAACAAACTGGCGCGCGCGCTGGTAGGCACCAACAACATCGACAGCAATTCGCGGCTGTGCATGTCGTCTGCGGTGGTCGGCTACAAGCGCAGCCTGGGGGCCGATGCCCCACCGTGCAGCTACGAAGACCTGGAGTTGAGCGACTGCGTGATGATCGTCGGCAGTAACATGGCCTACGCCCACCCGGTACTGTTTCGTCGCCTGGAAGAAGCCAGATCCCGCCGCCCGCAGATGAAAGTCATCGTCATTGACCCACGTCGTACCGACACGTGCGATTTGGCTGACCTGCACCTGGCGATTCTTCCCGGGACCGATGTCGCCTTGTTCCATGGGATTCTGCACCTGCTGCTGTGGGAAGACTGGATTGACCGCGATTTCATCCAGGCTCACACCGAAGGCTTGGTCGAGCTGAAGAACCTGGTGCGCGATTACACGCCGCAGAGGGTGTCGCAGCTGTGCGGGATCAGCATCGAGCAATTGCAGGAGTGCACTGAATGGGTCGGCACCTCCAAGAGTTTTCTGTCGCTGTGGTGCATGGGATTGAACCAGTCCACTGCCGGCAGCGCTAAAAACAGTGCGCTGATCAATCTGCACTTGGCCACCGGGCAAATCGGCCGTCCCGGCGCAGGACCGTTCTCCCTGACCGGTCAGCCAAATGCCATGGGCGGTCGGGAAACCGGCAGTCTGTCGAACCTGCTGCCAGGCCATCGCGAAGCGGCCAATGCCGAACATCGCGCGGAAGTGGCGGCGTATTGGGGCGTTGATCAACTGCCCGAACACACCGGGCTCACCGCGATCGAGTTGTTTGAGCAGGTTCGTAGCGGCAAAATCAAAGCCCTGTGGATCGCCTGCACCAACCCGGCCCAATCGCTGCCGGACCAGACCGCCGTGCGCGCCGCACTGGAGGCTTGCCCGTTCGTGGTGTTGCAGGAAGCCTTTCGCACCACCGAAACCGCCGCGTTTGCCGACCTGCTATTGCCCGCCGCCAGTTGGGGCGAAAAGGACGGCACGGTGACCAACTCCGAACGGCGCATTTCTCACGTTCGCCGGGCCATCATCGCACCGGGTGAAGCGCGCGCCGACTGGGCGATCACGGTAGATTTCGCACAACGCCTGGAAAAACATCTGCGCCCTGGGCAAAACAGCCTGTTTAACTTTGAAACGCCGGCGCAAGTCTTCGACGAATACAAACACCTGACCCGTGGGCGTGATCTGGACCTGTCCGGTATCAGTCATGAGCTGATTGACCGCCTCGGTCCTCAGCAATGGCCCTTTCCTATGGGCGCTAGCAAAGGCACCGCCCGCCTGTATCTGGACGGTATGTTCCCGACCGCCAGCGGACGCGCTCAGTTTGTGGCTGATCCGTATCGCGCGGCCAAGGAACAACGCGACGCACGCTTTCCTCTGACCTTGATCACCGGGCGTCTGCGCGATCAATGGCACGGCATGAGCCGCACCGGCACCGCCGCGCAGCTGTTCGGTCACGTCAGTGAAGCCGTGTTGAGCCTGCACCCGGACGAACTGCGCCGGCATCGCTTGCAACCCGGCAATTTGATCAGCCTGAAAAGTCGTCGTGGCGCGGTGATCGTGCCGGTCGCAAGCGACGACAGCGTACGGCCCGGCCAAGCCTTTCTGCCGATGCATTTTGGCGACCGCTTTCTCAAGGGCGGCGTGAATACCCTCACCCTGCCCGCCTTCGATCCGCTGTCGAAACAACCGGAACTCAAACACAGCGGCGTACGACTGGAGCCTGTGCAACTGCCTTGGCAGCTATTCGTCCTGATCGAGGGCAATGTTCAACAGCATTTTGAGACGCTACGCCCGCACTGTGAGGCGTTTTCCTACGCCAGCCTGAGCTTGGTCGGTCGCGAGCGGCCCGCGCTGCTGATACGCGCTGCCAGCGCCGTTGCGCCAGATCCGCTACTGCTGCGTGACATCGATCAATGCCTGGAGCTCAACGACGGCCCGGTACTGGCCTACGACGACCCACGGCGTTCCATCGGCAAACGCGTGCGAATAGAGAACGGCCGCATTACCGCGATTCGCCTGGCCGGCGAAACCCTCGCCCAACACTGGCTGCAAAACCTTTGGCTTGAGGGCCGCGCCGACGAACAACTGCGGCGCTGGCTGCTGGCACCGCTAAGCGCGCCACCGGGCAACGCTGGAACAGCGGCAACGGGCACAAAAACCCTGTGCAACTGCAAGAACGTCAGCCAAAGCGCGGTCTGTGCCGGCATTAGCCGTGGCCTGGACTTGCAGGGTCTGAAACAAGAATTGGGCTGTGGCACGCAATGCGGCTCCTGCGTACCGGAAATCAAGCGTCTGCTGGCTGCCGCCGCGCAGCCGATCGCCGTCATCTCGTGAGGAAAACACTATGAGCGCAAAAGTCTGGCTGGTGGGTGCGGGTCCCGGGGACCCTGAATTACTGACCCTCAAGGCGGTCCGGGCGTTGAGAGAAGCGGATGTGGTGCTGATCGACGATCTGGTCAATGACGCGGTGCTGGAGCATTGCCCGGGCGCGCGGATTATTCCCGTGGGCAAACGCGGCGGCTGTCGCTCCACGCCTCAAGCCTTCATTCATCGCCTGATGCTGCGTTATGCCCGCCACGGAAAATGCGTGGTGCGGCTCAAGGGCGGCGATCCGTGCATCTTCGGCCGCGGTGGTGAAGAAGCGCACTGGTTGCGCGAGCGCGGTGTTGAAGTCGAACTGGTCAACGGCATCACCGCCGGGCTGGCGGGTGCGACCCAATGCGATATTCCGTTGACACTCAGAGGCGTTGCCCGCGGCGTTACGCTTGTCACCGCCCACACTCAGGATGGCAGCAGCCTGAACTGGCAGGCCCTGGCCCAAGGCGGCACGACGCTGGTGGTTTACATGGGCGTGGCGAAGCTGAGCGAGATTCGCGAGCAACTGCTGGCTGGGGGGATGGCGGCGGATACGCCGGTGGCGATGATTGAAAACGCTTCCCTGCCGCACCAACGGGAATGTCGGAGCGATCTGACGGCAATGGAAGAAGACGCCTCAGTGTTCGAATTGAAAAGCCCGGCGATCCTGGTGATTGGCGCAGTTGCAGCATGCGGCACTCAATCTCTGTGGGCGCGCGACTTGCCCGCGATGACGGCCGATCGAACAGCCTGAATCTCCCTGACTCAACCTCCCTCACCAAATTGCAGACAAAGAAAAGCCCGGCCTAAGCCGGGCTTTTCTCAGAGCTGCGACTAATTACTTAGCGTTAGCTTCAACCTGCGCTTCTACGCGACGGTTTACAGCGCGACCAGCGTCAGTTTTGTTGTCAGCAACTGGGCGGGATTCGCCGTAGCCAACAGACTGAACGCGGGACGATTCAACACCGTACTGGTTGGTCAGAACTTGCTTAACGGCGTTTGCACGACGCTCGGACAGTTTCTGGTTGTAAGCGTCAGGACCGACGGAGTCAGTGTGACCTTCAACAGTGGTGCTGGTGGATGGGTACTGTTTCATGAAATCAGCGAGGTTTTTGATGTCGCCGTAGCTGTTAGGCTTGACTACCGACTTGTCGAAGTCGAATTTCACGTCCAGCTCAACACGAACAACTTCAGCAACTGCTGGGCAGCCATCAGCGTCAACAGTTACGTTGGCTGGGGTGTCCGGGCACTTGTCAACGTTGTCGCACACGCCATCGTTGTCGCTGTCGGAGCAGACTTCAGCTGGTGCTGGAACTGGAGCAGCAGCAGGCTTGGAGCCGCCACCGAAGTTCACACCGATACCGACGCTTGGAGCCCACTCGGTGTCGCCCTGGTCGATGTTGTATTGCGCTTCAACGCCGGCACGAGCGTAGAAGTTGTCGGTGAAGTACAGTTTTGCACCGCCGCCAACGTTGGCGAAGGTGGAACGGTTACGACCGTTCGAACCGTTCTGACCGATGCTCTGATCGGAGAAGCCAGCCGATACGTACGGACGCAGCATGTCGCCCGGGTTGTTGAAGTGGTACAGAGCGTCCAGAGCGGTGTTAGCACCCTTGATGTTACGACCGTCGTCGGAACGCACGTTGTGCACTTCGTCGTAAGCCAGACGCAGTTCAACGTCGTCGGTCAGGAAGTAACCGATCGAACCGCCGAACAGGTTGCCGTTGTTCTTGAAGTTACGAGCGCTGTCGAATTGTTCTTTCTTAGCGAAGCCTTCGATTTCAACTGCGCCTTGGCCTTGTGCCAGAGCGCCGAACGAAGTGGCGGCAATCAAAGAACCAATGGCCAAGCCCAAGGTGTTTTTCAGTTTCATCCGTTAAATCCCCATCTGGTGATTGTGAAGCAGTCCCGCAAACCGGGGGACAACTCGGCGGCAAGTCTATCAGAACTTGCCTACACGTAAGAGATATTTGCGCCGAACTAAGTTTCAGCAATGCCTGCAAATTTCTCACGCAATTTATCTAGAGCACGTTTGTACCGCATTTTTGTCGCACTCAAACCCATGTGCATGATGTCTGCGATCTCCTGAAATTCCAGCTCTGCGACAAATCGTAGCACCAGAATTTCACGGTCGATCGGGTTCACATACACCAGCCAGCGATCGAGTCCACCCTTATCCTCGGGTTTCGGCATCTTTTCTTCAGATGCTTCCTCGAGGGGGTCCAGACTCAAAGCATCCATCAAGCGACGCTTTCGCCGTTCCTTCCGATACTGTGTGATGCATTCGTTGTACGTGATGCTGTAGAGCCACGTCTTGAACTTCGATTTGCCCTCGAAGTTCTTCAGGCCATACAGCACCTTCAACATCACTTCCTGACAGACATCGTCTGCGTCGCGATCGTTCCCCAGATATCGTGCACAGACGTTAAATAATGTTCGTTGGTAACGCCGCATCAGTTCTTCATAGGCGCGTGTTACGTGAAACAGCTCGGTATGCGAGCGCGCGACCAACTCCTCATCAGAGAGCTCGCGGGGGTCGTAGCGCGTGGAGAGCGATTGAGCTTTATTCAAAACAAGTCGGGCCGACAGTCAGGTCAATGTCCGCCGCAACCCTTACAGGGCACTTTGCGGCGGCATACATTAGCAGGGTTTGCCGGGTTAGCGGCTACTCACATGCTGCTCCAGGAGAATCCGATTGGAGAGAGAGACTAGCTCACCCTCATCGGTCAGCAATGTGGTTTTAACCGTGCCGATCTCTTCGATCTGACCTTCGACCTCGCCAACACGCACTTGTTGCCCAACCTGATACAACTCACGCACATAGATTCCCGCAAGAATCTGACCGGCAATTTCCCGGCTTCCCAATCCCATTGCCAGCGCAACCGCCAGACCAACGGTAATCAATACGATCACAATCACATGGTTGAGCAGGTCAGTCTTGACCTCCAACTGGCTGATTGCGACCGAAATACTGATGATAATCACCAGGCCCTGAGCAATTCGCCCCAGGCCCGCAGCATAATCCAGCCCTACACCCTCTGCGGCGCCACGCACCAGCCCATTGGCCAGTTGCGCCAGCAAAACACCCACCAGCAGCACCAGCGCGGCGCCAAATACTTTCGGCAAATACAGCGCAAGCATGTCCAGCGTAGCCGAAACTCTCTCAAGTCCAAGGGATTCTGCGGCAGAAACCAGAAAAATCAGCAAAACGAACCAATAGACAATCTTGCCAATCAAGGTCGAGATCGGCACTTGAAGGCCGGCCCGGGACAGCAATTTGGTCAGTCCGGTGCCGCCCATCAGGCGATCGAGCCCAAGCTTGGCGAGCAACTTGGACAGCAAAGTGTCCAAAAGTTTCGCAACGACAAAACCCAACAGCAGCACGACCAGTGCGCCGAACAGGTTCGGAATGAAATTTGCCACCTTGGTCCATAACGCAGTCATTGCAGTGACGAGGCTCTGAGTCCAGAGATCAAGTTCCATATTCAATCAGCCTTATCAGCGGTGCGAACGGTAGGTTTACGGTGACGGGATACCGGCGAGACGTGGGCCGAGCCGTTATTGAGGGCAATCATCAGCGCGGGCAACCAGCGGCCCAGCAGGCTGAACAGATCACCGGCGCCGACCTGGCGGTTGGCGGTTTTCAGGACACGCCCAAGGCACGCATCGTCGTCACGGGTGGACGGCGAAGCGTTTAGCATGTCGCGCAAAGACTGTTCAAACGGATCGTGCATACGCACCTCTCGTGATGTCTGTGAAAGACGCGGTCAAATTTGCCCGGGTCACATGAGTCATCGTCACACCCAGCGCAAGCGGCGGAATAACCACCACTGACCGAGCGCCACCGAGACCATCATCAGGCACGCGATCAGGAAGCCATAAGGGCTTGCCGAGAACGGAATGCCACCGACATTTATGCCCAACAGACCGGCCAGAAAACTCATCGGCAAGAAGATCCCGGTGATGATCCCGAAGCGGTACATCGTGCGGTTCATGCGCACGCTCAAACGTCTGTCCTCGGCCTCGAGGACCAGCCCCACCCGCTCCCGGGCCAATTCCAGCTCCTCGAGATAACGGGTCAGGCTGTTGTTCAATTCGTTCCAGTAATCACCATCGTCTTCGACGAACCAGGGCAGTTTTATCCGCGTGAGCTGTCCGAAAATATCCCGTTGCGGAGCCAGGAAACGTTTCAGCGCAGCAGCCCTTCGACGGATCTGCAAAATGGCGCCGTGCTCGGGTGTATACCGCTCGTCGGCATCCAGCTTTTCTTCTTCCTCATCGACCACTTCCGAGAGGCAACTGACCAGATCCTGCACCTTATTGGTGAGGTACTGAGCCATATAAAGGATGAGTTCGGACGCGCTTTTCGGCCCTTTGCCATCGGCCAGTTGCACCAGCAACTCATCAGTGGCTCGCAATGGACGCAAACGCAGGGAAATGACGCGCTGGGCGGAGGCGAAGATCCGCACCGAGACCATGTCTTCCGGCTCCGCGCCCGGGTTCAGGTTGACCCCACGCAGAAACAGCAGCAGTTCGGAGTCCGGCAGCGGCAAAAGACGAGGCCGGGTGTTCTCTTCGAGCAGCAGGTCGCAGCTGAATTCACTCAAACCACTGGATGTGCGCAGCCAGGTGCGGGTTTGCGGGTGACTGCGATCCCAGTGCAGCCACAGGCTTTCATGGGCCTGCAGCTGCAAGTCATCGAGTTCAGTCCGGGCTATCGAACGCGCGCCGCCTTTACCATCCAGCACCAGGGCATGCACCAGCCCCCACTGCGCGTTGTCTTCCTCGAACATCCTCACCCCTTTGTTGATTCGCGGCTTTATTCAGGCATCTTCAGCGGGCTTGGCGAGATGATCACGCCGTTGTTGTCCGCATAAATGTAATGGCCTGGGTGGAACGTCACGCCCGCAAAGGTCACCGCCACGTTGAGATCGCCGATGCCGCGCTTGTCGGTCTTCATCGGATGGCTGGCCAGCGCCTGAACGCCCAGGTCGGTTTGCGCGATGACGTCGACGTCACGGATGCAGCCGTAGATCACCAGCCCTTCCCAACCGTTTTTCGCGGCTTTCTCGGCGATCATGTCGCCCAGCAGCGCACGACGCAGGGAACCGCCTCCATCGACCACCAACACCTTGCCATTACCCTTGAGCTCGGCTTGTTCCTTGACCAGCGAGTTGTCTTCGAAGCACTTGATGGTCACGATTTCGCCGCCGAACGAATCACGGCCACCGAAATTGCTGAACATCGGTTCCAGCACCTGCACCAGCTCCGGGTAGGCGTCGCACAGGTCAGGCGTAAGGTAATGGTTCATCGAGAAACTCCTGTAAAGAGGAAGACAATCGAGGATGTCGTAAAGTGACCGGAACAGCACAATGCGTCATATCTTAGCCGCAAGCCGAACAGAGCGAAATGCCCTTGTTAGAGCATCAGGCTCAGACCGCCGCGGCCAAATCCGGCTTTTCTCCCAACAAAGGCGTTTGCTGATCGGCCAGCCAGCGCGCCACCAACGGCCAGACTTCGGCCTGAGCGGCTTTGCTGACGAGCATTTCCACGTGACCGAAATTATCGCCAAAGCCCTGCTCGCGGCCAAGGTTGATGAATTGCTTGTGCTCGGAATCCACCTGATCGAACAGCTTGCGGCACGCCCACGCCGGATCCTGATGATCGCCGGCAGCGCTTACGGCCAGTACTGGCAATTGAACCTCGGCCAATCCCGCCCACCAGTCCTTGTCCGCATCGCCGAAGCGTCCGAACAGGCCATACCAGCGCATGCTTTCCAGGGCCAGGCCAATCGGCTCATCCTCCGGGCCGCGCTTGAGCCGTGAACCGGACAGCTGGGCGAAACGCTTGAGAATGAAGCGCCCGCTCCACTCCACCGGTGGAATTTTCAACGGCCAGTAAGTGCGACTGACCTGCGTACCGAAGAACGCCGCAGATGCGACCACAGGTTCGCCGATGTATTCGCCACCCAACGCCGCCGCCAGCGTGATGCCGCCCAGCGAGTGACCGATCCAGTGCGGGACCTGGCCGCTCTGCTCGCGCACAAAGGCGCCAATGGCCGGCAGATCGTAACGGGCGTAGTCGGCAACGCGGTTCTTGCGGTAGTTCTGATTGCGCTGGGACAGGCCGTGACCGCGCATTTCGGGAATCCAGACATCGAATCCCAGACGCGTCAGGTAGGCGCCCAGGCCAAGCCCTTTCGGCGAGAACCAGAACCGGCGATTGGAAAAGCTGCCGTGCAACAGAATCACCGGCACGCCACCGTGCGCGGGCTCGTCCGCCATGCCCAAACGGGTCACAGCCAACTCCACAGTGCCATCAGGACTGTTGCCGGGTTTCAGACGATAGACATCTTCGCTCAGATCGCCGCGCCGCTCGGCGCTGATCAGGGCGACAGGAAATAGGTTGCTGCTGCTTTGCATAATGCTCTTGCACAAAAAAGGGCGGCATACAGAGGAGCCCGCCCTACTTGAATCTCTAAAAAGGCCAGCCCGTGTAGGAGCGAGCCTGCTCGCGAAAGCGGTATATCAGCCGACACCCATGCTGGATGTCAGTCCGTCTTCGCCGGCAAGCCGGTCTCGCTCCTACAGGAAGCGGCCCTTTCACTCACACCATCAAGCCGGCGCTTGACCTTCAGCCAGGAAGAACCAGGTTTCCAGTACGGAATCGGGGTTCAACGAAACGCTTTCGATGCCCTGTTCCATCAGCCATTTGGCCAGATCAGGGTGGTCCGAAGGGCCCTGACCGCAAATGCCGATGTACTTGCCAGCCTTGTTGCACGCCTGAATCGCGTTGGCCAACAGCTTCTTGACCGCTGGATTACGCTCGTCGAACAGGTGAGCGATGATCCCGGAGTCACGGTCCAGGCCCAGCGTCAGCTGAGTCAGGTCGTTGGAGCCGATGGAGAAACCGTCGAAGAACTCAAGGAATTCTTCAGCGAGGATCGCGTTGGAAGGGAGTTCGCACATCATGATGATGCGCAAACCGTTCTCGCCGCGGGCCAGGCCATTTTCGGCCAACAGATCGATCACCTGGCTCGCTTCGCCCAGGGTACGGACGAACGGCACCATGATTTCAACGTTGGTCAGGCCCATCTCGTTGCGCACGCGCTTGATGGCACGGCACTCGAGCTCGAAGCAGTCACGGAACGCTTCGCTGATGTAACGCGAGGCGCCACGGAAGCCCAGCATCGGGTTTTCTTCTTCCGGCTCGTAGAGCTTGCCGCCGATCAGGTTCGCGTATTCGTTGGACTTGAAGTCCGACAGACGCACGATGACCTTTTTCGGGGTGAACGCAGCGGCCAGGGTGCTGATGCCTTCAACCAGCTTCTCGACGTAGAAGCCGACCGGATCGTCGTAACCGGCAATGCGTTTGTCGACGCTGTCCTTGATTTCCTGTGGCAGACCGTCGTAGTTCAACAGCGCTTTGGGGTGGACACCGATCATGCGGTTGATGATGAACTCCAGACGGGCCAGGCCCACACCGGCGTTCGGCAGTTGCGCGAAGTCGAAGGCACGATCCGGGTTGCCGACGTTCATCATGATCTTGAATGGCAGATCAGGCATGGCGTCCACGGAGTTTTTCTTGATGTCGAAGCCCAGTTCACCTTCGAAGATGTAACCGGTGTCGCCTTCAGCGCAGGACACGGTCACGCCCTGGCCGTCTTTCAACAGCTGGGTGGCGTTGCCGCAACCGACCACGGCCGGGATGCCCAGCTCGCGAGCGATGATCGCCGCGTGGCAGGTACGACCGCCACGGTTGGTGACGATGGCGCTGGCGCGTTTCATGACCGGCTCCCAGTCCGGGTCGGTCATGTCGGAGACCAGAACGTCGCCAGGCTGGACTTTGTCCATCTCGGACACGTCCTTGATGATCCGCACCTTGCCGGCGCCGATGCGCTGGCCGATGGCGCGACCTTCAACCAGCACGGTGCCGGTTTCTTTCAACAGGTAGCGTTCCATGACGTTGGCCGAGGTACGGCTCTTCACGGTTTCAGGACGGGCCTGAACGATGTAGAGCTTGCCGTCGTCGCCGTCTTTGGCCCATTCGATGTCCATCGGGCACTTGTAGTGCTTCTCGATGATCATCGCTTGTTTGGCCAGTTCGCTGACTTCGGCATCGCTCAGGCAGAAACGTGCGCGATCAGCCTTGTCCACGTCGATGGTCTTGACCGATTTACCGGCCGTGGCGACTTCGCCGTAGATCATCTTGATGGCTTTGCTGCCCAGGTTGCGACGCAGGATCGCCGGACGACCGGCTGCCAGCGTGCCTTTGTGAACGTAGAACTCATCCGGGTTCACCGCGCCTTGTACGACGGTTTCACCCAGGCCGTAGGCGCCGGTGATGAACACCACGTCACGGAAGCCCGACTCGGTATCGAGGGTGAACATCACGCCGGCGGTGCCGGTTTCGGAGCGGACCATGCGCTGCACGCCGGCCGACAGGGCCACCAGCTTGTGGTCGAAGCCCTGGTGCACGCGATAGGAAATGGCGCGGTCGTTAAACAGCGAAGCGAACACCTCTTTGGCGGCGCGAATGACGTTTTCGACACCACGGATGTTCAGGAAGGTTTCCTGCTGACCGGCAAAGGAAGCGTCCGGCAGGTCTTCGGCGGTGGCGGAAGAGCGCACGGCCACGGCCATGTCAGGGTTGCCGACCGACAGCGTAGCGAACGCAGTGCGGATCTCGGCGTTGAGCTTCTCGGGGAATTCGGCTTCCATGATCCATTGGCGGATCTGGGCGCCGGTCTTGGCCAGGGCGTTGACATCATCGACGTCCAGGGCGTCGAGGGCGGCGTGGATCTGATCGTTCAGGCCGCTCAGTTCCAGAAAATCACGATAAGCCTGAGCTGTCGTGGCGAAGCCACCGGGCACCGATACACCGGCACCTGCAAGGTTACTGATCATCTCGCCGAGGGATGCGTTCTTGCCCCCCACGTGCTCTACATCATGGACGCCGAGCTTATCGAGGGAAACTACGTACTCTACCAAGGTGATCTCTCCACTAACTGTGTTGGAAAAGCTCAGAAGCCGGCTGCTCGGGGGAGCATTTGCCAGCTGTATGGCCGGGACCTGGAAAATAAGTGAGAATGCGGGCCACTGGCGGCCGGCAAATCGCGCCTATCATATCCAAGAATGATCATTAGCTTAAGGCCCAAGGTGCAAATGAAACGATCTGCTTTCTTTATTTCCGACGGCACCGGCATTACAGCCGAAACCCTCGGCCAAAGCCTCCTGGCGCAGTTCGAAAACATTACCTTCAGCAAATTCACGCGTCCCTACATCGACAACGTGGATAAAGCGCGGGCCATGGTACAACAAATCAACAAAGCCGCCGAAAACGACGGCTTTCGGCCGATCATCTTCGACACCATTGTCAATCAGGACATCCGTGAGATCCTCGCAACGTCCAATGGTTTCATGATCGACATTTTCTCGACCTTTCTGGCGCCGCTTGAACAGGAACTGACCGAGCATTCTTCGTACACCGTCGGCAAGTCCCACTCGATTGGCAGCAACTCCAATTACATGGAGCGGATCGAGGCGGTGAACTTCGCCCTCGACAACGACGACGGTGCGCGCACGCATTATTACGACAAGGCGGACCTGATCCTGGTGGGCGTGTCGCGTTGTGGTAAGACGCCGACGTGCCTGTACATGGCCATGCAATTTGGCATCCGCGCGGCCAACTACCCGCTGACCGAAGACGACATGGAGCGCCTGCAACTGCCAGGCACCCTGCGTGCCCACCAGCACAAACTGTTCGGCCTGACCATCGACCCGGACCGCCTCACCGCGATCCGCAATGAGCGCAAGCCCAACAGCCGCTATTCGAGCTACGCCCAGTGCGAATTCGAAGTGCGCGAGGTGGAAAATCTGTTCCGCCGCGAGAACATTCCGCACATCAATTCCACGCATTTTTCGGTGGAAGAGATTTCGGCGAAGATCCTGGTGGAGAAAGGTGTGGAGCGGCGGTTCAAGTAGTTTTTTAGCGCCTGCCAGACCAGCTTCGCGGGCAAGCCTCGCTCCTACACTTGAATTCTGAAGCCATGCAGAACCGTGTAGGAGCGAGGCTTGCCCGCGAAGAACGATTACACGGTTTCAGTTAATGCCCCCACCAACGCCTCAAACCCTTTCAGCAACAACCGATCATCCCCCGCCGAATTACAAACACTTGCCCGAACAAACTGCGGCACCGCCCCATGCCCGACCGCAAACGCCTCGGCGGTGGAGATCAGATAATTATTCTCCTTGAGTTCGGCCGCAATCTGCGACGCCCGCCAAGGCTCAGGCACTTCAATCCAGAAGTGCGGACTATGGGGATGGGTTTTGTACGCCAAACCCTCCAGCAGCCCACTGATCAACGCCTTGCGCCGACCGATCTCAACAATTTGCTGGCCCAGCAACTGCTTGGCAATCCCGTTTTCTATCCACAGACTCGCCACTTCCAGCGACAGCGGGCTGGCCATCCAGCACGTCCCGCGCACCGCTGCGCTCAAGCGTCCGATCAACGGTTGCGGCGCATGCAGGTAACCGACCCGCAAACCTGCCGATACGGCCTTGCTCAAACTGCCGATCAGCACCGAGCGCTCCGGGGCAAAATAGCTGAGCGGTAACGGACGCTGTTGCGCCAGCACGGCATGGGCTTCGTCTTCGAAGATCAGCAAATTGTGCTGACGACACAGCTCTGCAATCGCCTCGCGTCGTGCGACGGACATCACTGCAGCCGTAGGATTCTGGATCGTCGGCGTGCAATACAGTGCTGAGACACGATGGTTGCGGCAAACCTCCTCCAGGGCATCGGGCATCAGCCCTTCATCATCCATCCCGGCACCGATGAGTTTTATCCCGAGTTGGCGTGCGACGCTGATCAGCCCCGGGTAGGTCAGGTGCTCCGTCACCAACGTATCGCCCGCCTTGAGCAACCCCATCAAGGCACACAACAGACCGTGTTGGCCGCCGTTCACGCAAACGATCTGCTCGGCGCTCGGGACAAATTCTTGATGGCTGAGCCATTTCGCGCCCGCCGCACGATAGCGTTGCAAACCGACATCGGCGGTGTAGCCGCTGATGTGTTGCAACGCCTCAGGATCTAGGGACAACGCTTGCAGGCTCTGACTCAAAAACAGCGCTTCCTGCCCCGGAATCGGTTGATTGCGGCTCATGTCGAAAAACGCCTGCGGTTCATCGCTGACATTGCGAAAGCCACGGTCCCGCGGTCGTTCCATCCCGCGCTGACGCACATACGTGCCATCTCCTACGCGAGCGACTACCAAACCCACACGTTCGAGTTCCCCGTAAGCACGGCTGATGGTGCCGATGGTCACTTGGAGGCTGTCGGCCAACAGTCGGTGAGGCGGTAATTTGCAGCCGGGCTCGATCAGCCCCTCGGCAATGCCTTTTCCGACAGCCTCAGCAAGGCGTTTGTATTTCACACCCAGACCGTTGACGAGGCCGTCGCGCAGGATTGACACCATGGCAATACTTGTTTTGACAGTCATTACAGTCCCGAATAGCGTGCTTAAAACAGGTCCAATCAGGGATAGACCTTTTGCGGATGAAGGTCAATTCCGACAACAACAGGAGCTCGATCATGTCCATTGCCGTCAGCGCGCCTTCAAGTACCGCAAAACCCTGGCTGGCCGCCCTGGTCACCAGCGTGTTGTTCCTGATCGTTTGCCTGAGCTGGGGCACGACGTGGCTCGGGATCAAGATTGCAGTTGAAAGTGTGCCGCCACTCACTGCCGCGGGGTTGAGGTTCCTGATCGCCTTTCCGTTGTTCCTCAGCTTTGCCCTGCTGCGCCGCGAACCGCTGCTGTTTCCGAAGGAAAGCCGCGGGTTCTTTGTCTTCGTCACGCTCTCGTACTTCAGCCTGCCGTACTACTTGCTCAACTACGGCGAGATGCACGTTTCGTCTGGTCTGACGGCGCTGCTGTTCAGCTGCATGCCGGTGTTCATCCTGATCTTTTCGGCGGTATTGCTGCGGGAGAAAATCTATCCCTCGCAAGTGATCGGCATCGCCATCGGGTTCGGCAGTCTGTTCATGATTATCCGCAGTCAGGGCTTGCACCTGGACCATGTCGAGTTCTTCGGGGTGCTGGCGATTCTGACCGCGGCGGTGATGCATGCGCTGTGCTACGTGGTCACCAAGAAGCAAGGCAGTGCGATCAGCGTGATTACTTACAACACGCTCCCCATCGGCCTGGCCGGTTTGATGCTGTTTGTGGCGGGGCTGCGCTTTGAAGCTCCGGTGTTCGATAACATCACCGCACGTTCGTGGGGCGCCCTGCTCTATCTGGGGCTAGTGGCGTCGGTGGGCGGGTTTATCGTTTACTTTTTGCTGCTCAAGCGACTGAGCCCGATCATTCTGTCGTTTGTGTTCATCATCTTTCCGGTGTTCGCGGTGATCATCGGTGCCTGGTATGAGGGGCAAAGTCTGACACGGGAGTTGATGGGGTATTCGGCGGTGTTGCTTACTGGGTTCGCCATCACCAAGTTGCCGGTCGATAAATGGCTCAACGGCTGAACACGATCCTGTAGGAGCCAGGCTTGCCGGCGAAGGCGCCCTCAAGTACGCCTTCGCCGGCAAGCCTGGCTCCTACAGGGTTTTGTTTAGATCACGAACAGGTCGACAAATCGGTTCACCGGAGTGGCTTCAAGCTTCGCTTGGTCCTTACACAACGCAAAAATCTCGGCGCTGCGCTGCGCGGTAAAGCGCGTCGCCAGGTTGGCCTTGAACTTGTCTTCCAGCAGCGCAATCCCGGCGGCACGGCGTCGACGATGGCCGATCGGATACTCCACCAACACGTTCTCGGTGCTGGAGCCGTCCTTGAAGAACACCTGCACCGCGTTGGCAATCGAGCGTTTGTCGGGTTCCAGGTATTCGCGGGTATAACGCGGGTCTTCGACGATAACCATTTTTTCGCGCAGCACGTCGATGATCGGATGCGCCGCGTGGAAGTCGTCCTCGTACTGCTCGGCCACCAGATTGCCGAACGCCAGCGGCACGGCAGTCATGTACTGAAGGCAATGGTCACGGTCCGCGGCGTTGGCCAGCGGGCCGACCTTGGAGATGATGCGGATCGCCGATTCGTGGGTGGTGATGACGATTTTGTCGATTTCGTGCAGGCGATTTCTGACTTGCGGATGCAGGGTGACAGCGGCTTCGCAAGCGGTTTGTGCGTGGAACTCGGCCGGAAAGCTGATCTTGAACAGCACGTTCTCCATCACGTAGCTGCCGTACTTTCGGGAGAAGCTGAACACGCGTTTGTCTTCAAGCTTGAGCGCCAGATCGTTGTTGGTGTGGCTGAACAATACGTCGTAAAAGCCCCACTGTTTGGCGGTCAGCACGCCGGGAATGCCCATCTCACCGCGCATCGCAATGTCCGCCAGACGCACACCGCGACTGGACGCATCACCGGCCGCCCAGGATTTACGCGACCCGGCATTCGGCGCATGCCGGTAAGTGCGCAGCGCCTGACCGTCGGCGAAGGCATGGGACAACGCGGACAACATCTGCTCGCGATTGGCGCCCATCAGCTTGGCGGTGACAGCGGTCGAGGCGACTTTCACCAGGATGACGTGATCGAGGCCTACACGATTGAAGGAGTTTTCCAGCGCGATCACGCCCTGGATCTCGTGGGCCATGATCATGGCTTCGAGTACCGCGCGAACGGTCAGCGGTGCGTCGCCATTTGCCAGGCGTTTTTGCGACAGGTGATCGGCCACCGCGAGAATGCCGCCGAGGTTATCGGACGGATGCCCCCACTCGGCCGCAAGCCAAGTGTCGTTGTAGTCGAGCCAGCGGACGATGCAACCGATGTCCCACGCCGCTTTGACTGGATCGAGACGGTAAGGGGTGCCGGGGACGCGAGCGCCGAACGGAACGACGGTGCCTTCGACGATCGGGCCAAGGTGTTTGGTGCATTCGGGGAAACGCAGGGCCAGGAGACCGCAGCCGAGGGTGTCCATCAGGCAGTTGCGGGCGGTGTCCAATGCTTCTTGGGATTCAATTTTGAAGGTCAGGACGTAATCGGCGATGTCCTGCAGGACCGTGTCGTAGTCGGGTCGGTTGTTCAGGTCGACGTTGGCGCTCATGTTCGATTCACTCTTGAAGTGGTTCGTTGATGGGACCTCGGTTCAGGTTAAATCTCAGTCGGTTACTACTTTCTTATTTTGAAAATGGAGATCAAATGTGGGAGCGGGCTTGCTCGCGAAGGCTGACTGACATCCAATATTGACGTCGACTGACCCACCGCTTTCGCGAGCAAGCCCGCTCCCACCGAGTTTTGTATTTATCTCGGGATCCGGGTTAGAAAGAATCACCCGGCACACGAACAAACCCTTCCATCAACACCCGCGCACTGCGGCTCATGATGGCCTTATTCACGGTCCATTCACCGTTCACCTGGCTGGCTTCAGCACCCACGCGCAAGGTGCCGGACGGATGCCCAAAGCGCACAGCATTGCGTTCGATACCGCCCGCCGCAAGATTCACCAACGTGCCGGAAATCGCCGCCGCCGTACCGATCGCCACCGCCGCCGTGCCCATCATTGCGTGATGCAACTTACCCATCGACAACGCGCGCACCAGCAGGTCGACATCACCCGCCGCAATCGCTTTGCCACTCGAAGCAACGTAGTCCGCAGGCTTGGCCACGAAGGCAACCTTCGGCGTGTGCTGACGCTTGGCCGCTTCGTCCAGATCCTTGATCAAGCCCATGCGCAACGCGCCGTAAGCCCGAATGGTTTCGAACATCACCAACGCTTTCGGATCGCTATTGATCGCGCCCTGCAACTCGGTACCGGTGTAACCAATGTCTTCGGCGTTGACGAAAATCGTCGGGATGCCGGCATTGATCATGGTCGCCTTGAAGGTCCCGACACCCGGCACCTCCAAGTCATCCACCAGATTCCCGGTGGGGAACATCGAACCGCCGCCGCCCTCTTCTTCCGCTGACGGGTCCATGAATTCGACCTGCACTTCGGCGGCGGGAAAGGTCACGCCGTCGAGTTCGAAATCACCGGTTTCCTGCACTTCACCGTTGGTGATCGGCACGTGGGCAATGATGGTCTTGCCGATGTTGGCCTGCCACACGCGAACCACGGCCACACCGTTGTGCGGAATGCGGCTGGGGTCCACCAGACCATTGCTGATGGCGAACGAACCGACAGCGGCTGACAGGTTGCCGCAGTTGCCGCTCCAGTCGACGAAAGGCTTGTCGATGGAGACCTGACCGAACAGGTAATCGACGTCGTGATCAGCCTTGATGCTTTTCGACAGGATCACGGTTTTGCTGGTGCTGGACGTCGCGCCGCCCATGCCGTCGATTTGCTTGTCGTACGGGTCGGGGCTGCCGATCACGCGCAGCAGTAATGCATCGCGAGCCGGACCGGGAATCTGTGCAACTTCGGGCAAGTCTTTCAGGCTGAAAAACACGCCTTTGCTGGTGCCGCCGCGCATGTAGGTGGCGGGGATTTTGATTTGAGGTACGTGAGCCATTGGTGCTCCTTCATAGCGGGCAAGGGACTTGAAATCCCCTGCCCGCAAAGCGTGTTTTAGACGGCGACCGCCGACTCTTCGAGGAAGTCCTGCGCGAAGCGCTGCAACACGCCACCCGCCTCGTAGATCGACACTTCTTCGGCGGTGTCGAGGCGGCAAGTCACCGGCACTTCAACGCGCTCGCCGTTCTTGCGGTTGATCACCAGTGTCAGGTCGGCGCGCGGTGTGCGCTCACCGATCACATCGTAGGTTTCGCTGCCGTCGATGGCCAAGGTGTGACGGTCGGTGCCCGGTTTGAACTCCAGCGGCAACACACCCATGCCCACCAGGTTGGTGCGGTGAATGCGCTCGAAACCTTCGGCGGCAATCGCTTCCACACCCGCCAGACGCACGCCTTTGGCCGCCCAGTCGCGGGACGAACCCTGACCGTAGTCGGCGCCGGCAATGATGATCAGCGGCTGCTTGCGCTCCATGTAGGTTTCGATGGCTTCCCACATGCGCATAACCTGGCCTTCCGGCTCGACGCGAGCCAAAGAACCCTGTTTGACCTTGCCGTTTTCCTGAACCATTTCGTTGAACAGTTTCGGGTTGGCGAAGGTTGCGCGCTGCGCCGTCAAATGGTCGCCCCTATGAGTCGCGTAAGAGTTGAAGTCCTCTTCCGGCAAGCCCATTTTCGCCAAGTATTCGCCGGCGGCGCTGTCCAGCATGATGGCGTTCGACGGCGACAGGTGATCAGTGGTGATGTTGTCCGGCAGCACCGCCAGCGGGCGCATGCCCTTGAGCGGACGAGCGCCCGCCAACGCGCCTTCCCAGTACGGCGGACGGCGGATGTAAGTGCTCATCTCGCGCCAGTCGTACAACGGCGTCACTTTCGGGCCGGTGTCTTCGTGGATGGCGAACATCGGAATATAGACCTGACGGAACTGCTCCGGTTTGACCGAGGCTTTCACCACCGCGTCGATTTCTTCGTCGCTTGGCCAGATGTCTTTCAGGCGGATTTCCTTGCCGTCGACCACGCCCAGCACATCTTTTTCGATGTCGAAACGGATGGTCCCGGCGATGGCGTAAGCCACCACCAACGGCGGCGAAGCCAGGAACGCGTTCTTGGCGTACGGGTGAATCCGGCCGTCAAAGTTACGGTTGCCGGACAATACCGCCGTGGCGTACAGGTCGCGATCGATGATCTCTTGCTGGATCACCGGGTCCAGCGCGCCGGACATGCCGTTGCAGGTGGTGCAGGCAAAAGCGACGATGCCGAAACCGAGTTGCTCCAGTTCGCTGGTGAGGCCGGCTTCGTCGAGGTACAGCGCGACAGTTTTCGAACCTGGCGCCAGGGAAGATTTCACCCAGGGTTTACGGGTCAGCCCGAGCTTGTTGGCATTGCGCGCCAGCAGGCCGGCGGCGATCACGTTGCGCGGGTTACTGGTGTTGGTGCAGCTGGTGATGGCGGCGATGATCACCGCGCCGTCCGGCATCTGGCCGGGCACTTCGGTCCACTGGCCGGAGATGCCTTGGGCAGCGAGGTCCGAGGTCGCGACGCGAGCGTGCGGGTTGCTCGGGCCGGCCATGTTGCGCACCACCGAGGACAGGTTGAAGGTCAACCCACGCTCGTATTGCGCGTTCTTCAAGCTGTCAGCCCACAGGCCTGTGGTCTTGGCGTAGTTCTCGACCAGCTGCACTTGCTCATCTTCGCGGCCAGTGAGTTTGAGGTAGTCGATGGTTTGCTGATCGATGTAGAACATCGCCGCCGTGGCGCCGTATTCCGGGGCCATGTTGGAGATGGTTGCGCGGTCGCCGAGGGTCAGCGCGGCGGCGCCCTCACCGAAGAATTCCAGCCATGCGCCGACCACTTTTTGCTTGCGCAGGAACTCGGTCAGCGCCAGCACCATGTCGGTGGCGGTGATGCCCGGTTGCAGCTTGCCGGTCAGTTCAACGCCGACGCTTTCCGGCAGACGCATCCACGATGCGCGGCCGAGCATCACGCTTTCCGCTTCCAGACCACCGACGCCGATGGCAATCACGCCCAACGCATCGACGTGCGGGGTGTGGCTGTCGGTGCCGACGCAGGTGTCGGGAAACGCCACGCCGTCGCGCACCTGGATCACCGGAGACATTTTCTCCAGGTTGATCTGGTGCATGATCCCGTTGCCCGGTGGAATTACATCAACATTCTTGAACGCTTTTTTGGTCCAGTTGATGAAGTGGAAACGGTCTTCGTTGCGACGGTCTTCGATGGCGCGGTTCTTCTCGAACGCCTCCGGGTCGAAACCACCGCGCTCGACGGCCAGGGAGTGGTCGACGATCAATTGCGTCGGCACCACCGGGTTCACTTGCGCCGGATCGCCACCTTGCAGGGCGATGGCGTCACGCAGGCCGGCGAGATCGACCAGCGCGGTCTGGCCGAGAATGTCGTGGCACACCACACGGGCCGGGAACCACGGGAAGTCGAGGTCGCGTTTGCGCTCGATGAGTTGCTTCAGGGATTCGGTGAGCGTGGCCGGGTCGCAGCGACGCACCAGGTTTTCCGCCAGCACGCGGGAGGTGTACGGCAGAGTGTCGTAGGCGCCAGGCTGGATGGCCTCGACAGCCGCGCGGACGTCGAAATAATCCAGATGGCTGCCGGGCAGCGGTTTGCGGAATTCAGTGTTCATCGTCAGGACTCGGTCACGGTGGTTACAAAAGGTGGGGCCTGGCACAGTCCTGAATTGAAACCGTCCCCTGTAGGAGCGAAGCTTGCTCGCGAAAGCGGTGTATCAGTCGACATCAATCTTGAATGTCAGTCCGTCTTCGCGAGCAAGCTTCGCTCCTACAAGGGCTTTCGGTTCCTTCAGTTGCCAGCGTCAGCCCACACCATTCAGCGTTGTTCGATTGGCACGAACTTGCGCTGTTCGACGCCGACGTACTCGGCGCTCGGGCGGATGATGCGGTTGTTGGCACGTTGTTCGAACACGTGCGCCGCCCAGCCGGTCAGGCGCGAGCAGACGAAAATCGGTGTGAACAACTTGGTCGGAATGCCCATGAAGTGGTACGTCGACGCATGGTAGAAGTCGGCGTTCGGAAACAGTTTTTTCTGCTCCCACATGGTCTTGTCGATGGCTTCGGAGACCGGGAACAACACCGTGTCGCCCACCTCGTCAGCGAGTTTTTTCGACCAGCCCTTGATCACCTCGTTGCGCGGATCGTTGTCCTTATAGATCGCGTGGCCGAAGCCCATGATCTTGTCCTTGCGCTCAAGCATGCCGAGGGTGCCTTTGATCGCCTCTTCCGGCGAGCTGAAGCGCTCGATCATTTCCATCGCCGCTTCGTTGGCGCCGCCGTGCAGCGGACCGCGCAGCGAACCGATAGCCGCCGTGACGCAGGAATACATGTCCGACAGGGTCGAGGCGCATACCCGTGCGGTGAAGGTCGAGGCGTTGAACTCATGTTCCGCGTAGAGAATCAGCGAAACGTTCATCACTTTGACGTGCAACTCGCTCGGCTTCTTGTCGTGCAGCAAGTGCAGGAAGTGACCGCCGATGGATTGCTCGTCGCTCACGCAGCTGATGCGTTTGCCGTCGTGGCTGAAGCGATACCAGTAACACATGATCGCCGGGAACGCGGCCAGCAGGCGGTCAGTCACGTCGTGTTGTTCGGAGAAGTCTTTCTCCGGTTCGATGTTGCCCAGGAACGAGCAACCGGTGCGCATCACGTCCATCGGGTGGGCGTCGGCGGGGATGCGCTCCAGCACTTCTTTCAGCGCTAGCGGCAGGTCGCGCAACTTGCTCAATTTGCTCACGTAAGCGGCGAGCTGTGTTTTGGTCGGCAGTTCGCCGTAAAGCAGCAGGTAAGCCACTTCTTCGAATTGCGCGTCAGCCGCCAGTTCGCGGACGTCGTAGCCGCGATAGGTCAGGCCGGCGCCCGACTGGCCCACGGTGGACAGAGCGGTTTGCCCGGCAACCTGGCCACGGAGCCCGGCGCCACTGAGTACTTTTGCTTCGGCCATTGCTGTCTCCAGTTTTCTTGAATTTGTTAGGGAAACTTGTAGGAGCGAAGCTTGCTCGCGAAGACGGACTGCCATTCAATATTAATGTCGTCTGATACACCGCTTTCGCGAGCAAGCTTCGCTCCTACAGGGGCTTTCATTACTTCTTCGCGGCGAACAACGCATCGAGCTTCTGCTCGAAGGTGTGGTAGTCGATGCGATCGTAAAGCTCCATACGGGTTTGCATGGTGTCGATAACGTTCTGCTGGGTGCCATCGCGACGGATCGCGGTGTAGACGTTTTCCGCCGCCTTGTTCATCGCGCGGAACGCGGACAATGGGTATAGCACCAGCGACACGTCGGCAGCGGCGAGTTGCTCGGTGGTGTACAGCGGCGTCGCGCCGAATTCGGTGATGTTGGCCAGGATTGGCGCCTTCACGCGACTGGCGAACAGCTTGTACATGTCCAGTTCAGTGATGGCTTCCGGGAAGATCATGTCGGCGCCAGCCTCGATGCACGCCGCGGCGCGATCCAGTGCAGATTCTAGACCTTCCACCGCGAGGGCGTCGGTGCGGGCCATGATCACGAAGCTGTCATCGGTGCGCGCATCGACGGCAGCCTTGATCCGGTCGACCATTTCCTGCAGGGACACGATCTCTTTATTAGGACGGTGACCGCAGCGCTTGGCGCCGACCTGGTCTTCGATGTGAATCGCCGCCGCGCCGAACTTGATCATCGACTTGACGGTGCGCGCGACGTTGAACGCCGAGGAGCCGAAACCGGTGTCCACGTCCACCAGCAGCGGCAGGTCGCACACGTCGGTAATGCGACGAACGTCGGTCAGCACGTCATCCAGGCCGGTAATGCCCAGGTCCGGCACGCCGAGGGAGCCGGCAGCCACCCCGCCACCCGACAGGTAAATAGCCTTGAAACCGGCGCGCTTGGCCAGCAGCGCGTGGTTGGCGTTGATCGCGCCGACCACTTGCAGCGGATGTTCGCTGGCGACCGCATCGCGGAAACGCTGGCCTGGAGTGCTCTTGTTGGAACTCATGACTCACCTCGTTCAGTGGCTGTCGGGTTAGCGCCGTCCTGGTAGTGACGGGCGATATTGCGTTTGGAGGCGCCGATGTGGCGGCGCATCAACAACTCGGCTAGCTCACCGTCACGGTCGGCGATGGCGTCGAGAATTCGGTGGTGCTCGGCAAAGGCCTGGTGCGGACGATTGGGCGTGGTGGAAAACTGGATGCGGTACATGCGCACCAGTTGATAAAGCTCGCCGCAAAGCATCTGCGTCAGGGTGCGGTTGCCGCTGCCCTGGATAATTCGGTAGTGGAAGTCGAAATCGCCTTCCTGCTGGTAATAGCCTCTGCCCGCCTGGAACGCCTCATCGCGCTCGTGGGTTTCGAGGACCCGGCGCAGCTCATCGATTTCTTCGACGGTCATGCGCTCGGCCGCCAGACGGCAGGCCATGCCTTCGAGGGATTCGCGAATCTCGTAGAGCTCCAGCAGCTCGGCATGGCTCAGCGAAACCACCCGCGCCCCGACGTGCGGTACACGAACCAGCAGGCGCTGGCCTTCCAGACGGTGTATCGCCTCGCGCAGCGGCCCGCGGCTGATGCCATAGGTGCGCGCCAGCTCCGGCTCGGAGATCTTGCTGCCTGGGGCGATCTCGCCCTTGACGATGGCCGCCTGAATGCGGCGGAAGACGTTTTCGGACAGCGTCTCCGAATCGTCTTGCGTAACCACCGGGGGATCGAGTTGATCCAGCATATTGTCGACACCTTGAAAGCCAATGCCGCAAAAACTAGCGAAAGCAGGCGCAACAGTCAAAGAATAAATAGAGAGTGTCGACAATCGTCTAATAACCACATACGACTGTAGGAGCGAGCGGTGCGGCGATCCGACTTGCCCGCGAAAACGGACAACGCAGTGATTCAGGCTGAACGCGCTATCGTTCTTCGCGAGCAAGCTTCGCTCCTACGGACTCAAAGGCTTATAGCCCCCCGCCAGCGCTGGCGCCATAAACCCACCGTGCTAGAATGCCGCCCGCATTTGTTTGTGACATCTGCACTGCTTGTCATAAATAGTTGATAGGCATACGAGGGAGCTTGTGCAGCGATGCCAGGGCCTTGAATCGAAGTACGGACCGCTGCGCACCAGGATTTATGAGACTCAAGCCCTTCCCCACATTCCTTTACCTTCTTTGCCTGCCCGGTTTCGCCGCGGCGGGGGAAAAGACCGTGTACGGCCTCAACGAGTACGCTTCCCTGGACGGCATCGACCTGGAAGTCGCCGCCAAACTCGACACCGGGGCGAAAACCGCGTCCTTGAGTGCCCGCGACATCAAACGCTTCAAACGCAATGGCGAGTCCTGGGTGCGCTTCTATCTGGCCATCGACACCGCGCATTCGCACCCCATCGAACGGCCACTGGCCCGCGTCAGCAAGATCAAGCGTCGTGCCGGCGACTACGACCCGGATGAAGGCAAGAAGTACACCGCCCGTCCGGTGATCGAGCTGGATATCTGCATGGGTTCGGCTTTACGCAGCATCGAAGTGAACCTAACTGACCGAAGTGCCTTCCAATACCCGCTCTTGATCGGCTCCGAAGCATTGAAACGCTTCGACGCGCTGGTCGACCCCAGTCTTAAATACGCTGCTGGCAAACCCGCCTGCGCCACCGACGCACATACCGCAGAGTAATTCCCATGCGCTCTCTTACCCTTCACCTGAAATTCCTGATCGCTATCCTGGTGGTGCTGGGCATTTCAGTTACGGCCTATCAGATTTTCGTACTCGGTATTCCCGTGACCGAAGACGCCACCGACGACTTGTGGAACATCGACGCCAAGGTCGAGTTCGTCGCCAGTGCCAAAGACCCGGTCAAGATCCAGATGTTCGTGCCGCCGCTGAGCCGCGATTACGTGAGCCTCAACGAGAGTTTCATTTCCAATAACTACGGCGTGGCCGTGAACCGTGTCGACGGCAACCGCAAAGTCACCTGGTCGGCGCGCCGGGCCAAGGGCAATCAGACCCTTTATTACCGCCTGGTGCTGACCAAGCGCTACACCGGCGAAAAATCCAAGGTCAAGGGCCCGACCTTCCGCGACAGCATCGCCGTCGAAGGCGCAGAAAAAGTCGCTGCCGAAGCGCTGCTCGCGCCGATCCGTCAACACTCGGCCGACGTCGAAACCTTCATCGGCGAAGCCATCAAACGTGTCAACAATCTCAACGACGAAAACGTGAAGCTGTTGCTGGGCGGCGATCCGTCCCCCGGCCACAAGGCGAAAATCGTCGAGCTGGTGCTGTCCATCGCCCACGTGCCGGTAGAAAAGGTCCACACCATCCGTCTGGTGACCGACCAGCCGCAACTGCCGGAACTCTGGCTGCGCAGCTTCAACGGCACCGACTGGCTGTACTTCAACCCGGAAACCGGTGAACAGGGCCTGCCGACCGACCGCCTGCTGTGGTGGACCGGTGACGAAAACCTGATCACCGTCGATGGCGGCAAGAAAGCCAACGTGACGTTCAGCTTGAACAACAGCGAAATGAACGCCATTCGCCTGGCCAAGCTGACCGACGAAAACACCGACGCCAACTTCCTCGAATACTCGCTGTACGGTTTGCCGCTGCAAACCCAGCAGACCTTCATGATCATGGTGATGATCCCGATTGGCGTGCTGGTGATCCTGATCCTGCGTAACCTGATCGGCTTGCAGACCCTCGGCACCTTTACCCCGGTGCTGATCGCCCTCGCCTTCCGCGAAACCCAGCTCGGCTTCGGGATCGTGCTGTTTACGGTCATTACGGCGCTGGGGCTATCACTGCGTTCCTACCTTGAGCATTTGAAACTGCAAATGCTGCCGAGGCTGTCGGTGGTGCTGACCTTTGTGGTGGTGCTGATCGCGGCGATCAGCCTGTTCAGCCACAAACTCGGGCTGGAGCGCGGGTTGTCGGTGGCGCTGTTCCCGATGGTGATTCTGACCATGACCATCGAACGCCTGTCGATTACCTGGGAAGAACGCGGTTCCGGGCATGCGATGAAAGTGGCCATCGGTACGCTGTTCGCCGCCTCCCTGGCGCACCTGATCATGAGCGTTCCGGAGCTGGTGTACTTCGTGTTCACCTTCCCGGCAATCCTGTTGATCCTGGTGGGCTTCATGCTGGCGATGGGTCGTTATCGCGGTTACCGCCTGACCGAACTGGTGCGCTTCAAGGCTTTCCTGAAGAAGGCTGACGCCTGATGTTCGGCTTCTGGAAGACCTGGAAGGCCCTGGAAGCCCGGGGCATCATGGGGATCAATCGGCGCAACGCGGACTACGTGCTCAAGTACAACAAGCGCAGTCTGTACCCGATCGTCGATGACAAGATCATCACCAAGGAGCGCGCGATCAAGGCCGGCATTCATGTGCCGGAACTGTACGGCGTGATCTCCACCGAGAAGGAAATCGATAACCTCGACAAGATCATCGGTGAGCGCAACGACTTCGTGATCAAACCGGCCCAGGGCGCGGGCGGCGACGGCATCATTGTGGTGGCCGACCGTTTCGAGGGCCGCTATCGCACGGTGTCCGGCAAGATCATCGGCCATGAGGAACTCGAGCACCATATCTCCAGCATCCTCACCGGCCTGTATTCCCTGGGTGGTCACCGCGACCGCGCACTGATCGAATACCGGGTGATCCCGGACCAGATTTTCAAAAGCATCAGCTACGAAGGCGTGCCGGACATCCGCATCATCGTGCTCATGGGCTATCCGGTGATGGCCATGCTGCGCTTGCCGACGCGCCAGTCCGGTGGCAAGGCCAACCTGCACCAGGGCGCCATCGGCGTCGGCGTCGACCTCGCGACCGGGCAGACGCTGCGCGGCACCTGGCTAAACAACATCATCACCAAACACCCGGACACCACCAACGCCGTGGACGGCGTGCAACTGCCCTACTGGGACGGTTTCATGAATCTCGCTGCCGGCTGTTATGAGCTGTGCGGGTTAGGTTACATCGGTGTCGACATGGTGCTCGACCAGGAAAAGGGCCCGCTGATTCTTGAGCTTAATGCCCGGCCCGGGTTGAACATTCAGATTGCCAATGATTGCGGGCTGACGCTGCGCACGCATGCGGTTGAAGCGCGGTTGGAAGAATTGAAAGCACGCGGGATCACCGAGACGGTGCGCGAGCGAGTGGAGTTTGTTCAGGAGATGTTTGGGCATATTCCTGCGGTTGAGGGTTGACCTGTGTCGAGGGGATTTATCCCCGCTGGACTGCGCAGCAGGCCTGATTCTGGGGCCGCTTCGCTGCCCAACGGGGATAAATCCCCTCGCCACAGGTCTCTTGCCAGCAGCTCTCAACCTGCCAATCCCCGACATCCCCTCTAGGAGCAAATCCTGCAGAGGACTACAATCGCCACCCCGCCTCGATGGCTGATCTGCCCCGCCCATGTTGACCTGTTCCGTACACCCGCTGCCCTATCGCGCCAACCCCGCCGAGTACTTCGCGGCGATTCGTCATGCCCCCGGCGCCGTGCTGCTCGACAGTGGCCGGCCAACCGCTGATCGCGGGCGATATGACCTGCTCAGCGCCTGGCCGCTGGAGCAACTGGCGGTGCTGCCGGACGAAAGCGGCCTGCATTTCCTGCAACGCCTTCGCGACAATCTGACGCGACTCGGCGAAGCGGCCGTTCCCTATGAATTGCCGTTCGCCGGTGGCCTGATCGGTTACCTGAGTTATGACTTCGGCCGCCATCTGGAACACCTGCCGAGCCAGGCGCAGGACGACCTGCAACTGCCGGATGCGCGTTTCGGGTTGTACGACTGGGCACTGATCAGCGATCACCACTTGGCAACCAGTCAGTTGGTGTTCCACCCGACGCTGATCGACAGTGAGCGCCTGCGCCTGATCGCCTTGTTCAGTCAGCCTACGGTTGAACCGATCGAGCCGTTCACGCTGAAAGCGCCGATGAAAGCCGACCTGAGCGCCGATGAATATCGCTACGCCCTGGAACGCATTCAGCACTACATCCAGGCCGGCGATTGCTATCAGGTGAATTTCGCCCAGCGCTTCCGGGCTGAGTGCCAAGGTGATTCGTGGGCTGCTTATGTGGCGCTGCGGGCCGCGTGCCCGACACCGTTTTCCGGTTTCCAGAGCCTGCCTGGCGGCGGCGCGGTTTTGAGCCTGTCTCCTGAGCGCTTCGTCAAAGTCAGCGAACGCCATGTGGAAACCCGCCCGATCAAAGGCACCCGCCCGCGGGGCCTGACCGCTGCCGAAGATGCCGCATACGCCGCTGAACTGCTGGCCAGCCCCAAGGACCGCGCGGAAAACCTGATGATCGTCGACCTGCTGCGCAACGACCTTGGCCGCACGTGCCGCATCGGTTCGGTGCGGGTTCCGGAACTGTTCAGTCTGGAAAGCTATCCGAATGTGCATCACCTGGTGAGCAGCGTGACCGGTGAACTGGCGGATGGCCGGGACGCCCTGGACCTGATCGCCGGCAGTTTTCCGGGCGGATCGATTACCGGTGCACCGAAGATTCGTGCCATGCAGATTATTGATGAGCTAGAGCCGACCCGGCGCGGCTTGTACTGCGGTTCGTTGCTGTACCTGGACGTGCGAGGCGAGATGGACAGCTCCATCGCGATCCGCAGTTTGCTGGTCAAGGATGGGCAGGTGTGCTGCTGGGGCGGTGGCGGGATTGTCGCGGACTCGGAGTGGCAGGCGGAGTATCAGGAATCGATTACCAAGGTGAAGGTCCTGCTCGACACCCTGCAAAACCTCTAAAAGCTTCGCGGGCAAGCCTCGCTCCTACAGGACCGCGTAAGGCCTTGTAGGAGCGAGGCTTGCCCGCGAAGGCGTCCTTGAAAACGACTACAAACTCAAAGCACGATTCGAAGCCTTGATGAACTCCTGCTTCAAATCCTCAAAGCTGTGCACCGTCGGAAATTGCGGAAACTCGCGAATCACGTTATCCGGTGCATGAAACAGAATCCCCGCATCCGCCTCACCCAGCATCGTGGTGTCGTTGTAGGAATCCCCCGCCGCAATCACTCGGTAGTAAAGGCTCTTGAACGCCAGAACCGACTGACGCTTCGGATCTTTCTGACGCAACTGATAGCTCGTCACCCGCCCCGAATCGTCGGTTATCAGGCGATGGCAAAGCAACGTAGGGAACCCCAGTTGACGCATCAGCGGCTGGGAAAACTCATAGAACGTGTCCGAAAGAATCACCACCTGAAACCGCTCACGCAGCCAGTTGACGAATTCAATGGCGCCGTCCAGCGGCTTCAGCGTGGCGATCACTTCCTGAATGTCGGTGAGTTTCAAGCCGTGCTCGTCGAGAATCCGCAGGCGCTGCTTCATCAGCACGTCGTAGTCGGGAATGTCCCGGGTGGTCGCCCTCAGGGATTCAATACCGGTTTTTTCAGCGAACGCGATCCAGATTTCCGGGACCAGCACACCTTCGAGATCCAGACAGGCAATTTCCACAAGACACTCCCATTTGTATTGATTATTGAGTCGAGCGAGTAAAAGGACTGCCGAACTCTAGCGACTCAGGCTGCCCCGCGCAACGCAGAGGGCGCGCCCGCCGCTGCAGGATTTTGTTACCATCAGCCCTATATAGAGCGCCCAGCGCCACCGACCTGTAGGAAGCCGCCCTGATGAGCCCATCGTTCGATGTCGTGGAACTCGCCACGACCTATGCCAACAAATCCGCCCAGGACATCCTGAAACTCGCGTTCGCCGAGTTTGGCGATGACCTGTGGATATCTTTCAGCGGCGCCGAAGACGTGGTGCTGGTGGACATGGCCTGGAAGCTGAACAAGAACGTCAAAGTGTTCAGCCTCGACACCGGCCGCTTGCACCCGGAGACCTACCGATTCATCGATCAAGTGCGCGAGCACTACAAGATCGACATCGAACTGGTGTCACCGGACTACACGAAACTTGAACCGTTCGTGAAGGAAAAAGGCCTGTTCAGTTTCTACAAGGACGGTCATGGCGAGTGCTGCGGCATTCGCAAGATCGAGCCGCTGCGACGCAAGCTGTCGAGCGTGACCGCCTGGGCCACTGGCCAGCGTCGGGACCAGAGCCCGGGCACCCGCAGTGCCGTGGCGGTGATGGAAATCGACACCGCGTTTTCCACCCCGGAACGCACCCTCTACAAGTTCAACCCGCTGGCGCAGATGACCAGCGAAGAGATCTGGGGTTACATCCGCATGCTCGAGCTGCCGTATAACAGCCTGCATGAACGCGGCTTCATCAGCATTGGCTGCGAACCGTGCACCCGCCCAGTGCTGCCGAACCAGCATGAGCGTGAAGGCCGTTGGTGGTGGGAAGAAGCGACGCAGAAAGAATGCGGGTTGCATGCGGGGAATATCATCAGCAAGTCCAAAGCCTGATTCCGTGCCTTGTGAAATCCCCCTGTGGGAGCGGGCTTGCTCGCGAAGACGTCGTATCAGGCTCCAACGATGTTGAATGTTAGTCCGTCTTCGCGAGCAAGCCCGCTCCCACAGGTTCTTTGAGCGACCTGAAGATGTGTACACACGAATGTCACCATAGGTGCCATTTGTGTGTGCACTTTTAGTTTCTGCGCCCCAAAAAGTTACATCCTCCTTTCCTGACTTCCTCAGTCGCGCTTTCTCACAACCTCGGCCGAAAAATAAATACCTGTTCAATCGGTCAATTTATATCGCCTTTTTTTCAGTCACTTATCTCACACCGATAACAAAACAAAATTAGCCCTGACTTTCACAGGCCCGTAACTGGCATGGATCTGGCTTAAGTGCATACATGTTTTGTATACAATCACCTCAAAACATACACACACTTTAGATCCGCAAGCCTGAAGCGCCCTATCCCGTACAGGCTGCAGATGCCCCGCAACCAATGATGCTTTTTGCCCGCGACGAAGATTTGTCGAGCCGACGCTCATGCACAGTCATCGCGACGCCAAGCTCGGAGCCTGCCGGAATGCGTACTAGCCTCTCCAATAACAACAACGCGCTGGATCTGCCCTCCTTATCACCCACCTCCATCCCTCACGACCAAACGTTTGAAGAACCCGTGGTGCTCAGCCCTCGCCTGCACAACAAAGACCTGGCGCCGACCAAAGCCGAAGGCCGACGCTGGGGCCGCTACAGCATCTTCGCCCTGTGGACCAATGACGTTCACAACATTGCCAACTATTCCTTCGCCATCGGGCTGTACGCGTTGGGTCTGGGCGGCTGGCAGATTCTGTTGTCCCTGGGGATCGGCGCGGCGCTGGTGTATTGCTTCATGAACCTCTCCGGCTACATGGGTCAAAAGACCGGCGTGCCGTTTCCTGTCATCAGCCGGATCAGTTTCGGCATTCACGGGGCGCAGATTCCTGCATTGATCCGCGCCGTTATCGCCATCGCCTGGTTCGGTATTCAGACGTACCTGGCGTCGGTTGTGTTTCGCGTGTTGCTGACGGCGGTGCACCCCGGGTTCGCCGAGTACGACCACAATTCGATTCTTGGCCTGTCGAGCCTGGGCTGGGTGTGTTTCGTGGCGATCTGGCTGGTGCAACTGGGCATCCTCGCCTATGGCATGGAAATGGTGCGGCGCTATGAAGCCTTCGCCGGTCCCGTGATTCTGCTGACTGTCGCCGCCCTCGCCGGATGGATGTACACCCAGGCCAACGCGACCATCGCCTGGTCGATTCGCGAACCGCTGACGGGTGGTGAGATGTGGCGCAACATCTTTGCCGGCGGTGCGTTGTGGCTGGCGATCTACGGCACGTTGATCCTCAACTTTTGCGACTTCGCCCGTTCTTCGCCGTGCCGCAAAACCATCAAGGTCGGAAATTTCTGGGGCCTGCCGGTGAATATTCTGGTGTTCGCGGCCATTACGGTCCTGCTCTGCGGTGCGCAGTTCCAGATCAATGGCCGGATCATCGAAACCCGACAGAAATCATCGCGTCGATCCCCAACACCTTCTTCTTGGTGCTTGGCTGCCTGGCCTTCCTGATCGTCACCGTGGCGGTGAACATCATGGCCAACTTCGTCGCCCCGGCTTTCGTGCTCAGCAACCTGGCGCCCAAGTACCTGACCTTCCGCCGCGCCGGGCTGATCAGCGCGACCATCGCGGTGCTGATCCTGCCGTGGAACCTCTACAACAGCCCGTTGGTAATCGTGTATTTCCTGTCCGGCCTCGGCGCCCTGCTCGGGCCGTTGTACGGCGTGATCATGGTCGACTACTGGCTTGTACGAAAAGGCCAGGTCAACGTGCCGCAGTTGTACAGCGAAGACCCCAACGGCGCTTATTACTACAGCCGCGGGGTCAATTTACGCGCCGTAGCGGCGTTCATTCCTGCAGCGTTGATCGCCATCGTCCTTGCGCTGGTGCCGGGTTTCGACAGTGTGTCGCCCTTCTCCTGGCTGATAGGTGCCGGGATTGCCGGGATGCTCTATTTGATCATCGCCAAGCGGCAGCCCCACTACGCCGACGTCAGCGGTGAAAGCATCGCGGTCGACAACGTCAGCCACTAACTCACTGGCGGCCCGGCAGCGTCGGGCCGCAGAACCACCCTGCATTAAGGACTTTTCATGCGAATTCTCGTGGTCAACGTCAACACCACCGAATCCATCACCCAAGCCATCGCCCGTTCCGCCCAGGCGGTGGCCGCGCCGGGTACGGAAATCATCGGCCTGACGCCACATTTCGGCGCCGACTCCATCGAAGGCAATTTCGAAAGCTACCTGGCCGCCATCGCGGTGATGGACCGGGTGATGTCTTACGACCAACCCTTCGATGCCGTGATCCAGGCCGGTTATGGCGAGCACGGTCGCGAAGGCCTGCAGGAATTGCTCAACGTACCGGTGGTGGACATCACCGATGCGGCGGCGAGCACGGCGATGTTCCTTGGCCATGCCTACTCGGTGGTCACCACGCTGGACCGAACCGTGCCGCTGATCGAAGATCGGCTGAAACTGTCCGGATTGTGGGACCGCTGCGCGTCGGTGCGGGCCAGTGGCCTGGCGGTGCTGGAGCTGGAATCCGATCCGCAACGGGCGCTGGAAGCGATTGTTCGCCAGGCGGAAATGGCGGTGCGGGAGGACAAGGCGGAAGTGATTTGCCTGGGTTGCGGCGGGATGGCCGGGCTGGATGAACAGATTCGCCAACGCACCGGGGTGCCGGTGGTGGATGGCGTGACGGCGGCGGTGACGATTGCCGAATCGCTGGTCAGGTTGGGCTTGTCGACTTCCAAGGTGCGCACTTATGCGACGCCGCGGCCCAAGAACATCATTGGCTGGCCTGGGCGGTTTGGCAGGTAGACCGCGTCATCGTTCTTCGCGGGCAAGCCTCGCTCCTACAGGGATCTGTGGCGTCCACAAAAACCTGTAGGAGCGAGGCTTGCCCGCGAAGGCCGCGACTCGGTTTTGAGGCTGGCTCAAACCGCACTAAACCTGCGCCCCAACCCCTGCTCCGCAAACTGCTCAATAATGAAATCCACAAACGCCCGGGTCTTGCCCGGCAGCAGTTTGTGCTCCGCGTAATAGATAGAAATGTTGCCGTCATCGACATACCAGTCCGGCAACACCCGTTGCAACGTCCCAGCCTCCAGATAGCCCACGGCGAACGGCATGCTCACCAATGCAATGCCCAACCCCTGGGCCGCCGTCGCACACGCCGCCTCCGAATCGCTCATGGTCATTCGCGCCTTGAGCGTCAGCGGGTTGTGTTGCTGAGTGCGACTGGTCAATTGCCAGGAGCGCACTCGGCCGGTTTGTGGGGAGCGGATCAGGATGCCATCGTGGTCCGTGAGTTGATCGGGCTCGACGATCACAGCCCGCGCCGCCAGATACTCGGCTGACGCCACCAACACCCGATGCGCCGGTGTCAGCTTGCGCGCCACCACGCCTTGCGGCAGCTCGAATCCCCCACCAATCGCCGCATCGAAACCCTGAGCAATCAGATCGACCTGACGGTTATCGAAATGCCAGTCCGGGTTGATCGCCGGAAAACGCCGCAGAAATTCGCCAAGCAACGGCACGACATACAAACGCCCGAACACCGTGCCCATGCTGACCTTCAGTGTCCCCGCCGGCCGGCCCTCGGCGCTGGCAAGGTTGGCCACCGCGTTCTGAATCGTGTGCAAGCTGGAACTGACTTCGCCGAGAAACAGATGACCGGCCTCAGTCAGCGTCAGGCTGCGCGTGCTGCGTTGAAACAGCCGCACACCCAGCCGCGTCTCAAGCTTTGCAACACTTTTACCGACCGCCGCCGGGGTCAAGCTCAAGCGTCGTGCGGCTTCGGCAAAGCTGCCAACCTCGGCGCTGCGCACGAAGCATTCGATACTGCTGAAGGTTTCCATAGGCGCCACTATAAACTTCTGGTTTACACAGACTATCGCAATTGCTGTCTACACAGGGTGCGTTCCTGAATCAATACTAGGCTCCATCAACCGAGACATTTCGCCTCGGGACTTCGGAGATCGATATGACTACTCAGAACCTCAGCGGTAAAGTGGCTTTGATTCAAGGCGGGTCCCGCGGCATCGGTGCAGCCATTGTCAAACGCCTGGCCGCTGAAGGCGCGACAGTCGCCTTCACCTACGTCAGCTCCACGGCCAAAGCCGAAGAATTGCAGAACAGCATCACCGGTAATGGCGGCAAAGCCCTCGCCATCAAGGCTGACAGCGCCGACGCCGAGGCCATCCGCAGCGCCGTGACCGCCACCGTAGAGGCCTTTGGTCGCCTGGATATCCTGGTCAACAACGCCGGCGTACTGGCTGTTGCACCGCTGGAGGATTTTAAACTCGAAGATTTCGACCAGACCCTGGCCATCAACGTGCGCAGCGTCTTCATCGCCACCCAGGCCGCCGCCAAGCACATGACTGAAGGTGGTCGCATCATCAACATCGGCAGCACCAACGCCGACCGCATGCCCTTCGCCGGTGGCGGCCCGTACGCCATGAGCAAAGCGGCACTCGTCGGCCTGACCAAAGGCCTGGCCCGCGACCTCGGTCCACGCGGCATCACCATCAACAACGTGCAACCAGGCCCGGTCGACACCGACATGAACCCGGCCAGTGGTGACTTCGCCGAAAGCCTGATCCCGCTGATGGCGGTGGGCCGTTACGGCAAAGCCGAAGAAATCGCCAGCTTCGTTGCGTACCTGGTAGGGCCGGAAGCGGGTTACATCACAGGTGCAAGCCTGACCATCGACGGTGGTTTTGGCGCCTGATGCGGTCAGTCAACGCAAAATAAAATGTGGGAGCGAGCTTGCTCGCGAAGGCGGAGTGTCAGGCAACATTGATGTTGTCTGACACTCTCTTTCGCAAGCAGGCTCGCTCCTACAATTTCTATATCAAGCCCACTCGAGGGCTGGCAAACCACAAGCACTCGGTTGGAACGCCTTCAGCGTACGAAGAATGCCATCGGCGTGTGCGTACTTTTCGTCAGCCATCGCCGCGTCGGGAATCGCAATCGCCGTCATCCCCGCCGCTTTCGCCGCGGTCACGCCGAACGGCGAGTCTTCAAACACCAGACAATCTTCAGGCGCAACGCCCAGGCGCCGCGCTGCCGTCAGAAAGATATCCGGCGCCGGTTTAGCCGCGCCCACTTCAGGGTCATCGGCCGTCACAACAAAATCGAACAGCGCAAACCAGTCGCGGTGCAAGGTGGTTTTCTGGCCGAACGACTGCCGCGAAGAACTGGTGCCGACCGCAATCGGGATGTTATTGGCTTTCAAGTGCCGGACCAGTTCCTCGGCGCCGGGCATCGCCAACGCTTGCGGAAAACGCTCGCGCATCAGCGGTTCGCGGATCACCAGAAACTCTTCGGCGGTGATGGGCAGCTCCAGCGCCTCGACCACGTACCGCGCCAGGTCACCCGCGCCACGGCCGATGATGTTCTGTTTGATGCTCCAGTCGAAGACTCGACCGTAGCGCGCAGCAATCATGGACGTCACCTCGGTATAAATGCCCTCGGTGTCCAGCAGCAAGCCATCCATATCGAAAATCACGGCCTTGATCGGGCCGAACTCATTCAGCGGTGCATTCATCGCATCTGATCCGTTTTCTAATGACATCCCAGAGGCGGCTCAGGTGCGGCCGGGTCCGTGATCGATTAAAGGATTCAGCAGCATAGCGAGCGCGGCTGCCATCGAGCAACGGGCAATCCCTGTCGAATACAAAAAGTGTTCGTCGTCATTTAGCGATTTGCCCTACATAAAACGCCTCCTTTCCCGACTTCTTTACCCGTTGATCCCAAGCAAAGTCTCGCGCTCAACTTGATCTGCGCGAGGGACTGCGAATTTTCGTACCTGACAAGGTACTGGCCTTGAATAACGCCATCGGCCTGCTGGTGGTCGCAGCCATGGACCCCGAGCAGCCGAATGTCGAAGCGTTGCTCGGTGACTTTCGACTTTGCCTCAATGAGTACGACGCCTGGGCTGAAAGTTTCTGGACCGGCAAGGCGCTGGATATCGAGCAGGTGTTCAAGGTCGGTAATGAAGTTCGCCTGGTCGCGCCGAAGAATTCCACCACGCCTGTCAGTTCTACCGTCGCCGCGTGCCCGGCAGCGGGTCCCCTGACGCTGGTGCACATGTTCGATGCGGCGCGGTTCGTACCGATCGGCAATACCCCGGTGATGCTTGAGCCGATGATCTCCAAGGGCGTGTTTGGCGAGCCGGTCTACCACGAGATCGGCCCCAGCGGCATCCTGGAAATCCCCGAGTGCGAGCGCAGCCTGCGTTATCGCATCACCTTCTTTCCGAACGTTTCCACTGAGCACGTCAAAGCGCTTTACGCCTCTTATCAAGGCGTGATCAGCGATCTGGAAAGCTGGCTGCGTAATGAGTGGAGCACCGAATTCGAACCCTTGTGGACTGAGTTCGCCGAGGCCGGTTTCACCAAACGCTACGGCCTGCTGCAACAGGCCGACTGGCGCGGTTTCGAGAACTCGCTGAACGGGCTGTGGGATGACGTGAAGCAGATCTACGAGCTGATCGCGGACCTGCAAGCCAACAGTGAAAAGCTTCTTGAGTACCTGACCGAGACCGAACTTGAAACGCTGCTGAAGGCTTCGGCTGAATCCGTCGCCAATCTGTTGCTGGTGTTGAGTGATGAGCCGTTGATGTTCATTCATCTGGCGGCGATCACCAGTTGGCTGAGGATGTCGCCACCACAGTACATCGCCGAAGTCGTGGCGGAGATTCGTACGGGAATATTGATCAGCCTCCTACTTGCGCGCTTCACAGGACCTGCCGGGTTGAAGCTCGGCGTCAGCGCCAAGGTGCTGGAAAAGGTCAAATCCGACCGCGCGCGCAACTGGCTGGCCGCCGCAAGCCTGAGGCTGGCCGGGCTTGGCGCAAGGTCCGACCTGACGACCCACGCGGGCGTACTCAAGCCCCTCGCGGTCAATGTCCGAAATGCTCCGCTGAAACCCGCGCCCGCCGTGCCGTTGCAGATCAGCGCGGGCACTGCGCCGGTTTTGTTGGTGCAGAATCCGGTCGCCATTGCTCGCGACAAATCCGCAGCCATGACCCGATTGGGCCGGCAGGAACACCGTGACGACGCTCCCGATCAAGCGAAAAACCCCAACGGCGACAGCGCTGATTGCGCGCCTCTGACCTGCACCAACGGTTGTCCGGTGTCGATGGTCACCGGCGAAGAATTGCTGACCCTGGACGATGGGGCGCTGAACGGTTTGCTCCCGTTTGCGTTTACCCGTTTGTACCGAACCAGCGCCGTGGAAACGGATTGCGGGCTGGGTTTGGGCTGGAGTCATTCGCTGGCGCATCGGCTGGAGCTGGACGCGGAACGCGTCGTCTGGACCGACCATGAAAACCGTCGCACGACGTTTCCCCTGCCCAGTCTTTCGCGTCCGGCGATTCATAACAGCCTGTCCCGCGCGGCCATTTATCTCGGACATAAACCGGAGGAGCTGATTCTTGCACTGGCCGGTGAAACGGCGCGGTTTTATCACTTTGTGAATGGTCGGCTGACGACCATCAGTGATGCCTACGACAACCAGCTGCACATCACCCGCGACCGTCAGGATCGCATTCAACGCATCGACAACGGCGCAGGACGTTCACTGTTGTTGCGTTACGAGCGCAGGCACATCGTTACGGTCGAGTATCAGTCGTTTCATCCCGCCGAAGGTTTGGTGGATGCCTGGCGTACAGAGCAAACGCTGATTGCCTACCGCTATGACGCTCGTCACCGGCTGATCGAAGCGACCAATGCTGCCGGCGAAAGCGAGCGGTACGACTACGACGATCAACACGTGATTCTCCAGCGGCAACTGGCCGGTGGGGCGAGTTTCTTTTGGGAGTGGGAAAGGTCCGGCAAAGCAGCCAGATGCGTCAGGCACTGGGCGACTTTTTCGCAGATGGATACGCACTATGTCTGGGATGACGACGGCGGAGTATTGGTCAAGAACGTCGATGGCAGCGAAGAAGTTTATGTCCATGACGATAAGGCGAGGTTGGTGCGCCGGGTTGGGCCGGAGGGCGGCGAGCATCTCAAGGCGTACGACCAAAACGGTCAGTTAATTGCCGAGCAAGGGCCGCTGGGGGCGATTACTCAATACCGCTATGACGAGATGGGGCGGCTGATTGCGCTGATTCCTCCTGAAGAAGAGCCAACGTCCTACGAATACCGTAACGGTTTCTTGCACGCGCGGTATCACGGCAAAGCGGTGTGGAAGTATCAGCGGAACGCGCAGGGTGATGTCACGGAGGCCATCGATCCCGACGGCCACATCACTCACTACCACTACGATGCTCAAGGACGGCTGCTGTCTATCCGTTACCCGGACACCAGCCGTCATGTGTTCGTGTGGGATGCAATCGGGCAATTGGTCGAAGAGACCTTGCCGGACGGCAGTCAGCGGCGTTTTTCCTACGATGTATTGGGCCGGCGGATTACCCGTCAGGACGAACATGGCGCCGTCACTCACTACCAATGGGACGCCGTTGGCCGACTGACTCAGACGATTCTTCCAACAGGCACCAGCCGCGCGTTCAGCTACAACGCCTACGGCAAGATCACCGCCGAACGCGATGAACTGGGCCGCGTCACCCGATTTGAATACGAGAATGACCTGCACCTGGTCAGCCGCCGGATCAATCCCGACGGCACGCAGCTGCGATATCGCTACGACAACGCACGGCTGCTACTGACGGAAATTGAAAACGAATCCGGCGAACGCTATCGACTGGACTACACGCCCAGCGGATTGATCCGACAGGAAACCGGCTTCGATGGCCGGCGCACAGCGTATGCCTACGACCTCAACGGCCATCTACTGGAAAAAACAGAATTCGGCGATGACGGCTCGCAGCTGTTCACGAGTTACCAACGGGATACGGCCGGACGACTGCTGGTCAAAAACCTGCCCGACGGCGTCAACGTCGAGTATCGCTATGACAGCCTTGGCCGATTGGCCAGCGTCGATGACGGCCATGACCATCCGTTGGAGTTCGAGTACGACCAGCAGAATCGCCTGATCACCGAGCATCAGGGTTGGGGCACATTGCGCTATGCCTACGACGCCTGCGGCAAGCTCAACCATCTGCGTCTGCCGGACAACAGCAAACTCGACTATCACCACGCCAAGGGCGGTGTGCTGACAGCCATCGATCTCAACGGCACACGCCTTACAAGCCACACGTACAAGTCCGGCCGAGAGTTTCAACGCCAGCAAGGCCTGTTGCTCAACCACTATGACTACGACGAACAAGGCCGCCTGAAAGCCCACGCCATCAGCCAGCACCATCAGCCACTGTATCGCCGCGACTATGCCTACAGCGCCAACGGCAATCTCGAACACATCGCCGACACCCGTCATGGTCAACGCAGCTATCAATACGATCCGCTCGACCGACTGATCCGCGTCCGCCACTCCCGCGACCAGCAGCCCGAAAGCTTTGCCCATGACCCCGCCGGCAACCTGTTGATGCAGGATCGGCCCGGCCCGACCACCGTCAAAGGCAATCGCCTGCTGATGCAAGGCGATCGTCACTTCGACTACGACGCCTTTGGCAACCTGATCCGCGAGCGCCGCGGCACCGCACAAAAACTCGTCACCGAATACCGCTACGACTGCCAGCATCGTTTAGTCGGCGTCACTCTCCCGAACGGCAACACTGCCAGCTACCACTACGACGCCTTCGGCCGCCGTATCAGCAAAACCGTTGATGGCAAAACCACCGAATTCTTCTGGCAAGGTGAGCACCTCGTCGCCGAACACAGCCAGGACCACCACCGCAGCTACCTCTACGAACCCGGCACCTTCCGTCCGCTGGCCATGCTCGACGGCAAAGGCCCGCGCCAGGCGTGCCCGTTCTACTACCAACTCGACCACCTCGGGACACCACAAGAACTTACTGACTACAGCGGCGACATTATTTGGGCCGCCCAGTACACGGCGTATGGCCGCCTGACCCGACTCAACCGCGACACGCATCAGGTTCTGGATCAGCCGTTGAGGTTTCAGGGGCAGTATTACGATGCGGAGACGGGGCTGCATTACAACCGGCATCGGTATTACAACCCGGATGTGGGACGGTATCTGACGCCGGATCCGAGTAAGTTGGCGGGTGGTATCAACGGGTATCAGTACACGCGCAATCCCACGGGGTGGGTTGATCCGTTGGGGTTGAGTGATTGTCCGGGGGCGGATGGGTGTAAGAGGCCTTCGCTTGGGGATGAGGATCCGGCGGGGAAGGCGAAGGTTGATGAGGGTGAGCCAACTTCACCTAGCCCCACGCAGCAGCTACCCAATTTTGGAACAAGAGATAAACTCAATGATCATTTTGAGAAGCACGGTGACAAATTTGGAGCAAAAAACTCTGTCGACTATCTCGACACAGCACGCTACATCATGAGTAACGGAATTAGGGTTCAATACCCTTATAAGACTGAAACAAGAACAGGATTTGTGATGTTCTTGGGCAACAACAGCAAAGGGAAAGCAAAATTTTCGTTCGTAGGCACGAACAATCAGCAAGAAATAACCACTTTGCATGTAAAAACTGGAAAAGACTTTTGGAAGGCAATCAATAACGACGCCCAAGATAAAACCATCAGGCCCTACAATGAATAACATAAAAACTGTAAAGGTCCTTCACCTTAGCGACACGAACGAAGAAGATGCAACCCTGCTGGTTGACGGGTACGCCGTTGAATGTTTTATCAACTCATGCCCCCACAAAATAGAAATCGGAAAATCATATCAAGTGGAGCTAGTATTAAATCTGTCCGACTCTTACCAAGTAGAAAAAACGACTGATAACACCGCACTTATTGAAAAAACAAAAAAAGGCTATGCCTATCTTCTCTGCGGCACACTAAAAAACGATATTTTTGAATCGTTCACGGACTTTCATGATGAAGACATACATTACGATTACCCGGAATTAAACGATCAGTTTATAAAACTAGAAGTAGATCGAATTGATGTGAACTTTTTATAGTAACAATCAAAAACAACGCCCATACTGTAGTGGTCTAATTTCCCCGGACACCTCGATAGGTGGAAAATGCATCTATCGAGGAGATTTTCATGACCGACAAACGCAGAACATTCGACGACAGCTTCAAGCTGGAAGTCGTGAAGATGATCAAG
>NZ_SISB01000051.1 GCF_004310295.1 Pseudomonas sp. BGI-2 | reverse complement strand
CTTGATCATCTTCACGACTTCCAGCTTGAAGCTGTCGTCGAATGTTCTGCGTTTGTCGGTCATGAAAATCTCCTCGATAGATGCATTTTCCACCTATCGAGGTGTCCGGGGAAATTAGACCACTACACCGCGACACCCTTGCCTCTGGCTAACACTTCCCCTTGCCGGGTGTGTAGAGGACTTTCACCTCCAAGTCACCAGCGTGGCCACCATAGCCAAGCTGGTTGCGCTTCGCGCGCAACGCGCCATGCCTGGCGCACCAAAAAAAAGCCCACTGTGTTCACAGTGGGCTTTGGGGTGTTATCGCTCAGCGCTTAGTGATGCTCACGCGTCGCACGGAATTTCACGTCCGGCCAGCGCTCTTCCATCAGTGCCAGGTTGACCCGGGTCGGGGCCAGGTAGGTCAGGTGACCGCCGCCGTCAATCGCGAGGTTTTCCACCGCCTTGATCTGGAACTCTTCAAGCTTCTTCTTATCGCTGCAATCGATCCAGCGCGCGGAATAAACGGTGATCGGCTCATAGGAGCACTCGACCTTGTATTCCTCTTTCAAGCGACTGGCGACCACATCGAACTGCAGCACACCGACGGCACCCAGGATGATGTCGTTGCTGCGCGTGGGGAAGAACACCTGGGTCGCGCCTTCTTCCGCCAGTTGCTGCAGACCCTGACGCAGTTGCTTGGACTTGAGCGGATCACGCAGGCGCACGCGACGGAACAGTTCCGGGGCGAAGTGCGGGATGCCGGTGAAACCCAGGACTTCGCCTTCGGTGAAGGTGTCGCCGATCTGGATGGTACCGTGGTTGTGCAGGCCGATGATGTCGCCGGCAAACGCTTCTTCCAGTTGCTCACGCTCGGAGGAGAAGAACGTCAGGGCATCGCCGATCCGAACATCCTTGCCGGTGCGCACGTGGCGCATCTTCATGCCTTTTTCGTATTTGCCGGAGCAGATACGCATGAAGGCGATGCGGTCGCGGTGTTTCGGGTCCATGTTCGCCTGGATCTTGAACACGAAGCCGGCGAATTTCTCTTCGACCGGTTCAACGGTGCGCTCGTTGGCGACACGGGCCAGCGGTTTCGGCGCCCAGTTGACCACGGCGTCGAGCACGTGATCGACACCGAAGTTGCCCAGTGCAGTACCGAAGAACACCGGGGTCAGTTGGCCGTCGAGGAATTCCTGTTGATTGAATTCGTGGCAGGCGCCCTGCACCAATTCCAGCTGATCGACGAAGCGATCGTACTCGTCACCCAAGTGCGCGCGGGCTTCATCAGAGTCGAGCTTCTCGATGATTTTCACATCGGTACGCTCGTGGCCGTGGCCAGCGGTGTACACGATGATGTAGTCGTCGGCCAGGTGATAAACGCCCTTGAAGTCGCGGTAGCAACCGATCGGCCAGGTGATCGGCGCAGCCTTGATCTTCAGGACCGCTTCGATTTCGTCGAGCAGTTCGATCGGGTCGCGGATGTCACGGTCGAGTTTGTTGATGAAGCTGACGATCGGCGTGTCACGCAGACGGCAGACGTCCATCAGCGCGATGGTCCGTGGCTCTACACCCTTGCCGCCGTCGAGGACCATCAATGCCGAGTCAACCGCCGTCAGGGTGCGGTAGGTATCTTCGGAGAAGTCTTCGTGGCCCGGGGTGTCCAGCAGGTTGATCATGTGATCGCGATACGGGAACTGCATGACCGACGTGGTAATGGAAATACCCCGTTGTTTTTCCATTTCCATCCAGTCGGAGGTGGCATGGCGGTCGGATTTACGGGATTTCACCGTGCCAGCAATCGCAATCGCCTTGCCCATCAGCAAAAGCTTCTCGGTGATGGTGGTTTTACCGGCATCGGGGTGGGAAATAATGGCGAAAGTGCGGCGTTTCGCGACTTCGGCGGCCTGTTTGGTCATGGGAAATCGCCTGGCAGGTGATTCAAAAAAGGGCGGCGAGTATAGCGCAAACCGTGACCTACAGACCACCGTTCACCCTGTAGCATCTGCCCCGTGGTGAGGGGATTTATCCCCGTTGGGCTGCGAAGCGGCCCCTATTTTCCAGCCACACCGCGCCCAATGGATTACGACGGCTTCGCCGCCGAACGGGGATAAATCCCCTCGCCACAGCCTCGCAGGCTCGGCAGCTGCTACACGGGCATATCGAGATGCGTGGTAGCTAAATGCTGCTAAATATGGAACCTTTTAAAAGGTGGAGGCGTCCACTCCCCTGTTACAGCTCTCGTAGCAGGGTTTGAAAAACCTGCAAGTTAGCCTGACGAGGCTGCGCTTATGGCTCGATCTCATGCGGTTCCATCAGCATGGGGAGCTGCTTCTCGCGAACGTTGATAATCCCGGCAGCCAGGAATGGCATGCCCCACGGGACTGCGTCCGCCGACTGAAAAAAGGAGTCCGCCTGTGGCTATTCGCTATGGCAAGGGGCTGATAGGAGGTGCGGTTGTCGTCGCTCTCCTGGCCCTGCTGGTCCACTGGATTGGCATCAACACGATCGAACATTACCGCGACGATTTGTTGTTTTACCTGCAAGCTCACCTGATTCTCGTCCTTGTTTCCATGCTGGCCGCCCTCGTTGTGGGCATCCCCGCCGGCATCTTCCTCAGCCGCCCGACCATGGTTGGACGCGCCGAACGCTTCATGCAGATCTTCAACATCGGCAACACTGTGCCGCCTCTTGCCGTACTGGCCATCGCCCTGGGGATCCTCGGCATCGGCAGCGGCCCCGCGATTTTCGCCCTGTTCCTCGCCTCGCTGTTGCCGATCGTGCGCAACACCTATGAAGGCCTGAAAAACGTCCAGGGATCGCTCAAGGAAGCGGCCGTCGGCATTGGTATGACGCCGACTCAAGTGCTGTGGCGGGTCGAACTGCCGAACGCTGTGCCGATCATCATCGGTGGCGTGCGCGTGGCCCTGGCGATCAACGTTGGTACCGCACCGCTGGCGTTCCTGATCGGCGCCAACAGCCTGGGCAGCCTGATTTTCCCAGGCATCGCCTTGAACAATCAGCCGCAACTGCTGCTCGGCGCGGCTTGCACCGCCCTGCTGGCCTTGCTGCTCGACGGTCTGGTGACACTCGCCAGCCGCCTCTGGCTCGAACGCGGCCTACGCCCGTCTTAAGCCTCGGCAAAGGAATATTTATGAAAGCTTTCTACCTAAAAGGCATGACCTTAATAATGGGCTGCGTCCTGCTATTCGCAGGATTTGCCCAAGCCGCTGAAAAACCCGTGATCCGCATCGGCGCCCGGGTCTTCACCGAACAAACCCTGCTGGCGGAAATCACCTCCCAATACCTGCGCACCAAGGGTTACGACACTCAGGTGACCGGCGGTCTGGGCAGCAACCTCGCTCGCAGCGCCCACGAAAGTGGTCAGCTGGACCTGATGTGGGAATACACCGGCGTGTCGCTGGTGGCTTACAACCATGTCACTGAAAAGCTCGACAGCGCTCAGTCCTACGCCAAGGTGAAAGAACTCGACGCAAAAAAAGGCCTGATCTGGCTCACCCCGTCGAAGTTCAGCAACACCTACGCCCTGGCCCTGCCGGAAAAAACCGCAAAAGCCTACCCGCAGATCAACACCATCAGCGAGCTGAACACGGTGATGCAGGCTGAGGCGAAGACCAATCATCTCGTCGCGCTGGACACCGAGTTCGCCAACCGTTCCGACGGTCTGGACGGCATGGTCGACCTCTATGGCATGAACCTGACCCGCAAAAACATCCGGCAGATGGATGCTGGGCTGGTCTACACCGCCCTGCGTAACGGCCAGGTGTTTGCCGGTCTGGTCTACACCACCGACGGTCGTTTGAATGCCTTCAAGCTCAAACTGCTGGAAGACGACAAGCACTACTTCCCGGACTACACCGCCGCGCCGGTGGTGCGTCAGGACTACCTCGACGCCCATCCAAAACTGGCGGAAGAAATAAAGCCGCTGGCCGAACTGTTCGATGACGCCACCATGCGGCAGCTCAATGCGCGGGTCGATGTCGATCACGAAAGTCCTTCATCCGTTGCTGCAGATTTCCTGCGCCAGCACCCTATTAACTGAGGAGGAAAAGACATGGAATTTCTGAACGCCTTTTCCCATCTCGACTGGCCGCTGGTCCTGCAACTGACCGGGCAGCACATCACCCTCGTCGGTATTGCCGTGACCCTGGCGATCCTGGTTGGCGTGCCGCTGGGCATCCTGATGACACGCTTCCCGACCCTCGCCGGCCCGTTGCAAGCCAGTGCCACGGTGCTGCTGACGGTGCCGTCGATTGCGCTGTTCGGCCTGCTGCTGCCGTTCTACTCCAAATTCGGCCAGGGCTTGGGGCCGATGCCGGCGATTACCGCGGTGTTTCTGTACTCGCTGCTGCCAATCATGCGTAACACCTACCTCGCCCTGACCGGCGTCGAACCCGGCATTCGCGAAGCCGCGCGCGGCATCGGCATGACCTTCGGCCAGCGCCTGCGCATGGTCGAGTTGCCGATCGCCGTGCCCGTGATCCTCGCCGGCGTGCGCACCGCCGTGGTCATGAACATTGGTGTCATGACCATCGCCGCGACCATCGGCGCCGGTGGCCTCGGTGTACTCATTCTCGCTTCCATCAGCCGCAGCGACATGTCGATGCTGATCGTCGGCGCCGTGCTGGTCAGTCTCCTGGCCATCTTCGCCGACCTGCTTCTGCAATGGCTGCAACGCACGCTGACTCCAAAAGGATTACTCAAATGATCGAACTTCAAAACCTCAGCAAGACCTTCCAAAGCAACGGCAAAGATGTGAAAGCCGTGGACTCGGTAAGCCTGACCGTCAATGAAGGCGAGATCTGCGTGTTCCTCGGGCCATCGGGCTGCGGCAAAAGCACCACACTGAAAATGATCAACCGTCTGATCAAACCGACCTCCGGCAAAATCCTGATCAATGGCGAAGACACCACCGACCTCGATGCTGTGACCCTGCGCCGCAACATCGGTTATGTGATCCAGCAGATCGGCCTGTTTCCGAACATGACCATCGAGGAAAACATCACCATCGTTCCGCGCCTGCTGGGCTGGGACAAACAGAAATGCCACGACCGCGCCCGCGAGTTGATGAGCATGATCAAGCTGGAACCCAAGCAGTATCTGAATCGCTACCCGCGTGAACTGTCCGGCGGTCAGCAGCAGCGGATCGGTGTGATTCGTGCCTTGGCGGCGGATGCGCCGTTGTTGCTGATGGACGAACCGTTCGGCGCGGTCGACCCGATCAACCGCGAGATGATCCAGAACGAGTTCTTCGAGATGCAGCGCGCGCTGAACAAGACCGTGATCATGGTCAGCCACGACATCGACGAAGCCATCAAGCTGGGCGACAAGATTGCGATCTTCCGCGCCGGCAAGCTGCTGCAGATCGATCACCCGGACACGCTGCTGGCGCACCCGGCGGATGACTTTGTCAGCAACTTCGTTGGCCAGGACAGTACGCTTAAACGCCTGTTGTTGGTGAAAGCCGAAGACGCAGCGGACAACGCCCCGTCGGTAAGCCCGGAAACGCCGGTGGCTGAAGCCCTGGAGTTGATGGACGAACTGGACCGTCGATATGTGGTGGTCACTGACGGTGAGAACAAGGCGCTGGGTTATGTAAGGCGTCGAGACCTGCACCGTCAGGCCGGGACTTGCGCGCAGTACCTGCGTGAGTTCAACGCCACGGCGGCATTCGACGAGCATTTGCGCATCCTGCTGTCACGCATGTACGAGTTCAACCGCTCGTGGTTGCCGGTGATGGATGCGGAGCGGGTGTTCCTGGGGGAGGTGACTCAGGAATCAATTGCAGAGTATTTGAGCTCTGGCAAGTCCCGTGGGGGCAAGACCAGCATTGTTTCGCCCGCCGAGACAGCGGTCGCCTGATCTGACGTCTTCGCGAGCAAGCCCGCTCCCACATTGGTCCGCGTTCATCCACAAAATTGTGAGCTGACACAGATCCAATGTGGGAGCGGGCTTGCTCGCGAATGGGGCACCACAAATCCCTCTGATACACCTCAAATATCCCTCCTACGGGAACATCACACTGTCATGCAGGTCGGTTACATCAGTAGTTGTCCGGGACCGCACGACGGAAGCGTGCAAAAACGCGACATTTTTTGTTGATCTCAAGCCCCTCACGCCCTAAAGTTCGCGCCGAACGTCCATGCTGGAAACGATCCATCCGGCTCAAGTACTGACGACGAGACAGCAAGGCCAAGGGAAGCACCGCCTCCCGTGGCCTTTTTGCTTTCGGCGACATGCCTTGGGAAGTAGGCGAACCAAAGTGGGGATACGGAGGACGTTCATTTGCACCCATTGATTAATCTAGTTTGCCAGTAGGAGTTCCCAGCATGTCGATCAACGTCGAAGACTATTTCGCGCGCGATACCTTCCAGAAAATGAAGGCGTTCGCCGACAAACAAGAAACCCCGTTCGTGGTGATCGACACCGCGATGATCAGCCAGGCCTACGACGACCTGCGCGCCGGTTTCGATTTCGCCAAGGTCTACTACGCGGTCAAGGCCAACCCGGCCGTCGAAGTCATCGACCTGCTCAAAGAGAAAGGCTCGAACTTCGACATCGCCTCGATCTACGAGCTCGATAAAGTGATGAATCAGGGCGTCGGCCCGGATCGCATCAGCTACGGCAACACCATCAAGAAATCCAAGGACATTCGCTACTTCTACGAGAAGGGCGTGCGTCTGTATGCCACCGACTCCGAAGCCGACCTGCGTAACATCGCCAAAGCTGCACCGGGTTCGAAAGTCTACGTGCGCATCCTCACCGAAGGCTCGACCACCGCTGACTGGCCTTTGTCGCGCAAATTCGGCTGCCAGACCGACATGGCCATGGACTTGCTGATCCTCGCCCGCGACCTGGGCCTGGTGCCGTACGGCCTCTCGTTCCACGTCGGCTCGCAACAGCGCGACATCAGCGTCTGGGACGCGGCGATCGCCAAGGTCAAAGTCATCTTCGAACGCCTGAAAGAAGAAGACGGCATTCACCTGAAGCTGATCAACATGGGCGGCGGCTTCCCGGCCAACTACATCACCCGCACCAACAGCCTGGAAACCTACGCTGAAGAAATCATCCGTTTCCTCAAGGAAGACTTCGGTGACGAACTGCCGGAAATCATCCTGGAGCCAGGCCGTTCGTTGATCGCCAACGCCGGCATCCTGGTCAGCGAAGTGGTGCTGGTGGCGCGTAAATCCCGCACCGCGGTAGAGCGGTGGGTGTACACGGATGTGGGCAAGTTCTCCGGCCTGATCGAAACCATGGACGAAGCCATCAAGTTCCCGATCTGGACCGAGAAGAAAGGCGAGATGGAAGAAGTGGTCATCGCCGGCCCGACCTGCGACAGCGCCGACATCATGTATGAAAACTACAAGTACGGTTTGCCGCTGAACCTGGCCATTGGTGATCGTCTTTACTGGTTGTCGACCGGTGCGTATACCACCAGTTACAGCGCGGTTGAATTCAATGGCTTTCCGCCGTTGAAGTCGTTCTACGTGTAAGCGATCTCTTGAAACATGAAAAGGCCCATGAATACATGGGCCTTTTTTATTTGCGCAACCAGGCTTCGAGGTGATTGATCATTGTCATGAACTCTTCAGCCTCCTGCACCACGCGCTCCAACTTTGAGTTCAACCTCCCCATCGTTGACATATCAGCTGTTTGAAACAGCTCGTCTTTAGCGCTATCGACGCGCAATAAAATTTCCGCGACAAAAAAACCCATCTGCGAACGCAAGGACGTAAACCCGTTAAATAACGCCGTAACATCGGCTTTGTATTCTGCTGACTTTATCGAAGGGTCTGTGGAAGAGTAAGCAACATCCCAAACAGGTGTCGTATCCGTCTCCCTGAACAACGCCTCCACCACAGTGGGTTGCAGATGACAATTACAGGAGCGATAGTCCATTGCTCCCATAAATGCGGAGCGCAGTGCAAACGCATCCTCATACAGGCTCTGGTCTATAAACTTCAGCACGTCTATATGACCTTCCGTATCAAAAAACTGACTACCTAACCCTTGAACCAGTCCTCGCACACTCGTTGGCACTGAGCCCCAGCTCGGGGAGCGGGAGAAACTGTATAGATTTACATCAACCTCATCGAGGGGCTTGCTCGGGGACGTTTGACGGGTTATTTCCAAAGACTCGCGGGTAAAGGTGAGCAGATCTTGAAAATTGGCATCGCATCGAATCCTGGCGCTTTCACTACGATCCCAATAGTCCCGCAGATACTTCTGATTAAATAAGACCTTGTTCAAGCGCGTATCGTAGGTCAGTTCCGCACGCTGATGGCCACTGTTTTTACGGCGGTCAAACACAATCGGTATGTTGTCGTATGTCGGGAACAGCGTGTCGAGAAAGCGTGCGTAACGATCCAGTAGACGCCGCTGCTCAGGGGAAAACTCAAAGGTAACTATATCCATGATCCATATTAAAGGAGGTGGGCGTCTGACCCACCTCCCCGACTCCTTATCAGCGCTGAATAGTCTTCAAGCATTCGACAACGTCTGCGATTCGGGCAATCGCGATATCCGCCCGCTCCTCGACAGGCAGCCCCTTGTCCTGCTTGGTTTCCTGGGCGAACTGTTCAAAGTCGACAACCAATTTCGAAAATTCATTCCCGAACGCCCAACGTCCATCGTCCAGAGTGTCCAGAGCGTAGACCAGTCTAATCTTCCCATTAGTCTTGACGATATCCTTGGCATACCCGTCAGACTGGGACTTCAACTCCAGCGCTCTCTGCTTGAGGCTGTTGTACGCCGCAATCATGTTGAGATAGGAAATGGCGTGCCCGATACCTGCGATCAACTTTTTAAGGGTTTCCAGAGCCAGCAGCGCGATTTCAATCTGCGGCGGCGCCAGACCCAATGTCTTCAGTTTATCCAGCGTGAGTTGTGACTCTTCGCCAATTTTCTCGATTCCAGCTTTCTCAATCAACTCAATCGCTTCCAGCACGGACGTCATCTGCTCTTTCAGTTCAGATACTTTTTCATCAGACCTGGTTTTTTGTTGCTCGGCGTAAACTAGATCCTGTTGCAGCGCCACTACCCACTGTTTCGAGACAGCGCGGTCAAACCGGCCACTGACACTTCTTTCGATCTCTTGAAATATTTCAGCTTTTGCGGACAAGTGGCCGGATACCCCTTGCAGCTCTCTTTCCATGTCTTCGCGGATTTCATCGTCATCAGCCGGATTGCCCAGCTCTGTCAGATAATCTTTCAGACTCCGGAGCGATGAAGCCAGCTTGATTTCACTTGATTGAGCCTGGACTCGCACATCAAATACTGTCCTGTTAATCGTGACGGCCAGAGTACTCAGGGTTTCCACCGGACCGGGCAAATAGTCGAATTGCTGGAAAAGCATTTGTACGTCAGTGTTCGCGCCTTGCACGTCATCGTTATGGCTGCGCAACTGGGCCATGTCAAAACCCGAGCCCAAATGGTGGAGTGTCGAAGTCATAGCGTTCCCATCCTGGAAAATCAAACAACTGCTTTCATATTCATCATCGGCCGCCTTGAACACCTTAAGCAACTCATCTGAGCTTTTTTGTATTTCCTCCCAAGGCCCAACAACTCTTTTTATTTCATTAATAAATGTCCTTAAGGAAATCGCGTTATCCACTTTATCAATGTGTTCGGCCGATGAACTGATCCAATCACTTAACGCATTCCACACCAACATCAGATTCTGAGTCGCCAGTTCGGCTTCGATCGCGACATAGGTCAGATTCTGAAGATCATCACGCACCTTGTTCAAGGAGCTCAATGTCTGGCTTTTGCTGGCCATCCTTAGATTGGCTTCATTTTGCAACGCCCTGAGTGCATTTCGCTCACGACGCACTTCTTCAGCCTTGACTCCGTAATAGATGCCGAGAACCAACCCGCCAATATTCATGGTTGCGCCGGAGATGATCGCGTCCTTGACCAGTTTGGAATAGCGCTCATTGAGCAGATCAATTTCTTTCGAGCGCGCCTCAATTTCATCCTGCAATACCTGAATATCTGCCTGATACGTATTTTCGGAGACAAACTTCAAACGCAGTTTTATTTCCGGCAGTACTTGCTCACGCATATCGGTACCAAAGCTATCCAGCCCTTCTCTTACTTCCTCGGCCTTGGCATGGCAGTCCTTGACCTTATCAAGTATTTGGTTGAGGAAATACTTAATATCCGGGACATCCCCTGACGGCAAATCAAGATCAGGCAGATCCGGGAACTGCTTTTTGAGTTCCAAATACTGCTCGGGGGTAGTGATATTGTATTCTTCCAAATATCCGGAGGATTTTAGCTCATTGTAGATACTTACAATTTCACCGCCGATGCCGATGATGCTGCCAGAAAAAATCTTCAACTGATTTCCTGTCTGCATGATGTCCTGGCGCAGTGGCCGCCAACGCCTGGCATGGATGTTGGTGATTGTGAAGGTGCGGAGAAAATCCTCTGCAGCCAGTCCCACGCTGCCATTGTCATCGGCGCCATACTTGAGGTAAGCAATGACATCCTGAAGCTGGACCGGAAAAGACAACCCCAACTCTTCATACTTCCTCAGGCTGATAATTTGCTCTTTGGTGAGCTGTATTCCGGTTTCCCGATTATATTCCTCACCATCGAACTCCCCCCGACCAAGGGAGGCATCCACGAATATCATCGGTGCCTTTGCGGCGACCTCAAGTAACTTGCTGCTGGTTTTGAATTCCATAAGAGACTCCTTGTCTTCTTGGGAAATTAATGCAATTTAAGTTAAAGCCCGACACTGACAAATCATTATTCCATCAGACTGCAGATATCGCGCAAACCAACCTTAGTGCACCAAAGCAATTATCTACAAGTTTTAAAATATTAAAAATCAAGACAACCACTACAACACAGCCATTAACATTGAAAACAACCGATACCCACTCACAGTTCAATCTAATTACTACGCACACCCGATGAGTGTATTAAAACTTCCCAGACCATGCGTTCTATCGCGCAACGCACCGCGCAAAACGAGACTTCGCCGTCAATACGTTAACGCTTCCCATAAAATGTTATTGCGCCGTCAACTGAGATAGCCGCAGCCGATAAGCGTCAGCCATCCCGCGGATTTGTGGATGAAGTGCGCCTAGCAATGACTCACTGCTCACCCGCAAGAAATTTGCGTTTCCCCCCTCCAATGCCTTGCGCAGCCAGCCCAGCGCATCATCGACACACCCTTCATCGGCCAGTACCGCTGCATAACTGAACTGTCCACGAAAATCCCCGCCCTCGGCCGAGCGTCGATACCATTCCCGGGCCATGTACAAATCCTGCGGACAGTGGCGTCCTTCTTCCAGATAGCGGCCCAACAGATTCATGGATTTGGCATGCCCCGACTCGGCGGCGCGGCGATACAACGCCAGTGCTTGCGCTTGGCTCTCTGCTACCCCGCGACCGGTGGCGAACAGGTTGGCAACGTTGTACATCGCCCAATCCAGTCCCGCTTCAGCCGCTACCCGGTAATGCCGTGCAGCCAGCGCAGCATCGGCCGGACAACCCCAGCCATGTTCATGGCAACGACCGAGCATATTGCGCGCCATCAAGTGCCCACGCCGGGCGGCAATCTCGAACCAGCGCACGGCCAGTGACCGATCCTGTTCGATACCCTGCCCGTCCAGCAGGATTTGCCCCAGCAAGGCCTGGGCGTCCAGCACTCCTTCGCGGGCGGCGAGCAGAATCGCCTGCGCCGCACGAGCGGGGCTTTCCTCCAGCATGGCCTTGAGCGAGTCACCGTCGAGGACTTCCTCGCGGCGCAATTGATAACTCATACCTCGACCCAGCGGCGCAACAAGTTGTGATAGGTGCCCGTAAGGCGGATCAGCGACGGGTGATCAGGCATGTCCTGGGTCAGTTGCTGGATCGCCCCGTCCATTTCAAACAGCAAGGCGCGCTGGCTGTCTTCGCGTACCAGGCTTTGAGTCCAGAAGAACGACGCATAGCGAGTGCCGCGCGTGACGGCGTTGACTTTGTGCAAGCTGGTGCCGGGATAAAGGACCATGTCCCCGGCCGGCAACTTCACGCGCTGGGTGCCGAAGGTGTCCTGGATTTCCAGTTCGCCGCCGTCGTAGTCGTCCGGTTCGCTGAAAAAAAGCGTCGCCGACAGATCGGTGCGAACCCGCTCGATGCCCCCTTTGGACTGACGCACAGCGTTGTCGATGTGGAAGTCGAAACTGCCACCGGCCGTGTAACAGTTCAGTAACGGAGGGAAAACTTTGTGCGGTAACGCCGCAGACATGAACAGCGGGTTTTTCCACAGCCGCTCAAGCATCGCCGCGCCCACTTCCTTGGCCAGAGGGTGGCCTTCGGGCAGTTGCAGATTGTGCTTGGCTTTGGCCGACTGGTAGCCGGCGGTGATTTTGCCGTCGGCCCAATCTGCCTGCTCCAGAGCCTCGCGGATGCGCTGCACTTCTTCTTTCGCGAACACGCCGGGAATGTGCAGCAGCATGGGATGGCACCTGAAGTCAGAGAGGCGGCAATGGTATTGATTCTTATTGACTGTGTAAAACCCCTAAGACGAACGAATCATCAAAAACCGTAAGGTTAAATTGTAAAGAATGTAAATTCTTCGCGAATAGTAACGTTTCGCAATTGATACAAATACGCGTCTACCCTATATTCCGCGGCCTCAAATCCTTGGGGAGGGGAATTCAAATGTCACGCCAACAATCACAATTACCAGTCAGTTCACCGCGTTTACTCGCGTCTGCAATTGGCGTGGCGCTCACTGCCAGCTCTGCCGGCCACATGGTTTTCGCGGCTGAAAAGGCCGACGAAAAAGCGCCGAGCAATACGATTTCCCTAGGGGCTACCGCCATCACCGGCGAAGTCCAGGATGCGACTTCCTACAACGTCGAAAAAGCCTCCTCGCCCAAGTACACCGCACCGTTGGTGGACACACCGCGTTCGATCACCGTCATCCCGCAGCAGGTACTCAAGGATACCGGCGCCCTCAATATGCAGGACGCGCTGCGCACCGTTCCGGGTATCACCTTTGGTGCCGGTGAAGGTGGCAACCCACAAGGCGATCGTCCGTTCATTCGTGGTTTTGACGCTCAGGGCGATACGTATCTGGACGGCGTGCGCGACACCGGTTCGCAGAGCCGCGAGATCTTCGCCGTCGAGTCGATCGAAGTCAGCAAAGGCCCGAACTCGGCCATTGGCGGCCGTGGCGCTGCGGGCGGCAGCATTAACCTGGTGAGCAAAAAGGCCCACCTGGGCGACTCGTTTGACGGTGGCTTTACCTGGGGTTCGGACCAGACCCAGCGTTACACCATGGACGGCAACTATCAGTTCACCGATACCGCCGCCGGCCGACTGAACCTGATGAGCCACGAAAGTAACGTTGCTGGCCGTGACAGCGTCGATTACGACCGTTGGGGCATCGCACCGTCGCTGGCGTTCGGCCTGGGCACCGACACCCGGGTCAACCTCGATTACTACCATCTGGAAAGCAACGACACGCCAGACTCGGGCATTCCGTACACCATCCCTGTCGCAGGTTCGGCCGCCCGCACCAAATCGAACCCGGACAAGCCTTTCGCCGGGGGTGATCACAGCAACTTCTACGGTCTGGAAGATCGCGACTTCCGCAAGGGCCGCACCGACACGGCGACCTTCGCCATCGAGCACGACCTGAACGATGCGCTGACCGTCAAAAACACCTTGCGCCACGGCAACAGCATGCAGGATTACATCCTGACCCAGCCGGACGACAGCAAGGGCAACGTCAATAACGGCAGCGTCTGGCGCCGGGCCAACACCCGCGTCAGCAACACCGAGACCACCACTAACCAGACCGATCTGTTTGGTGACGTGTACATCGCCGGGTTCAAGAACAGCTTCGCTACCGGTATCGAGTTGAGCCGTGAGGAAAGTCAAAAGTCCTCGTACAACGTCAACGTCGACACCACCCCGAGAACAGCAGCCTCGACCACTAACTGCTCACCGGCATTGATCGGCGCGCGAAGCGGCTACAACTGCACCTCGCTGGCCAACCCGAACTCGAACGATCCGTGGAACGGTGCGATCTCGCGTAACTACGCTGGCACCGACACTCAGTCCGACACCTACGCGTTGTATGTGTTCGACACCCTGGAGTTGTCCGAACAATGGCTGGTGAACATGGGCCTGCGTTACGACCATTTCGACACCCAGTACAGAACCTACAACTCCTCCAGCGTGACCACGTCCAAAGGGGATGACGTCAGCGAGTTCGTGACCGGCCAGTTCGGCGTTGTTTACAAGCCGGCCGAAAACGGCAGCATCTACGCGTCCTACGCCACCTCCGCCACTCCGCCGGGCAACACCTTGGGCGAAGGCCAGGAAGGCAACCCGTTGGGCGGCACTCCTGATCGCAACGGCAACTTGCTGAGCAGCGACATGGAGCCGGAAACCACCAAGAACTACGAAATCGGCACCAAGTGGGATTTGCTCAACGATCGCCTGTCGCTGACCGCCGATATCTTCCGCACCGAGAAAGAAAACGCCCGCGTTCAAGTCAATACCACCGCCTATGAAAACGCCGGCAAAACCCGCGTTCAAGGGATCGAATTGTCGGCCACCGGCAAGATCACCGAAAAATGGCAGGTCTTCGCCGGTTACGCTTACATGGACAGCGAGCAAGTCGATGGTGGTGATCTGCCGGCCAACAAAGCCAACAACGGCAACGAGTTGCCAAACACCCCGAAAAACAGTGCCAGCCTGTGGACGACCTATCAGGTCACGCCGAAGCTGACCATCGGTGGCGGTGCGTTCTATGTCGACGACGTATTCGGCAGCGTGGCCAACACCACCATGGTGGATTCCTACGTTCGTTACGACGCAATGGCCGCCTACAAGCTGAGCAAAAACGTCGACTTGCAACTGAACGTGCAGAACCTGACCGACGAAACCTACTACGACAAAGCCTTCTCGACCCACTTCGCCAACCAGGCGGCGGGCCGTACGGCATTGCTGAGCACCAACTTCCACTTCTGATTGCAAGCCTCACCACCGCTCCCACATGGAAAGTGGTGAAGGCTGATATCAGCAGGCCCCGTTCATCCACATGAACGGGGCTTTTGTGCGTAAAAAAGAATGTTTCTCAGCAACCCACGGCATAATGCGCGCCGTGATGATTATTTCGAACGAACAAGGCGAGCGACGTGTTGAAGAAAACCCTGTTCCAGTTGCACTGGTTTTTCGGCATCAGTGCCGGGCTGGTCCTGGCCCTGATGGGCATCACCGGGGCAATGGTATCGTTTGAGGATGAAATCCTCAGCGTGCTCAATCCTTCCGTGCTGCAGGTCGAGAAGCAGGTTGCCGGTGTCCTGCCGCCCGCCGAACTGGTGGAAAAGATCGAGGGGGCTTCCGGCAAAAAAGTCGCGATGCTCTGGGTCGAGACCGACAGCGGCAACGCCGCGCGGGTGAGCTTCACGCCGCCACCGGGCGAACGCCGTGGCGAGATGCGCTACTTCGATCCGTACACCGCCGAATTCATGGGTGACGCTACCGGCCAGGATTTCTTCGGCCTGATGCTGCGACTGCACCGTTTCCTCGCCATGGGCGATACCGGCCGGCAGATCACCGGTGCGTGCACACTGATCCTGGTGTTCTTCTGCCTGTCCGGCCTGTACTTGCGCTGGCCGCGCCAATGGAAAAGCTGGCGCGCCTGGCTGACCCTTGACTGGAAGAAAAAGGGCCGCAGCTTTAACTGGGACCTGCACTCGGTGGCCGGCACGTGGTGCCTGGTGTTTTACCTCCTGTCAGCGTTGACGGGGTTGTCCTGGTCCTATGAGTGGTACAACAAGGGCCTGACCCAATTACTTTCCGACGCACCGCAAAACGAGCGCTTGCGCGGCGGTCGTGGCCCTGCACCGAGCGGCCCGGCGCCCACCGCCGACTACGCCGTCATGTGGAGCAGCATTTATAGCGCTGCAGGTCCGGCACTCAGTGCCTACAACATCCGCATGCCGCCAGTGGCCGGCAAACCGGCGACGGTTTTCTACCTGTTGAACTCCTCGCCCCATGACCGTGCGCTGAACCAGATCAGCCTCGATCCGGCCACCGGCATCGTCAAGCGGCATGACCGTTACAGCGACAAGAGCCTCAAGGCGCAACTGCTGACCAGCCTCTATGCGCTGCACGTGGGGAGTTACTTCGGCATCGTCGGGCGGATCATCCTGACCATTACCGCGCTGACCATGCCGCTGTTCTTCGTCACTGGCTGGATGTTGTATCTGGATCGTCGCCGCAAGAAAAAACAGATCAAGGACGCTCGCAAAGACTTCGCGCAAACGGGCAGCAATACACCCGCCTGGTTGATCGGCTTCGCCAGCCAAAGCGGGTTTGCCGAGCAACTGGCGTGGCAGACCGCCGGGCAATTGCAGGCGGCCGGCCTGTCGGTGAAGGTGCAGCCGCTGGCGAATGTCAGCGAACAGGATTTGCGTGAATCCAGCAACGCGCTGTTCGTGGTCAGCACCTTCGGCGATGGCGAGGCGCCGGACAGCGCCCGTGGTTTTGAACGCAAAGTACTCGGCCGGGCGTTGAGCCTGGAGAGCCTGAACTACGCGGTACTGGGGCTCGGTGATCGCCAGTATCAACACTTCTGCGGTTTCGCCCGACGCTTGCACACGTGGCTGGGCGAGCATGGCGGCAAGACCTTGTTCGCGCCGGTGGAAGTCGACAGCGGCGACCCTTACGCCTTGCGTCACTGGCAGCAGCAACTCGGCCTGCTGACCGGGCAGGCGCCGGTCGACACCTGGCAAGCCCCGAGCTACAACAACTGGACCCTGACCCGCCGCGAATTGATGAACCCGGACAGCAGCGGCTCCCCGGTGTACTTGCTGGGCCTCACCGCCCCGACGACCAGCAGTTGGCTGGCGGGTGATCTGGTGGAAGTCCTGCCCCGCAATTGCCCGTGGGCGATCGAGCATTTACTTGATGGCCTGGGTATTGAAGGCCGGGCGATGGTGACCTTCGATGGCCTGTCACAAGCGCTGGAGCAAGCCCTCGCCAGTCGCCAGTTGCCCGAGAACAGAACTCACCTGGTCGGCCTGCACGCGCAGGCGTTGGTAGACGCCTTGGTGCCCTTGGCCATGCGCGAATACTCCATCGCCTCGATCGCCGCCGACGGCGTGCTGGAACTGATCGTGCGTCAGGAAATGCATGCCGACGGCAGCCTGGGCATAGGCTCCGGTTGGCTGACCGAACACGCGCCAGTAGGTGGCACCGTCAGCCTGCGGGTGCGGCGCAACAGTGGCTTCCATCTGCCGACCGAGCCAGTACCGATGATCCTGCTGGGCAACGGCACCGGGCTGGCCGGCCTGCGCAGTTTGCTCAAGGCACGAATTGCCGATGGGCAGCAACGGCATTGGCTGCTGTTCGGTGAGCGCAATCGGGAGTACGACTACCTGTGCCGCGACGAGCTTGAGGAATGGTTGATTTCAGGCGATCTGGAGCGACTGGACCTGGCGTTCTCGCGGGATCAGGCCGAGAAGATCTACGTACAGGATCGACTGCGTGAGTCGGCCGATCTACTGAAGCAATGGTTGGCCGACGGTGCCGTGATTTACATCTGCGGCAGCTTGCAGGGAATGGCTTCAGGCGTGGATCACGTGCTCAACGAAGTGCTCGGGATTGAAGAGGTTGACCGCCTGATCGAGCAGGGCCGCTACCGCCGCGACGTCTACTGATACATCACAATCCCTGTGGGAGCGGGCTTGCTCGCGAAAGCGGCGTGTCATTCAACGATGATGTTGACTGATCCACCGCATTCGCGAGCAAGCCCGCTCCCACATTGATTTTTGGTCGTTCATGAAAAACGGTCAGACTGGCTGCAGCTTCTGCTCAAACACCGCCACCCCATCCAGATCCCGCAACACCACGCTCATCTCCCCCGTCTGCCCATCAATATTCACCTCGCCAAAAAACTGAAACCCGGCGAACGGTGAGGTGTTCTGCGCGGGTGGTGACTTCTCGAAAACCACCTCGGGCCCGAACGTCTTATCCAGCGGATTAGGCCCGTAGCTCCCCGCATTCAACGGCCCGGCCACAAACTCCCAAAACGGTTCGAAATCCTGAAACGCCGCGCGATCCGGGTGGTAGTGATGCGCTGCGCAGTAATGCACATCCGCCGTCAGGAAAACGAAATTGCGCACTTGCTGCGCCCGTAGAAAGCCCAACAGTTCAGCGATTTCCAGTTCACGTCCCTGGGCCGGTCCGGGATCGCCGTTGGCCACCGCTTCCCAACGCGCCACACCCGGGCTGACTTCTCCGTCGGGGACGCCGAGGCCGATTGGCATGTCGGCGGCGATGACTTTCCATTGCGCACCGGAGGCTTTCAACGACGCCTTGAGCCAGTCGAGTTGCTCACGACCGAGAAAGGGTTTGGCGGCGCCGAGGTTATCGTCATTGGCTTCGCGATAACTGCGCATGTCCAGCACAAACACATCCAGCATCGGCCCATAACCAAGCTGGCGATAAATCCGCCCGCCACCATCGGCGCTCTGCAAACGCATGGGCGCATATTCGAGCCAGGCTTGGCGGGCGCGGCCCACCAGGCTGTGGATATCTTTGCTCTTGTAGCGCTCATCCAACTGCTTGCCCGGCGACCAGTTGTTTACCACTTCATGGTCGTCCCATTGCCAGATCTGCGGGACTTCGGCGTTGAAGCGACGGACGTTTTCGTCCATCAGGTTGTAGCGGTAGTTGCCGCGGTAATCGTCAAGGGTCTCGGCGACCTTGCTCTTGGCTTCTGTGGTGATATTGCGCCACACCCGGCCGCTTTCGGTGGTCAGTTGCGCCGGCACCGGGCCGTCGGCGTAGATGGTGTCGCCGCTGTGGATAAAGAAGTCGGGCAGGCGCAAGCGCATGGCTTCGTAGATGCGCATGCCGCCAATGTCCGGGTTGATACCGAAGCCTTGCCCGACGGTGTCACCGCTCCAGACGAACCGAAGGTCGCGCCGGGTTTGCGGCACGCTGCGCAAGTGGCCGAACCAGGGTTCACTGGCGACGCCACTCTGGGCGTCTTCGAAATACACGCGATAAAAAATCGCCTGATCGGCGGGCAGACCGGTGAGCTCGACCCGCGCGGTGAAATCGGTGCGCGCATCGGCCAATGGCGAGACGAATCGACGAGGGTTGCCGAACAGGCTGCGGGTGTCCCATTCCACCACCATCCGTGCCGGCCGGTCGCTGCGACTCCAGATCATCGCCCGGTCACCCAGCACATCGCCGGACTGCACGCCATCGGTGAGTAGTGGACGATCCTTGACCGAGGCGATGACCGCCGGTGCCAGGCCTGGAAGCAAAAGCCCGGCGCCGACGGCTTGCATGACACGACGGCGGCCGAGGTCGAATTCGCTCATGGTGTTCTCCCTGAAAAGGAAAACTAAAGCACGTGTGCATGAAACCGGTGTGACACCACGACTTGTTGGAGCGAGGCTTGCCCGCGAAGGCGATTTAACATCCAACAAAGATAGTGACTGTCAGGCCGTCTTCGCGGGCAAGCCTCGCTCCTACAAAGGTTTTGTGTCAGGCCTTTACGGGTTCCAGTGCCAGCTCTACCGTTTCCGGTCGCTTGAGCAGCGCATACGCCACCGCCGTCAACAGACTCCCCGCCACAATCGCGAACAGATACAACAGCGCATGATTGATCGCATTCGGGATCGCCAGAACGAACAACCCACCGTGCGGCGCCATCAGTTTGCAGCCGAAATACATCGACAACGCACCGGTCAGCGCCCCCCCGGCAATGCTCGCCGGAATCACCCGTAGCGGGTCTTTGGCGGCAAACGGAATCGCGCCTTCGGAGATGAAACACAGCCCCAATACCAGCGCCGCCTTACCTGCCTCGCGCTCGGTCTGGGCAAACTTGCGACGCGCAATAAACGTGGCGATCCCCAAGCCAATCGGCGGCACCATGCCGGCGGCCATCGTTGCGGCCATCGGTGCATAACTTTGCGAGGCCAGCAGCCCGACCGAGAACGCATACGCGGCCTTGTTGATCGGCCCGCCAAGGTCGACGCACATCATCCCGCCGAGCAGCACACCGAGCAGAATCGCGTTGGTGGTGCCCATGCTGTCGAGGAAGTGCGTGAGACCTTCAAGCATCCCCGCAACCGGTTTGCCGACGATGTAAATCATTACCAGACCAGTGAACAGGCTCGCCAGTAACGGGATGATCAGAATTGGTTTCAGCGCTTCAAGACTTTGCGGCAAGCGTGCATAACGATTGATCGCCTGCGCCGCATAACCGGCGATGAAACCGGCAATGATCCCGCCGATAAAACCGGCGCCCAGGGTGCTCGCCAGCAGGCCACCGATCATCCCCGGTGCCAGGCCCGGACGGTCGGCGATCGAGTAGGCGATGTATCCCGCCAGCAACGGCACCATCAACTTGAACGCCGTCTCGCCGCCGATCTGCATCAGGGCTGCCGCCAACGTGCCCGGCTCCTTGAACGCGGTGATACCGAATACGAACGACAACGCAATCATCAACCCACCCGCCACCACCATCGGCAACATGAACGACACGCCCGTCAGCAGGTGTTTATAGACGCCAGTCTTCTCCTGCTTGGTCGGGCCTTTAGCACCGGTCGCAGCGGTTTCCTGCTTGCCTTCGGCCAGCGCCTTGTTCAGCGTCGCTTCGGCTTGCTTCAGGGCAATGCCAGTGCCGCAACGGTAAATCTTCTTGCCGGCGAAACGTTCGGTGGCGACTTCGATATCGCAGGCCAGCAGCACCACATCGGCATCGGCAATCGCTGCGGCGCTGAGTGGATTGCGCGCACCGACCGAGCCCTGGGTTTCCACTTGCAGGTCGTAGCCCAGACGCTTGGCCGCTTGCTGCAAGGCTTCGGCGGCCATGAACGTGTGAGCGACACCGGTTGGACATGCGGTGATCGCCACCAGACGTGGTGCGCTTTGAACAGTGATGGCAGGTTGCGCGACAACTTCGGGCGCGACATACACCTGAGCTTCTTCAGCACCTCGGCGCAGCACCGCTTCTACATCCTGCAGGGCGTGCGCGGGTGTGCTCTGGAACACTTTCTTGCCGACCAATCGCGACATGTCCACCGGCGTGCTGGTCACCAGCAACACCCACTCCGCGGCCTCAATCGTAGCCGCCGACAGCTGACGTTCCGGATGCGCGGCATCAACCACTTCGACGCTGGTGCTCCAGCCCTGACGCTGGGCCGCTGCATCGAGCAAACGGGCGCACAGCACACTGGTGACCATGCCGTTCGGGCAGGCCGTAACAATGGCTAACTTCATGACAAACCCTCTTATTGTTCTGTCAGGGGGCGCACGCGCACACCCTGTTCGAGCCGCGCCAACTGCGCTGTATCGCCAATACCGAAACCGATCTGCGTGACCGCCATCGCGGCAATCGCCGTGGCGGTGCGCAGGGTCTGTTCAGGCGTGTCGGCGCTGAGCAAACCGTGGAGCATGCCGGCCAGCAACGAATCGCCCGCGCCCACCGTGCTGACGACGCTGACCTTGGGCGGCGTGGCATGCATCGCCGAGCCGACACTGAACCAGTTCACACCATCGGCACCGTGGGAGATCACCACATGCTCGATGCCTTGAGCGTGCAAACGGCTCGCCGCTTCGGCTTGTGCCGCCACCGATATCACCTCGCAGCCCAGCGCATCGGCCAGCTCTTCGGTGTTCGGCTTGATCAGCCACGGGCCAGCCTTGAGCGCCACACGCAAGGCTTCACCACTGGTGTCGAGAGCGACCTTCAAACCGAGGTTTTTCAAACGCTCAATCAACGCCTGCAACCACTGAGGACTGATCCCTTGCGGCAGGCTGCCGGCGACGACGACCGCGTCATGACCGGGGGCAATCTGATCGAGTCGATCCAGCAACGCTTGCTGCGCCGCCTCATTGACCATCGGCCCCGGACCGTTGATGTCGGTGATGCGCCCATCATTTTCCGCCAGTTTGATGTTGCTGCGCGTCTCGCCGGGAACCCGAATGAACGCATCGACAAAACCGCGCTTGGCGAAAAGGGTCTCGAACGCTTGGAGGTTGTCCTCACCGAGGAAACCGCTGACCGTCAGCTGATGCCCGAGGTCTGCCAGCACCTGCGCCACGTTCACGCCTTTACCGGCGGCGTGGGTGTGCATTTCGTCGCTGCGATTGACTTGGCCGGGCTCAAGGCGCGGCAGCTGCACCGTCAGGTCCAACGCCGGGTTGAGCGTCAGGGTCAGTATCCTGGCCATTACAGGGCCTCCACTAATGCGCGCACTTCATTGGCGCTGCCCACGGCCAGGGCCTGTTGGGCGAGAATTTTGGTTTGGCTCAGGCTGAGTTCGCGGATGCGCGCCTTGACCTCGGCAATGCTGCGACCCGACACGCTCAGCTCATCCACGCCGAGGCCGACCAGCACCGGCACCGCCAGCGGATCGGCCGCCAGCTCGCCGCACACGCCCACCCACTTGCCGTTGGCATGGGCCGCGCGCACGGTGATGTCGATCAATTGCAGTACCGCCGGATGCAAGCCGTCAGCCTGGGCCGACAAGGTTGGGTGACCCCGGTCGATGGCCAGGGTGTATTGGGTCAGGTCATTGGTGCCGACGCTGAAGAAGTCGACTTCCTTGGCCAGCACCGGAGCAAGCAGCGCCGCCGACGGCACCTCGATCATGATCCCCAGTTGCAGGTCGGAGACCGGGATTTCCAGACGCAGACGTTCGGTCATGTCCCGCGCCTGGCGCCACTCATCGACGCTGCCGACCATGGGGAACATGATCCGCAGCGGGCGGTTGTCCGCCGCTCGGAGCAAGGCGCGCAATTGCGCTTCCATGATCTGCGGACGCTGCAAGGTCAGGCGGATGCCACGCACACCGAGGAACGGGTTTTCTTCTTTCGCAATCGGCCAGTACGGCAGCGGTTTGTCGCCCCCGACGTCGAGGGTGCGAACCACCAAGGGACGACCGGCCAGGCCATCGAGGACGCGACGGTATTCGACTTCCTGGGTCGCTTCGTCGGGCGCCTGGGAATGGGCCATGAAAATCAGTTCGGTGCGCAGCAAACCGATGCCTTCGGCGCCCTGCTCCACCGCGCTGGTCACGCCAGCGCTTTCGCCGATGTTAGCGAACACTTCGACCGCGTGACCGTCAGTGGTCAATGCCGGTTGATGGCGTTGTTCGGCCGCCGCCTTCAGGCGTTGCTCGCGGGTGTCACGTTCTTCGGTGGCGCGCTGCAAGGTTGCTGCGTCGGCGTCCACGTGCAGGCGACCGCGCTGACCATCAATCAGCAACGGCGTGCCCGGCGCCAGCAGCAACACCGCTGCACCGGCGCCGACCAGGGCCGGAATGCCAAGCGCCCGGGCGACAATCGCGCTGTGAGCGGTCGCGCCGCCACGGGCCGTGAGAATACCGGCCACGCGGGTCGGATCGAGACGGGCGACGTCGGACGGACCGACCTCGTCCATCACCAGAATGTACGGCTGATCGGGTTCATTCGGGGTTTCGACGCCACTGAGTTGCGCCAGCACCCGACGGCCGATGTCGCGCAAGTCGGCAGCCCGTTCGGCGAGCAACGCATCCTGCAGCGATTCCTGTTGCTTGGCCGCCGCTTCGATCACCGCCATCCACGCCGCTTCGGCGCTTTCGCCTTGCTTGAGGCGGGTGTCGACTTCATCGGTCAGTTCCGGGTCGTCGAGCATTTCCTGGTGGGTGATGAAAATCTCGCGAATGGCCTTGGATTTGCTGCGCTCGATCAGGCCTTCGATGTCGCCACGCACGTGCACCAACGCCTGCTTGAGACGCTCGCGCTCGATCGCGGCAGACTCGCCACGCAGCGGGTAATCGATGGTTTGCAGCACTTGAATGTGCGCCGGACCGATGGCGATGCCCGGTGCGGCGGCAATCGCCTGAACCAGACTACCGGACGCTGGCGCGAGGAGCACTTGGGCCACATCGGCAAACACTTCGCGCTGCTGGCTCACGGCTGGCAACGGTTCGACTTCTTCGCCCAGGCCTTCTTCGATGGCGGCGAGCAAGGCTGGCAACGCATCAGCGGCGATGCTCGGTTCGGCGACGAACTCCAGCACCTGACCGCGACGGGCGCCGAGGCTGAGCAGTTTGCTCAAGCTCTTCACCGACACGGCGCTGTCCTGGCCATCGACGATGCGCACGCGGATTTCGCCTTCAAAACTCTTAGCCAATTGCGCGAGGATTTTCGCCGGGCGGGCATGCAAACCGTGGGCGTTGGCCAACGCAATGCGCGCGCTCGGCCAATCCGCCGGCAGTTCACCGCCCAGCACTTCAAGAACTTTACGGCTGCTGGTGGCGCGGCCCAATTCGTGGCCACGACCTTCGATCAGCAACGCACAAAGGCGTTCGAGCAAGGCCTGATGCGCCTCGCCGAGGCTGGCCAGACAGAACAGGCCACTGAGCGGCTGGCCAAGGTAGCGCATGGGTTTGTCCGGCGTGACGAAGGCGAGGCCCGGGCGCTTGACCGTTTGCTCGCTGTGCAACCACCACAGGCCATCGCCCAGCGGCAGCGCTTCGACTTGCTGCAACACGGCGGAGAAACCGTTGCTCACGCAATCTGCCTGGCGCAGCAAACGCGCACCGCGCCACACCAGCTCTTCGAAGTCATCGGCGGAGACACCGAGGCCGATCATCTGTGCATCCAGCGCCAGTTCTTGCGGTGCGCCTTGCAGCAGCTTCAATAAAGCTTCGGCGGAACTGGCGCGACGCAAGGCCTGGCCCAGGTCGGTCTCACCGAGGGCCCGGGTCAGCAGTTGCAGCAGTCGCAAGTGTTCATCGGATTTGGCGGCGATACCGATCGCCAGATAAACAATCTGGCCGTCGCCCCAGTCCACGCCTTCGGGAAACTGCATCAGTCGCACGCCAGTGGAATACACCTGATCGCGGGTTTCCGGCGTACCGTGGGGGATGGCAATACCTTGACCGAGAAAGGTCGAGCCCTGGGCTTCGCGTGCTTGCAAACCGGCAAGGTAACCCTCGGCCACCAGGCCATCGGTGACCAGATGCCGGGCCAGCAGTTGCAAGGCTTCGGATTTATCCACCGCCGATTGGCCCATGGATATCTGCTCTATGGTGAGCTCGAGCATACTTTCTCCTTTTTGGCGTCTGTTGGCGCCAGGTATTGTTTTGAATGATTCCAGCTTAGGCGCTTAGCCATCACTTTTGGCGGTTTCGCGGCAGAACCGGCCATATGCGCTTATAACGTGGAAAATACGCTTGCTGAAACGTTTAATCTAGAATGATTGGCACGTTACTCGATTATGTCCCATCCTTGAAGTCCAACTTGTCGGAAGCGTTGCGACAATGGTCGTCTACCGTAATCGGTTAGGATTGGCGAAAATGTCGGCCGAAAAACAAGGAAAGCCCGCGTTGAAACTCAGTGATATCGCACAATTGGCCGGTGTGTCCGTTACCACCGCCAGTTATGTCATTAATGGCAAGGCCGAACAGCAACGTATCAGCAGTGCCACCGTCGAGCGCGTTCGTGCGGTCGTCGAACAACATGGCTTCACACCCAACCCCCAGGCCGCCGGGCTGCGCAGCCGGCACACGCGCACCTTGGGCTTCATTCTGCCGGACCTGGAAAACCCCAGTTACGCACGCATTGCCAAACTGCTCGAGCAAGGCGCCCGGGCTCGCGGCTATCAACTGCTGATCGCCAGCTCCGACGATGCGCCGGACAGCGAACGGCAATTGCTGCAACTGTTCCGCGCCCGGCGCTGTGATGCGTTGATTGTCGCCAGTTGCCTGCCGGCCGGTGACGACAGCTACCGTCAGTTGCAAGCCAAGGGCATGCCGATCATCGCCATCGACCGGGTGATGGAACCTGAACATTTCTGTTCGGTGATCAGCGATGATCGCGAGGCCAGCCTGCAACTGACCCGCAGCCTGCTCGATCCGCTGCCCAAGCAGATCGCGCTGATCGGTGCACGGCCCGAGCTGAGCATCAGCCAGGAACGTGCCGCCGGGTTTAAGGAAGCCCTGACCGGGTTCAAAGGCGAAGTGCTGATCGAGCACGCCGAGTCGTTCAGTCGCGAGTGCGGCAAGCAGTTGATGGAAGAACTCCTTGAGCGTCTGGGGCATTTGCCGGATGCGCTGGTGACCACGTCCTACGTGCTGCTTCAAGGCGTGTTCGATGCCTTGCACGACTTTCCGCTGAAAACCCGCCCGCTGCGCCTCGGCACCTTCGGCGACACGCAGTTGCTGGACTTCCTGCCGCTGCCGGTCAACGCCATGGCTCAGCAGCATCAGTTGATCGCCGACAAGGCACTGGCACTGGCACTGGCCGCCATCGAGCAGTCCGATTACCAACCCGGCGTGCAGGCCATCGCGCGGACCTTCAAGCAGCGTATTCGCCAGGACTGAACCGTGGAGCTGATCGACAGCCACACTCATCTGGATTTTCCGGACTTCGACGAGGACCGCTCGGCGCTGCTCGCCGAGAGCCGTACCCTTGGAGTGCGCCGGATGGTGGTGCTGGGGGTTTATCAGGGGAATTGGCAGCGGGTCTGGGACCTGGTGCAAAGCGATCCCGATCTGCATGCGGCGTTCGGGTTGCACCCGGTGTATCTGGACCAACATCACCCTGAAGACTTACCCGAACTCGGTGATTGGCTGACCCGCCTGGCGGGTCATCGGCAACTGTGTGCGGTGGGCGAGATCGGTCTGGATTACTTCATCGAAACCCTGGACCGTGAACGCCAGCAGGCCTTGTTTGACGCGCAACTGCAACTGGCGGTGGATTTCAATCTTCCGGCGCTGATTCATGTGCGGCGCAGCCATGCAGCAGTGATTGCCACGCTCAAACGTTTCCGGCTGAAACGCGCGGGAATCATTCATGCCTTCGCCGGTAGCAAGGAAGAGGCTCGCGAGTACATCAAGCTCGGCTTCAAGCTGGGCCTGGGCGGTGCCGCGACCTGGCCGCAGGCGTTGCGCATGCACCGCGTGCTCGCCGATTTACCCCTTGAGTCGGTGGTGCTGGAAACCGACTCGCCGGACATGGCGCCTGTCATGTTTCCCGGCCAACGCAACAGCCCGGCGCATTTGCCGGCGATCTGCTCGGCACTGGCCGGGATCATGGGGATCACTTCGGAGCAATTGGCTGCGGCCAGCACGGCCAATGCCTGCGAGTTGTTCAGCTGGTAATCAGCCCTGCACAAAAACCTGTGGGAGCGAGCCTGCTCGCGATAGCGGTATGACAGCCGACACTGATGTCGACTGAAAGACCGCTATCGCGAGCAGGCTCGCTCCCACTTTTGGTCCCTGTGTGCTGTCAGACCCGGAACGCGCTGATCAGTTGTTTGAGTTCCACCACCTGGGCCGACAACGCGCGACTGGCATCCTCGGTCTGGTGCGCACCTTCGGCGGTGCGTTCGCCAGCGCGGTTGATCTCGACGATGTTCTGGTCGATGTCATGGGCCACCGCGGTCTGCTGCTCCACTGCCGCGGCGATCTGCTGGTTCTGGTCGACGATCATGCCGACGGCGCCGAGGATGTTTTCCAGCGCTTGCTGAACCTTTTCCGACTGCCCGACGGTGCCATCGGCCACCTGATGACTGACACCCATGGCTTTCACGGCCGCGCCGACACCGTTTTGCAGCTTGGTAATCATCTGCTCGATTTCTTCGGTCGATTGCTGGGTGCGCTTGGCCAGTGTCCGGACCTCATCGGCCACCACCGCAAATCCACGCCCCTGCTCACCGGCCCGAGCGGCTTCGATCGCGGCGTTGAGCGCCAGAAGGTTGGTCTGCTCGGCGATGCTTTTGATCACTTCCAGCACGCGGCTGATGGATTGGCTGTCGCTGGCCAATTGATTGATCACCCGCACCGACTGATCGATCTCACTGGCCAGTTGCGCGATGCTGCCCTGCTGGGACGCCACCAGGCCGCGACCGCTGATGGTCTCGTCGTTAACGCTGTGAGCGCTGCTGACCGCCGCGGCGGCACTGCGCGCCACCTCAAGTGAGGTCGCCGACATCTGGTTCATGGCCGTGGCGACCTGCTCGATCTGCGAGCGCTGCCCCGCCACCGCCTGGTTGCTTTGGGCAGAAACACTTTCGACCTGCCCGGCCTGACGCTCGACCTCATTGACGGTCTGGCCTACGCGTTCGATCAGGTCATGGATTTTCTTCACGGTGCCGTTGAACACCTCGCCCAACTCGCCCAACTCATCGCGGCTTTCGGCGCGGAAGGTCACTGTCATGTCGCCCGCCGCGACTTTGTCCAGCGTCGCGCCAAGTCGCTTGAGGGTGGTGCGGGTCGAGGCGTAGAAGCCGCCGTAGAGGTAAAAAATCAACACAAACACCACCGACAGCGCCACGGCCTGCAAGACCATGTGGGTGCGGTTCTGCTCCAGTCGTTGCTGTAACTGGGTGCCGAGAAAGGTCAGGGTGGCTTCGTTGAGTTGGTAGGTCTGGTCCATCAGGCCGGTGACCTGATCATAAAAGGCCTGCCATGGCGCATCGAGGGTGTCCGCCATCACTACCTGTTCTTCGAACAGTTCACTGGCCTTTTTCAGGGAGGCCTTGCTGCTCTCGGCCTGGGCCGCCAGGGTTTCACGCGCCGCTTTGCTGGAGTCCAATGCATCATTCAGCTTCAGACCGTATTCACCCTGGAGCTTTTCGATCTGCGCCAGCAGCTCATCGAACCGGGTGCTTGACGACGAATTCAGAAAACCTTGCCCCAGCGAATAAGAACCCATCGCGCGGCCGTCACCCAGGATCTGGGTCACCGGCGGAGTGACGTTGGTAATGAGTTCGCTCAGCTGACGCATGTCGCTTTGACTGTCGCGGCTCAGGCCGGCTTGAGTGGCGATGATCTGACTGAAAATCTGTGCATTGCCGAGTAATTTGCCGATCAGCGCACTTTTACTTTGCAGGGAGCTTTCCGCTTGCTGGGCCTTGAACCCGGCGATCATTTCATCGCGTTTGCCGTCGAAAACGGTGATCTGTTCCGGGTCCGTGGTCATCGCCGCCAGCCCTTGCAGGCGGGCCAGAACACCTTGCTCCAGCGTGCTGATCTTCGTCTCGACGTTGCCGGCCTTGCCGGACTGGCCAAGGGTGACGTTGATTTGCACCAGATTGTTCAGGGTTTCCAGATCACGCCGCAGGGTCAGGCTGCTGCCGAGCAGGTCGAGGCTTTGCAGTTCGACTTGGGTGCCCTGGAATTCACGATAGGAATCGCGGACCAGATAGAAATTGGTCACCAGCATCGGCACGAGGAACAGCACACTGATCAGGCTGAACTTCATGCCGAAGCTCAGGCGATTCATCAGCGCGACGGCGGGATAGAGCAAGCTCTTCACTGGAAGTCTCCCTTTTGATTCTTATTTTTATTGGCAGGCGCGGGTCGACGGCAGATAGCCACTATTTAGCGCTGACTCTGTATAGCTTAAATCGGCAGGGGGTTTTGTAACTTAAGGTTAACGGCAGGATGCGCACCTGGGACGATTGATATCCCTGTGGCGAGGGGGCTTGCCCCCGTTCGGCTGCGAAGCAGTCGTAAATCCAGACAACTCGGTCTGTCTGAAGGGACACTGGGGCCGCTTCGCGACCCAACGGGGTGATGCAGCATTCCGACAAGCCCCCTCGCCACAGGGAGCCCGTTCACCCCAATGGATTTGGGTTAAGGCAACACCGTCCACAACGCAAAACCTGCATACCAGAGCACCGCCGCACGCAGCAGTAACTCCCAGATCCGGTCCAGGCTGTTGATGCCATCCGGTCCGACGACCGGCGCAGGAATTTCACCGGCCACCAGCCCGACTTTCTCAATTAGCTGAGCGGCGCTGATGTTCCAGTTCAGCAGTTCATGCAGCATGACGCGGCTGACTGCAACAAAGTTTCCGACCAGCGCGAAACTCGCCGCCAACAGACGCACCGGCACCCAATCAAACGCATGACGCAACTGTGCAGCGCGTTCGACCACGGCCGGGTTCTGCCCGTGTTCTTCGGCCAACGCCAGCAGTCGGTAGCTCAGGGCTGCGACCGGGCCCAGCACGAAGTACCAGAAAATCACCGCGAAGAAGCTCTGGTAAGCCTCCCACAGCAAATGGCCTTCGACCCGTTCAAGCAGTTGCTCGCCGTTATCGGCGCAGATGTCCAGGTCGCGCTTGGACACATGGGCAGCCGCTTGCAGGTCTTCCCTGCGCCAGGCATCGCGAAACGGCCCGAGGCCGGCCAGCAAATCGCCGCGGCCCAGGCTGTAAATCACCACCAGCAAGTGCACTGGTAACGCCAGCAATCCGTAGGCCACCGGCTCAAGCACCACCAACAACAAACCCAGCAGCGCTACCGGCAGCAACACCAGCACCACCAATATCAGCCATGGCCGATTGATCAGACGTGGACTGACTTCAAGCTTGTTCAGTTCACGTACCCAACCGCCATCACGTTGGACCCGATGGCGCAGGGCCGAGAATTTCTCGATCCAGACTGCCAACAGCAACACCAGAAAACTCATTGTCCTTCCTCTTTTGCCAGGGCCGCGCGATAGCGTGCCCAGTCGAACGCGGGTCCCGGATCCGTCTTGCGCCCCGGTGCGATGTCGCTATGCCCACAGATGCGCTGTGCGGTGATCGCCGTAAACGTGCTTTGCAGCTGTCGGGTCAGCGTCGTCAACGCTTGATATTGGGCGTCGGTGAACGGCAGATCATCCGTGCCTTCGAGCTCGATGCCCACGGAAAAATCGTTACAGGTTTCACGCCCCTCGAAACTCGAGACACCGGCGTGCCAGGCGCGCTCAAGACAAGAGACAAACTGAGTGACCGTGCCGTCACGCTCAATCAAAAAGTGCGCAGACACCCGCAGGTCAGAAATCCCTTCAAAGTAGGGATGCTCCGTGACATCCAGACGATTCTGGAAAAATTCCTGCACCTTGCCGGTGGCGAACTGCGCGGGCGGCAGGCTGATGTTGTGGATCACCAGCAGGGAAATTTCGCCCGAGGGGCGCGCATTGAAGTTGGGCGAGGGGCATACATCCACGCCCTGACACCAACCGCTCGCGGGGTCCAACTGCATACAGGTTCCTTCAACGACGACTGTGTTGGCGACCAGTATGCCGCGATAGGCCCTCGGGGCGCGATCACTTGCCGCGATTGAGTCGCCGCAGATTGCCCAGCACCGACTCCAGGGCCCGATCGAACAGCAAGGTGTCGTCCAGCGCCCGCACCGCGCCACGGCTAAATTCCAGGGCCAGGCCGGTGCGGTTGCGCTCCAGCACCTTCATCCCGGTGCGGTTGACGAAGATGTATTTCCCGGTCGCTTCGATGATCGCTGCCAGCTTGCAACGCAGGGTATTTTCATCGTCTTCCTGAAACTCGACCCAGCAGCCGGGACGCAGTTGATCGACCTGGACCAAACCGGCATCGTCCGCCGGCAACCGTACTGACACCGTATCGGCGGGGCCCTCGTCGGCGGTGCGCAGCACGACTTCCTGCAGCACTTCGACCATCACCGGCTGCTCGGCGAGCGGTTCAACCGCATGGTCCGGACGCTCGAACAATTGCACGTGCAAGGTTTCCAACTCACTGAAAAACTCACTGGTGGCGAACGGATCGAAGGCCGAACTGCTCAGCCCGTCACGCAAGGACTTCAGCAACCCCGGCACCAGCGCCAACAGACGCAGGCCAGCATCGGGCTCGTCATGGCGCTGCACGCTCCAGATCAATTGCTCCATGGTCTGCACATCGGCATGCCATTGCGCCGACGCGTCACCGTGCTTGAGGCAAGTCAACAACAGCACTTTGCTCCAGGCTTCCTGGACGAAGACCACCACACCTTGCGGCAGCATTTTGCCCAACAACGCCTGATTCAGCGCCTGCTCGACACGCTGGCGAGCCAGTTCGGTCCTGGCGCGGCCTTCTTCGGCGTCACGGGTGCGCTGCTCAAGCAGTTCACTGCGACGGCGCTCGTCACTGGTGAAGGCGAGAAAATCCGCCAGCAACTCGGAAAAAATCGCCGGATCGTCAACAAAGTCATTCAACAGGCGCTGCACCACTTGCTCGATGCGCAGGTACAGGCTGTCACGCTCGTGGTCATCGCACTCGCCCCAACCCATGGCGGCAGCGGCGATCTCGTTAAGCAGACGCCGGGCCGGGTGACTGGCACGGCTGAAGAAGCTCTTGTCGAGCACCGCCACTTTGAGCATCGGGATCTGCAAACGGGCAATCAGCGCCTTGAGGGAGTCCGGCAGGTTGCGGTCATCAAGGATGCATTCGAAGAGCATCGCGATCAGGTTGATCACGTCTTCGTCAGCCACGCCGACCACACGCGACTTGCCACTCTTGACGCTGACCCGGGTCAGCAGTTGTTCGAGCTGGTTACGCAGATCGAAGTCGTCCTGTGTCGCCAGCGCCGGCACGTATTGCTGCAAGTGCGAGAGCAGGCGCAACAGGTCGCGGGTGGAAATGGGCTGGGTCTGGGCACTGGCTTCGAGGGTGGGTGCGACACTGCCGCGCACGTGTAACAGCAGCTCCTGCAACGCGGCGAAGACTTCCTGCACACCGTCGTCGATCGGCGTGTGGATGCCGGCCTCGATAGGTTCGGCATGGGCACTGGCGGCCGCCTGATCGGTGGCTCGCCGCGCGGGCGCGGGCTTGAGGTCCGGCAACACCCCGGTAGCGATGAGCAGTTGATTGGCTTCGGCGTACAGCTGATCAGCGCTGCTGAGCACGTAGCGGTCGAACAGCTTGAGAATGATCAGCTTGACCTTGATCTCCACCCCCAGGTTGCGCCAAGCCTGCAAGAAATACTCACAGAGCCTCGCCGGCCCCAACGGGTTGTGCTGATCGTCCAGCGCATTGCCCAGCAGAGCACTGAGTCGGGCCGTCAGTTGGTCAAGGGCGAAACCGTCGCGGTTTCGAACTTTGCTGACCATGGCCTCCACCGCAACGCGGCGCTCCAGGTCGTCATTGGGCGCAGCACCGGCATCGAACGCCAATGCCCGAGGCAAGGCCTCTTGGGTGCTGTCGTACTGCGAGAGGCTGACGAATGCTTCAAAGAATTGTTCGAGAAATCCGCGCTCGATGCTTTTTCGCTTCAGTCGCAAGTCGCGCATGGCTTCGAAGAATCGGTTCTGCTCGACGTCGTTGCGAGCCCGATCGGCCATTTCGAACAGCGTGTCGTCGGCGTTATCAAACAATTCCTGCAAACCATGCCTGAGCTGTTGAGTGGCCTTGTCGCGAACCTGAAGCAGAATCACAGGCAGGCGGGCGAGCGGCGATTGAATCGCCTGATCCGTAGCTGCCTTGTGCAAAGGCACTACATTCCCGTCGTTGTGCATCCGAGCCTCCTGAAACGGTGATTCTGCGAACAATCGTGAACCCAAAACACGTCAAACCCATGACGTCAAAAGCAAGGCGGATTATCTTGCAAAAGCGCCCCCGTGTGCCAGCAGACTCTGTGCTTCGCATTGAAATAGACGCGTAGGGAAGACGCAGACTTAGTGCCGATGATTCAAGGCAATCGACCAAATGCAGGTTTGCATGCGACGGGAACGCCTCTGATGCCTTGGGTTGCCTCACGCCATGGCCCTATAATCGGGCCACTTTGTTTGTGGAGCCCGTTATGCCGAATCTACGTCTCGCCGATTTGACCGCCGAAATCGAAGCCAACGTGCGCCGTGCGTTGCTCGAAGACATCGGCAGCGGCGACATCACCGCGCAGCTGATCCCGGCCGAACGCCTGGCCAAAGCCACCATCATCACCCGCGACGCTGCGATCATTGCCGGCACCGCATGGGTCGATGCCGTTTTCCGGCAACTCGATCCACGGGTCGCGGTGCACTGGCAGGTGCGCGACGGCGAACGGGTGAAACCCAATCAGGCGCTGTTTCACCTCGAAGGTCCGGCACGCTCGTTGCTGACCGGCGAACGCTCTGCGCTGAACTTCCTGCAATTGCTCTCGGGCGTGGCCACACGCGCGCAATACCTGGCGGATTTTGTCGCCAAGACGCAGGTGAAGTTGCTCGACACCCGTAAAACCCTGCCGGGGCTGCGTCTGGCGCAGAAGTACGCCGTGACCTGCGGCGGTTGCCACAACCACCGTATCGGCCTGTACGACGCCTTCCTGATCAAGGAAAACCACATCGCTGCCTGCGGGGGCATTCCTGAAGCCATTAACGCTGCGCACAAGATCGCCCCGGGCAAACCGGTCGAGATTGAAGTGGAAAGCCTGGATGAGTTCAAAGAAGCCCTGGCGGCGGGTGCGGACATCATCATGCTCGATGAGCTGAGCCTGGATGACATGCGTGAAGCCGTGCGCCTGAACGCAGGCAAGGCAAAACTGGAGGCCAGCGGCGGTATCAACGAAAACACGCTGCTGCCGATCGCCGAAACCGGGGTGGATTACATTTCGATTGGTGCGATGACCAAGGATGTGAAGGCTGTCGACCTGTCGATGCGTCTGAGCCTCTGAGAATGAAAAAACGCCAGCCTCATTGAGGCTGGCGTTTTTGTCAGACCACCAGATTGTTCATCTCGCAGTACTCTTCCCACTCGACGCCCAACACCTCGGCCGCCTCCTTGTGCAGCACCAGGCGCGCAGCCTCGAACTCCTCCGGAGTCGAGGTGTACTTGAGCGTCAGCTCCCACGGCTGCAAGCCCTGGGATTCCGCCTCATCCTCGAACGCCCACTGGATCTGGTCTTTCTGATCGTCGGCTGGCAAGTCCTTGATCTCTTCGGCTAACTGGGGCGAATCCAGCAAGTACTTTTTCAGCGCTTCTTCGTGTCTGGCTTCTTGAGTCAATTCTTTAACGGTCATGTCGTTCTCGCTGATCTGGGGAATGGAAGATGGATCTGGATCATCAAGGATCTCTCTGACGCAAAAAACCGTTTGAAGCCCGGTTTGTCTGGCCTTCAGAACCATTCGGGGATCATCTGAAAACTGCAAAGTGGTGCGTGTTCAACGTTCGAATATAGGACGTTTGGACGACGATTTATATGGACTTTTACATCAAATCTACAAAAAAACCGTTGATCGGGCTTTCTGAAAATTTTCCTTCGCTAACCAGGAACAACGTTCAAAAGGTAAAGTCATAGCGATGTGCCATATAGGCACCTCACAAGGAACCCGGTGATGCGCAATTTTTCCAAGCTTCCGTCTACCCTGTTTGCAACCGGCATGACCGCCCTTCTTCTCGGCAGCCTGGCACTGCCCAATACCGCTCAAGCCGGTCTGGAATACAAATCCGACAGCGCTAACTCTTCTGATAAATTCCTCGCCTTCCATAATTATTACGGCACATACGTGATGGTCAGATCCGACGTCAGTACTGATGACGTGGAACAACTGCAACGCATTGTCAAAACCAATACGGCTGATCTGGAGGTTCTGAAGAAAACCGTCAGTGAGCAGGCGCGCCTCATCGAAGAGTTCAAAAAGAACACGGGCTCCAGTTCAAGCTCGAATGCCAGCGAAGTGGACAAACTCAAGCGCATCGTCAGCGAACAGGACACTGGCCTGAAAAACCTCGCCAAGGCCATGGACGAACTCAAACGCAATAGCAGTTCGAATACCAGCTCCAGTTCCAGCGAAGTCAGCGACCTCAAGCGCACGATCAGCGAACAGGAAAACGGGCTGAAAAAACTCGCCAGTCAGATGGACGATCTGAAACGCAGCGGCGGCTCGAACTCCGGTTCAAGCTCCAGCTCGAGCGAGGTGAGTGACCTCAAGCGCACCGTCAACGGGCAGGAAAACGACCTCAAAAGACTTGCAGGCCAGGTGGAAGACCTCAAGCGCAGTGCAGGATCGAGTTCCAGTTCAAGCTCCAGCGACCTGTCCAGCCTTAAGCGGGAAGTCAGCGATCAGGATAATCAACTGGATCAGCTCAAACGCACCTTGGAGGATCTGAGCAGAAAAGTGAAATAACAGGGGGAATGGTGCCCGAGACAGGAATCGAACCAATCGACCCGAGCTCAGTAAAAACGGTACTACTTATAGCTACAAAAACAAAATAGGTACTCATTAGGGCACTCAGTAAAAACCAAGGCCTGCCGTCAGCTCTTAACTGCTGTGGCACTTCAGCTTAGCCCAGGCGCTGCGATTGGACTACTGTTCCGTTTTCTCTACCGTCCTCACTGACGTCGGGTGACAATCTAAAAGCCCGTCTGGCCACGATGCTCACCTTGGATGAAGCGCTTCATAGGCAGCCCTGCTGAAGTATCATTACCCTATCGTAACGCTACGAGCCATGTGGGAGACCTCCGACTGATCAGGGCGGCACCCCACATTTCAAAAATTTCAGGGAAGATATACGTCAAATGCGTGAGCGAAAGGCTGCACGATTACTAGTTATAAGCCCCTCTCGAGATGTCCTCCTTTTCAGATTTATCCATAAAGATGGGGCTTTAGCCGGTAGAAATTACTGGGCCACCCCAGGCGGTGGTCTTGAAGACGGAGAAACATTCCACGCCGCTGCAATACGTGAACTGCGTGAGGAGACCGGTATTCAGGTCAACACAGTTGTAGGGCCTGTGGCAGATCGGAGGTTTTCAATGCTCCTGCCCAGCGGCGAGACGGTGTTCGCAGTTGAGCAGTATTTCGTTGTGCACGCGGAAAGCCAGACACTTTCTAGCTCCGAATGGACCTTACACGAGACTCAGGTCATGGCAGATCATCACTGGTGGTCCGCTCAGGAGCTGAGATCTACTGGAGAAAAGGTATGGCCTGAGGCGTTAGTTGAGATGCTCGTGGATGCAGGTGTCTTCGAACCGGCTGCGTAACCGTCACCGCGAATCCATATGCGTTTTTACACACTCTGAGCCGAGCACTGTCTTTCTCGACAGCCAGCAATCGGCCAGAAGCAGTCATCGGGCTTAGTGTTAGCGGTGCTGTGTATGCGAGCCGTTTGGACTGTGGAGCTTATTCGTGATAGGACTTGCCTCCCGGGCCGCAGCTAGCCACCTAGCGCAGGCGCAGAATAATCGATGAGTTCTCCGATCGCGGTAATGCCCCCAATGGGTGTTGCGCCTAAACAATTTCGTGGATGGGGTTAAGCAATGAAAGGGATGATCAGCCTTGTGGACTTCATCAAGGAGGTTAAACAGGAACTCCGTGCCGCTGTGGATAAAGAAGATCCATTTTTCGAAATGGGAGATGTGGAACTAGAGGTCACCTTCGCCTTGGACGCAACAGCTAAGGCAGGTGCAAAGTTGTTCGTCGTTGACATCGGCGGAGAGACCAAAGCTACCCAAACGCATAAGGTCAAGGTCAAACTTCATCCCTTTGTAGAGGATGATGGCCCCCAACAGATTCCTGCGCAGCGCGCCCAAAAAGGCTCAGGATTGGTAACTTCATATAAGAATTCAAAGCAGAGAAAGGGTAAAACGACTGAACCACACTCGACCAGAGCACGTGTAGCACCTACAGCGCACAAACCAAGCGTCCCCGCGACTCCCTCCCCCGTGGCGCGGCGCAGGCCCCCTGCTGGCTAATTTTATTGATCATCAACTCGAATTCATTTCTCTGTACTGCAAAAATTCGACTAATCGAGCGGTTTTACCGACCTGGTGGACTAGCGACTGCGCCAGCTCTGGGTCGATTGCGGTAGACGTGACAGGCAGAAATCGGCCACAAGCGGACACTGTTGTCGGTAAGCAGCCGTACACTGCTTCGGTAACAAAGCTAGAGTGCCTATTTGGGCGATAGCCAGTGGACGACTTGCCCGAGATCATCCCGAGTCACTTCTTGAACTTCCATTTGAAACTTGAGTGCAAGATTTTTTGCGAGTCGAGCGTTAAGACGAACTCGGCCACTATGGTCTGCCTCAGCAGAGAAGCAGATGCCACGGTATGGCTGCCTCTGAATGACCTCAGCAACAATCGCTTGAATGGTGTCGTAGATCTCATGCGCGGACCCATTCCCTGTGGCGTCAACAGAGTTCTCGCCGTCCGAAAATGAAACGCTCCACGTATCGACTCCTGCAGGTGAAGCGATTGCAGGAGCGGCAAAAAACTGAACTTTAAAGGGTGCCCCTAAGCGTGTGGAAAAGGACGCGGTGTCGCGTACATCATTCCACTTCCATTTCGTCGCCATAAGCTTCTCCGTTGATAACTGGCAGTCATTTTGCCCCAAAAATGCGCATGGCGAAATGGGAATCAAATTGGTTTAGGTTGAGCCCCTAGTCATTCACGAAAACACGCGCCAGATCCGACGTATCTCCTCCCCTTAGAAGCTAAAAAAAACCGCCAGATTTGGCGGTTTTTCTGCCTGTTAGTCAGGTCGCTTCTGGATGAGCGTATGCTGACTTGGTCACCGGGGTATGGAGTCCCAGAACCGGAAGTTCATCTTCTCTTCCATGTTCTGGATACCCTGTGCCACCTTGACCAGCGATTCATGCGGGAGATTTCCTGCGCGTGCTTGGGCCTGCACCTCAGCCAGGAGGTCTTTTCGCTGCTTGTCACGGTAGCGGTTCAGCTTCAGGCCAGCAATGAGTGCGTGGGCCTGCATTGCCATCATTTCCTTGTACTCCTGGAAAAAGGGGACGAAGGGCCGCACGGTTTCGGTGATGTCCTGGCAAACCTCGCCTTTGTCAGCGAGTCGGTCGAAATGGCACGGGTTGACCAAGACGCCCTGGGGGACTTTGATGCATCGAACTTTGCTGTCCCGGTATACCTTGCTGACCAACTCCGAGCAGTAGGAGAATTTGGTGCCGGCCCCATTTGTAGGTCTGATGCTATATGGCTGCTGGAGGTAGTACGCACACCGCGTAAGCATGCGATCCCGATTTTCTTCAGTCACCTCGTGGAAACGAATGATCCGCCAGTTGTCCTCGACTTCACTCAGCACTTCTGCAATCGTGCGGTGCTTGACGCCGACACCTAGGTTGGCATCGATGCAGATGAAATCCGCGTGCACCATCGCCACATGGCTCGCCCTCACTTTCGCATAGAAGGGGATTTGGGCTGCCACCAGGGCTTTGGATCGAAACTTCTTGCCGGTAACCAGGATGACGTCGCCGCTCTGGAGAATCCCGCTGAACTCGTTCATTTTGGAAGAGTATTCATTCTCTTCACGCCTGATCATCGCTCGGTACACGGGGAACTGATGCTCAGGCACGCCGCTTATCCGGGCCACAAAATCGATTTCATCATCCGGACTGGCTGCGAACTCTTCAAATGACTTGGCGGCTTTTTCCTCGTTGGATATGAGCTTAAAAACATCTGCGCGGGCTAGGTTGCGAACCTCTTCCGCGACCTCTTCTAGATTCTTCACCTTAGCTTCCTTTGCTTGCTTTGACTGTTATGGCACAGGGCCGTCCAGGTCGTGAGAATTCCACCTCCCCGATCCGGAGTCAAAGGCTCTTCAGCAGGCAGGGCGGGACGGGCCTTTGGAGATGGTTACCGGCATTCGAGATCGCTGGAGACGCGGATCCAGATCCAGCGGCAGTCCGTTCCTTGCACCATGAGTATCTGATCTTGCGGGATGACGAGCCTCGTGGCTTCGCGGCTGTCTGCCTTCGACAAAAGGCTGAAGAGCACACGGATGATGCCTGCATGGGTCACTAACACCGTGTCCATGGTCAGGTTTGAAAGGAAATCAGCCACCCTGACGGAGGCCTGTTGGTAGCTCTCACCATACTTGGGCGTGAAGGCAAAGGGGTCAGTCTCGTATTCATCGAGCTCCTGGGGCGAACGCTGTGACACCTCCAGCAGAGTCATCCCTTCCCAGGCACCAAACGAGATCTCAGTGCCCCTATCGTCATAGCGGACAGCGGCTTCGTCTTTGCCAAGCTCTTGTGCTATCGCCTTCATCGTTGCGGCGCGGAGCATTGGGCTGCTGATCAACGGGAAGTGGACGTGAACTCCGTCGATGGTTCGGTGCATTCATTGGCCAATTTCTGGCAATGGGTGAACTCCGACAAGCTGCGCCAGATTGCTGGCTGGCAGGATAGGCGAGCGAGCTTCGTAGAGGGCATCGAAGAGTACCGACTCGCCTTCGAAGCTAGAAAGTGACTTGCCGTCGGTCCGCGTTGGTCTGATATCAAGCCTCCTTGAACGTCCGCTTTGGGTCGGTTGCGGACCTTCGCAGCAGGCAGCTATCGACCCAAAGCGGACAATCGTTAAACGGCCACCTACATGCTGCCTTAGCTGAAGACAGCATGCGAGAGAGCGCTCGCTTTCTGAAACACCTTTCATTCAAAGTTGGCGAGGACCAAATCTGAGGTCATGCCTGCAACCTCAGCAAAGCTATGCAGCAACACCGGCGCAACCAGGCCGCCGGTAGCGATACGAGCCGCACCGAAAATTACTCCCAAGCAACCCAACAGAAGAAACGACGGCCAATTCTTGTACTGACCGTGGGTCAGCATGAAAAGCGCAGCCATAGCAATGACGGCGACCCACTGCCAGGATCGACTTGTGATTGGAAAGAGTCGAATGAGGAAGTGTCGATACAAGAGTTCCTCACTGAGGGGCGGCAATACAAGCAGCATCGATAGGAACAGAATGATCTGGGCTGTCGAGAATTCGGACAACAGATTTTCCATGAACGGTTCTCGTCCGAACCCGAGTGTCACGTCCAAGAACGTCGTCACGACGTAAGCGGCCACGATCAAAGGCACACCAAAGCGTAGTGCTCGTCCTGTGTTGTGCCCAAGCAGTGCTCTAATACCACCGTCATTGCGGAACTGGATTAGTGCCAGCAACAGTAATGCCGCGCCCGTGATTCCATGCGCCCCCACCAGCCAAAGGGAATTCCAGTTCTCTTGCCCCACCATTCCGACGGTCGTGATCTGGAGCGCGTAGAAAATGAGCACGGCCAAAGCCGCCATACCCCATCGCCCTGCCCATTTGTAAGGCTCAGACCTTGAGGCCTCGATTGTCGGAATGTTCTCGAACTTCATACCGCTTCCTTAAATTGGATGATTCAAGCCAATGTAACGGCAGCTGCCCGCTATTCCATACCTAAAAACTGAAACGGCCCTAGCTTCATATACACCTTCGAGCGGCCGCATCTGGCCGATAGCTGCTCTTCGCTCAAGCTGATTTGTCGCTTTATTCCTAAATTATGCGACAAGCTCTCGCTTTCTGAATTTGCCGGGTTCGCGCTGTCGCACAAGTCTGTCGCTGGTGCTAACTTACTTGCGACAAGTTACGCGACAGGTGCTGAATGGAATATGTAAGCCAGCTAATCGGATATGCACGGGTTTCAACGCAAGGCCAGAATCTAGAGCAGCAACGCGTCATGCTCGGCCAATACGGATGCCAGCGCATTTTTGAAGAAAAAGTCAGTGGAGCGCGGATAGATCGATTACAGCTAGAGCGCTTGTTTGATCACTTGAGGGCGGGGGATATTGTTGTAGTCACTCGTTTGGATCGCTTGGCTAGGTCAACAACGGATCTTCTTCATATAGCTGAGAAAATCAAAAAAATTGGTGCTGGCTTACGATCATTGGCAGAGCCGTGGGTTGATACCACATCACCGGCTGGGCAAATGGTTCTGACGATTTTTGCGGGTATTGCAGATTTCGAGCGAGCGCTGATTGGTGAGCGCACCAGTGCCGGGAGAGCAGCAGCCAAAGCCCGGGGCGTTCGGTTTGGGCCTAAACCGGTATTAACACCGGAACAGGTCAGCCATGCGCGACAACTGATTGCCGAAGAGCAACGGCCAGTGGCAGAGGCTGCCCGCCTCTTGGGGGTTCATAGAGCGACCCTGTATAGAGCGCTGTCCAGGTAGTGAGCGCCGTCCGTGTTTAGATTGATTTGACGACAACCGGCGAGTGCCCTTGGGTATTCGCCGATCACAAGGCAGGCTGTTGTCACCAGGGTGTCACGGGTTACCGGCCATCTGACGGGCATAATGACGGTCACTTAGATCCTTCTTAGGATCAGCCTTGGCCCAACGCTCCGACTTCGAACAGTCCATGCAGGTCAGTATCATTCTGTCGGCGCTGAGGGTGTACAGGTGAGCTTTGGGGGCATCGCCGATCTTCAAGCCAGTGTCGGTGAGCTCGAATCTAGGAACCTCGTGCCCCAGACGATAATCCATGTTCTCAAAGTTGAACGACCACCTTTTGATCTGGCTTTTGCGCCAAATGGTCATAATGGTCAGCGGGTCTTTTTTCGTGGTGCGTTGATATACCCAATCGCCTTCATAAGGTGTCAGCTTCGGGGCTTCTGCATCACGTCGACCTTGCTCCAGGGCTTTCTGCTGAATTTTTTCCAGCTCGGCATTCATTGCTTCCTCATCCTTGCGAGCCTGATCCTTCAGCAGCTGCTGTACGTCATATGGCCCTTTAGGGTCATATTCCCAAACCAGATCGTCCTTCTTCAGGCCTATTACCTTGCAGTTAAGACAGTCAAGGCTTTGCTCATCAACGTTGCGCCTCATGGCCAGGCGTGCAGAGCCGTTTACATCATCAAGAAGAAGTTTTTCATCTTTTACCGAAACCTTCAGTTTAGCGAGAGGCTTGATACGGCCTTTCCCATCGTCCCCAAAGATTTCTGCTTCATCGCCATGAACATTGAGAACCATTGTCCTCTGAATATTTGAGTCTTTAAACCGATAAGCCCCTGTGAAGTCTTCGCCACCACAGGCAGCAAGGCCTGAACCGGCAACAGCAACTGCCACTAACTTGAAAAAAGTGCGCATAACATCCTTTCGTTCTGTTGATGACGCTGTTTCCTAGCGCCCTGTGAGTTGTTAGATGGGAGTAGCAGCCAAAAGTAAACCGTCTAAGTGTGTCATTTTGCCATCATTACCTTCTCCCTACCATTGAGCTCGCAAACAAACAATTCAGCGCGAAATGGATCCTGCCGCAGCGGCACTGGCATCCAGTACAGCCGCAGCACCGTTTCATCACTCGCAACGATCACAGGCCGCGTCGAGGATGCCGACCAGACCAGCTCCGGACAGAGAAAACTGACGAGCATTAGCTCATCTAGATCAGCGCTCATCATGGTCTGCCCCCTCCCGATGCTCCAGCCACGCCGCCCAGCCCCACAAAACGTTGCCCAGTACCGCCAGCGCAACAATGCCCCACAGCGGCAACCAGCGATTTGAACCGACCCAGAACCCCAGTCCACCGAAGAAAAGCGTCATCCACAGTCGCTTCATCTCACACCTCAGATTTCGTTCGAGCGACGGACGTTAATCCAACCTTCCAGTGTGTCAGCGCCGGCCGTGTAAAAATCGTCGTTTCCCCTAATGGGAATTGAGAGTCTCGCGATGGGATACCAGGGAAGGGCAACGGCACCAAAAGAAAGTAATGGGCGCCACTGTGAATATTGATGATTTCTCAGTGGTATTTGTGTGATTGCTACTGGCTCGCCGGATTTTCCCGGCGTAGGGCAGCGGGCCGACTGTATGTGCATTGTGCTTCCCAACGTAACCTAGTGGAGGCACAGATACTTCAAGCGGCTTTTAAAAGGAACGACTGGGAACCTGGGTGGTTTCTCAGTGGTATTTGCAGGATTTCTGAAGGCTTACTGAGTTTTTCCGAAAAGTAAAAATAATAATGAGTGCCCGCGGAGAGAATGGAAGATCAGCCGTTATGATCAGTGAGGGCAAGAGGCTCACCGGTCGAGTGAGCTGGTGATGCTGAGGATGTCGGAACCGACACACAGCATCACATGCCTATTGTAGTGGTCAACTAATCCCGGACACGACGTTAAGTTTTTCTTCGGCCCGAGCTGGCGCCAGCCCACCGTTGAATTGATGGGGCCGAATCCAGTTGTACCGATGCATCAAGAAATGGCTGATATCGC
>NZ_SISB01000050.1 GCF_004310295.1 Pseudomonas sp. BGI-2 | reverse complement strand
ACCGCTCCATGCCAGACTGGCGAGGGCGATCCCGCCAGCAATAGCTGCGACCACCAAGCTAAAGCCAGGCGCACGCTGGTTGAGCATCACCGCTAAACCGCCAACAACTAACGCGATGATTCGCACGACCCAGGCCAGCCCTACGTCCGTCTCAAATACCATCATTTCAATATGCGGACGCAGCTCAGCGAAGTCCGACTCCCCGCTCATGGCGCTCGCCATCATCACCATGCTGGCGATAGACACCAGCACACCGAGCGCCGTCGTACCCGCCACGATAGACCGAAACGGCAACACGGCACCCGACACTCGCTCTCGTCCTTTAAAGCTGTACAACCCGAAAAGCGCCACGCCAAAGAGCAGCATCAAATCCAGGTACAAGCCGAAGCGCAGGGCAATGCTGGCCCAATCGCTCATCAGTTACTTCACTTTGAACGAAACGTTGCCTGTGATCGGATGAGTGTCCGATGACACCGCGCGCCATTCGACTTTATAGCTGCCAGCGGGCAATGGAGAAAGCGGCGTGATAACCATGGTTTTCGGGTCGCTGCCGCCAGAGACTTTGGCCTTCATGGGCATCGGGGAGTGGGCCATACCGGACATTTCGGTCATGACCAGTTTCGCGCCAGAGAACTGGGTCATGAGGTTTTCGGAAAAGTGCAGTTCGATCTTGCCGGGGGCCGCACCGACCGCGCCTTCCTCCGGGGTAGATGAGAGCAATTTCGGGTGCGCTTGAGCGAATGTGCTCATAAGCAGCCCACCAGAAAGTGCGATGGCAACAGCGGTGGTTTTGATCAGTCGCATACAAGGCCTCTCACCGCTTAAAGCGGTATTTTTTTGATTGTTAAGTTGACGCGTTCTAGAACCACAGCCGAACACCAAGGACGAGACGTGCTTCACTGCGATCCTCGCCATCGTCCTCGGCATAATCGGCTGTTTTGCCGTATGTGCGGTTCCAGGTCACGCCGATGTAAGGCGCAAACTCCCGGCGGATTTCATAACGCAGGCGCAGGCCCGCTTCAGTGTTAGACAAGCCAGAACCGATGCCTCGTTGCGGGTCATTTTTGCTGTAAAAATTAAGTTCGGCGGTTGGCTGCAAAATGAGTCGGTTGGTCAGCAGGATGTCGTAGTCGCCTTCCAGTCGAGCGGCGGTTTGGCCACCTTCACCGATAAACGCCGTGGCTTCGGCTTCGAAGTTGTACAGCGCCATGCCTTGCACGCCGAACGCCGCCCACGTTTGCGGGTCGCCGGGTTTGAAATCCTGCCGAACGCCGGTTACCACGTCCCACCACGGGGAGATGGCGTGGCCCCACAGTGCCTGGACTTCCGCATCTTCAGTCTTGCCGTTGGTACGTTCGCCTTCGGAGCGCAGCCACAGGCGGTCGATATCGCCGCCGATCCAGCCTGAGAGATCCCAGGCCAGGGTGCTGCCGTCATCGGCGTCCTGCCATTCTAGTTTGTCTGCGAGAAAGTACGTGTTGAGCGCGGAGTCGTGCACGTTATGCCCACCCGGACTGACAAACACGGCGGCGCGGTCGGCATCGGTCAACGCCGGGATCGGCGTGCGGCTTTCGGTAGGCGCGGCAGGCTGCATCTGACCGTCGTCCATGCTTTGCATCTGGCTGTGGTCCATGCCCTGCATCTGGCTATGATCCATGTTTTGCATGTCGTCGGTGGCGGCCATTGCCGAAGACAGTGTCAGGCTCGCGGTCACGAGCGCCAAAGAAATCGGAGTGATCCTGATCATGGGTAGCGCCTCATTCTTCCACGCGAACTTCACGGAACATGCCCATTTCCATGTGGTACAGGAGGTGGCAGTGATAGGCCCAGCGGCCGAGCGCGTCGGCGGTCACCCGATAACTGCGCCGTGAGCCTGGCGGCATGTCGATGGTGTGTTTGCGTACCATGAACTGGCCGTTCTCGTCTTCGAGATCGCTCCACATGCCGTGCAGATGGATGGGGTGAGTCATCATCGTGTCGTTGACCAGCACCACCCGAACCCGCTCGCCGTATTTGAGGCGCACAGGTTCGGCATCGGAGAACTTCACGCCGTTGAACGACCAGGCAAATTTTTCCATGTGGCCGGTGAGGTGAAGTTCGATAGTACGGCTGGGCTCGCGGCCGTCCGGGTCTGCGAAGGTGCTGCGCAAGTCGGAATAGGTCAGGACCCGACGACCATTGTCACGCAGGCCGAGGCCAGGGTCATCGAGTTTGGGTGAAGTGGTCATGGCTTGCATGTCCACCAGCGGATTGTTGCTTTCCGTCGCGGGGTGGGACTGCATTTCGCCCATGCCAGCCATACCGCTGTGATCCATGCCAGACATGCTGTCCATGCCTTGCATTGAGCTGTGGTCCATACCCGTCATCTGGCTGTGATCCATGCCCGCCATGTCGCCGCCCATACCGCCGTGATCCATACCGCCCATACCCATGTCATCCATGGTCACCAGCGGCCTCGGGTCCAGTGGTGGTACCGGCGCGGACACTCCCGTCTTCACCGCCAGCGTGCCGCGGGCATAGCCAGTACGATCCATCGACTGGGCGAACAAGGTGTAGGCATCTTGGGTCGGCTCGACGATCACATCGAACGTTTCGGCCACTGCGATGCGAAACTCGTCGACGCTCACCGGTTTGACATGCAGACCGTCTGCGGCGACTACCGTCATTTTCAGACCGGGAATGCGTACGTCGAAGTAGGTCATGGCGGAGCCGTTGATAAAGCGCAGACGCAGTTTCTCGCCAGGCCGGAATACCCCCGTCCAGTTCATGTCAGGCGACTGGCCGTTCATCAAGTGGGTGTAAGTCGCGCCGCTGACGTCGGCCAGGTCCGTGGGATTCATCTTCATTTCAGCCCACATCCTTCGATCTGCGACCGTGGAGCCCCAACCTTTTTCACTGACGTCGTGGATGAAGTCGCCCACGGTGCGCTTGTTGTAGTTGTAGTAATCCGACTGTTTTTTCAACGTCTTCATCAGGCCGACCGCGTCTTCGTCGGTCCAGTCGGTCAGCATCACCACGTAATCTCGGTCGTACTGGAACGGCTCCGGCTCCTTCGCATCGATCACCAACGGGCCGTAAACGCCGGACTGCTCCTGAAACCCAGAATGACTGTGATACCAGTAAGTGCCGTTCTGCCGGAGCTTGAATTGATAGACATACATCCCACCCGGTTCAATGCCATGAAAGCTCAGGCCCGGCACACCGTCCATGTTGGCCGGCAGCAGAATGCCGTGCCAGTGAATGGAGGTGGAGGCGTCGAGTTTGTTCCTCACCCGCAACGTGACCGTGTCGCCTTCGCGCCAGCGCAGCAGTGGGCCGGGTATGCCGCCATTGATGGTCATCGCGGTGCGCGGGTTGCCAGTGATGTTGACCGGGGTTTCGCCGATGAACAGGTCGAAATCGGTACCGGCCAGGACATTCGGCTCGCCGGGGCTGGTGATTGCCCAGACAGGTGTGCGCCATAGCCCGAGGCCGCCGAGAATCCCGGCGGCGGCGAGCCCCTTCACAAAGGTTCGTCTTGATGTTTCAGGTTGCATGGCGCTTTGTTCCCAGTCAGTCGGATGACAGAGCAAACAGGAGATACTGATGAAGAGGGTAATGGGTGCAAGCTTTCAGAAGGCTGAGCGGAAGATTACCGTTTTGTCAGCTTCACCCGTAGCTTTGGCCGTGACCCACTCGAATGCTGGCTTGCGAATGCCTGGTTTTTGAGTGAATATGCGCATCATTATAGGGTAGGTGGGTATGGTATGGCGCATGTTCATGGGCAAAAAGACGATCTGTTGAAGCGTGTTCGACGTATCGCCGGTCAGGTTCAGGCTATAGAGCGAGCGCTGGAGTCGGACGCGGACTGTGCCAAAACGCTGCATCTTGTCGCGGCCACACGCGGGGCAATGAACGGTCTGATGGATGAAATTATAGAAGCACATGCGCACGCTCACGTTGCGAATCCTGAATTGAGCGATGAAGAGCGCGCTAAAGGTGTCGAAGAGTTGCTTGAAGCCATCCGTCGTTACTCGAAGTAGACCCGGTCATGCCAAATTTTGCAGAACTGCTTCAGCAGGGGGGCACCCACGCGTGGCTCTACTTCCCGAGCGCGATACTGCTAGGTGCGTTGCACGGGCTTGAGCCTGGCCATTCAAAGACCATGATGGCAGCGTTCATCGTCGCCATTCGTGGATCGGTGAAACAGGCTGTACTGCTGGGCTTGGCCGCAACGCTCTCGCACACCGCAGTGGTGTGGTTGGTTGCCATTGGTGGCATGTATCTGGGCAAAGGCCTGGACGCTCACACTACTGAGCCGTACTTCCAGCTAGCATCCTCCGCTCTGATCATAGTAATTGCGCTCTGGATGCTGTGGCGTACGTGGCGCGGCGAACAGATGTTCAAGTTCGAGCAAGGTGATGATCACCATCACGGCGAACATACCCATGCTCATCACGATGAGACTCAGCGTATTGATACGGGCCACGGGCGGATCGAACTGGCGATTTTCGAACAGGGAATGCCTCCACGCTGGCGCATGAAGGCGTTGAGTGGGCATGCCTGGTCAGCGGCAGAGGTTCGACTGACGACTAGCCGCTCAAATGGCAGCATTCAAGCGTTCTCGTTCGTCGAGCGCGAAGGTTTCCTCGAATCGACCGCCGATATTCCTGAGCCTCATGACTTTAGTGCTCGTTTGAGTCTTGGGCATGCGGGCCATTCCCATGATTACGATCTGGATTATCAGGAGCACGGACACAGTCACGAGCATTCCGAACTGGAAGGCCTGGAACTGTCGATTGACGGTTATCAGGATGCGCATGAGCGTGCCCATGCCAACGATATCCGTAAGCGCTTCACCAATCGTGAGGTCACCACTGGCCAGATCATTATGTTCGGGTTGACCGGGGGGCTGATTCCCTGTCCAGCGGCTATTACCGTTCTGCTGCTCTGCCTTCAGGTCAAGGAAGTCGCCTTGGGAGGCGTGCTGGTATTGTGTTTCAGCCTTGGTTTGGCGCTTACATTGGTATCCGTCGGTGCGGCGGCGGCCATTGGCGCTAAGCAAGCTTCCAATCGCTGGCCTTGGCTTGGCGCAGTTGCGCGTCGCGCACCTTATTTGTCCAGCGTGTTGATCATCGGGGTCGGATTATACGTGGGGGTTCACGGCTGGATTGGTTTGAGTGCTGCATAAGCCAGTTTTGAACCATTTTCAGATCTGAAATCAAAATGTAAAAAGCGTCTGTTTTGTGCCGGTAATGCTGGCTTCAGGTCCGGTGTTATCGCCTGAGTTAGACATCTCGGCAGGCCGATCGCAGCCCTTCCATGATAGGCAACAATCGGCCCGGAGTGTGTAAAACGCCTTCGCGAACACTTGTATGATTTCTGAGGATTTCATCGCAGGGATCGCCCATGAAGCGCTTTATCCAAGGTGAACATCGAGGCAAAGGCACCTTACTTCCCGAGAGCCTCGACGACTACGTCAGCGATACTAATCCGGTGCGCGTAGTCGACGTCTTTGTCGACGAACTCGACCTGGTCAATATGGGTTTTGAAGGTGCCATTCCAGCCGATACTGGCCGGCCTGTAACACCCCGCGATCTTGAGAACATCTGGTCGCCATCGATGGCAGCACATTCCGAGTTGCTGTTCTACGCCATCAAAATTGTGGCCGCGGCGTATCTGTTTTACCTGGCGTGGCAATTATGGCGCGCCGATCCGGGGGCCGTTTGCAGCACCACCGCCAACCCGGTCGATGCGAGGGCGATCATCCCGGCAAACACCAGCAGCCGACCGACCCTGACCAGGCGGGGAGAAACAGCGTGAGCGTGGCGAGGTCCATGACAGGTCTCTAGAAACGAGAGCGATATTTTTATCATGGACGGCAGAGGGCTTTTTCCGTAAAGCGGCGCGCGCATACCGCAGTACAATTTCGTTGCTCGTAATGAGTGCGCGACCGCCCATTCAACATGATTTGAGGGGGCGCGTTTAATCGCCATCAAGTTTACTTCCTGAAAGCTACAAATCCTTGCGCCGTTGCCTACGGCTGCGCCAGAATCCGCCGGCTTGTGCGCCTTGGGCCTGGTCTCTATCGTTTCCGGGTCGCTGCCAATTTAGCGTCCGGACTTGACCGTCCGATTCAATCAAGGCGTACCAGTGACCAGGAAAAGCTTCCGGCTTTTTTGCGGTGGCTGTGCGTGGGACATCTTCGGGTGTGCCGGATTCCTTGATTTCCGGTCGGTCAACCCGCGTACAGCTGCCACCTCTGTTCGTTTGACCGCGAACGGTGGCGGCTCCGCTAATCAAGGAGCATCACCATGTTCAAAGCCACACCCAATCCCCTGGAAACGGACGACGTTTCCCCGTACGAATCCACCGACTCCAAGAAGCTCAACGATGCCGCCGAGCGGGCGCTCGACTTCCGCTTCCCCTCGAATGCGGACATCAAGTCCACCCCGCGCACACGCAGTACTCTGTTTTCAGTGGACCCCGAGGCTACGGCCGAAACATTGGCGGTTTATCTGGTCGAGACCCTGGCCTCGGTCGATGTGATGGTCCATCAATTGGTGGATCATCTGGAGGGTGAATCGCGTTATGCGCTGCTGGGCATTTCCAACAGCATCATGGTGGCGGAGATCACCGCGAAACGGGTGTTGGATAAAATTGATCTGCCCAAGTAGGTGCGGTCTGCTGTGGTAATGGGTAACTGATATCTGGCCGTCAATCAGGGTCAGAAATGGCATGGCAGCGGCTCGCGGTGTTTTAAACGCGAAGAAAACCCGCTGTGGTTTGCCGATCACTGGGGGTTTTTGGTAGCCACAAGACCTGCGGGCTTTGCCGGGTGCCGGGGCGTTATTTCGCAAATCTCCTCGCACCCACCACACACATGATCACCGCAACGGTGACCCCCAGCATGCCGATGCTGACCTGCTCGTGAAGCAACGTGGCCGCCAGCGCCAACCCAAAGAAAGGCTGAAGCAGTTGAAGCTGTCCAACGGCCGCAATCCCTCCCTGTGCCAGCCCGCGATACCAGAATACAAAACCGATCAGCATGCTGAACAGCGACACGTACGCCAGGCTCAACCACGCCGGCGCACTGATCCCCGAGAACGAAGGGGGCGTCAGCCACCAGGTCAGCGGGGCGACAATCGGCAGCGACAACACCAGCGCCCATGAAATCACCTGCCAGCCGCCCAGTGTTTTGGACAGCTTCGCGCCTTCGGCATAGCCGAGGCCGCAGGCAAGGATGGCCAACAGCATCAGGATGTCGCCTGTCGGCGAGGCGGTCAGTCCTTGGGAAACGGCGAATCCGACCACCAGCAGGCTGCCCAAAACAGAGAAGAACCAGAACGCCGGCCGGGGCCGCTCGCCACCGCGCAACACACCGAACGCGGCGGTCGCAAGCGGCAACATACCGACGAAGACAATGGAATGCGCGGACGTCACGTACTGAAGCGCCAGCGCGGTCAGCAGCGGAAACCCGACCACCACGCCCATCGCGACGATAACCAAGGGCAACAATTGGTTTCGCGCAGGCCGCTTTTCCTCGAACAGCCACAAAATGCACAGCGCCAGCACGCCAGCGATGGTGGCTCGGGCCACGGTCAGAAAGACCGGGTCGAATTCCAGCACTGCCACCCGAGTCGCGGGCAGCGAACCGCTGAAGATCACTACGCCGATCAGCCCATTGATTAACCCGCTCGTATTCTTTTCCAACGTCTGGTTGTGCAGCTTCGATGTCCGTTCCATTTCGCGTCCACTCATGTGTCGGGTTGCATGAGGCGCATCGTATGACCGACTATCGATACAATCAAAAAATTGTCATGGATACATTTCCCTATGCCTCGCTCCCGGTACAAGTCGCTGGTGGATGCCTTTGCAGCCGATATCCGTTCAGGGCGGTTGTTGCCGGGCACGCGCTTGCCGACTCACCGTCTGCTTGCCGCTACCCACGGATTGGCCCTGGTCACTGCAAGCAGGGTCTATGGGGAGCTGGAGGCCATGGGCCTGGTCAGTGGCGAAACGGGGCGCGGTACTTTCGTCCGCGAGACTTCACTGCCACCGAGTCTGGGCATCCACCAGCCCAGCGTTGTGGCGGGGATGATCGACCTCAACTTCAACTATCCGTCCGTACCGGGGCAGGCCGATCTGCTGCGCACAGCCTTGCGTCAGCTCGCGTTGTCCGGCGACCTGGAATCCCATCTGCGCTACCAACCGCACGCGGGCCGTCCGCACGAGCGGGCATCGGTCGCGCGCCATCTGGAGGCGCGCGGACTGACGGTCCAGGCCGAGCAGGTGTTGCTTGTCAGTGGCGCTCAGCACGGATTGACGGTGGCCCTGATGGCGCTGCTGCAACCGGGTGATGTGATCGCGGCTGATGCCTTGACCTATCCGGGGTTCAAGGTGCTGGCTGAAACGCTGCATCTTGAAGTCGTGCCCATTCCTGGCACTGACACCGGGCCTGATCTCGATGCACTCGAAAAGCTCTGCCGGAGCCGCTCGGTACGTGCCCTCTACACCATGCCGACGTTGCACAATCCGTTGGGATGGGTGATGGCAGCGGATCAACGTGAGCACCTCGTGGCGATTGCACGCAAGCACGACCTGCACATCATCGAGGACGCTGCGTACGCGTTTCTGGCGGAAGATTCGTTGCCACCCATTGCGCAAATGGCACCTGAAAGGACGGTGTACGTTTCAGGATTTTCCAAAAGCGTCGCCACCGGGTTACGTGTCGGATTCGTCGCAGCACCCGTGCAAACGGTGGCCGCACTGGAGCGCACGATCAGGGCGACCACCTGGAATACGCCCGGGGTGATGACTGCGATTGCCTGCGCGTGGATCGATGACGGAACTGTCAGCCTGCTGGAGGCGCAAAAGCGCGCAGATGCACAAGCCCGGCAGGCCCTGGCCGACAAGCACCTGGCCGGCCTGCATTTCGTGCGCCATCCATCTTCCTACTTCATCTGGCTGCCCTTGTCGGAAGACGCACGGGCGGACCAGATCGCCATGGCGTTGATGCGCGAGCAGGTGGCGGTATCAACCGCCGAACCGTTTGCGACTTCGGTCCATGTGCCGCACGCGATTCGCCTGGCCCTGGGCTCGGTGGACATGGACGCGCTTGCAGTGGCGCTGGAGAAAGTGAGGCGGGTGGTGGGGGCTTATACGTAGCGGAGCCATAGCTGACCAAAGCCGGATGACTGGCAGGTACACCGCGTTATCGTTCTTCGCGCGCAAGCCCGCTTGTGTCTTGCGCAGGGGGCGGGCCATTCACCACTCTAGCGATCTGATATACACTTTCTTCTCGTTGACGGAGGCCAACTGCTTGTGGATGTTCTTGCGCTTTTCTATGACTACCTGTTTCTGTGGGTGATTACGCCGGTCACCGACCAGTTTCTTGGCATCTTCGATTTGAACGGCCGCTTCGGCCTGGTGTTTCTGTTGTCCTCCTACGGCGTTGCCTACGGCCTGTTTCGCTTCAGGAAATCCCGCGGGCTGACCGACGCGCGTACTTTCGGGCAATTCATCGGCGGGACCCGGGTTCATTTGCACCGCTCGGCGTTGCTGGATTACCGCTACTACTTCGTCCGCGCCATCCTGAAAGTGTCGCTGGTGTTGCCCATCGTCGGTCTGGTGGACCCGTACATCCTGCGTTCCGGGGACTACGTCCGCTTCATGACCAACCTTTGGGGCGCACGGGTGCAAGTCGGGGACCACCTCTCACTCTCGCTGCTGTTCGGATTGGGGGTGTTTCTGGTCAAGGATTTTGCCAACTATTCGGTACACCGGGCCTTTCATTCACGATGGTTGTGGGAGTTTCACAAGGTCCATCATTCGGCACCCGTTCTGGTCCCCGCCACTGCAAGCCGGGTTCACTTCGTGGAAAAAATTGTTGAAAAGCTGACGAATACCGTCTGCATCGCGGCCTTTGCCGGCGTCTTCTGGTACGCCTGCGGTGGCGAGATCAGCCGTTACACCTTGTTTGGCGTGACCTGGCTGGTACTGATCTTCAACGGTCTTGCCGCAAACCTGCGTCATACCCATGTCTGGCTATCGTTCGGGCCAGTGTTCGAGCATGTGTTGAACAGTCCGGCCCAGCACCAGATTCACCACAGTGACGCGGCCCGACACATCAACAAGAACTTCGGAGTCAACCTGTCACTCTGGGACTGGATGTTCGGAACGCTCTACGTCACCACATCGAAGCCGGAAGCCATCCGCTTCGGTACCGATGAAGCGGATCACGAACGCTACCTGACGGTCTACAGCCTGATCGTCACGCCGTTTGTGGACATAGCCCGCAAGATCCGCCTGGCGAAACGCCCGCAGGCCGCGCCACCAGCCCCCGTCGAAGTACCCGAGTCTTAACAAGACGCCATAAACACAACCATGACCTACGCTTGTTCACAGACGCATGTTCAGTGAGCAGGGTTTGCTCCTGAGCGAGATTCAATCGGCACCCAAAAAAATGATATCGGGAGACTCCATATGCTCGCCTTGTTCCGTCGATTCAGCCGCTCCATCGCAGTTGCGATTACCGCTGCGGCGCTCACTACACCGGCCTTTGCGCTGGACACCGTCAAGTTCATGGCCCCGGGCTCGGTTGGTGGCGGCTATGACCAGACTGCACGAGATCTGGGCAAAGCCCTGGTCGAGGCCAAAGCGGCCAAATCCGTCACCTTCGAGAACAAGGGCGGGGCCGGCGGCACGTTGGGGCTGGCGCAATTTGCCAACAGCACCAAGGGCGATCCGAATGCACTGCTGGTTGTCGGCGCGATCATGGTCGCGGGTATTGAACAGAACAAACCGCCAATCACCTTGAAGGACGTGACGCCGATCGCACGGCTGTTTACCGAATACAACGTGATTGCCGTGCGCAAGGAGTCCGAGTTCAAAACCCTGGACGACTTGCTCAAAGCCTTCAAGGAAAAACCCTCCAGCATCACTTGGGGCGGTGGCTCCAAGGGCTCGATTGATCACATCGGCATCGCCGATCTGGCCAGCAGAATGGGTATCCCCGTCAACAAGGTGAACTACGTGGCGTTCGCCGGTGGGGGTGAAGTCGTGGCTCAGGTATTGGGCGGTCAGATCAAGGTGATCACCGGCGGTTACGCCGAACTGGGCCAATACATCAGGAACGGCCAGTTCCGTGTGCTCGCCATCGGCGCGCCCGAGCGTATTGCCGGTATCGATGCGCCGACGCTGAAAGAAAGCGGCTACGACGTGATTATCGGCAACTGGCGGGGTGTTTACGGTGCGGCGGGCCTCACCCCCGAGCAGCGCAAGGAAGTGACCGACGCCGTCTTGGCCGCCGCCGAAAGCAATGGCTGGAAAGCCAATGTCGAGACCAATAAATGGGCACCCAACGTCCTGACCGGCGATGAGTTCGGCAAATTCGTCGACGCAGAGCACGTGCGCCTGCATGGGATGTTGGTCGAGGTCGGGTTGATAAAATGAACCCACCTCGCACATTCATTCCGGTACAACTGGCGATCGGCTTGGGTGTGGTCGCCATCAGTGCCGTACTGGCGTTCGGCGCCTACCGCTTTCCTGAGGAGATGGGGTTCGTCATTCTGGGCGCTCATGTCTACCCCTACGCGTTGGCGGTGTTCCTTGGCGTCGTCGGCCTGTTGCTGTGTTATCAGTCCGTGACCGGTGGTTTTCGCGAATTGGCGGACCACGATGACGAGTCTGCCAAAGCGCTGCCCGGCGGCATGCTCGGGGCCGCCTGGGTCACCGCGGGTCTCGTGGCCGTGGCCGTGCTGATTAACCTCATCGGCTTCGTCCTGTCGGCCGGGTTGCTGTTTGCCTGTTCGGCCCGGGGTTTTGGCAGTCGCCGCCCGGTGCGGGACCTGGCCATCGGCATTGCCTTGACGCTGCCGATTTACTGGCTGTTCAACGCCGGGCTCGGGGTTTCCCTGCCGCCCCTGATCAACGCCTGGCTCTGACCCCGGCCCAAGGAGATAAACTCGATGGATATTCTCTCAAGCCTGGCCGTCGGTTTTGCCGCCGCGCTGACCCCGATCAATCTGATGTGGGGATTTATCGGCTGCTTGCTCGGCACGGCCATCGGTGTCTTGCCGGGGATTGGACCTGCACTGACCGTTGCGCTGCTGTTGCCGATCACCGCCAAGGTCGATCCTACCGGGGCGCTGATCATGTTCGCCGGCATCTACTACGGCGCACAGTTTGGCGGTTCGACCACGTCCATCCTGCTTAATACGCCCGGGGAATCGTCGTCCATGGTCACGGCCCTGGAAGGCAACCTCATGGCCCGGAACGGACGGGCAGGGCCGGCCTTGGCGACGGCGGCTATCGGTTCGTTTGTCGCCGGCACCATCGCGACGGTTCTGCTCACCCTGTTTGCCCCCATCGTTGCCACGCTGGCGCTCAATTTTGGCCCTGCGGAGTATTTTGCGATTCTGGTGCTGTCCTTCACGACTGTGTCGGCAGTGCTCGGCGCTTCGATGCTGCGGGGGTTCGCCTCGCTCGGGATTGGCCTGACCATCGGCTTGATCGGCCTGGACTCGACCTCGGGCATTGCCCGCTACACCTTGGGTGTGCCGGAGTTGGTGGATGGCATCGAAGTGGTGCTCGTGGCGGTCGGCTTGTTTGCGGTGGGCGAGGCGTTGTACAGCCTGCTTTATCAAAAAGAAGAAGCATCGGGTCGGCACCGGTTGACGTCGTTGTGGATGACACGCGCTGACTGGAAACGCTCGATTCCCGCCTGGTTGCGGGGAACACTGATCGGTTTCCCGTTCGGTTCGATTCCGGCGGGTGGTGCTGAAATTCCGACCTTCTTGTCCTATTCCGCCGAACGCAAACTGAGCAAGTTTCCGAAAGAGTTCGCAGGCAGCAAGGGCGAGGGCGCCATCGAAGGGGTGGCCGGTCCCGAGGCGGCCAACAATGCCAGCGCTACCGGTTCTCTGGTGCCGCTGCTGACGCTCGGTATCCCGACGTCCGCCACGGCGGCGATCCTGTTGGCGGCGTTCCAGAACTACAACCTGCAGCCGGGGCCGATGCTGTTCCAGACATCGGGTGATCTGGTCTGGACACTTGTCGCTTCCCTGTACATCGGCAACGTCATCCTGCTGGTATTAAACCTGCCGTTGGTGGGGTTGTGGGTCAAGCTGTTGCAGATTCCCCGACCGTATCTGAATGCCGGGATTCTGGTGTTTGCCACCATCGGCGTGTACGGCATGCGCCACTCTTCGTTTGACCTGCTGCTGATGCTGGCAATCGGTTGGGGAGGGGTGCTGATGCGGCGTTTCGATTTCCCTGTCGCGCCAGTGATCGTGGGCATGCTGCTGGGGCCGATGGCTGAAAAGCAGCTGCGCAATGCGCTGTCCATCAGCGAAGGGGACTGGATGATATTTTTGACGCAACCCATCGCCGCGTCGTTCCTCGCGCTGACGCTGCTGGTGCTGATCGTGCCTCATCTGCTGCATGCTCGGGGCATCAAGTTGCACGAGGATGATTGATCACAAAAGGCACGCCGCGAGTCCTGTAATTGAATGGACTCGCCCTCGCTGTCGTTGGCTTCTATAAGAATGCCACCGTGGCGCACAGACGCCTCGGCTTGGGCGAGTCCACTCAATTACACGAAGCGTGCGACATCAACAAATCCCCATGGGCATTGGGCAGTTTTCTTCAATACGCAGGGCAGGGCGCTCAGTACCTTGAGCGCTGGTTTCCCTGAATTGAAGAAGGTGTGCGATGAGTCTGATTATTTCCATGGCGACATTTGCCCTGGTGGCGTCGATAACGCCGGGGCCGGTGAACATTGTTGCGTTGAGTTCGGGGGCGCAGTTCGGTTTTCGCGCCAGTCAGCGGCATGTGGCCGGGGCCACGCTGGGGTTCGTTTTATTGCTGGTGTTGATGGGCCTGGGTTTGCATGAGGTGTTGCAGCTGTGGCCGGCGCTGACGCGGGTGGTGCAACTGGCGGGTGTGGCGTTTCTGTTGTTCATGGCCTGGAAGCTGGCGGCGGACGATGGTCGAATCGATGCAAAAAAGTCGCGCCGGGCACCGTCGCTGTTGTATGGCGCGGTGATGCAATGGCTCAACCCGAAAGCCTGGCTGGCGTGTGTAGCGGGGATGGGCGCCTTCGTCGCGGATGGCGAGGCGCGGTTGGTCTGGCAGTTCGCGGCGGTGTACTTGGTAATCTGCTACGTATCCGTTGGTTGCTGGGCTTACGCTGGCACCTTTTTGCAAGGTTACTTGAGCAATCCTGCGGGCATGCGCCTGTTCAACCGGATCATGGCGTTTCTGTTGGCGGTGTGTGCGGCGTACCTGTTGTTACCCTGATCAGCCTCGATATTGCCCCGGTGTGGCCGCCAGATGCTGTTTGAATACCCGCTGAAAATGCGCCTGATCCGCAAATCCCGCTTCCAGCGCTACATCGGCAATCAACTTGCCGTTGCGCAATTGATCACGGGCGAACTGGATGCGCCGGTTGACCAGAAAGGCGTGGGGCGTCATGCCGTAATGGTGTTTGAAGGCGCGAATCAGGTAGGACGGCGACAGTTGAGCCGCCTCGCAAATGTCCTCGAGCTTGAGCTGGCGTGTGCAGTGGTCGCGGATGTAGTCGGCGGCCCGTTCCAGCTTGAAATTGGGCTCGCGCAGCGGTTGATCGATCGGGTTGAGCCGCTGTTGCACATCGGTAAAAAACTCCACCGCCGCACTGTGTTTGCACAACACGTCCTGCAGCGGATCAACCAGTATTTCGTACAAATCGTTCAGGCCTGCGAACAGGTTGACATCGCGGGTGTGGGTAACGGAAAACCGCCGAAACGCCAACTCCTGGCTGAAGCCGAACTGATGTTGCAAATCGGTCAGCCAGGGCGTCTCGACGTACAACATCAAGTATGACCACGGCTGGTTGTCGATGGGATTGCAGGCATGGACATCATCGGGGTTCATCAACACCACGGTGCCGGCGCTGACCTGGAACTGCGCTTGCTCATGAAGGTAGGTACTGCGCCCGGCGGTGATCGCACCGATGGAAAAGTGCTCGTGGGCATGCCGGGTGTAGCAAACCTCCCGGCCGTCGGCGATGGATCGGGCTTCGATGAAGGGCAGGGCATCGTCGCGCCAGAAGCGGGGTGCTTTGTCAGCGTCTTTGGCAACGGTGTGCTTCATCGTCAGTGTCCTCGGCAGGCCAGCAACGGAGTGTATTAGCTCTCGCCGTTAAAGGCTCGCTGCAGTGCGGCGATGTCGAGTTTTTTCATCTGCATCATGGCTTGCATGGCGCGTTGTGATTTCTTCGTGTCGGGGTCTTTCAGCATGTCCATCATGGCGACCGGCACGATCTGCCAGGACAAACCGAATTTGTCCTTGACCCACCCGCACTGCTCGTTCTCTGGATGGGCGGAAAGGGCGCCCCAGAAATGGTCGACTTCATCCTGGGTCTGGCAATTGACCTGAAATGAAACCGCTTCGCTGAATGTGAAAACCGAACCGCCATTCAGGCCTGTCATCGGCTGTCCGTCGAGTTCGAAACTGACCGTCAGCACCGAGCCTTCAGGCATGCCATGAACCTCTTGGCCGGCCTTGCCGTAGTGAGTGAGGGCGGTGATTTTTGAATGATCGAAGATCGAACAGTAAAACTTCGCCGCTTCTTCGGCCTGATTGTCGAACCAGAGGCAGGGAGTCAGTTTTTGTACGCGCTGCATGGTGGTGCTCCTCTACGAGTTACACATGCTGGATTATCAGCGTAGCCAGCTTGTAGTCGATTGGCTGGACCGTAGATCGACATTTGCCCGCAGGTATAGATGTGTCTGAGTCAAAATGACAATTGTGTGAGTCATACAGACTACTTCGGCAAGTGGTCGATATGACTCTATTTTCTTCAGGTTACTGATTTAAATGGATAAAAAAACTGGCACGAGACTTGATAAGTAAAACGTACAACTGAACTGCTTCAGGAGTACGGAAAATGTTCGATTTCTTCATCAATCCTCAGAACGTTCTGCACTTGTCGAGTCGCGTACTTGGCGCTGGCCTGGCGCTGCTTTTGATGGGTATCTACGGCGCTTACCTCTACGACGGTCATTTGCCGATTGTCGCCCTGGTGACGATGCATGCCATGACCATTATCGGGCCGACCTTGCTCAAAATTGGCTACGTTATGCGCCTGCTGGCCCAGCATCGCTTGGGTAAAGGCCTGGTCGGGGCGGTCGCCTGATGCGCCGACTCGCCGCTGCGCCAGTCTTCAGTCTCGGCTTTCGACCGTTCTTTTTGGCAGGTGCCGGGTTTGCTGCGATCGCGGTGGCGATCTGGGCGCTTTGGCTCTACGGGCGACTGCCCGATGCGCAACCTGTTGGCGGGATGCTGGCCTGGCACCGGCATGAAATGCCGTTTGGTTTTGCCACGGCAATTATCGCCGGGTTCCTGCTTACCGCAGTGCCCAACTGGACCGGACGCCCTGGCCTCAACGGCTGGCCCTTGATGGGGCTTGTGCTGGTATGGCTGCTGGCGCGACTGGCCTGGTTGCTACCCGTTTCCGATAGCGTGCTGCTGGTGTTGCAAGTGCCGTTTCTACCGCTTCTGGCCTGGGCGATTGGACGGGATCTGGTGGCCGCCGGCAAGCGCGACAACTACCCGATTCTGTTGGTGATTGCGCTGATGGCTGGTTGTCAGGGCATGACGTTGTGGGGGATCGCGATGGATGACGCGGGCCTGCAACGGCGTGGCGTGTTGGCGGCCTTGTGGCTAGTGGCGGCGCTTATGACGGTGATTGGTGGCCGGGTCATTCCCTTCTTTATCCAGCGCGGCTTGAACCGTGCCGCCGCACCCGCCGCTCACCCGTTGCCAACCAAAGTGTTGTTGCTGAGCAGCCTGCTCGCGGCCATGTCCTTTGCCGGTGGGTTGAACGATGCTCCCAGACCCTGGCTGGGGGCGTTGTTTCTGCTGATGGGCGCGTTGCACCTGCTGCGCTTGTTGCGCTGGCATGATCGGGGCCTTTGGCGCGTACCGCTGCTCTGGTCGCTGTACCTCGCTTATGCCTGGCTGGTGGTTGCCCCGTTGGCGATGGCGTTGTGGCACACCGGCTTGATGCCGCAACAAAGTCTGGCCACGCACTCATTGGCCGTCGGTGGTATCGGCGGGCTGATACTGGCAATGATTGCGCGGGTCAGCCTGGGTCATACCGGGCGACTGTTGCAGCCATCGAACACCGTGGTGCTGGGTTTTGCCTTACTGGTGATCGCCGGTGTGAGCCGGGTGTTTGTTGTACCGTTTTTCGGGCTGGGGCTGGGCCTCTCAGCGCTCCTTTGGAGCAGTGCTTTCGGCCTGTTTCTCATGCACTACACCGGCATCTTGCTCAAGCCGAGGCTCTAACGCCCCAGACCACCGCGTTCAGCGATCCACTGCGTGGCCATATCGATGAAGGCGCGCAGTTTCGGTTGAGTCTGGGTGCGGCTCGGGAAATACAGGTACAACGCCGAACTCAACGGCACAAACGGCTGCAGCACTCGCTCCAGTTGACCGTTCGCCAGCTCGTCGATGATCTCCAGATTGCAGGCGTAAGCGAGTCCGAGCCCGTTTCGGGCTGCGGAGATCAGAGCTTGCGATCATTGACAATCACGCCACTCTCGACGCCCACCGTGAAGTCTCGCCCGTCACGGCGAAACTCCCAGCGATGCGTGCTGCCGGAGTTGGCGAAGCGGAAGCCGATGCACTCATGCCGGGTCAGCGCTTCCGGGCTGAGCGGTTTGCCGGCCTTGGCGAAGTAAGCCGGCGAACCCACCACCGACCATTGCAGGTCCGGTGTCAGGCGCACGGCGATCATGTCTTTCTCGATGGACTCTCCCAGCCGAATCCCGGCATCGAATCCGCTCTCCATCAGATCGACCGTGGCGTCGTCCAGGGAGATGTCGAGGCTGACCTGCGGATAAGCCTGGCGGAACAGCGGCATCAGTGGCTCGATCAACAACGCGCCGGACAAGCGCGGCGCGGTGATGCGCAGCGTGCCCATCGGTTGATCTGGCCGCCGGGCGCAGACGGGCGAACAGGCTGGCACCGGCCTCGGTCAACGCCACTCGGCGAGTCGTGCGCTGGAACAGCAATACGCCGCTGCGCCGCTACAGCAGTTTGATCGCGTGGCTGACCGCCGTGGGCGTCACCGCCAACCGGGTGGCGGCAACGGTGAAGCTTTTATGCTCGGCCACCGCCAGAAACTCGGTCAAGCCATCGAACGGGTCGTGATTCATGTCGGCGTCATTATGAAAGACAGTTTCATAGTGCTTGTAACACGAGGGTATTTTTCCGACCAATCTTCCTGCGTACCTTGTGCTCACCCCAACCCAAACAAGGAACTCGATCATGACCACTTCCCCCACCTTCAAACGTGTCTGGCTCATCACTGGCGCTTCCCGCGGTATCGGCGCAAAGATCGCCGCCGCTGCACTGGCCAATGGCGATGCGGTGGTGGCTACCGCTCGTGATGCCAGCAGCGTCACCCAGCGTTTCGGCACTCAATCCGCGTTGCTCGCCGTGTCCCTCGATGTGACCAACGAAGCGCAAGGCGTTGCCGTCGCCAAGGCGGCCATCGATCACTTCGGGCGTATCGACGTGCTGGTTAACAACGCGGGCTTCGGCTTGCTGGGCGCGGTGGAACAAGCCAGCGCCGACGAGGTGCGACGTGTGTACGAAACCAGTGTCTTCGGCTTGCTGAACGTCACTCGCGCCGTCCTGCCGTACATGCGCGCCGCTCGCAGTGGGCACGTGATCAATCTGTCATCGGTGGGCGGTTACGCGTCGGGGCCGGGCTTCGGCGTCTATTGCTCGACCAAGTTTGCCGTTGAAGGGCTGAGCGAGGCGCTGCACGCCGAATTGGCGCCGGTGGGGGTCAAAGTCACGGTTGTCGAGCCTGGATACTTCCGCACCGAATTCCTCGAAGGCAATTCGCTGGTGGAACCCCCGTCAACGATTGCCGACTACGACAGCACCGCGGGTGAAGTACGCAAAATTGCCAAGGCCGTGACCCTGAATCAGCCGGGCGACCCGGACAAGCTCGCGCAGACCATGATCACCCTGGTGGAAGCGAAAAAAGCACCGCTGCGCTTACCGCTGGGCAGTGACTGCGTCGCGGCGATCGAAGCCAAGAACGCCTTCGTCGCCGATGAGTTGCAGACATGGCGTGAAGTGTCGGTCTCCACCGATTTCTAAACCTCAACCCTGTCCGTATCTGCCGTTGTGGCGAGGGGATTTATCCCCGTTCGGCTGCGCAGCAGTCGTGAAATCAGATGATGCGGTGTTTCAGGAAAACCGCGATCACAGGTTTCACGACTGCTTCGCAGCCGAACGGGGATAAATCCCCTCGCCACAACGACAGCTGCTACAGAGCGCGCCATTTCAGTCTTCTTCATGTGACCGGTGGTCGATGAACCCGTCTCAACCGGCAATTTGCGCTTAGCTGAAGGGATCACCCGAGGCGCGCGTAGGCATTCTGTTGTCACAGCGACGCCCCTTCAGAACACCGTGAGTCTGAGGAATTCGCAATGCTGACCCTGAACATCAATGGCAAGGATCAGGAGCTGGATGTCCCCGCGGACATGCCGCTGCTCTGGGTCCTGCGCGATGTCGCGCACCTGACGGGCACCAAATTCGGTTGCGGCATGGCCCAGTGCGGCGCCTGCACCGTGCACGTCGACGGTGCGCCGCTGCGTTCCTGCATCACGCCCGTCACCGCAGTGGCCCACGGGCAAAAAATCCTCACCATCGAAGGCCTGTCAACCGACGGCTCGCACCCGGTGCAGCAAGCCTGGGCCGAACTCGACGTGGTGCAGTGCGGTTACTGCCAGTCCGGGCAGATCATGTCCGCCGCCGCGTTACTGGCGAAGATCCCCAAACCGACCGACAGCGACATCGATCAGGCGCTCTCCGGCAATATCTGCCGCTGCGGCACCTACCCAAGGATCCGTGCAGCGGTCAAACGCGCCGCCGAGATCGGCTGATGCCTCGTTGACGGGAGTCTGAACCATGAACAGCATCAGCCCTGTGTCACGTCGCGGTTTTCTCAAGGGCAGCGCACTGTTGGGCGGTGGTCTGGTGGTGGCGTTCGTCATCCCCGGCGCTCATCGCTTTGCTTTGGGGGCGGAGAATGAAGGCAATATTTTCGCGCCGAATGCGTTTTTACGGATCGGCAACGACAACGTCGTCACCGTACTGCTCGGCCACTCGGAAATGGGCCAGGGCATCTGGACCGGCCTGACCATGTTGATTGCCGAAGAGCTGGACGCCGATTGGTCGAAAATCCGCGTCGAACATTCACCCGCGTCGGCGGCGGATTACGGCATGGCAGGGTTCGGCGGGATGCAGATCACCGGCGGCTCGACCTCGACCTGGATGGAATTCGATCGCTATCGGCAGGCCGGCGCGGCAGCGCGCTTGATGCTGATCGATGCGGCGGCCAAGCGTTTCAACGTCGCGCCCTCGGCGATTCACACCGAGTCAGGCGTGGTCATTGCCGGCGACAAACGCGCGACCTACGGCGAACTGGCGGACGACGCCGGCAAGCTGCCGATTCCGGATCCGGCTTCGATCATGTTCAAGGAGGCCGAGGACTGGAAACTCATCGGCAAACCCACCAAGCGCCTGGACACCCCAGAGAAAATCACCGGCCGGGCCAAGTTCGGCATGGACGTGCAATTCGATGGCTTGATGACGGCCATGGTTGCCCGTTCGCCGGTGTTCGGCGGCAGCGTCAAATCCTTCGAAGGCGCCGAGGCGCTGGCTGTGCCGGGCGTGCACAAAGTGGTGCAGGTGCCTACTGGCGTGGCGGTGATTGCCGACCATTACTGGGCGGCGAAGCTTGGGCGCGATGCGCTGAAAGTCGAGTGGGATCTGGGGCCGAACGCCGGCCTCGACAGTCAGAAACTGCTGGAGAGTTTCCGCAAACTCGCGGCCACCCCCGGTACCTCGGCCAGTAAGGCGGGCGATACCAGTGCTGCACTGGGCAAAGCCGCCAAGACCATCGACGTCGAGTACAGCGTGCCGTACCTGGCCCACGCACCGATGGAACCGCTCAATTGCACGGTGAAAATCTCCAAGGACAAGTGCGAGATCTGGACCGGCACGCAGTTCCAGACCCTGGATCAAATGATCGCGGGCAAGATCACCGGGCTCAAACCCGAACAGGTTGAAATCCACACTGAGTTCCTCGGCGGCGGCTTCGGTCGTCGGGCCAATCCGACCTCGGATTTTGTCGCAGAAGCCGTGCAGGTCGCCAAGGCAGCAGGCGCGCCGGTGAAAACCGTCTGGTCCCGGGAGGACGACGTGCGCGGCGGTTATTACCGCTCGGCATTCCTGCATCAGGCACGCATCGGCCTGGACGCTGGCGGCATGCCCATGGCCTGGAAGCATGTGATGGTCGGTCAGTCGATCATGGCCGGCACCATGCTCGAGGCGACCATGGTCAAGGACGGTGTCGACAAGACGTCGGTCGAAGGCGTTGCCGACAGCCCTTACCTTGAAGGCATGGCCAATCACCAAGTGGAACTGCACTCACCGACAACGGGCATCAGCGTGTTGTGGCTGCGTTCGGTGGGGCACAGCCACACGGCGTTTGTCATGGAGTCGTTGATCGACGAACTGGCGGAAGCGGCCGGAAAGGACCCGGTGGAATACCGACGAACCTTGCTCAAGGCGCATCCACGGCATTTGGGTGTGCTGAACCTTGCCGTCGAGAAAGCCAACTGGAAGGCGCCATTGCCAGACGGCCACGCGTTGGGCGTGGCGGTGCATGAGTCATTCGGCAGTTACGTGGCCCAGGTTGCAGAAGTGTCCCAGGACAACCTGAAAATCCGCGTGCACCGGGTAGTGTGCGCGGTGGACTGCGGGATTGCGGTCAACCCGATGAGCATCGCTGCGCAAATGGAATCCTGCATCACCTTCGGCCTCGGCTTTACCCTGCACAGCAAACTGACGTTCAAGGACGGCCAAGTGGTGCAATCCAATTACCACGACTATCGGGTGCTGCGGCTGAACGAAATGCCGGTGGTTGAAGTGCATATCGTGCCGAGCACCCAAAGGTCCGGCGGTATCGGCGAAGCCGGTGTCCCACCCACGGCACCGGCAGTGGCCAATGCGGTGTTCACCCTGACCGGGCAACGCCTGCGGGAACTGCCGTTGCAACTGTCGGGGGTGTGACATGAAACGACATCTGATTCTTGGCGCGGTGGTGCTGATCGGCCTGACCGGGTATGCCGAGCACCTGTTTGCTGACGACAAGGAAGCCATAAAGGCATTCGGCACGGTACAGAAGGTTTTCCAGAGCCCGCGTTGCCAGAACTGTCATATCCCGGGCGATTCGCCGTTGCAGTTCGACGCCGGGATTCCCCATGCGATGAGCGTGGTGCGCGGGATGGACGGCAAGGGCGCTGCCGGTTTGCCCTGCGCGACCTGCCACGCCGAGTCCAATCCGCCCGCCAGTTACGGGCCGCATACACCACCGGGAGCGCCGCATTGGAGCTTGCCGCCCGCAGCGCACAAGATGGCCTGGATCGGTCTGCCAGCCGATAAGTTATGCGTGATGATCAAGGATCGCTCCAGTAATGGTGACCGAGATTTTGTAGCGCTGATCAAGCACGTCAGCGAAGACAAGCTAGTGCTCTGGGGCTGGAATCCGGGCGAGGGAAGGGCGCCGGTACCGGTGCCCCACGACATTTTCGTCAGCCAATTCAAGCTGTGGGCTGACGCGGGTGGGCCGTGTCCGGTGGAGGGCAGTTGACCGGCGGTCCGTAAACAGGGAGTCAATCCGGATATGCACGACTCTAAAGTGCATATCCGCCAATGGAGTGAGTAATGCTGATCCCAGGCAAACCGGTCAAGCGAGGTGCTTGCACAGACCCGATGCGTTCGCCACTCAAGGAGCGTGAACTGCTGCGCGATCTGGCTCGTAAGGCCGAGCAAGAGCTGATGGGCGTGCAGATGGCGAGTATGGACGAGTTGACGTTGCTGCCCAACCGTCACGGGTTTACAGCGCTGGCCCAACAAGGGCTGGACGCCTGCCAGCAGTTGGCATTACCGGCCACGCTACTGTTTTTCGATCTCGATAATTTCAAGCAAATCAATTACCTGTACGGTCGAGCAGAGGGCGATAACGCCCTGAAAACCTTTGCTGACTTGCTGCGAATCGCCTTTCGCGAAAGCGATGTGATCGGCCGACTGGGTAACGACGAGTTTGTCGCTCTACTGACAGGGGCGAGCGTTGTAGAGCTGTCTGCGATCATGGCACGCCTCGAGGAAATACTCGCCGAGCGCAATGCCACGGCAAATCGCAGTTTTGCCATTCACTTCAGCATTGGCCAGATCGAGTTTGATGCTCGGCTAAACCAGACTGCCGAAGTAGTGTTGGCCCTGGCCGATAAGGCGATGCACGACACTCGTCATTCTTGAGTGGCGCAGTGCAAAACCGCTGCAATGTACCCGGCAGTACGCAACAACCGGCCGTCATCCCTGAACTTGCCAATCAGCTGTAATCCGATCGGTAGACTGCCTTCCGCGCGCATCAGCGGGATATTGACCTGCGGCCAGCCAAACGCCCCCCAGAGCTTGATGAAATCCGACGGTCCGGTACTTTCCAGACCCATGGGCGCAACCATCCCGCACGAGGCGCCGAGCATAGCGTCGAAGGGTTGGCACAGCTCATTCAAGCGAGGGGAAAGCGCGGCCAGTCGCACCTTGGCAGCGGATTCCTGTTCCCAGGTTGTCGCCGCCGCACGCTCGAACATGGCCAGTGTCGAGGGGCTCAATTGGGTTCGATGTCGTTGAAATTCCTTTGCCAGCGAGCGGGCACCCTCGCAATCGTTAATCAGCTGATGGTCGTCGAAGACACCGGCAAACTCGTCGGGCAGTTGCAGTTCGCTCACGTGATGGCCAGCGTGGCTCAACTGATCGGCTGCCTGCTCCAGAGCGTGGGCCACCTCGGGGTCCACCTGATCCCAGCGTGACGTGCGGCAGAAGCCTAGCCGCAGTGGACGCCGCTCGACGTCAGGTACCACGAAACCGGGAATCAGCACGCGCGCCACGAGGTGCAGATCGCGTACTGATCTTCCGTACCAACCCACGGTGTCGAAGCTTGGCGCCAGCGGTTTTACACCTTCCAGCGACACCAGTCCCAGCGACGGTTTGTAAGCGAAGAGGCCGCAGTAGGATGCCGGCTTGAGCAATGAGCCAGCGGTCTGGGTACCCAGCGCCAAGGCGAAGAAACCCGCCGCCATCCCGGCCGCCGAACCCGCGCTGGAGCTGCCTGGCGTGCGAGCGAGGTCGTGGGGATTGCGCGTCGGACCGGTGTGCATGTAGGCAAACTCGGTGGTGTGGGTCTTGCCCATGATCAGCGCGCCGGCCTGGCGCAACAGCGTCACCACGTGGGCATCCCGTGACGGTTGATGGCCGGTGTAGATGGGCGAGAAGAATTGCGTGGGGTAGGCCGCAGTGTCGAAGATGTCCTTGACGCCTACGGGAACGCCGGCCAGCAGGCCACGACCGTTGTTCTGCGCAGCATCGGCGCGTACCTGTTGGGCGTCGAACGAGACGAAAGCCTGGATATCCGGCTCCTGCGCCTGGATGCGCTCAAGAAAAGCTTCGGCGATGGCGGCAGCGGTCGTATCGCCATTGACCACCGCTTCACTGAGGGTGGTGGCGTCAAGGGAAGGGCGGATCATTTGGCGAACAACTGATCGATGTTTTTGAACGCCTTGAACTCCAAAGCGTTGCCGCACGGGTCGAAGAGAAACATCGTGGCTTGTTCGCCTACCAATCCCTGAAAGCGGATGCCCGGCTCGATCACGAAGCGTGTACCCAGGTCTTTCAAACGCTCGGCCAGCGTCTCCCATTCATCCATCCCCAATACCACACCGAAATGCGGCACCGGCACGTTATGACCGTCCACGGCATTCGTGTGCGCGGCTTCCTGAGAAGGGTTTTTCGGGGCCAGGTGAATCACCAGTTGATGACCGAAAAAGTTGAAGTCGACCCAGTGGTCGCTGGAGCGGCCTTCTTCCAGGCCGGACACTTCGCCATAGAAACGCCGGGCAGCGGCTAAATCGTAAACCGGGATGGCCAGGTGAAAAGGGGACAGTTGCATTAGGTTCGCCTCGGATGATCAGGAGATGAGGCTGAGTTTAGCGCTATGCTTTTTGATTGAAAGACGATAGTTTTTGCGTCGAGCACAAATTATTTAGATCAATCGAGAACGCCTATGTTGCGCGAACTGAAAACCTTCATCGCCGTGACACGCTACGGCACGTTCGCGGCCGCCGGGATGCACATCGGCCTGACGCAGTCGGCGGTGAGCGCGCAGATACGCAATCTGGAACAGGTGCTGGGCATCCGCCTGTTCGATCGCACCGGGCGTCAGGCGATTCTCAATGCCGCAGGGCAACGGGCGTTGCCGATGGCGCGGGAGATCCTCGAGACGTTCAGCCGGATGGCCGTTAGTGACGATGTCCGCGAGTATCGCGGCGAGTTGAAAATTGGCGCGGTAGCCACGGTCCAGACCGGGTTGTTGCCTCAGGCGTTGTTGCGGTTGAGGCAGCAGGCGCCGTTGCTTGAGCCGAAACTGGTGCCGGGTGTGTCATTGAACCTGTTGAGCCAGGTAGACACCGGGGAGGTCGACTTGGCGATATTGATCAAGCCGCCGTTCGAGCTGCCCAAGGAACTGTCGGCGCAGGTTATCCGCCGTGAACCGTTTGTGTTGATTGTGCCAATGGACCTTGAAGGCAATGAACCGTTGCAGGTCCTCGCGAGCCACCCGCACGTGCGCTACGACCGCAATTCATTTGGCGGTCGCCTGGTGACGCGGTTTTTGCGAGAACAGCAGATTGAAGTGCAGGTGGCACTGGAACTGGATGAGCTGGAAGCCATCGTGAAGATGGTCGAATGCGGGCTCGGCGTTTCACTGCTGCCCGAGGCCGGGTTATGGCTTGAGCATGGGGCGAAAGTCAGGATTATCCCGTTGGGCGAGTTGACGTTCTACCGCGAGATTGTGCTGTTGCAGCGCTACAGTCAGAGGACGCAGCCGATCCAGCAGCTGTTTGCCCGATGCCTGACCCAAATCGAAGACTAACCACAAAACCCCTGTGGGAGCGGGCTTGCTCGCGAATGCGGCGTGTCAGGCACCTTCAATGTCGACTGGCACTCTGCATTCGCGAGCAAGCCCGCTCCCACAGGGGATTTGCATCACGCCTGAAATCTCAGGCACAAAAAACCCGCCTGTCGAGGCGGGTTTTTTATGGGTTAGCGAAAGATCACTCTTCCAGGCTACCCATCGCAGTGGTGTTGAAGCCACCGTCTACGTACATGATTTCGCCGCTGATGCCGGACGCCAGGTCCGAGCATAGAAAGGCGCCGGCGTTGCCGACTTCGTCGATGGTGACGTTGCGACGCAGCGGGGTTTGCGCTTCGTTGGCGGCCAGCATCTTGCGGAAGTTCTTGATGCCGGAAGCGGCGAGGGTGCGAATCGGGCCAGCCGATACGCAGTTGACGCGGGTGCCGTCCGGGCCCAGGGAGCCGGCCAGGTAACGCACGCCGGCTTCCAGCGAAGCCTTGGCCATGCCCATGACGTTGTAGTTCGGCATGGTGCGCTCGGCGCCCAGGTACGACAGGGTCAGCAGGCTGCCGTTGCGGCCTTTCATCATTTCGCGGCCGGCCTTGGCCAGGGCCACGAAGCTGTAGGCGCTGATGTCGTGAGCGATGCGGAAACCTTCACGGGTGGTGGCTTCGGTGAAGTCGCCGTCCAGTTGGTCGCCCGGGGCGAAGCCGACGGAGTGCACGATGCAGTCCAGGCCGTCCCACTTCTTGCCCAGCTCAACGAAGACCTTGGCGATTTCTTCATCGCTGGCCACGTCGCACGGGAAGCACAGGTCAGGGTTGGAACCCCAGCTTTGTGCGAACTCTTCGACACGACCCTTGAGTTTGTCGTTCTGATAAGTGAAGGCAAGCTCAGCGCCCTCGCGATGCATGGCGGCAGCGATGCCGGATGCGATGGACAGCTTGCTGGCGACACCGACGATCAGTACGCGCTTACCGGCGAGAAAACCCATGTGTTGCTCCTCTCTTTCAGGTTATTGCGCAGTGGCTGGAGCCAGGAAAGCGGCTTCCAGCAACTGCTGTGTATACGGATGTTGGGGGGCGGCAAAGATACTTTGCGCGTCTCCCTGTTCGACCACTTGGCCCTGCTTGACCACCATCAGCTGGTGGCTCAGCGCCTTGACGACAGCCAGGTCATGGCTGATAAACAGATACGTCAGGTTGTACTTGGTTTGCAGTGAACGCAAAAGCTCCACCACTTGGCGTTGCACGGTGCGGTCGAGGGCCGACGTCGGCTCGTCCAGCAAAATCAACGCCGGTTTTAGCACTAATGCCCGGGCAATGGCGATTCTCTGCCGTTGCCCACCGGAAAATTCGTGGGGGTAGCGGTTCCGGGTTTCCGGGTCCAGACCTACCTCCTTCAATGCCGCAATAATCGCTTGTTCCTGTTCCGCCTCGGTGCCCATCTTGTGGATCCGCAGGCCTTCGCCGACGATCTGGCTCACGCACATCCGCGGACTCAGGCTGCCGAACGGGTCCTGAAACACCACCTGCATCTCCCGGCGCAACGGCCGAACCTCGGCCTGCGTCAGGCAGTCTAGCTGCTTGCCTTCAAAACGGATGGCGCCTTTGCTGCCGATCAGCCGCAAAATCGCCAGACCGAGCGTTGACTTGCCCGAACCGCTTTCTCCCACAATCCCCAAGGTCTGGCCCTGAGGCAGGCTGAAATTGATCCCGTCCACCGCTTTGATGTGGTCGACGGTCTTTTTCAGAAAGCCTTTCTTGATCGGGAACCAGACTTTCAGGTCCTCGACCTGCAGCAGCGGCGGGCCAATCACGTTGGTTGCCGGCTTGCCGCTGGGCTCCGCTGCCAGCAGTTCCCGAGTGTACGGATGCTGCGGCGCTCGGAACAACTCTTCGCACGATGCCTGTTCGACGATGCAACCGCGCTGCATGACACATACGCGATGCGCAATTCTTCGCACAAGGTTCAAATCGTGACTGATCAGTAGCAGCGCCATGCCCAATCGGGCCTGTAATTCCTTGAGCAATTCGAGGATTTTCAGCTGAACGGTCACGTCCAGCGCGGTGGTCGGTTCGTCGGCGATCAGCAGCTCGGGCTCGTTGGCCAGAGCCATGGCAATCATCACCCGCTGACGCTGGCCACCGGACAATTCATGGGGCAGGGCCTTGAGGCGCTTGTGCGGCTCAGGAATGCCGACCATCTCCAGCAATTCCAGGGTGCGCTTGGTCGCGACTTTGCCGACCAGACCCTTGTGAATGCCCAGCACCTCGTTGATCTGCTTCTCGATCGAGTGCAGCGGATTGAGCGAGGTCATCGGCTCCTGGAAGATCATCGCGATCCGGTTGCCGCGGATGTGGCGGATGGTTTTCTCTTTCAGACTCAGCAGGTCTTGCCCGGAATACTCGATGGTCCCCGACGGATGCCGGGCGAGCGGGTAGGGCAACAGCCGCAGGATCGAGTGCGCGGTCACCGATTTGCCGGAGCCGCTTTCGCCGACCAGCGCCAGGGTTTCGCCACGCTTGATGTCGAAACTGACGCCTTCCACCACCCGCTGACAGTGATCGCCGACGACGAATTCGACGGCCAGGTCGCGCACTTCGATCAGATTGTCCTGATTCATTTCACTTCCTCGGGTCGAAGGCATCGCGAGCGGACTCGCCGATGAACACCAGCAAACTCAACATCAATGCCAGCACCGCAAACGCGCTCATGCCGAGCCACGGCGCTTGCAGGTTGGATTTGCCCTGGGCCACCAGTTCACCCAACGACGGCGCGCCCGGCGGCAAACCAAAGCCCAGGAAGTCGAGAGCGGTCAGGGTGCCGATGGCGCCGGTCAGGATGAACGGCATGAAAGTCATGGTCGAGACCATGGCGTTGGGCAAGATGTGGCGGAACATGATCGCGCCATTCTGCATCCCCAGCGCCCGGGCGGCGCGCACGTATTCCAGATTACGCCCGCGCAGGAACTCGGCACGCACCACGTCTACCAGGCTCATCCATGAGAACAGCAGCATGATCCCCAGCAGCCACCAGAAATTCGGCTGGACGAAACTGGCCAGAATGATCAGCAGATACAGCACTGGCAACCCGGACCAGATCTCCAGGAAACGCTGCCCGGCCAGATCCACCCAGCCGCCATAGAAGCCCTGCAAGGCGCCGGCAATCACGCCAATGATCGAGCTGAGAATGGTCAGGGTCAACGCAAACAGCACCGAAATCCGGAAGCCGTAAATCACCCGCGCCAATACATCGCGGCCCTGATCGTCAGTGCCTAAAAGGTTGTCGGCGGAAGGCGGCGCGGGCGCCGGGACTTTCAGGTCATAGTTGATGCTTTGGTAGCTGTAGGGAATCGGTGCCCACAGCACCCAGGCGTCTTTGGCCTTGAGCAGTTCACGGATATACGGGCTCTTGTAGTTGGCCTCCAGCGGGAATTCGCCGCCGAACGCGGTTTCCGGGTAGCGCTTGAGCGCCGGGAAGTACCAGCCGTTGTCGTAATGCACCACCAGCGGTTTGTCGTTGGCAATCAGCTCGGCACCGAGGCTCAGGCCGAACAGCACCAGAAACAGCCACAGCGACCACCAGCCACGCCTGTTGGCCTTGAACAGTTCGAAACGTCGGCGATTGAGCGGGGACAAATTCATCTCAATGCTCCCGGCTTTCGAAGTCGATGCGTGGATCGACAAAGGTGTAGGTCAGGTCACCGATCAATTTCACCACGAGACCGAGCAAGGTGAAGATAAACAGCGTGCCGAACACCACCGGGTAATCGCGGTTGATCGCCGCTTCGAAACTCATCAAACCGAGGCCATCCAGGGAGAAGATCACTTCCACCAGCAGCGAGCCGGTGAAGAAGATCCCGATAAACGCTGACGGGAAACCGGCGATCACCAGCAGCATGGCGTTGCGGAACACGTGGCCGTAAAGCACGCGGTGATTGGTCAGGCCTTTGGCCTTGGCGGTGACCACGTACTGTTTGTTGATTTCGTCGAGGAAGCTGTTTTTGGTGAGCAGGGTCATGGTCGCGAAGTTACCGATTACCAGTGCTGTCACCGGCAATGCCAGGTGCCAGAAGTAATCGAGGATCTTGCCGCCAGTGCTCAGTTCATCGAAGTTGTTCGAGGTCAGTCCCCTGAGCGGGAACCAGTCCAGGTAGCTGCCGCCGGCAAACACCACGATCAGCAGGATCGCAAACAGGAACGCCGGGATCGCGTAGCCAACGATGATCAACGAACTGGTCCAGACGTCGAAGTGGCTGCCGTGCCGCGTCGCCTTGGCGATCCCCAGCGGGATCGACACAAGGTACATGATCAGCGTGCTCCACAGCCCGAGCGAGATCGACACCGGCATCTTTTCCTTGATCAGGTCGATGACCTTGGCGTCGCGGAAGAAGCTATCGCCGAAGTCCAGGGTGGCGTAGTTCTTGATCATGATCCACAAGCGTTCCGGCGCCGATTTATCGAAGCCGTACATGTGCTCGATTTCCTTGACCAGCATCGGGTCCAGGCCTTGCGCACCGCGATAGGCGGAGCCGGCCACCGAGACTTCGGCACCTCCGCCGGCAATGCGGCTGGTGGCGCCTTCGAAGCCTTCGAGCTTGGCGATCATCTGCTCCACCGGCCCGCCGGGGGCGGCCTGGATGATCACGAAGTTGATCAGCAAAATGCCGAGCAAGGTCGGAATGATCAGCAGCAGTCGCCGAAAAATATACGCCAGCATCTGATTACTCCGTGCCCGCAGGGTCGGCTTGCAGTTTGGTTTCGACTTCTATCGCCGGTGTCGCGTCAGGCTTGACCCACCAGGTGTTCGTACCGATGTCGTACTTGGGAGAGACTTTCGGGTGACCGATGTGGTTCCAGTACGCCACGCGCCAGGTTTTGATGTGCCAGTTGGGGATCACGTAATAGCCCCATTGCAGCACGCGGTCCAGTGCCCGGGCGTGGGCGACCAGGCTTTTGCGCGAATCGGCGTTGATCAGTTGCTCGACCAGTTGATCGACCACCGGATCCTTGAGGCCCATGGAGTTGCGGCTGCCGGGTTTGTCGGCCGCGGCAGACATCCAGAATTCGCGCTGTTCATTGCCCGGCGAGTTGGACTGCGGGAAGCTGCCGACGATCATGTCGAAGTCCCGTGAACGCACGCGGTTGATGTATTGCGAGACATCGACCCGGCGGATCACCAGGTCAATACCCAGGTCGCTGAGGTTGCGCTTGAACGGCAGCAGCACCCGCTCGAATTCGGTCTGGGCCAGCAGGAACTCGATGGTCACCGGTTTGCCATTGGCGTCGACCATCTTGTCGTCGACGATCCGCCAGCCGGCCTCTTGCAGCAGTTGGTAGGCCTTGCGCTGCTGGGTGCGGATCATGCCGCTGGCGTCGGTCATCGGGTTCTGGAACGCTTCGCTGAACACCTGATCGGGGATCTTGCCGCGGAACGGGCCGAGGATCGCCAGTTGATCAGCGTCGGGCAGGCCGGTCGCGGCCATTTCCGAGTTCTCGAAGAAACTGCGGGTACGCACATAGGCGCCGTTGAACAGTTGCTTGTTGGTCCATTCAAAGTCCAGCAGCAGCGTCAGCGCCTGACGCACGCGCACATCGTGGAACACCGGACGGCGCAGGTTGAACACAAAGCCCTGCATGCCGGTCGGGTTGGCGTTGGGGATCTGTTCCTTGATCAAGCGGCCTTCGGTGACAGCTGGAATGTTGTAGGCGTTGGCCCAGTTCTTCGCGGCCATTTCCAGCCAGTAATCGAACTGCCCGGCCTTGAGGGCTTCAAGCGCCACGGTGTTGTCGCGGTAGTAATCAGTGGTCATCACGTCGAAGTTGTAGAAGCCACGGTTGGCCGGCAGGTCCTTGCCCCAGTAATCCTTGACCCGCTCATAGCGTATCGAGCGCCCGGCCTTCACTTCGGTCACCTTGTAGGGGCCGCTGCCCAACGGGATTTCCAGGTTGCCCTTGTTGAAATCGCGGTTTGCCCACCAATGCTTGGGCAATACCGGCAACTGGCCGAGGATCAGCGGCAGTTCGCGGTTGTTGGTGTGCTTGAACTTGAACAGCACGGTGAGCGGGTCTTCGGCGACCGCTTCGTCGACATCGCTGTAGTAACCGCGATAGAGCGGAGCGCCGTCCTTGGTCAGCACCTGGAAGCTGAACACCACGTCTTCGGCGCGAATCGGATGACCGTCGTGGAAACGTGCTTCAGGGCGCAGATAGAAACGCACCCAGCTGTTGTCCGGGGCTTTTTCGATCTTGCCGGCGACCAGCCCGTATTCGGTGAACGGCTCGTCCAGACCCTGTTTGGCCAAAGTGTCGTAGATCATGCCGATGTCGTCAGCCGGCACGCCTTTGCTGATGAACGGGTTGAGGCTGTCGAAGCCACCGAACCCGGCCTGGCGAAAGATTCCGCCCTTGGGCGCATCGGGGTTCACGTAGTCGAAATGCTTGAAGTCGGCCGGGTATTTAGGCGGCTCGTTGTACAGGGTCACGGCATGTTGCGGGGCGGCGCAGGCCAGCCCGGCGAACAGCAGACCGCTGGCCTGCAACAGCAGTGCGCGTACGGGTTTCATCGATCTTTCTCCGAAGATTTCAGCCACCACGCGGAGAGGCCCAGGGTGTAGGGCGGCGTGGTGACGAAGGCGAACCGGTTGCGGTAGGCCAGGCGGTGATAATTGAGGTGCCAGTTGGGAATGATGTAGTGCTGCCACAGCAAGACCCGGTCCAGGGCTTTACCGGCCGCGACTTGTTCGTCGCGGGTTTGCGCGGCGAGCAGTTGTTCGAGCAGGTGATCGACCGTCGGGTTGGCGATGCCGGCGTAGTTTTTACTGCCCTTGACCCCGACCTGGCTGGAATGGAAATACTGCCATTGCTCCAGGCCCGGGCTGAGGGTCTGGTTGAGCGTCATCAGGATCATGTCGAAATCGAACTGATCCAGACGTTGTTTGTACTGGGCGCGGTCGACCGTGCGCAGGCGCGCGTCGATGCCAATGCTGGCAAGGTTCTCGACGTAAGGCTGAAGGATGCGTTCCAGGTTCGGGTTGACCAGCAGGATCTCGAGCTTGAGCGGTTGGCCTTTGGCGTTCTCGATCCGTTGCCCGTTGAGTTTCCAGCCGGCCTCGGCGAGCAGCGCCAGGGCCTTGCGCATGGTTTCCCGGGGGATGCCGCGTCCATCGGTCTTTGGCAGGCTGAACGGCTCGGTGAGGAGCTTGGCGGGCAACTGCTCGCGATACGGCTTGAGCATCAGCCATTCGTGCCCGACCGGCAGGCCAGTCGCGGAGAACTCGCTATTGGGGTAATAACTCATGGCGCGTTTGTATGCGCCGCTGAACAGGGTGCGGTTGGTCCACTCGAAATCGAACATCAGCCCCAGCGCTTCACGGACTTTGGTCTCGGAGAAGGCCGGGCGCCGGCTGTTCATGAACAGGCCCTGGGTCTGGGTCGGGATCTGGTGCGGGATCTGCGCCTTGATCACGTCGCCGCGGCGCACGGCCGGGAAGTTGTAACCGTTGTCCCAGTTCTTCGCCTGATGCTCGATGTAGATGTCGAATTCGCCGGCTTTGAAGGCCTCGAAGGCCACATCGCTGTCGCGGTAGAACTCGACTTCCATGCGATCGACGTTGTATTTGCCGCGATTGACCGGCAAGTCCTTGCCCCAGTAATCCTTGACCCGTTCGAAAATGATCTGGCGTCCAGGCGTTACTGACGTGATGCGATACGGCCCGCTGCCCAGTGGCGGCTCGAAGGTGGTGGCCTTGAAATCACGACCTTTCCAGTAATGCTGCGGCAGCACTGGCAATTCGCCCAGACGCAGGATCTGCAACGGATTGCCGGCGCGCTTGAACACGAATCGAATGCGCTGCGGATTGAGGATGTCGACCCGCAATACTTCCTGAAGGCTGGTGCGGTACTGCGGATGACCTTCCTTGACTAGCAAGCGGTAGGAAAACGCCACGTCGTAGGCGGTTATCGGCGTGCCATCGTGGAACCGCGCTTCAGGACGCAAGTTGAACACGACCCAGCTGCGATCTTCGCTGTATTCCACCGATTGGGCAATCAGGCCATAACTGGAGGTCGGCTCATCGCCGGACGGCGCGTACTGGCCGGTGCCGACCATCAACGGTTCGTTGAGTTCGTTGATGCCGTATTGCAGGAAATTCGGCGTGGAAACCGGGCTGGAGCCCTTGAAAGTGTAGGGGTTGAGCGTATCGAAGGTGCCAAACGCCATCGCCCGCAACGTACCGCCCTTGGGCGCTTGCGGGTTGACCCAGTCGAAGTGGGTAAATCTGGCCGGGTACTTGAGCGTGCCGAACTGCGCATAACCATGGCTTTCGCTGATCGTCGCGCTTGCGGGGGAGCTCAAGGCCAGGCTGGTCAGGAACAGGAGGAGGGGACGCTTCAAGTCAGAGATCCGATCCAGGCGGCTTGGGCTTTGTGGGCCGTACAGTAACAGCTTGTATCGACAGGAAAAAGACACGGGCTTAATGCGCTGTTAACGGCTGGCGCGATAGCCCTGCACATCGCAGAATCTGTGGGAGCGGGCTTGCTCGCGAATGCGGTTTTACATTCAACATTGATATTGGCTGAAAAGACGCATTCGCGAGCAAGCCCGCTCCCACAGGGATTGCATTCTCGCCAGAAAAACCGGGTTGCAGGCAAAAAAAACCCCTGAAATCAGGGGCTCGTTTTTAGCGCGGCGAAGAGACCGTCAACATCTGCCCAGGCTTGAGAGCCTGACCGACACGCGGGTTCCAACGCTTGAGGTGCTGCATTTCAACATTGAAGCGCTTGGCAACCATGTACAAAGAATCGCCTTGCTTGACCTTGTATTGGGTCTGCGGCTTTTCCTTGGCGGCTTTGCTGTTTGTCTTGCTGTTCGCCGCCACGACGGTGTTGACGCGACCGCTGCTGTTGCGCTTGGTGGTGTCCTGCATCACCAGGGTCTGGCCAACCTTGAGGTTCTTGCCGGTCATCTTATTCCAGCGCTGCAGGTCCTTGACGTCGACCTTGTTGGCCTTGGCGATGGCGGCCAGGTTGTCGCCGCGCTTTACGCGGTAGGCACGTTTGAGGCTGGCAATCTCGGATTCATCAGCCCCTTCGAAGACCGGCTTGAGCGACTTCTTGCTGATCAACTCTTCAGGACGCATGGTCGACAGGCTGGCGGTCAGCAACTGCGCCTTGGACGTTGGCACCAGCAAATGCTGGGGGCCGTCGATGGTGGTGCGCTGTTTGAAGGCCGGGTTGAGCTGGAACAGTTCGTCTTCGTCGATGTTGGCCACCGCGGCAACCTTGGACAGGTCCATGCGCTGGTTGATTTCGACGACCTGGAAGTACGGTTCGTTGGCGATCGGGTTGAGGTTCACGCCATACGCTTCGGGGGCCAGCACGACCTGGGACAAGGCCAGCAACTTCGGCACGTAGGCCTGGGTTTCGGCGGGCAGCGGCAGGTTCCAGTAATCGGTCGGCAGGCCGAGTTTCTCGTTACGCTCGATGGCGCGGCTGACCGTGCCTTCGCCAGCGTTATAGGCCGCCAGGGCCAGCAACCAGTCACCGTTGAACATGTCGTGCAGGCGGGTCAGGTAATCCATGGCCGCAGTGGTCGAAGCGGTGATGTCGCGACGGCCATCATAGAAACGGGTCTGACGCAGGTTGAAGTAACGGCCGGTAGAAGGAATGAATTGCCAAAGACCCACCGCGTTGGCCCGGGAATAGGCCATCGGGTTGTAGGCGCTTTCAATCACTGGCAGCAGCGCCAGTTCAAGCGGCATGTTGCGTTCTTCAAGGCGTTCGACGATGTAGTGAATGTAGAGGCTGCCGCGTTCACCCGCGTTTTCGAGGAAGGACGGGTTGCTGGCGAACCACAGGCGCTGTTGCTCGATGCGCGGGTTGACGCCCAGGTTGTCCTGCAACTGGAAGCCTTGGCGCATGCGCTCCCAGACATCTTGTGGAATTTGCGGAGTCGGTTTTTCGCTGAGCCAGATAGGTTTCTGCTTGGCGCGAGCGGCGATATTCGGCGTGTGTGTCGCTTCGGTCTGCGGCACATGGCTGGAACAGCCCGCCAGAGTGGCGGACACAGCCACCGCTATGGCTTGAGCCAAGCGGGTCAATGCGTCTGATTTGATGGCTTTACGAATAGATGACGACATTGGCTGGAAGTATGTTCCGGGCAAAAATGTCGGGCGATTCTAGAAAGCGCACCCCTTGTGGTCAACCATTCAGAATTTTTGTACCAACGGGCCAGCTACTTAGAACTTATCTTTCCAAGCCCGAAGAGCAGCAAAGACCGCACTCGGAGCCCGGTTTTGGGTTCCATTCCGTTCGTCCACTTTTTCTTTAACGGATGTTTCGTCGACACGTAAAAACGGGTTGGTCAGCTTCTCAAGCGCCAAAGTAGAGGGCAGCGTCATGATTCCGGCTGCACGTTGCGCGGTGACTTTTTCTAGACGTGCGGTGGTGTCCCGGTTGCCCGGTTCGACCGCTGCGGCAAACTTCAGGTTGCTCAGGGTGTATTCGTGGGTGCAGTAAACCAGCGTATCTTCAGGCAGGGCCGCGAGGCGGCTCAGCGAGGTGTGCATCTGCTCAGGCGTGCCTTCGAACAAACGCCCGCAACCGGCGGCAAAGAGGGTGTCGCCGCAGAACAGCAGGCCGTGATGGTAATAGGCGATATGTCCCAGGGTGTGTCCAGGAACGGCGAGGACGTCGAAGTCCCAGCCCAGCACGCTGACGCGGTCTTTGTCCTTGAGCGCCACGTCCCGCGCCGGAATGGTTTCGCTGGCCGGACCGTAGACTTTTGCGTCCGTCGCATTTTTCAGATGATCGACGCCGCCGACATGATCATGATGGTGATGAGTGATCAGGATATCGCTCAATACCCAACCCGGGTGCGCTGCCAGCCAAGCGTGCACGGGCGCAGCATCACCCGGATCGACCACGGCGCAGCGCTGGGTGTTGTGGTCTTGTAACAACCAGATGTAGTTGTCGGTGAAGGCGGGCAGGGCACTGATCTGTATCATCGTCGGATTCGCCAAGCGGAAAACAATGGCGCATCTTAGAACTTCCTGGCGCGTTGGAGAATGCAATGACCGATAAAGCGTTCGCTCAGGCCGATCCTGACTGGCTGGCATTGATCAGCGCAGCCCGTGAATGGCTGTCCGGCCCCATCGGGCAATTTCTGCTGGACGAAGAACGACGCATGCTCGAAGACGAGCTTGGCCGCTTCTTCGGTGGCTACCTGGTGCATTACGGTCCGTCGGCCCAGACGCCACCGTCGGCACCCCAGGTACAGCGCAATGTGCGGCTCGGTGCGCCGTTGCCGGGTGTCGAGATCGTCTGCGAAGAGCAGGCCTGGCCGTTGAGCGAGCATGCCGCTGATGTGGTGGTGATGCAGCACGGCCTCGATTTCTGTCTGTCGCCCCACGGTTTGCTGCGTGAAGCCGCAAGCAGTGTGCGGCCCGGCGGGCATCTGCTGATCATCGGAATCAATCCCTGGAGCAGCTGGGGCTTGCGCCATGTGTTCGCCCACGACGGCTTGCGCAAGGCTCGCTGCATCTCGCCGTCGCGGGTCGGCGACTGGCTCAATCTGCTGGGCTTCGCGCTGGAGAAACGCCGCTTCGGGTGCTATCGTCCGCCGCTTGCGTCACCCGCCTGGCAGGCTCGTCTGGCTGGTTGGGAGCGCAAGGCCGGTGACTGGCAACTGTCGGGTGGCGGCTTTTATTTATTGGTGGCGCGCAAGATCGTGGTGGGCCTGCGGCCAGTGCGCCAGGAACGGCGCGAACCGATGGGCAAGTTGATTCCATTGCCGATGGCCAAGGTCAACCGTCGCAATATCGAACCGTAATACACTTTATTTCCCGGCCGGGTTCGCCCCGGCCTCGGGCATCGTCGGTCACTGATCGGCGAGCCACCGCATTTTCTGGATAGATTGGCATGAGCGATAGCGTAGAACTCTTCACCGACGGCGCCTGCAAAGGCAACCCTGGCCCTGGCGGCTGGGGCGCATTGCTGGTGTGCAAAGGCGTGGAAAAGGAACTGTGGGGCGGCGAAGCCAATACCACCAACAACCGCATGGAGCTGATGGGCGCGATCCGCGGCCTGGAAGAGCTCAAGCGTTCCTGCGACGTGCTGCTGGTGACCGACTCCCAGTACGTGATGAAAGGCATCAACGAGTGGATGGACAACTGGAAAAAGCGCGGCTGGAAAACGGCGGCCAAGGAACCGGTCAAAAACGCTGACTTGTGGAAACTGCTGGATGAGCAGGTCAACCGCCACAACGTCACCTGGAAGTGGGTGCGCGGCCACATCGGCCACCACGGCAACGAACGGGCTGATCAGTTGGCCAACCGTGGCGTGGATGAAGTGCGCGGGTACAAGCAGGCTTGATTTGGTTCTGCCAGTGCACCGCGTCGCGACCTTCGCGAGCAAGCCCGCTTGTGTCTTACGCAGGATTTAGACTGAGGATGAGAGCGGTGCGGCGTCCGACTTGCCCGCGAAGAAGGCGCCGCGGTGTGACAGAGTGACCGCGTTTTCGTTCTTCGCGAGCAAGCTTCGCTCCTACAGGGCGTCACAGCATCAAGATTGCGGTGGCCAGTTGCTGGTCGGAATGCTGATCATTGACCACCCCGCGAATCCGCAAAAACGCCGCCTCGATTCGCGCCCCTCGAATCTCCCCCTCGCTCGCCACAAACGCCGCCGCATCATCCTTCGCCGCCAGCACAATCTTGTCGTCGCTGAATGACCCGCTGGTGCCTTTGCTCGAGCTCAGCGTCAGGCTCACCGTCACGTCAGTGCTGATCACGAAGCTGGTGGCCTGGGCCCCTGTGCCCAGCAGGCAGGTACTCAATAACAGAAATCGTGCAGTCTTCATGGCGGACTCAATCCCTTTGGAAACAAGGCCCGCACGCTAGCAATCCGTTCTGCTCCAGACTTTATGAACATTGCTAATGATTGTTAAAAGTTGCATGAGCGCCGGTCACCTGGCTGTGCACGCGCCGGATCCCGCGAGCGTGTTAACATCGCCGCTTTTGCACGATTGACCCGTTGAGAGCTGAGCACTGATGGCCACCAGATCCGTTGTACTCGATACCGAAACCACCGGCATGCCGGTGACCGACGGCCACCGGATTATCGAAATCGGTTGTGTCGAGTTGATCGGTCGGCGCCTGACGGGCCGGCATTTCCACGTTTACCTGCAACCGGATCGCGAGAGTGACGAAGGCGCCATCGGCGTCCACGGCATCACCAACGAGTTCCTGGTGGGCAAACCGCGTTTCACTGAAGTGGCCGATGAATTTTTCGAATTCATCAAGGGCGCGCAGCTGATCATCCATAACGCGGCGTTCGACGTTGGCTTCATCAACAACGAATTCGCCCTGATGGGCCAGCACGATCGTGCGGACATCACGCAGCACTGCTCGATCCTCGACACCCTGATGATGGCCCGGGGACGTCACCCTGGGCAGCGCAATAGCCTCGATGCGTTGTGCAAACGTTATGGTGTCGACAACTCTGGCCGTGAACTCCACGGTGCCTTGCTCGACTCCGAGATCCTCGCCGACGTTTACCTGACCATGACCGGCGGCCAGACCAGCCTGTCGCTGGCCGGTAATGCGTCCGACGGCAATGGTTCTGGCGAAGGCGCAGACAACTCCGCCACCGAAATCCGCCGCTTGCCGGCCGATCGCCAGCCGACTCGAATCATCCCCGCCAGCGAAGACGACCTGGCCCGGCACGTGGCGCGCCTGGAAGCCATCGCCAAGTCTGCCGGCGCCCCGTCACTGTGGCAGCAACTGGTCGAGGCCAAGGCGCAGGCGTGAATCAGAGCTAATGTGACACGGCTTTTTTGGCGAGGGAGCTCGTGTGGCGAGGTGGCTTGCCCCCGTTGGGCTGCGAAGCGGCGCCTTGCATTCTTCCAGGCATACTATCTCGGCAGAATTGGCGACTGCTTCGCAGCCGAACGGGGGCAAGCCCCCTCGCCACAGAAGCCACACCTCACCACAGGTCATTTGTTGAGCCAAAAGTGTCCATTTCAGATCGAGTTTGATGGCCACATGATGGTGCGCTCATTGACCCGCTTCGGGGCATCGCGCTCGCCACATGCGCTTGAACCCTCTACCCTGAGGTGATTGGCAGGCCACGGTCTGCAGCCTCAGGACGCTGAGCCTCATGTATAAAGATTTGAAATTCCCGGTTTTGATCGTCCACCGCGACATCAAGGCCGATACTGTCGCCGGCGATCGCGTGCGTGGCATCGCCCGGGAGCTGGAGCAGGAAGGCTTCAGCATCGTTTCGGCGGTGGATTACACCGAAGGGCGGCTGGTCGCTTCGACCCATCACGGCCTTTCCTGCATGCTGATTGCCGCTGAAGACGCCAGCGCCCATTCGCATTTGTTACACAACATGGCTGAGCTGATCGGCCTGGCGCGGGTGCGTGCGCCGGACTTGCCGATTTTCGCGCTGGGCGAACAAGTGACGCTGGAAAACGCCCCGGCCGACGCGATGGCCGAGCTCAATCAGCTGCGCGGCATTCTCTATCTGTTCGAAGACACCGTGCCTTTCCTGGCCCGGCAAGTGGCCCGGGCGGCCCGCAAATACCTTGATGGTTTGCTCCCACCCTTTTTCAAGGCGCTGGTGCAACACACCGCCGACTCCAACTATTCCTGGCACACCCCCGGTCATGGCGGCGGCGTGGCGTATCACAAGAGCCCGGTGGGGCAGGCCTTTCACCAGTTTTTTGGGGAAAACACCCTGCGTTCGGACTTGTCGGTATCGGTGCCGGAACTGGGCTCCTTGCTCGATCACACCGGCCCGCTAGCCGAAGCGGAGGCCAGGGCGGCGCGCAATTTCGGCGCCGATCACACCTTCTTCGTGATCAACGGCACCTCGACCGCCAACAAAATCGTCTGGCATTCGATGGTCGCTCGCGACGACCTGGTGCTGGTGGACCGCAACTGCCACAAGTCGGTGCTGCACTCGATCATCATGACCGGTGCGATTCCGCTGTACCTGTGCCCGGAGCGCAATGAACTGGGGATCATTGGTCCGATTCCGCTGAGCGAATTCAGCCGCGAATCGATTCAGGCCAAGATCGACGCCAGCCCGCTGACCCAGGGCCGTGAGCCCAAGGTCAAGTTGGCCGTGGTGACCAATTCGACCTACGACGGCCTGTGCTACAACGCCGAGTTGATCAAGCAGAACCTGGGCAACAGCGTCGAAGTCCTGCATTTCGACGAGGCCTGGTATGCCTACGCGGCGTTCCACGAGTTTTTCGCCGGCCGTTACGGCATGGGCACGTCCCGTACCGAAGACAGTCCGCTGGTGGTCACCACGCATTCCACGCACAAGCTGCTGGCCGCGTTCAGCCAGGCCTCGATGATTCATGTCCAGGACGGCGGCGCGCGGCAACTGGACCGCGACCGCTTCAATGAAGCGTTCATGATGCATATCTCGACGTCGCCGCAGTACAGCATCATTGCGTCGCTGGACGTCGCGTCGGCGATGATGGAAGGCCCGGGCGGGCGTTCGCTGTTGCAGGAAATGTTCGACGAGGCGCTGAGCTTTCGCCGGGCCCTGGCCAATTTGCGTCAGCACATCGCTGCGGATGACTGGTGGTTTTCCATCTGGCAGCCGCCCTCGGTGGAAGGCATCGACCGCGTTGTCACCGAAGACTGGCTGCTGCAACCCGACGCCGACTGGCACGGCTTCGGTGGCGTGACCGACGATTACGTGTTGCTCGACCCGATCAAGGTCACCCTGGTCATGCCCGGCCTGACCGCGGGTGGTGCGCTGAGCGAGCGCGGGATTCCGGCGGCAGTGGTCAGCAAGTTCCTTTGGGAGCGTGGGTTGGTGGTCGAGAAGACTGGCCTGTATTCATTTCTGGTGCTGTTCTCGATGGGCATCACCAAGGGTAAATGGAGCACGCTGCTGACCGAGTTGCTGGAGTTCAAGCGCAGTTACGACGCCAACGTCAGTCTGGCAACGTGCCTGCCGTGCGTGGCGCAACAGAATCTCGCACGTTATCAGGGCATGGGATTGCGGGATTTGTGCGATCAATTGCACGCCTGTTATCGCAGCAATGCCACGGCCAAACACCTCAAGCGCATGTACACCGTGCTGCCGGAAATCGCCATGAAGCCGGCGGACGCCTATGATCATTTGGTGCGTGGTGAAGTGGAGGCGGTGTCGATCGATGCCCTGGAGGGGCGAATTGCCGCGGTGATGCTGGTTCCGTATCCGCCAGGCATCCCGTTGATCATGCCGGGTGAGCGGTTCACCGAGTCAACCCGGTCGATCATCGATTACCTGTCGTTTGCTCGCACGTTCGACAGCAGTTTCCCCGGGTTTGTCGCTGATGTGCACGGACTGCAAAACGAAGACGAGGGCAATGGACGGCTTTACACCGTTGATTGCATCAAGGAATGAGGACCTTTCCGAGTATGCAACCGATCATGAATCCCAAATACCCAGGCCTCTCGGTGCGTGTCGCCGACGAGGGTTTCGCGCCCTATATCTGGGGCAGCGACTTCAGTTTTGAAGTCGCGGCCTATGGCGCAGCCGAAATCGGCAAGCCCGTGGAGCAGTGGCTGGTAACGCCGATCACCCCTTATCGAAAGTGCTACGGCATTGATCCCGAAGAGTTCAGCAGTTTCCGCGATGCCGCCGACAGTGCGGTATTCATGGCCTATCTCGATGACGAGCCGGTCGGCCATCTGGTGGTCAGCACCAATTGGAACGGCTTTGCCCATATCGACGAGTTGGCCGTGCATGCGCCGGCGCGCCGTCATGGTGTGGCCAAGGCGTTGCTGGATGTGGCGCAGTTCTGGAGTCGCAAGAAGAAACTGCCGGGCATCATGCTCGAAACCCAGAACAACAATCTGGGAGCCTGTCGACTGTATGAGCGCTCTGGTTTCTTGATTGGCGGGATCGATCATCTGCGTTATCGCGGCATCGACCCGAACACCGCCGAAGTGGCGCTGTTCTGGTATCGCTTGTTCGATAATCCGCTGGAAAATCCGCTCAGCTCGACAACATCGCCGCGGCTTGTTCCATGACGATCTCCAGCAGCACCTGAACGGCCGGCATTGGCTCGCCGTTCTTCAGGGTCAGGGCATAGAGGCTGATCGGCACCGCAGGCGCCAACGGGCAAGCATCCAGACCGCTCGACTTGGCACCGAGGGCGGTGAACGGGTCGACGATCGCCAGGCCTTCGCCGGCCTCGACCATGCTGCGCATCATCTGATGAGTCTGCACCCGGGTCTGGATGACCGGTGCAGGGCGCAAGGCATGCAGTTTGTTGTCGAGCGCCGGGCTCAAGGGGTCATGACCTTCCAGGCCAACCATCGATTGGCCGGCCAGATCCTGCAACGAAATGTACTTCTGTTTGGGTTGCAGCCAGCCATGGGGCGCCAATAACTGAAGTTTGCCTTGGGCAATCACTTGGCAATGAATGTCGGCGTGGTCGGGATCATGCAGGCTCAGTCCAAGATCGCTTTCACGCAGCAACAGGCTTCTGACGATTTCGCGGGTGGGCTGGCTCAGCAGGGTGCAAGGCGCATCGGGAAGGCGTCGGCGCAGGGCCGCGATGCTGTGGGGCAACAACTGTTGCGCCAACGGCGGGGTGCAGATGATGCGCAGCGGGTGCGCCTGATATTGCTTGAGGCTGCTGGCCAGTCGCTGGACCGGCTCTAGCGCGTCGTAGACGTGGGCGATTTCAACCTGTAGCTCCCGCGCCTCGCGTGTTGCCTGCAAACGTCCACGCACGCTGGAAAACAGCATGAATCCCAACTGATCCTCGGCGTCGCGCAAAATGCCTTCGACCTCGGCCACCGGCAACTGCAGCCATTCGGCGGCGGTGCTCAGGTGACCGGTCTGCAAAAGCGCGTGGATCACTTCGATATGACGTAAACGCATGCGTGAAGTCCATGTTCAGCAGGTGAGGGAGTCAGTGACTGAATCCTAACTCAAGTGCGCGCATATGACTTCTGCTCATAACGCAGGGTTATGAGGCGACGGTGGTTTCCGGCAGGCTGCCGACATAGGTGTCGGGTTCGCGCACGATGGTGACGTCCGATTGCACCAGCAGAAACTGGTTGTCATCGAGCTTTTTGACGCGATCGCCAATGGCCAGTTTGTAGGTGGTCACAGGCACCGAGCCAGTGAGGCCGTCATGCGAGGGGGTGGATTCCTGGAACTCATGCACGGAATAAACGCGGCCTTCCGCGTCTCTTGCATGGAACTGACCGACGAGTACTGCTGCCATCTGCTTAGAACCTCTGGAGATAAATCACTCAATTTGCGGTTCTGTAGACCGTGCTTGGGCGAGGTAAGTTTTCCTACAGGAAAAAAATAGTCAGGGGCGGTGAATTCAGCAGCCCTCTGGGTGATTCGTCATCTATAACTACAAGTCTTTCCATCGAACAGTCGAGAATCTTCCATGAGCAACGTCTACACGATCGCCGTACTGGTCGGCAGCTTGAGAAAGGAATCGATCAACCGCAAGGTGGCGCTGGCCCTGGCCGACCTGGCGCCTGCCAATCTCAAGCTCACTATCGTCGAAGTTGGCGACCTGCCGCTCTATAACGAAGACATCGATGGAACTTCACCGCCGGCAGCCTACAGCACTTTCCGCCAACAAGTGAGTTCATCCGACGCAGTGCTGTTCGTCACCCCTGAATACAACCGCTCGGTGCCGGCACCGCTGAAGAATGCGATCGACGTGGGATCGCGCCCGTATGGCAAGAGCGCCTGGAGCGGCAAACCGGGGGCGGTGATCAGCGTTTCGCCGGGCGCTGTCGGCGGGTTTGGGGCCAACCATCACTTGCGGCAGTCCATGGTGTTTCTGGATGTGCCGTGCATGCAGCAACCGGAAGCCTATCTGAACGGTGCCGGTTCGGCGTTTGATGAGGCCGGCAAGTTGTCCGAATCGGTGAGGCCTTTCTTGCAGAAATTTATCGATGCTTATGGGAAGTGGGTCGAGCAACACAAAAAAGAGTGACTGGAAATCCCCTGTAGCAGCTGCTACAGAAGCGGGGCAATCCAGTCTTTGCTTTACTGCATATTCGATATTCCATATATTCACGCCTTGTTTGTCCAGAGGCGTGTCCCCTCATGTCCAGCTCTCGCAGTCCCGTCGATATTTTCAAGGCCCTGGCCGATGACACCCGCAGTCGTATCGCACTGTTGATCGCCCGCGAAGGCGAGTTGTGCGTGTGTGAATTAACGGCCGGGCTGGACCTCAGCCAGCCGAAGATCTCCCGTCATCTGGCGCAGTTGCGCAGCAATGGTCTGCTGGCAGACCGGCGTCAGGGTCAGTGGGTTTTTTATCGCCTGCACCCGCAATTGTCGCCTTGGGTCATCACGCTGTTGCAGGGCGCACTGGCCGATCACGGTGAGTGGCTGGCCGCTGATGTCGACCGTTTGCAGGCAATGGCTGATCGCCCGGTACGCTGCTGCTAATCCCCCGATTTTTCTTTGAAGGCTGCTCCGCATGCTCATCGCGTCACTGATTTTTCTGCTGACCATCACCCTGGTGATCTGGCAACCCAAAGGCCTGGGAGTGGGCTGGAGTGCGCTGTTCGGCGCAGTGCTGGCGCTGATTTTCGGGGTGGTGCACCTGAGTGACATCCCGATTGTGTGGCAGATCATCTGGAACGCCACCGGCACCTTCGTGGCATTGATCATCATCAGCCTGCTGCTAGACGAGGCGGGGTTCTTTGCCTGGGCTGCCTTGCACGTGGCCCGCTGGGGGCGGGGCAGCGGGCGCAAACTCTTTGCTTATATGGTGCTGCTCGGCGCGCTGGTGTCGGCATTGTTTGCCAACGACGGCGCGGCGCTGATTCTGACGCCGATTGTGATTTCCATGCTGCTGGCGTTGCGCTTTTCCCCGGCCGCCACCCTGGCGTTCGTGATGGGCGCCGGTTTCATCGCGGACACCGCGAGCCTGCCGCTGGTGGTGTCGAACCTGGTGAACATCGTTTCGGCGGACTTCTTCAATATCACCTTCAATCGTTATGCGGCGGTGATGATTCCGGTCAACTTCGTCAGTGTTGCCGCCACGCTGGCGATGCTGATGTGGTTTTTCCGTCGTGACATTCCTAAGGATTACGACCCCGAACAACTGGAACTTCCGTCGACCGCGATCCATGACAAGACCACGTTTTATGCCGGTTGGGTGGTGCTGGTGATTCTTCTGCTCGGCTGCTTTGCCCTTGAACCGCTGGGCATTCCGATCAGCGCCATTTCGGCCGTGTGCGCGGCGTTGCTGCTGGCCATCGCCGCCCGTGGCCACAAGATTTCCACGCGCAAGGTGATTAAAGAAGCACCGTGGCAGATCGTGATTTTCTCGCTGGGCATGTATCTGGTAGTGTATGGCCTGCGCAATGCCGGGCTTACCGGGTATCTGGCCGGGTGGCTGGACGGGTTTGCGAATTACGGCGTTTGGGGCGCGGCCATGGGCACGGGCGTGCTGACGGCGTTGTTGTCGTCGATGATGAACAACATGCCGACAGTGTTGATTGGCTTGCTGTCGATCGATGCAAGCCAGGCCACAGGGGCAGTGAAGGAGGCGATGATTTATGCCAACGTTATTGGCAGCGATCTGGGGCCGAAGATTACCCCGATTGGTAGCCTGGCGACGTTGCTGTGGTTGCATGTGCTGCAGCGTAAGAATATTCAGATTGGCTGGGGGTATTACTTCAAGGTCGGGGTTGTGTTGACGGTGCCGGTTTTGTTGGTGACGTTGGCGGCTTTGGCTTTGCGGTTATCCATATAGACCTTGTCGCCCCTTTCGCGGGCAAGCCTCGCTCCTTGTATGTTGACCCTGATTCCAACGAGAGAGGTTACGCTTAAGGATTCATACAACAGCAAGTGCGTTTCTGGGGGAGGCCGATCGCTCCTGAAGGCAGGATTTGCTCCTGACCTTGTCTGTAGAG
>NZ_SISB01000004.1 GCF_004310295.1 Pseudomonas sp. BGI-2 | reverse complement strand
GCAGTGATGCGTAAATACCTGACCGGGTTATGGGCATGCATGCGTTCTGGAGAAGAATTTAATACGGCCAAGCTTTTTAGCGAAAAACATCTCGCGAAAGCTTGACCGTGAACAGAGTATCTACAGGTTGTGCGTGATCCCTGTAGGAGCGAGCGGGCGGCGATCCGACTTGCCCGCGAAGAGGCCAGCACATCCCATCGAGATCTTTCAGGCCTGCCCACGCAACTGCTCAAACAACATCCGGCTCACCGGCGACAACGCCGCTTCATCACGCACGACCAGAATGAGCGCCCGATCCGACCAGTCATCCGTCAACGGCACCGCCAGCAAACCCAACGCCCGGCCAAACAGTTCATAGGCCTTTTGCCGCAGGATGCCGATGCCCATGTTGGCCTGAACCATGCAGCACATCGCATCAAAACCCGGCACATGAATCCGCAACCGCAGCACCTTGCCCGCCTTGCGCGCAGCCGCGTGGGTGCGCATGTTGATCGAACTGGCGGAATGCAAACCCACGTAATCGCTGTCCAGCGTATCGGCGAAGGCCAGGCTGGAACGACTCGCCAACGGATGATCGGGCAGCATCAACACCACCAGTTTGTCCTGTCGATAAAACACGCTGTGCAGTCCTTTGACGTCACTGTCACTGGAACAGATCCCAAGGTCCGCCACACCGTCCAGCACGCCCTGAATCACCCCACTGCTGGGACGTTCTTCAAGGTCGGTCTTGACCTGGGGATGACGCTCGGAAAAGTCGCGCAGGTCTTCGGGCAAAAACTGAATGATCGCCGACAAGTTCGCGAGCATCCTCACATAGCCACGTATCCCGTGGCTGTGCTCGCCCAGTTCCAGCCCCATTTTCTCGACGTTGAACAACATCTGCCGGGCATGGTGCAGCAGGGTTTCGCCAGCCGGCGTCAGGGTCATGCCTTTGGCCTGGCGCACGAACAGGCTGATGCCCAGCGCCTCCTCCAACTCCATCAGCCGCTTGCTGGCCGCCGACACCGCAATCGCTTCGCGGGTTGCGGCACGGGTCAGGGTGCCTTCTTCGTGGACGGCGACAAACAGCTGGAGGGTGATCAGGTCGAGGCGGCGGATCAGGCTTTTTTGCAGCATGGAGGGCTCGATGACTTCAGTTCGGCTGAGTCGGCAGAATAGCCCGGTTTTGGCCCACAGCATCACACGCCATCGCCCTACGCATAAATCTCTTGTGCCACTCAACCGTAACGGAAACCGCCGATTTAATGCCCGCGCCGCACGCAGTAAAGTCAGCTGCTATCGAAAAATCATCTCGCTGACCGATCACGACTGACAGACCGCTGAAAAAGTCGCGTGACTTGATGTAGCTTTACGCACCCACGCCAGGGACGTCGGTTTCTGAAACTTAAGGAAGACTCAATGAAGAGCAGCACCACCCTCCTCGTTACTTGCAGCACGGTGTTTCTTGCCCAACTGGGCATGAGCATTTATCTGCCGGCGCTTCCGGACATTGCCCGGGATCTGTCTGCCGATGCCTCGCAGGTGTCCTGGGGGTTGGCGGTGTACCTGATCGGCATGGCGCTGCCGATGTTGTTCTGGGGCAGCCTGGGTCAGCGCATTGGCCGCAAGCCTGTGTTGCTCGCCGCTCTCGGGATCTACGGGTTGGGTAACCTGGCCCTGCCCTTGGGCCAGACGCTTGAATCGTTCCTGTTGTGGCGGCTGATTCAGGGGATTGGCGCCAGCGGAATTTCGGTGATGGCGCGGGTACTTATCCGCGACAGCTTCCGTGGTGACCTGCTGGCCAAGGCGCTGTCCTGGCTATCGATTTCCTTTGTGGTGGCGCTGGGCATCGGCCAGTACCTGGGGTCGATCATTCAGGTGGCGCTGGGCTGGCCGGCGATTTTCTATCTGTTGGGTGGCGTGAGCCTGCTGATGGCGATGATCGTGGCGCGCGTCAGGTTTCCGGTGCTGGCTGAGGACAATGTTCTGTCGTCCGCCTGGCCCAGTTACTGGCGCATTCTGCGTGATCGGGCCTTCCTGCTACCCGCCCTCGCCGGCGGCCTCGGTTATGGAGTGATCATCGCGTTCAACACCGCAGCGCCGCTGATTCTGCAAGGCCCCTTCAACTGGTCGGCCGTGGAATACGGCCTGTTGGGCTGGCCGATCAGCGCGGCCTATTTTCTGGGCGCATTGGGGGTCAATGCCTTCGTGCTGCGCACCGGTCAACGCCGGCTGATGACGGCGGGCGTGGGGCTGGTGCTGGCCGGCAGCGCGGTGATGTTGCTGGGCAGTCTCGCGGGAACATCCATTGCGCTGCTGTTCTGGTTGCCGTACTGCTTTGCGGTGTTCGGGCAGTCTTTGAACTACCCGATCAGCCTGTCCCTGGCCAATGACGGCTCACCGGTCGGCGGGGCTTACGCGATGGCGCTGAGTGGTTTCATTCACCAACTGATGGCCGCCATCATCGGCGCGATTGCCAGCCTGATCGCAAGCCAGCAGGCGTGGCCACTGTCCCTGTTTTGCACCTTGCTGGCCTTGGGCGCGATGCTCTGCGTGATGCTCGCGCGTGGTCGTCAAACCGATTAGAACGCGTTGCGGAAAATCTCCTCGATCTGGCGTTGATCCGCCACCCGCGGATTGGTCAGGCCGCAGGCGTCTTTCAGCGCATTGATGGCCAACGTCGGGATGTCGTTGAGCTTGGCGCCGAGCTCACGCAACCCGGCAGGAATCTCCACGTCTCTGGACAAGCTGCGGATCGCGACGATGGCTGCCTGAGCCCCCTCTTCCGGGCTGACACCACGGGTATCGGCGCCCATCGCGTGGGCCACATCCGTCAGGCGCGAGGCGCAAACCAGCGCATTGAAACTTTGTACGTGGGGCAGCAACACCGCGTTGCACACACCATGAGGGAGGTCGTAGAACCCGCCCAACTGGTGAGCCATGGCGTGGACATAACCCAGGGATGCGTTGTTGAACGCCATGCCGGCGAGGAACTGCGCGTAGGCCATGTTTTCCCGTGCAGCGATATCGCTGCCGTCACGCACGGTCAGGCGCAGGTTGTTGCTGATCAGCGTGATCGCCTTCAGTGCGCAGGCATCGGTGATCGGGTTGGCTGCGGTGGACACGTAGGCTTCGATGGCGTGGGTCAGTGCGTCCATGCCAGTAGCGGCGGTCAGGCCCTTGGGCATGGCGACCATCAGCGCCGGGTCGTTGACCGACAGCAGCGGCGTGACGTTGCGGTCGACAATGGCCATTTTTACGTGGCGCGATTCGTCGGTGATGATGCAAAAACGGGTCATCTCGCTGGCCGTGCCGGCGGTGGTGTTGATCGCGATCAGCGGTAGCTGCGGCTGGGTGGACTGATCGACGCCTTCGTAGTCGCGGATCTGCCCGCCGTTGGTCGCACACAACGCGATGCCCTTGGCGCAGTCATGGGGCGAGCCGCCACCGAGCGACACCACGAAGTCGCAGAGACTTTCCTTGAGCAGGCCCAGGCCGCGCTCGACGTTGGCAATGCTCGGGTTCGGTTTGGCGCCGTCGAAGATTACCGAGTCGATGTCCCGCATCGCCAGTTTCTCGGCAATCATCTTCGCCACGCCGGCCTTGGCCAGCCCGGCGTCAGTGACGATCAGTGCCTTGCGAAAGCCGTACTTGCCAATGGCGTCCATGGCTTCGTCCAGGCAATCGTTGCCCATGATGTTCACGGCGGGAATGAAAAACGTGCTGCTCATGAGTGATTCTCCTGACTGGGCCGAATCGGCAGCGCCGATCCAGCGGGTACCCACAGGATCGACCTATCGGTTACGCAGTAACTTGATCTGGCTCAAGTCCCGGTCGTGATAAAGTCGCCGCCCATCAGACCCTTTGCTTTGAGACTTTGAACCGCAATGACCGATTTCCAGGATGTTGATGCCCAACTTGAAGACTGGAACGCCTTGCGCGCCACCGCCTCGTTCAGTGGCTTGCTGGTAGGCAACGGTGCGAGCCGCGCGGTGTGGGACGACTTCGGTTACGACTCGCTGTTCGAAAACGCCCGCACCGTTGAAGAAAAGCCCCTGAGCCAGTCCGAACTGAGCGTGTTCGACGCCATGCAAACCCGCAGTTTCGAACAGGTGCTGAGCGCGCTGAAAACCACCAGCCGAGTCAACAAGGCCCTCGCCGTCAGCTCCGCCGCGCCGCGCAATCGTTACTACGCGATCAAGGAAGCGCTGATCAACACGGTTCACGCGGTCCACATTCCGTGGCGACTGGTGGTGCCTGCGACCCTGGCGACCATCAGTCAGGAACTGGGCAGTTATCGGACGGTGTTCACCACCAATTACGACTTGCTGAATTATTGGGCGATTCAGCATCAGCCGGATGCGATCACCGACTTGTTCCAGGGTGCAGAACCGGGTTTTGATTTGAGCGCCACGGCGACTGATAAAACCCGATTGTTGTATCTGCACGGTGGCTTGCACCTGGTGCGCAATCAGGACGGCACAGCACGCAAACTGATGTCGACCGAGGGCACGTTGCTGGGCAGTTTTGCGATCAACAATACGATCAAGACGCTGGATGACGTGCCGCTGTTTGTGAATGAAGGGCCGAGCGCGGACAAGCTCAAGACCATTCGCAGCTCGGACTATTTATCGTTTTGCTACGACCAGTTATTGAGCCATGGTGATGGGTTGTGCCTGTTTGGTCATGCCCTGGGCGAGCAGGACAGCCACATCATCCATGCGTTGCGCCAGGCGAAACCCAAGGTGGTGGCGATCTCGATTTACCCGCGCAGCAAGGCGTTTATCCAGCATCAGAAGCGGCATTACGCGAAGGTGTTTGAGGGGACGGGGTCGGAGTTGCGGTTTTTTGATTCCAAGACGCATGCGCTGGGTAGTCCGAAGCTCACGGTGCCGGTCGAGGTTTAACTGCGACTGGGCTTGCCCCTTCGCGAGCAAGCCCGCTCCCACATTTGATTTGTGCACACCGCAGATTCAATGTGGGAGCGGGCTTGCTCGCGAAGGGGCCAGTCCAGTCAACCTATTCTTAGGCGCTATGCACCACCACCAGCAACTGCGCCTGAACCTCCCCCACTGAGCGAATCCGGTGCGGCTTCTGCGCATTGAAGTGCAGCGCGTCCCCGCGATTGAGCAGCACGCGCTCGTTCATGAAGTCCACTTCCACCTGCCCTTCGTGCACGAACAGAAACTCTTCCCCCAGATGTTCCTTAAAGGTTTTGTCGGCGAATTCGTTCGGCGGATAAATCATGAACGGCAGCAGACTGCGCTCGCTGACCTGATGAGCCAGCACCGCGTAGCCGGGGCTTTCATCGTTGGCCGCCAGGGACTGGCGTTCGTCGCTGCGCACAAGGCTGTAGCTGTCGAGGCTGATGTTGTCTTCGGAGAACAACTCCTCGACCTTCACGTTAAGCGCCTTGGCCAGTTTCAGGGCAGCCGCGATCGACGGGGTATTCAGCCCACGCTCGACTTTTGACAGGTAGCTCTTGGTCATGCCGGATTTTTCAGCCAAGGCTTCAAGGGTCACGCCAAGTTTTTTTCTCAATAATTTCAAACGGATAGACATGAAGAACGATTAATCCATCAAGGAGGCGACGATTTGTCCTTGCCAATGACACAAAGTGTCATATAGCCTCTTTAGTGTCATTTGCATGAAACCACCCAAGGACACCGATATGGCCAAGACCTTAGCACTACCCAAAGAGCAACTGGTCAAGCACGCGTTGACCCAGATGCAAAACACCCTGGCGGATAATACGTGGACCGACCGGCAAAAGCTGGCCCTGACCTGCCGGATTCTGTTCGAGAATGGTCACGACTCCGGCCTGGCCGGGCAAATCACCGCCCGTGGCCCTCAGCCTGGCACCTATTACACTCAACAATTGGGCCTGGGTTTCGACGAGATCACCGCGAGCAATCTGTTGCTGGTCAACGAAGACCTGGAAGTGCTCGAAGGCCACGGCATGCCCAACCCGGCCAACCGTTTTCACAGCTGGGTATACCGCGCCCGGCCTGACGTGAACTGCATCATTCACACCCACCCGACCCACGTCGCGGCGCTGTCGATGCTCGAAGTGCCGCTGCAGATTTCCCACATGGACCTCTGCCCGCTCTACGACGATTGCGCGTTTCTCGAAGGCTGGCCGGGTGTGCCGGTGGGTAACGAAGAAGGCGAACTGATCGCCGGCGCACTGGGCGACAAACGCGCGATTCTGCTTTCGCACCACGGCCAGTTGTCCACCGGCACGACCATCGAAGAGGCCTGTGTCATCGCTCAATTGATCGAGCGCGCCGCGAAGCTGCAACTGCTGGCGATGAGTGTCGGGACCATCAAACCAATCCTGCCGGAGCTGGGGCGCGAAGCTCATGACTGGATTTCGAAACCCAAGCGCCACGGCGCTGCGTTCAACTACTACGCTCGGCAGAACCTGCGTCAACACGCCGATAGCCTGAACTGAACCCACTCATTTTCTAAAGGAGAGACAGCATGTCGACCCCAACCATTCACGGCATCATCGGCTACACCATCACCCCGTTCACCGCCAATGGCGAAAGCGTTGATCTCGACGCGCTCGGGCGTTCCATCGACCGTTTGATCGACGGCGGCGTCCACGCCATCGCGCCGCTGGGCAGCACCGGCGAAGGCGCTTACTTGAGCGACGCGGAGTGGGATCAGGTCAGCGAATTCAGCATCAAGCATGTGGCCAAACGTGTGCCGACCATCGTCAGCGTGTCCGACCTGACCACCGCCAAAGCCGTGCGCCGCGCACGTTTCGCCGAAGCCCACGGGGCTGATGTGGTGATGGTGCTGCCGACGTCCTACTGGAAACTCAGCGAAGCGGAAATCCTCGCCCACTACAGTGCCATCGGCGACAGCATCGGCGTGCCGATCATGCTCTACAACAACCCGGCCACCAGCGGCACCGACATGTCGGTGGACCTGATCCTGCGGATCGTCAATGCCGTGGACAACGTGACCATGGTCAAGGAGAGCACGGGTGACATCCAGCGCATGCACACACTGCAACTGCTGGGCGAAGGTCAGGTGCCGTTCTACAACGGTTGCAATCCGTTGGCGCTGGAAGCCTTTGCCGCCGGTGCGAAAGGCTGGTGCACGGCGGCGCCGAACCTGATCCCGCAGCTCAATCTCGATTTGTATGAAGCGGTATTGGCCAACGACCTGGGCAAGGCGCGTGAACTGTTCTATCGCCAGTTGCCGCTGCTGGACTTCATCCTCAAGGGCGGCTTGCCGTCGACGATCAAGGCGGGCTTGCGTGCGACCGGGCTGGAGGTTGGTGATCCGCGGTTGCCGGTGTCTCCACTCGGTGAGGCTGGAGTTGATCAGCTACAAACCTTGTTGAAAGCATTGCGCTGATCTCGAAGTTCACAAAAAACCAATGTGGGAGCTAGCCTGCTAGCGATAGCGGCCTGACGTTCAACATCTTCGTCGAATGTTAAGCAGCCATCGCTAGCAGGCTAGCTCCCACAATGGATTTGTATTGGGTTTAAAGGTGTGCTCAGAGCACCGGCAAAGTCTTGTCCTTGATCACGGTAGTCGGCCCATTGACCTTGACGCTGGCGATGCCTTTATCCATCGCGCCAGCGGACGCGTAAGCCTCGCTGCTGCCAATGATCTCGTGGTTGCCGGCCTTGAGGTTGAAGTAAGGATGGCCATCCTTGGTGGTTTTCTTTTCGTAGCGTTCATCCAGCGGGCTGTTGGTCTGAACCGACGCGATGCCTTTGTCGGCAGCGCCGCGAGTGGTGTACAGCTCGCTGGTCAGAATGGTTTCGGCGTTCGCGGCCTTCAGTACAAACTTGAACTGACCATTGCTGCTTTTGCTGACTTCGTACCATCCGGACATGCTCTTTCTCCTTGGCAATTGAGAGGTTTGCGCTTCAGAGTAAAGACCAGCCTGTGATATCTGTCGCCTGTCAGGGCCCCATCGCGGGCAAGTCGAATCGTCGCACCGCCGCTCCCACAGGTTCAGCGTGATCCCTGTGGGAGCGGGCTTGCCCGCGAAGGAGTCGACACGGTCGACGCTATTTCACCACCGCGCGCACCACCGACAACTCCGGCGCCTGCCCCCGCCGCTGACTCAAATACCGCGTACAACTGACCCGCAAAAACGAGGCGAAATTCACCACCTCGCCGCGGTAGTCCATCACCTCTTCATACAACTTGGCGATCAACTGGTTGGTGGTCATGCCGTCGACCTCGGCGATTTCGCTGAGAATGTCCCAGAACTGATTTTCCAGCCGCAGGGTGGTGACCACCCCGCAGATGCGTAGCGAGCGGGAGCGCGATTCGTAGAGAATCGGATCGGCTTTGACGTAGAGCTCGCACATCAAAAGTCCCTCGTTACAGTGTGATTTTGGTGCCCAGCAACCCGAGGAATCCGGCGAGCCAGCTCGGGTGCGCCGGCCAGGCGGGCGCAGTGGCCAGATTGCCTTGTACGTGGCCTTCCGTCACCGGGATATCGATGAACGTACCGCCCGCCAGGCGCACTTCCGGAGCACACGCAGGGTAAGCGCTGCACTCGCGACCTTCGAGAACCCCCGCTGCCGCCAGCAATTGCGCACCGTGACACACGGCGGCGATCGGCTTGCCGGCCTTGTCGAATGCGCGCACCAGTTCCAGGACTTTTTCGTTCAGGCGCAGGTATTCCGGCGCACGACCGCCCGGGATCAGCAGCGCGGCGTAGTCGGCTTCGGCGACTTTGGCGAAATCGAAGTTCAGGGCGAACAGGTGGCCGGGTTTTTCACTGTAGGTCTGGTCGCCTTCGAAGTCGTGGATCGCCGTGCGCACGGTCTGGCCGGCGGATTTGTCCGGGCAAACGGCATGCACCGTGTGGCCGACCATCAGCAGCGCCTGGAAAGGCACCATCACTTCGTAGTCTTCGACGTAATCGCCGACCAGCATCAGAATTTTCTTGGCAGCCATGGGGAGGACTCCTCTGGGAAATACGTAGGAGTATTCAAGGTAGTCCTTATCCAGCGGGTCGGGTAATAACCAGCTATTACCGAGTTATCGTTCATCGTCGGATCGCCGCCCGGAGCCGGCTCACTCCCACAGGGAAACGCATTTCAATGTAGGAGCGAGCCTGCTCGCGATGGCGTCCGCAAACTGTACGCATAACTCTGCGCCTAGCTGTAACAGCAGCAGACCCCGAGTTTATGGCTAGATGAGGACTCTTACCGCCATCTTCGACTCTGGTCCCCCATCATGTCCTCGCGCGAAAACACCGGCATGGCCCTCGGCCTGCTGGGCGTTGTGATCTTCAGCCTCACCCTGCCCTTCACACGGATCGTCGTGCAGGAACTCCATCCGCTGCTCAACGGCCTGGGTCGGGCGTTGTTCGCGGCGGTTCCGGCGGCGATGCTGTTGCTGTGGCGCCGGGAAAAATGGCCGACCTGGAAACAGGTCAAAGGCCTGACGCTGGTGATCGCGGGCGTGATCCTTGGTTTCCCGGTGTTGTCGGCCTGGGCGATGCAAACCTTGCCGGCCTCCCACGGGGCGCTGGTCAACGGTTTGCAGCCGCTGTGCGTCGCGCTGTACGCCGCGTGGCTTTCCCATGAGCGACCGTCAAAAGCCTTCTGGGCCTGCGCCGCGTTGGGCAGTGCGCTGGTGCTGGGTTATGCGCTGATCAGCGGGGCCGGCAGCATTCAGGCCGGTGATTGGCTGATGCTCGGGGCGATTGCCGTGGGCGGTCTGGGTTATGCCGAGGGCGGCCGATTGGCCAAGGAGATGGGCGGTTGGCAGGTGATCTGCTGGGCGCTGGTGTTGTCGACGCCACTGCTGATCGGGCCGGTGGTGTACTTGGCGTTGCAACATCAGGGCGAGATTTCGGCCAAGACCTGGTGGGCGTTTGGTTACGTTTCGCTGTTTTCGCAGTTCATCGGGTTCTTTGCCTGGTACGCCGGGTTGGCGATGGGCGGCATTGCCAGGGTCAGTCAGATCCAGCTGTTGCAGATTTTCTTCACCATCGCCTTCTCGGCGTTGTTCTTTGGTGAACACATCGAACCGATCACCTGGCTGTTTGCTGCCGGGGTGATTGTGACCGTGATGCTCGGACGCAAGACCGCCATCAAACCCGCACGCATTGCCACCGCATAACCTGTAGGAGCCAGGCTTACCGGCGAAGGCGTCAGCACTATCGCCTTCGCCGGCAAGCCTGGCTCCTACAGGTTAGCGGCGGCCATCAGGTTCCCTCGGATTAGAGGTAGCCGTCAGAGCGCAGCAAGGTTTCGAGGCAATGCTCGGTGATCTGGTAGAAATCCTTCAGCTCCTGAATCTTCACCAACAGCTGGGCCGGGTCCACCGGCTCGGCGCGTTTGACCGCCAGGATCATCTTGTTCTTGTTGGTGTGGTCCAGTGAGATGAACTCGAAGACCTTGGTCTCGTAACCGCAAGCCTCAAGGAACAACGCACGCAAACTGTCGGTGACCATTTCCGCTTGCTGGCCCAGATGCAGACCGTATTGCAGCATCGGCTTGAGCAGCGCCGGGCTCTGGATCTGCAGGCGGATCTGCTTGTGGCAGCACGGCGAGCACATGATGATCGAGGCGCCGGAGCGAATGCCGGTGTGAATCGCATAGTCGGTGGCGATGTCGCAGGCGTGCAGCGCGATCATCACGTCCAGCTCGCTCGGCGCTACGCTGCGTACATCACCGCACTTGAACACCAGCCCCGGATGTTCAAGCTTGGCGGCGGCGGCATTGCACAGGTTGACCATTTCTTCGCGCAACTCGACGCCGGTCACTACGCCTTCGGCCTTCAAGGTGTTGCGCAGGTAGTCGTGGATCGCGAAGGTCAGGTAACCCTTGCCCGACCCGAAATCCGCCACCTGCACCGGCTTGTCCAACGCCAGGGGCGAGGTGGTCAGCGCATGGCTGAAGACTTCGATGAACTTGTTGATCTGCTTCCACTTGCGCGACATCGCCGGGATCAGCTCGTGCTTGCTGTTCGTCACACCCAGGTCGGCGAGAAACGGCCGGCTCAAGTCAAGAAAACGGTTTTTCTCGCGGTTGTGCTCGGCGGACGGCACTTCACGCAATTGCTGAGGTTTGCTCTTGAACAGCGAAGACTTGCCCTTTTTGCTGTATTCGAGCTGGGCTTCATCCGTCAGCGACAATAAATGCGCATTTTTGAATGATGCCGGCAACAGCGCGGCGATGGTCGCCACGCCCTCGGCCAGCGGCAGGTTCTTGGTGATATCGCGGGTCTTGTAGCGGTAGACGAAGGACAGGCAGGGCTGATCCTTGACCGTCAGCTGCTTGATGATCAGCCGCTGCAAATCCGCTTCGGTGCCGACGTACTTGGCCAGCACCAGTTTGATGAAGGCGCTGTCGTCGAGGCTGGATTGCAGCAGGTCGATGAACTGGGCGTGATGATCCGGCGCGAGGCTGGCGGGAGTGGCGGGAGTGGCGGTGACAGACATGGGAATAACGGCCTCGGGCGGGGAATGGCGGGTATTTTAGGGGGGATGGGGGTTTGGGACACGCGGTTATTTACCGAACGGTTTGAAAACCATCCCTCACCCCAACACCACCAACCGATTCGGCAACTCATTCCTCACATGCGTCACCGGCACATGCACCTTGAGCAACTCGCCGCACGCCTCAACACACGTCACAAACCCCTGCAACGTCTGCCCTTGCTTCACCTGTTGAGTGAACGCCGCAACAATCGCGTCCCAGTTTTTGTTGTCCAGGCGCTTCGAAATCCCTTCATCGACCAAAATCTCCACATACCGCTCAGCTTCGCAGACAAATATCAGCATGCCGGTGCTGCCCACGGTGTGGTGCAGGTTTTGCTCCAGGAACTGCCGACGCGCCAGGTTCGAGGCGCGCCAATGACGCACCGAGCGCGGGATCAGGCGTGTGGTGATTTTCGGAATCCGGAACACCAGGCACAACACGATGAAACTGATCCATTGCACCAGCAGCAGGCTGTGCATGGTCAACCAGCCTGTCAGGTAATGCACGACCCCCGGCACCACCAGCGCCAGCAGGCTGGCCCACAGCAGCGGGATGTACGCATAGTCATCGGCGCGGGCCGCGAGCACGGTCACCAGTTCGGCGTCGGTGTCGCGCTCGACCCGGGCAATCGCCTCGGCGACTTTGCGTTGTTCGTGTTCAGTCAGTAATGCCATGTTTAACAGTGCTCGCTCATTATTGTTATCACCAGCCGCCCGACGAACCGCCGCCCCCGAAACTGCCGCCACCACCGCTGAAGCCCCCGCCTCCACCGCCGCCGCCAAAACCTCCACCGCCGAAACCGCCACCTGAACTGCCTCGGCCACCGCCACCACCGCTGGGCAGAATCCCGAGCATCTGGCAGACGAAAATCGTCAGGATGAACAGCACCACCAGAAACACGAACACGCCCGGATAGCGGGACAGGAAATCGTCACCCTCATCACCGCGCGGCTCATAGACCGTCGACGGCTCATCCAGCGGACTGCCGCCCAACACCACCAGCATCGCGGCAACCCCGTCGCTGATGCCTTTGCTGAAATTGCCGGTCTTGAACGCCGGCGTGATCACCTGATTGATGATCACCGAACTCTGCGCATCGGTCAGGCGATCTTCCAGGCCATAACCGACTTCGATGCGCAATTTACGATCATCGCGCGCGACGATCAGCAACGCGCCAGTGTTTTTGTCCTTCTGGCCGATGCCCCAGTAGCGTCCCAGTTGATTACCGAAGTCTGCAATGTCGGTGCCCTGCAGGTCCGGCACCGTCACCACGACCAATTGCTCTCCGGTGGCTTTTTCATGGGCCTGGAGTTGTTGCGTCAGCTGCTCGCGCACCGACGGCTCGATCATCTGGGCGTTATCGACCACCCGCCCGGTCAGTTGCGGAAACTTCAACTCGGCCTGGGCCGCCAGGGTAAACACCCACAGCAACAGCACCAGGCCCACTTTCAACACGCGCATTGGCAACCTCATCCGTGGTGATGCTTCGAACCCGTCCCGGTGCTTACTGGAACTTTACTTCAGGCGCTTTTTCGGCGCTGGGGCTGGTGGCCTCGAAGGTTTCGCGGATCGGCAGATCGCTGTACATCACGGTGTGCCACAGGCGACCCGGGAAGGTGCGGATTTCGGTGTTGTACTTCTGCACCGCGAGGATAAAGTCGCGACGCGCCACGGCGATGCGGTTCTCGGTGCCTTCGAGTTGCGATTGCAACGCGAGGAAATTCTGGTTGGCCTTGAGGTCCGGGTAACGCTCGGACACCACCATCAAACGGCTCAAGGCACCGGTCAGCTGATCCTGCGCCTGCTGGAACTGCTTGAGCTTTTCTGGATTGTCGAGCGTGCTGGCGTCCACCTGAATCGAAGTGGCCTTGGCCCGGGCTTCGATCACCGCGGTCAGGGTTTCTTCTTCATGTTTGGCGTAGCCCTTGACGGTTTCCACCAGGTTGGGGATCAGGTCGGCGCGGCGCTGGTACTGGTTCTGCACCTGACCCCAGGCGGCCTTGGCCTGTTCGTCGAGGGCCGGAATGTTGTTGATGCCGCAGCCGGCCAGCAGCGTGGTGAGCAACATCAAGGCTGCAACCTGCAGGCTCGACCGATAGTGGTGTCGTACATTCATCTGGTTGACGCTCCCTTGCACATTCCGTTGAAAAACAACCAGCGACCTTCTGACCGGTCTCTTGGGGCATAATCTGCCGCCGCCACTGGATTGCATCGAGCCAATGGGCTAAAAGATGCCCCAGCGCTAAAAACACTGCAGAAGTGTGCTGCATTTACCTGAACAACAATAGTCGCTCCCTAAATTTTGGCTGACCGGCGTATTCACTGCCGTTTAGGCTTTAGAGAAAACCATTCATGAAGAAGCTGTGTTTGCTGGGCCTGCTCGTCAGCCTGGCCAGTCATACCGTATTGGCCGCCACGACGCCCGCACCTCTGGAGAACAAGGACGCTTTCATCACTGACCTGATGAAGCAGATGACCCTCGATGAAAAGATCGGCCAGTTGCGCCTGATCAGCATCGGTCCGGAAATGCCTCGGGAGATGATCCGCAAGGAAATCGCCGCCGGCAACATCGGCGGCACGTTCAACTCGATCACGCGCCCGGAAAACCGTCCGATGCAGGACGCGGCCATGCGCAGCCGGTTGAAGATCCCGATGTTCTTCGCCTATGACGTGATCCACGGTCACCGCACGATTTTCCCGATCCCGATTGCCCTGGCCTCGAGCTGGGACATGGACGCCATCGGCCTGTCCGGGCGCATCGCCGCCAAGGAAGCCGCGTCGGACGGCCTCGACATCACCTTCGCGCCGATGGTCGACATCTCCCGCGACCCGCGTTGGGGCCGGACTTCCGAAGGCTTCGGCGAAGACACCTATCTCGTGTCGCGTATCGCCGGCGTGATGGTCAAGGCGTTCCAGGGCACCGGCGCAAACGCCGCCGACAGCATCATGGCCAGCGTCAAGCACTTTGCCCTGTACGGCGCGGTCGAGGGCGGTCGCGACTACAACGTCGTAGACATGAGCCCGGTCAAGATGTTCCAGGACTACCTGCCACCGTACCGTGCGGCTATCGACGCCGGTGCTGGCGGGGTAATGGTCGCGCTGAACTCGATCAACGGCGTGCCGGCCACCGCCGACACCTGGCTGATGAACGACCTGCTGCGCAAGCAATGGGGCTTCAAAGGTCTGGCCGTCAGCGACCACGGGGCGATTTTCGAGCTGATCAAGCACGGTGTTGCTCGCGATGGCCGCGAAGCCGCGAAGCTGGCGATCAAGGCCGGCATCCACATGAGCATGAACGACACGCTCTACGGCAAAGAACTGCCAGGGCTGCTGAAGGCCGGTGAGATCCAGCAGAGCGACATCGACAACGCCGTGCGTGCGGTGCTCGACGCCAAGTACGACATGGGCCTGTTCAAGGACCCGTACCTGCGCATCGGCAAGGCTGAAGATGATCCGGTCGACACTAACGCCGACAGCCGCCTGCACCGTGTCGAGGCTCGTGACGTTGCGCGCCGCAGCATGGTGTTGCTGAAGAATCAGGGCGAAACCTTGCCGCTGAAGAAAACTGCGAGAATCGTCTTGGTCGGTCCATTGGCCAAGGCACCGATCGACATGATGGGCAGTTGGGCCGCCAACGGTCGCCCTGCGCAATCGGTGACGCTGTTCGACGGCATGACCAACGCACTGGGCGCGCAATCGACGCTGATCTACGCCCGTGGCGCCAACATCACCAGTGACAAGAAAGCCCTCGATTACCTGAACTTCCTCAACTTCGATGCGCCGGAAGTGGTGGACGATCCGCGTTCGGCCCAAGTGCTGATCGACGAAGCGGTGAAAGCCGCCAAGGACGCTGATGTCGTCGTCGCAGCGGTCGGCGAGTCCCGTGGCATGTCCCATGAATCCTCGAGCCGTACCGACCTGAACATCCCGGCCAACCAGCGCGACTTGATCAAGGCGCTGAAAGCCACCGGCAAACCGCTGGTGCTGGTGTTGATGAACGGCCGGCCGCTGTCGATTCTCGAAGAGAAGGAACAGGCTGACGCGATTCTGGAAACCTGGTTCAGCGGCACCGAAGGCGGCAACGCTATCGCCGACGTGCTGTTCGGCGACTACAACCCGTCGGGCAAACTGCCGATCACCTTCCCGCGTTCGGTGGGGCAGATTCCGACCTATTACAACCACCTGAGCATTGGCCGGCCGTTCACGCCGGGCAAACCGGGCAACTACACCTCGCAGTATTTCGATGACACCACAGGTCCCCTGTTCCCGTTTGGTTTCGGCCTGAGCTACACCGATTTCAGCCTGAGCGACATGGCGTTGTCGTCGACCACGCTGAACAAGACCGGCAAGCTCGACGCCAGCGTGATGGTGAAGAACACCGGCAAGCGTGACGGCGAAACCGTGGTGCAGTTGTACATTCAGGACGTGACCGGCTCGATGATCCGTCCGGTCAAGGAACTGAAGAACTTCCAGAAAATCATGCTCAAGGCCGGTCAACAGAAAGTTGTGCGCTTCACCATCACCGAGGACGACCTGAAGTTCTTCAACGCCCAGCTCAAGTACGCTGCAGAACCGGGCAAGTTCAATGTAGAGATCGGCCTGGATTCCCAGGACGTGACGCAGCAGAGCTTTGAGTTGCTGTAACCCCTGACACACCGCAAAACAAATGTGGGAGCGGGCTTGCTCGCGAAGACGGCTTAACATTCAACAAAGATGCTGAATGTCAGATCGCTTTCGCGAGCAAGCCCGCTCCCACAGTGGTTTTAGGCTGTTGCGAAGATTGGGTTCAACCCCGTCGATCCAGCAGGTTCACCACCAACCGATCCACCCACCCCCAAATCCTTTGCTTGACCCGCCGCCACAACGGCCGGCGTTGCCATGCCTCCAGGCTGACCTCCAGGCTCTGCGCAAAGTCCTTCTCGAAACTCGCCACCACTGCCCCCGTCAGCCCCGGGTCCAGCGCTTCAAGATTGGCTTCCAGATTGAAACGCAGGTTCCAGTGATCGAAATTGCACGAGCCGATGCTCACCCAGTCATCGATCAGCACCATTTTCAGGTGCAGGAAGCACGGCTGGTATTCGAAGATCTGCACCCCGGCCTTGAGCAATCGCGGGTAGTAGCGATGCCCGGCGTAGCGCACAGACGGGTGATCGGTGCGCGGCCCGGTCAGCAGCAGGCGCACGTCGACGCCTCGGCTGGCGGCCCTGCGCAACGAGCGGCGGACTTTCCAGGTCGGCAGAAAATACGGCGTGGCCAGCCAGATCCGCCGCTGACCGCTGTTCAGCGCACGAATTAGCGATTGCAGGATGTCGCGGTGCTGGCGGGCGTCGGCATAAGCCACCCGGCCCATGCCCTCGCCCGTGGACGGCACACGTGGCAGACGCGGCAGGCCGAAGTGCGACGCGGGTTTCCAGGCGCGGCGATGGCGGTTGGCGATCCATTGACGGTCGAACAGCAGCTGCCAGTCGACGACCAAGGGGCCGGTGATTTCCACCATCACCTCGTGCCATTCGCTGGTGTCTTCGCCCGGTGTCCAGAACTCATCCGTGACGCCCGTGCCGCCGACCACGGCCAGGGTCTGATCCACCAGCAACAGCTTGCGGTGATCGCGGTAAAAGTTACCCACCCAGCGCCGCCAGCTCAGGCGATTATAGAAACGCAGCTCCACACCCGCGGCCATCAGACGCTGACGCAAGGTCAGGGTGAACGCGAGGCTGCCGTAATCATCGAACAGGCAGCGCACGCGCACGCCGCGTTCGGCTGCTTGCACCAGCGCTTGCACCATGGCCTCGGCGCAGGCCCCCGCTTCCACCAGGTACAGCTCCAGCTCGACCTGTTCTTCGGCCCGGGCAATCGCGACCAACATGCGGGGGAAGAACTGCGGACCGTCGATCAGCAGTTCGAAGTGGTTGCCTGCACGCCAGGGGAAGATTGCACCGGCCATGTCAGCGCGCCGTGAAAATCAGTACCGCACTCACCGGCACCGACAGACTGATGGCCGACAAACCGGCGACCTTGCGCAAACTTTCCAGCCCCGGTGCCAGATCGAAGTCTACAGCATTGATGATAAGTGGCTCGAGGGTCACCACTTGGAAGCGTCGGTCATCGAGACGGGTCGCCAGCAGCTCGGCATTGTATTCGTGGGTTTTTCCGTGAAGGTTGACGGTCAGCGGCAAGCGCAACTCCAGTTGAGCCCCGGGCGCAAGGTCGTTGATCGGGCGCAGATCGATCTGCGCGGTGATCCGTGCTTCGGGAAAGGTCTGGATCTCGAACAGCTCCTTGCGCATGCGTTCGTCACGCAACGGGATACCGCTGTTAACCGAGTCCATCTCGACTTCCACCTCGGCCAGGCCTTTGGGACTGACCTTGCCGTGCAACACCAGGAAACGCTGCACTTCGGAGATGTTGGCGTTCTTGGTGCTGATGAACGACAGCCGCGAGGACTCGCCGTCTAGGTACCAATTGGCCTGGGCCGATAACGAAGCACCGGCCAGCAGCAGGAAGGCGAGGGTTTTGGAGAGGGACCGCTTGAGCATAAAGACTCGTGCTGAAAATAAACGTGCATGAACCTTACCCGCCCGTGAGCCAATTGCATACTTGTAGCAGCTGGCGAAGCCTGCTGCTACAAGGAAAGTGGTGTTCAGGGAGTCAGGCGGCAGCCTTGGCGTTCGCCGATCCATTGGGCGCTGTTGCTGCGGCCCATGCCGCTGACGGTCACGCGCTTGCTGGCGGGGTCATCGGTAAAGCCGCTGGTGGGCAACCACTGTTTCACATAGCTGTGGCAGAACTCGGCCTGGTTGTTCATCACGTACCGGCACGAGCAATACTCCTTGGCGGTGTAGGCGCTGATGATGTCCGGGAACGCCCACAGCGCCACCCGCTCCTGCCAGATCCAGCCGAGCAAGGCGACCAGCAAAACCAGCAACAGCGTGCTGAAGGGTCGGAGACGCACAAAATGGCGGCGGTTCATGGCTGCACCTTCCCGGCAAAGGCCTTGAGCGCGAGCTTGAGCAATTCGTTGTGCTGGTAGCGCTCGTCGCGATCATCGCCGTAGCGCACGATCACCAGGTTTTCGCTGGGAATCACGTACATCGCCTGGCCCCAATGGCCCAGTGCGGCAAAGGTATCGGCGGGCGCATCGGGCCAGGGTCGGGTGGAGTCGTCCACCGCGCGGTTGAGCCACCAATGACCGCCGGGAACCGCATCGTCCTGATTGGCTTGATAGTGAGTGAAGGGTTCGCGGTTGAAGGCGACCCAGTCTTTGGGCAGCAGTTGTCGATCACCCCAGCGACCGTCACGCGCCATCAGCAGACCGACTCGCGCCAAGTCCCGGGCGGTGAGGTAGGCATAAGAGGAAGCGACGAAGGTGCCGGTGGCATCGGTTTCCCAGACGGCGTGGCGAATCCCTAACGGCTCGAACAGCGCCGTCCATGGATAGTCCGGATAACGTGCCGGGCCGACGATGTTTTTCAGCGCCGCAGACAGCAGGTTGCTGTCACCGCTGGAATAGCGAAAGGCCAGACCGGGCCTGGCGTATTCGTCGTGGTCGGCGGTGAACGCCGCCATGTCGTGATGACCTCGGGTGTAGAGCATGGCCACCACCGAGGACTTCAACGGGGCGTATTCGTAGTCTTCCTGCCAGTCCAGGCCTGAAGCCCAGTGCAACAGGTCGGCCAGGGTGATCGCCGGGTGTTTTTTCAGCGGCGGATAAAACTTCAGCGCCGGGTCCTGGAGCTTGAACAGGCCTTCGCCGTAGGCGACACCGAGGACCGTGGCCATCAGGCTTTTGCTGATGGACCAGGTCAGGTGCGGTGTGTCGACCGTGGTCGGGCCGGCGTAGCGTTCGTAGATTAACTGACCGTCACGGATCACCAGCAAGGCATCGGTGCGGATGCCTTGTCGGGTAGCGTCGTCGCGGGGTGGGAAGGTGTAAGTCTCCAGGGCCTGAAGTGCTGGGCCGGTGAATTTCGGCCCCGTCGACCATTGCTCGGCGGGCCAGTTTTCGGCGTGGGCCGGAAGGCTGAGCAGCAGCATCAAAATCAGGGACAAGCCTTTGAACATGGCGGGGGCTCGGAGGGATGAACCTGCAGAGCCTAGTCGAGGTTGATGACAGTTTTGGAATTTGTGTTGCCTGTCAGGCCGCCTTCGCGGGCAAGCCTCGCTCCTACAGATTTTGCGCTGAACCTGTAGGAGCGAGCGGGCGGCGATCCGACTTGCCCGCGAAGAGGCCCTTCAGCCTTACGACAATCCCGCCAATGCCTTGGCCAATCGCTTACCTCTGGCCCCCGCCGCCAAATCCATCACCGCCTGATCCCGCTGCCACATCGCCGCCCAGTGTGGCGGGCCATCGGCCAGTGCCTGATTGATCTCCGCCTTGAGCCCGTCGAACTGCGCAAACAATCCCCCCAACACGACATGCCCGGCCAGATTATTCGGCGCTTGCCGGCTGACTTCCGCGCACCCGGCCAGCAGCGCCAGCAAACGCAATTGCAAATTCTGCGGCCAGTCACTGTCCTGACCCACTCCGTACAGCCACGCCGTCATCGCGCTCAATACATAAATGTCTTCCAGCGTGCGGAACGGTTTGACGTAGGCATCCCAGCCATCCCCCGCCAGTAATTCGCACTGGGCGTTGTCCAGAAACAACCGACCGTGACTGATGTCCGGCATCAGCGGGATCGCCGGGAGTTTTTCCAGGCGCACGCCCGGTTCATCGGGATAGACCACTGCCAGACTCAGGCGCGGACTTTCGCCGGGCGCCTCACTGCGAGCGGCGATCAGCAGCCAGTCGGCCGCATCGCCAGCGGTGACGAAATCCTTGCGCCCGCTCACGCGTAAATCGCTCAGGCGAGTCTGCATGTCCGCCACCCGCAGGCTGCGCTGTTCGGTGGCACACAACGCACCGAGGCTCAGCGGCGCGCTCGGCCAGAGCATGCGCAACGCCGCCTGATACCCCACCAGAAACGCCAGTCCCGGCGTCGCCATCAGCCGCCCGCCGACCACCGCCAATTCGAATGGCGTGACCGTGCCCAACGTGTGCAACAAGGTCGCGAAACCCTCCGCCAGGTCTGGGTTGGCGGGCAGGCGATCGCGGCGATTCAACAGATTTTGCCAGGGCATAAGAGGCTCCTTGAGGGCTGTCATATAAGCATCACCAAAGCTTCATGGCGATGACACCGGGGCTACATAGCCTGACTTTGCACAACACGGCTGCATAAAGAAAGTCGATCGGCTGCAACCCAAGACGGGTGAACAGCCCGCACGGAGATTCCCAATGACTCAGATCGCCCGCATCAGCGACACCGGCAATGAACGCCGCCTGCAAGCCGAACGCCTGGTGGGCGCCGAGGCATTGCAGGAAGCCCAGGCCTTGCGCTTCAACGTCTTCAGTGGCGAATTCAACGCCAAGCTCAAAGGCGCGGAACTGGGTCTGGACATGGACGACTATGATGTTCACTGCGCCCACATCGGCGTGCGTGATTTGAACACCGGGCGGCTGGTGGCGACCACTCGCTTGCTCGACCACACGGCCGCCAGCAGCCTGGGCAAGTTCTACAGTGAAGAAGAATTCAGCCTGCATGGCCTAGTGCAGCTGAAGGGCCCGATCCTGGAAATCGGTCGCACCTGCGTCGACCCGGCTTATCGCAACGGTGGCACCATCGCGGTGCTCTGGGGTGAACTGGCCGAAGTGTTGAATCAGGGCGGTTACAGCTATTTGATGGGGTGCGCGAGCATTCCGATGCAGGACGGCGGGATTCAGGCCCACGCAATCATGCAGCGCCTGCGTGAACGCTACCTGTGCACCGAACACCTGCGGGCCGAGCCGAAGAAACCGCTGCCGGTTTTGGACATCCCGTCCAACGTGATCGCCGAAATGCCGCCGCTGCTCAAGGCCTATATGCGTCTTGGCGCGAAGATCTGCGGCGAGCCGTGCTGGGACGAAGACTTCCAGGTCGCCGACGTGTTTATCCTGCTCAAGCGCGACGAGCTCTGCCCGCGTTATGCCAAGCACTTCAAGGCGGCGGTCTGATGAGCCGGTTGCGGGTGTACGCGCGGATTGCGCGAGTGCTGGTGGTGGTCGCACTGGGCTTGAGCATGGCCAGTGTGTTCGGGCTGTTCGAGCGCTTGGGGATTGCTCATTCGATGGTCCGCCGCCAGCGCTGGTCGCGATTTTTCATGGCGCGGTTGAGCAACGCCCTGCCCTTTCGCGTGACGGTTCACGGTGAACTGCCGAAAGAGCCGATGCTGTGGGTCAGCAATCATGTGTCATGGACTGACATTCCGATGCTGGGCATGCTCACGCCGATGTCGTTCCTGTCCAAGGCCGAAGTGCGCACCTGGCCGGTGGCCGGCTGGTTGGCGGCCAAGGCCGGTAGCCTGTTTATCCGTCGCGGCTCGGGTGACAGCCAGTTGATTCGCAAACAGATGACGCGCCACCTGGCACAGGAACATCCGCTGCTGATGTTCCCGGAAGGCACCACCACCAATGGACGTTCGTTGCGTACGTTTCATGGCCGCTTGTTGTCGGCGGCGATTGACTCTGAGGTAAAGCTGCAGCCGGTGGCGATTCGGTATCTGCGTGACGGCGAACTCGATTCCCTGGCGCCGTTCATTGGCGATGATGATTTGCTGTCGCACTTGATGCGTTTGTTTGCCAATGATCGCGGGGAAGTGGAAATCAAAGTGCTCAAGCCGATTGCTTGCGAAGGCCGTGAGCGTGCGGCGCTGGCGTTCGAGGCGCAGCAGGCGGTGCAGAAGGCGTTGTTTGGGGCGATTCCGCAGGCGCAACCGGAACCGCTGCGGCCCGCGATCGCGGCCTGATATAAATCCCCTGAAGAAACACAAATCCCTGTGGGAGCGGGCTTGCTCGCGAATGCGGTGTATCAGCTGGCATCAATGCTGAATGACACACCGCATTCGCGAGCAAGCCCGCTCCCACAAGGGTATTTAGGGTGTTGGATAGTTCTGCGCAAAGTCCTGAAGCTGCGGATAGAACAACCGAAAATCATCGCTCAACGGCTCATACAACACCCGCAATTCCTGCATCGCCCCCGCCAGTTCCTCAGGCCGGGTCAACCGCCGGGAAATCCCCCGCAATACCTGCTCCAGCACTTCAAACTCCTGATAAGAACCCAACCAGTCATTCGCCACCATGTGCGGTGCGATCCTCGCCAACCGTTCCGGCAGTTGCGGCTCGGCCGACAGCACCCGGTACACATCCGAAGTGAACAGCTCCAGTGGCTGATTCGAATAAAGCGTCCAGTCCCGCGCCAGGCAGTGGTCGAAAAACACGTCGAGCACAATCCCCGCGTAACGCCTGCGCGTGATGGAAAACCGCGACAACGAGGTATCCACCAACGGATGGCGGTCGGTAAAGACGTCGATGCTGCGATGCAGCTGAATGGCCGCTTCGATCTCCGGGTCGAACTGCCCTTGCAGCCGTCCCTTGACGAAATCGCCATACAGACTGCCGAGCAATTGACCGGGGCGCTGGCCACCGAGGTGAAGATGTGCGAGATAATTCATGGGCGCAGCTTAGCACTGCGCCTTTATATCTTTACACTCAGCGTATCGTTATAACCCGATATACCGATTTGCACGGTCGTCAGACCAAAATCATATTTGTATATCGCGAAGTACCGATTTAAAGTTCGCCTCATCGCGATATAACGTTTTACTCATCACGAGCCCAAACCATGACCATCGACCTCGACGAAATAATAAAAGCCCTGGCACACCCAGTACGCCGAGACATCCTCACCTGGCTGAAAGATCCCAAATCCCAGTTCCCGGAACAGATCCACAACCACGAGTACGGCATTTGCGCCGGACAGATCGATCAACGCTGCGGCCTGTCGCAGTCGACCGTGTCCGCCCATTTGGCGACCTTGCAACGTGCGGGACTGATCAGCAGCCAGAAAGCCGGTCAATGGCACTTCTTCAAACGCAACGAGGACGTGATTCAGGCGTTCCTCGACGCCATCGTCAAAGAGCTCAGCGCTCCGACAAGGAATTAAACAATGCCCCTCTCGCTCCTCATTCTGGCCTTGAGCGCCTTCGCCATCGGCACCACCGAGTTCGTCATCATGGGCCTGCTGCCCGATGTGGCGGCTGACCTCGGTGTGTCGATTCCCGGCGCTGGCTGGCTGGTGACCGGTTACGCCCTGGGCGTGGCCATCGGTGCGCCGTTCATGGCACTGGCCACTGCCAAATTACCGCGCAAGGCTGCACTGGTAGCGTTGATGGGCATCTTCATCATTGGCAACCTGCTCTGTGCAATGGCGACCGACTACAACGTGCTGATGTTTGCCCGTGTGGTCACCGCCCTCTGCCACGGTGCGTTCTTCGGCATCGGTTCGGTGGTGGCGGCAGGTCTCGTTCCGGCGAACAAGCGCGCTTCGGCCGTGGCCTTGATGTTCACCGGCCTGACCCTGGCCAACGTGCTCGGCGTCCCGCTGGGCACCGCGCTTGGTCAGGAAGCCGGCTGGCGTTCGACCTTCTGGGCGGTGACCGTGATGGGTGTGATCGCATTGATCGGGCTGATCCGCTTCCTGCCGGCCAAGCGCGATGAAGAGAAACTCGACATGCGCGCCGAATTGCGCGCCCTCAAAGGCGCCGGTATCTGGCTGTCTTTGAGCATGACTGCGTTGTTCGCGGCATCGGTATTCACCCTGTTCACCTACGTCGCCCCGCTGCTCGGTGATGTCACCGGCGTCTCGCCCAAAGGCGTGACCTGGACCCTGATGCTCATCGGCCTGGGCCTGACGGTCGGCAACATCATCGGCGGCAAGCTGGCTGACAAAGGCATGGCCGCGACGCTGATTGGCGTCTTCATCTCGATGGCCGTGATCTCGACCGTGCTGACCTGGACCAGCGTCGCGCTGATTCCTGCCGAAATCACCCTGTTCCTCTGGGCCACCGCGTGCTTCGCCGCCGTACCCGCCCTGCAAGTGAACGTAGTGACCTACGGCAAGGCTGCGCCGAACCTGGTGTCGACCCTGAACATCGGCGCTTTCAACATCGGCAACGCCTTGGGTGCCTGGGTCGGCGGCAGCGTCATCGCCCACGGCTTCGGCCTGACCCGCGTGCCTCTCGCGGCAGCAGCACTGGCGGTACTCGCCCTGCTGGTGACCCTGATTACTTTCCGTCAGAGCGGTAACCCCGAACTGGCTCCTGCGACTAACTGATACCTCACGAGGGTTGTACTGAAATGACGACTATTTTCGATCCAATCAAACTCGGCGACATCGAGCTGGCCAACCGCATCATCATGGCGCCACTGACCCGCTGCCGCGCGGACGAAGGCCGTGTGCCGAACGCGCTGATGGCCGAATACTACGTTCAACGCGCCTCGGCCGGCCTGATCCTCAGCGAGGCCACGTCGGTCACGCCGATGGGCGTCGGCTACCCGGACACCCCGGGCATCTGGTCCAACGATCAGGTGCGTGGCTGGGCCAACGTGACCAAAGCGATCCACGGCGCCGGCGGCAAGATTTTCCTGCAACTGTGGCACGTGGGCCGGGTTTCCCACGAGTCGTACCTGAACGGAGAAGCGCCGGTCGCACCGAGTGCCATCCAGCCTAAGGGTCACGTCAGCCTGGTTCGCCCATTGGCCGACTTCCCAACCCCGCGCGCCCTGGAAGCCGCTGAAATCGCCGACATCATCGACGCTTACCGCGTAGGTGCCGAGAACGCCAATGCCGCCGGTTTTGACGGCGTGGAAATCCACGGTGCCAACGGTTACCTGCTCGATCAGTTCCTGCAAACCAGCACCAACCAGCGCACCGACCACTACGGTGGCTCCCTGGAAAACCGTGCGCGCCTGTTACTGGAAGTGACCGACGCCGCGATCGAAGTCTGGGGTGCTGGTCGCGTCGGTGTGCACCTGTCACCACGTGCCGATCTTCATGACATGGGCGACGACAACCTGGCCGAGACGTTCACCTACGTCGCTCGCGAACTGGGCAATCGTGGCATCGCGTTCATTTGCTCCCGCGAGAAAGAAGCCGGCGACAGCCTTGGCCCACAACTCAAAGAAGCCTTCGGCGGCCCGTACATCGTCAACGAACGTTTCACCAAGGACAGCGCCAACGCCTGGCTGGCCAGCGGCAAGGCCGATGCGGTCGCCTTCGGCGTGCCGTTCATTGCCAACCCGGACCTGCCGGCGCGCTTGAAGGCTGATGCGCCGCTGAACGAAGCGCGTCCTGAGCTGTTCTATGCCAAGGGCCCGGTGGGCTACATCGACTATCCAGTGATGTAAGCGCCCCCTTGAAATGCAAAAGCCCCGACTCGAAAGAGCCGGGGCTTTTTATTGCGCCCTGGTTATTCACGTGCCTTCACACTGATTCACACGCTCGACACAAAATCCCTACAAAATACGTAGCTCGCTACCTTTCAACCTGACGAGCGTCCGTATATAAAAGCATCCCATTGCAACAAGGCGAGCATTGAAGGGATCAACGCCCGCCTTAATGGTTGAAATAGCCGGATCCAATTACGCATTTGTATTATTTGCGCAGGCTGGGGCTCAAGCGCAGCATGTCCAACCCTGTATTGACCCAACGCTCGGCTTCGGTGTGCAGTTGAAAACTGTCGGGGGCCAATAGCCACTGGTAAAGCATGCCATCGATGTAGGCATGCAGGCTGATGGCCGCGCGGGCCGTGTCGAGATCCTCGGGCATTTGCCCTCGATTCACTGCATTACTCAGGGCCAGGGAGATTCGCACATTGCAATCGAGGCTGACCTCACGACGCTGCTGACGCAGGTCGCACATTTCATCGGTGAATTCGCACTTATGAAACAAAATCTCATTGATGCGTCGGGTTTTCGGGTCCAGGGCAACTTGATGAAACAAATGAATCAGCAGTTTGCGCATGCAGCCCAGCGGATCGAGTTCATCTTCGCTTTCGCTGGCCCTGGCCATTTCATCCAGCGGCTCTTTCAGGCTATCCAGCATGGCCTGCACCAGGTCCGCCTTGTTGCTGAAATGCCAGTAGATGGCTCCGCGAGTCACGCCGGCCAGGGTCGCGATGTCCGCCAGCGTCGTACGCGCCACGCCCCTTTCATAAAAGGCTTTCTCTGCCGCTTCGAGTATCTGGCTGCGGGTTTCTTGAGCTTCCTCTTTGGTACGACGGACCATGGCAGTAAAACCTCAATCAGTATGCTTCAGCGATGTCTGAACAGCCGCTGAACAAAAGTGGGGCGAGCGCTCTCGGGTCTCGTCCCCGGCTTACAATTCGAACCGTTGACGGGCGTTGGTAACGGGATGGATACGCAGTCAAGGTGTTTACAAACAACCATGAACGTAAGTATATTCCTTAGCAAGCTACTTATCCACCCGGCACTCATTTTTTACCCTTCCACATTTCGAGTGCGTTTCTTGCGCGCCTGACCCGAGGATTTTCATGCAATTCAAGCCAGCTGTTACCGCTCTGGTCGCCGCCGTCGCCTTGGCATCACTGCTCAGCGGATGCAAAAAGGAAGAAGCGGCACCCGCCGCACCGCCTCCTCAGGTCGGCGTGGTTACCCTGCAACCTCAAGCCTTCACCCTGACGTCCGAGCTTCCGGGCCGCACCAGTGCGTTCCGCATTGCCGAAGTACGCCCACAGGTCAACGGCATCATTCTCAAGCGTCTGTTCAAGGAAGGTGGCGACGTCAAGGCCGGCCAGCAGCTGTATCAGATCGATCCGTCGGTCTATGACGCTACGCTGAAAAGCGCCGAAGCCAACCTGCAACAGACGAAGTCGATCTCTGATCGCTATAAGCAGTTGGTCAACGAACAGGCTGTCAGCCGTCAGGAATACGACACTGCCGTGGCCAACCGCATGCAATCGGAAGCCGCGCTGCAAACCGCTCAGATCAATGTGCGCTACACCAAAGTCTACGCGCCGATTTCCGGCCGCATCGGTCGCTCGAACGTGACCGAAGGCGCGCTGGTCAGCAACGGCCAGGCTGATGCCATGGCGGTGATCCAGCAACTCGACCCGATTTACGTCGACGTCACCCAGTCTTCGGTCGAGCTGCTTGAGCTGCGTCGCGAACTGGAAAGCGGTCGCCTGCAAAAGGCTGGCGACACGGCAGCGGCGGTCAAGCTGACCCTCGAAGACGGCAGCCAGTACAAACAGGAAGGCAAGCTCGAATTCTCCGAAGTCTCGGTTGACCAGACCACGGGGTCCGTGACCTTGCGTGCGGTGTTCCCGAACCCGGATCACACGCTGCTTCCGGGTATGTTCGTGCATGCTCAGCTTAAAGCCGGTGTGAACGCCGCCGCGATTCTGGCGCCGCAACAAGGCGTGACCCGCGACCTCAAAGGCACCCCGACCGCGCTGGTCGTGGGTGCCGACAACAAGGTTGAACTGCGTCAGCTCAAGGCCAGCCGCACTGTCGGCAGCCAATGGCTGATCGAAGACGGTCTCAAGGCCGGCGATCGTCTGATCACCGAAGGACTGCAATTCGTCAAACCTGGCATTGAAGTCAAAGCCAGTGAAGCGACTAACGTTGGCGCAAAGAACCCGGTCTCCGCACAGGCAACTAGCAAGGCTTCCAGCGGCAAAGGGGAGTAAACCATGTCCAGATTTTTTATCGACCGTCCGATTTTCGCCTGGGTAATTGCCCTGGTGATCATGCTGGTCGGGGCACTATCGATCCTCAAACTCCCGATCAACCAATACCCGAGCATTGCGCCTCCGGCCATTGCCATCTCGGTGACCTACCCAGGCGCGTCTGCACAAACCGTGCAGGACACCGTGGTGCAGGTGATCGAGCAACAGCTCAACGGTATCGACAACCTGCGTTATGTCTCCTCGGAAAGTAACTCCGACGGCAGCATGACCATTACCGCGACCTTCGAGCAAGGCACCAACTCCGATACCGCGCAGGTTCAGGTCCAGAACAAACTGAACCTGGCCACCCCGCTGCTGCCGCAAGAAGTGCAGCAACAGGGTATCCGCGTGACCAAGGCAGTGAAGAACTTCCTGATGGTAATCGGCGTGGTGTCGCGCGACGGCAGCATGACCAAGGACGACCTGTCCAACTACATCGTGTCGAACATGCAGGACCCGATCTCGCGGACCGCCGGTGTCGGTGACTTCCAGGTCTTCGGTGCCCAGTACGCGATGCGGATCTGGCTCGACCCGGCCAAGCTGAACAACTTCAATCTGACGCCAGTGGACGTGAAAGCGGCCATCGCCGCGCAGAACATCCAGGTGTCCTCCGGTCAACTGGGCGGCCTGCCTGCTGCGCCCGGCCAGCAGTTGAACGCCACCATCATCGGCAAGACCCGTCTGCAGACCGCCGAGCAGTTCAACAAGATCCTGCTCAAGGTCAACAAGGACGGCTCGCAAGTACGCCTGTCCGATGTCGCCGACGTGGGCCTGGGCGGTGAAAACTACAGCATCAACGCTCAGTTCAACGGCGCACCGGCTTCCGGTCTGGCGGTGAAATTGGCCAACGGTGCCAACGCCCTCGACACCGCGAAAGCGCTGCGCAACACCATCAACACGCTCAAGCCGTTCTTCCCGCAAGGCATGGAAGTGGTCTTCCCGTACGACACCACCCCGGTGGTGACCGAGTCGATCAAGGGCGTAGTTGAAACCCTGGTCGAAGCGATCGTGCTGGTGTTCCTGGTGATGTTCCTGTTCCTGCAAAACTTCCGCGCCACCGTCATCACCACGATGACCGTGCCGGTGGTATTGCTGGGTACATTCGGGATCCTCGCGGCGTTCGGTTTCAGCATCAACACCCTGACCATGTTCGGTATGGTGCTGGCCATCGGTTTGTTGGTGGACGATGCCATCGTCGTGGTGGAAAACGTCGAACGGGTCATGAGTGAAGAAGGCCTGTCACCCAAGGAGGCCACCAAGAAATCCATGGGGCAGATCCAGGGTGCACTGGTCGGTATCGCCCTGGTGCTGTCGGCGGTACTGCTGCCGATGGCCTTCTTCAGCGGTTCCACGGGCGTGATCTACAAGCAGTTCTCGATTACCATCGTTTCGGCCATGGCGCTGTCCGTGATGGTCGCACTGATCTTCACTCCGGCCCTTTGCGCCACCATGCTCAAGGCGATTCCGAAAGGCGAGCACGGCACACCGAAACGCGGCTTCTTCGGCTGGTTCAACCGCAGCTTTGACCGTGGCGTCAAAAGCTACGAGCGTGGCGTGGGCAACATGCTGACGCACAAGGCGCCATACCTGTTGGCCTACGTGATCATTGTCGTCGGCATGATCTGGCTGTTCACCCGCATTCCAACGGCGTTCCTGCCGGAAGAAGACCAGGGCGTTCTGTTCGCTCAGGTGCAGACCCCGGCCGGCTCCAGCGCCGAGCGCACGCAGGTGGTGATCGATGAGATGCGCTCCTACTTGCTGGACAAGGAATCGAGCGCGGTCGCCTCGGTGTTTACCGTCAACGGTTTCAACTTCGCCGGTCGCGGCCAAAGCTCGGGCCTGGCGTTCATCATGCTCAAGCCGTGGGATCAGCGGGATGCGGAAAACAGCGTGTTCAAACTCGCCGCCCGCGCCCAGCAGCACTTCTTTACCTTCCGCGATGCGATGGTGTTTGCCTTCGCGCCACCCGCGGTATTGGAATTGGGTAACGCCACGGGTTTCGACGTGTTCCTGCAAGACCGTGCCGGTATCGGTCACGACAAGTTGATGGAAGCTCGCAACCAGTTCCTCGGCATGGCGGCGCAGAGCAAGGTGCTCTATCAGGTGCGTCCGAACGGCCTGAACGACGAGCCGCAATACCAGCTGGAAATCGATGACGAGAAGGCCAGTGCACTGGGCCTGACCCTCACCGACATCAACAGCACCCTGTCGATTGCCTTGGGCAGTAGCTACGTCAATGACTTCATCGACCGTGGTCGGGTGAAGAAAGTCTACGTGCAAGGCCAACCCGGCTCGCGCATGAGTCCGGAAGACATCAAGAAATGGTATGTGCGTAACGCCGCAGGAACCATGGTGCCCTTCTCGGCTTTCGCCAAAGGCGAGTGGATTTACGGTGCGCCGAAGCTCTCGCGTTACAACGGCGTAGAAGCGATGGAAATCCTCGGCGCCCCGGCTCCGGGCTACTCCACCGGTGAAGCCATGGCGGAAGTCGAAGCCCTGGCCAAGAAACTGCCGGCCGGTGTCGGTATTTCCTGGACCGGTCTGTCGTACGAAGAACGGCTGTCCGGCTCGCAGGCTCCCGCGCTGTACGCGTTGTCGCTGCTGATGGTGTTCCTGTGCCTGGCGGCGCTGTACGAAAGCTGGTCGATTCCGATCGCGGTGATGCTGGTGGTGCCTTTGGGGATCATCGGTGCACTGTTGGCAACCAGTCTGCGGGGGCTCTCCAACGACGTTTACTTCCAGGTGGGCCTGTTGACGACCATCGGTCTGGCGGCGAAAAACGCCATTCTGATCGTCGAATTCGCAAAGGAACTGCATGAGCAAGGGCGTAGCTTGCGCGATGCGGCGATCGAAGCGTGCCGGATGCGTTTGCGGCCGATCATCATGACCTCGCTCGCCTTCGTCCTCGGCGTGGTACCGCTGGCGATTTCCACGGGCGCAGGTTCCGGTAGCCAACATGCAATCGGTACGGGCGTTATTGGCGGTATGATCACCGCCACGGTCCTGGCGATCTTTTGGGTCCCACTGTTCTTCGTCACCGTGTCGTCCATCGGCCAGCGCAAAAAAGCCGAACAGGACGACGCTATTGAACCTTCTAAAGAGGCTGGCCAATGAGCAAGTCGCTACTCTCCATCGCAGTTGCCGCCTTCGTGCTGAGCGGCTGCTCGCTGATACCCGATTATCAGCAGCCTGAAGCACCGGTGGCGGCCCAATACCCGCAAGGCCCGGCGTACTCGTCGGCCCAGGCGCCGAATCAGGCGGCTGCGGAACAGGGCTGGAAGCAGTTTTTCCATGACCCGGCCCTGCAACAGCTGATCCAGGTCTCGCTGGAAAACAACCGTGACCTGCGTGTTGCGGCCCTGAACATCGACGCGTTCGCGGCGCAGTACCGCATCCAGCGTGCCGATCTGTTCCCGGCCGTTTCGGCCAATGGCACTGGCAGCCGTCAGCGCGTTCCGGCGCGTGCCTCGCAAACTGGCGAAGCGGGTATCACCAGTTCCTATTCGGCCACCGTCGGCATCAGTGCCTATGAACTCGACCTGTTCGGTCGGGTTCGCAGCCTCAGTGAAGAAGCCCTGCAAAAGTACTTCGCCACTGAAGAAGGTCGTCGCAGCACGCAGATCAGTCTGGTGGCCAGCGTGGCCAACGCCTACCTGACCTGGCAGGCGGACAAGGAACTGCTGAAACTGACCCAGGACACCCTCGGTGCGTTCGATGAGAGCTACAAGCTCACCGCGCGCAGCAACGAAGTCGGTGTGGCCTCGGCCCTGGACCTGGCCCAGTCGCGTACCTCGGTGGAAAACGCCCGGGCGCAACTGGCCAGGTACACCCGTCAGGTCGCGCAGGATGAAAACAGCCTGGTGTTGCTGCTAGGCACCGGCATCCCGGCCAATCTGCAAGCCACCAAACCACTGGCTGACGACCTGCTGAGCGACGTACCGGCCGGTCTGCCATCGGACTTGCTGCAACGTCGTCCGGATATCCTCCAGGCCGAATACAACCTGAAAGCGGCCAACGCCAACATCGGCGCGGCACGGGCGGCGTTCTTCCCGAGCATCAGCCTGACTGCCAACGCCGGCACCCTGAGCCCGGACCTGTCCGGTCTGTTCAAGGGCGGTTCGGGCACCTGGCTGTTCTCGCCGCAGATCAACCTGCCGATCTTCAACGCCGGCAGCCTGCGCGCCAGCCTGGATTACTCGAAAATCCAGAAAGACATCGGCGTGGCGAACTACGAGAAGTCCATTCAAACAGCCTTCCAGGAAGTCGCCGACGGCCTGGCCGCCCGCCAGACCTACACCGATCAGTTGCAGGCGCAGCGTGACTTCGTTACCGCCAACCAGGACTACTACCGACTGGCCGAGCGTCGCTACCGGATTGGTGTCGACAGCAACCTGACCTTCCTCGACGCCCAGCGTCAGCTGTTCAGTGCGCAACAGGTGCTGATTACTGATCGTCTGGCGCAGCTGGTCAGCGCGGTCAATCTGTACAAGGCACTGGGTGGTGGCTGGAACGAGCAGACGGCGAAAGTCGAACCGCTGAAAGAAGAAGCGCCGAAGATGAAGTTGTTCTGATAGCGCTGTTGTAAGAGAAGCCCACCTTTCGGTGGGCTTTTTGTTAGTTGCGGGAAACGGTGTGGTGTCTGGTCTGGCCTCTTCGCGGGCAAGCCTCGCTCCAGGTGGTGCGGGGTGCATACCGTCTGAGCTCGACGCGGACACTGTAGGAGCGAGGCTTGCCCGCGAAGAGGCCAGCCCTGACACCACAAACGCCTCGGCCCATCTTGCGTTCGATAACCGCCCAAAACCCGCTTCCCCCGATTGAACCATCCAGTCCATCCCCCGCACCATTCGTCGTACAAGACCAATAACATCAGGTTCGACACCATGCCCCCGCGCCCTGCCCTGTCCGGCTGATCCCGCTCCCGTTTTTCACCCATTCGAGACCTTTGTCTGCAACCCCAACGTTGCGGCACCGCACCGTTTCATCCCTAACAATTAGAGAGACCCGAGCCCATGACGCCTTGCACTACGCCGTATTACTTCCCAAGCCTGATCGCCATCGCTCTGGCCGGTGCGGCCCTGCCCGCCATGGCCGAGGAACCGGGTTTTGTCGAAGGCGCCAAGGTCAACCTGAACCTGCGCAACTTCTACATCAACCGCAACTTCACCAACCCAACCAAGGCCCAAGGCAAAGCTGAAGAGTGGACACAAAGTTTCATCCTCGACGCCAAGTCCGGCTTCACCCAGGGCACCGTCGGGTTCGGCATGGATGTGCTGGGGCTGTACTCGGTGAAGCTCGATGGCGGAAAAGGCACGGGCGGGACGCAGTTGCTGCCGCTGGACCACGACGGTCGCCCGGCGGACAACTTCGGTCGTACCAACGTAGCGTTCAAGGCCAGGTTTTCGCAGACCGAAGTCAAAGTAGGCGAATGGATGCCGGTGCTGCCGATCCTGCGCTCGGACGACGGTCGCTCCCTGCCGCAAACCTTCCGTGGCGGTCAGATCACCTCGAAAGAAATTGCCGGCCTGACGCTCTATGGCGGCCAGTTCCGCGCCAACAGCCCGCGCGACGACAGCAGCATGAGCGACCTGTCGATGACCGGAAAACCGACCTTCACCTCCGACCGCTTCAACTTCCAGGGCGGCGAATACGCGTTCAACGACAAACGCACCCAGATCGGCCTGTGGAATGCCGAACTCAAGGACATCTACAGCCAGCAATACGTGAACCTGATTCACAGCCAGCCCATCGGCGACTGGACGCTGGGCGCCAACCTCGGTTTCTTCTATGGCAAGGATGACGGCAGCGCCCGGGCTGGCGATCTGGACAACAAGACCTGGTCGGGCCTGTTCTCGGCCAGGTACGGCGGCCACACCTTTTACGTCGGCCTGCAAAAGCTCACCGGCGACAGTGCCTGGATGCGGGTCAACGGCACCAGCGGCGGCACCCTGGCCAACGACAGCTACAACGCCAGTTATGACAACGCCCGGGAAAAATCCTGGCAGGCGCGCCACGACTACAACTTCGTCGCCCTCGGCATCCCCGGCCTGACCCTGATGAACCGCTACATCAGCGGCGACAACGTGCACACCGGCGCCATCACTGACGGCAAGGAATGGGGCCGCGAAAGTGAACTGGGCTACACCGTGCAGAGCGGCGCGCTCAAGGACCTCAACGTCAAATGGCGCAACTCGACCCTGCGCCGGGACTTCAGCAACAATGAGTTCGATGAGAATCGGTTGATCGTCAGCTATCCGATCAGTTTGTTGTAAACGCACCAGGGCAGCGGGGGAAGTTAAACCCCGCTGCCTGTAACCACCGGTCGGCGTGACTGGCATTTTGCGAGTTGGCAGATACAGTCAAGAAGGTGTGTTTAATTCTCCAGCCCAGATGTAGGAGCCCCTGTTTCCTTCCGTTATCTCCGGATGCTGTACGCGAAGCTGCCATGACCGCGGAGGTCAGGTATGAGCAAGCGAATAGTTATCGTCGGTGGCGGCGTAGGTGGAACCATGTTGGCCAATCAACTGGCCAGCAAGCTGTATCCGGAAATCCTGCGCGGCGAAGTCTCGATTGCACTGCTGTCCAATTCCCCCGATCACTTTTATAAACCTGCGTTCATGTATGTGGCGTTCAACCTGTTTTTTCAGGAAGAACTCAAGCGTGCGGAGCGTTCATTGTTACGCCCGGAAATCACCTTCAAAGTTGAAGAAGTGACACGTTTTGATTTCCCCGGGCAACGCCTGAAAACTCGTAGTGGCAAAGTTTACGACTATGATTTTCTGGTGATCGCCACAGGCTGCGTACCCGCCCCGGAACGCATCGAAGGCCTGAAGGAAGCCGGCGACCATTTCTATCAATACGAGCCCGCCAGGCAACTGGCGCAAAAGCTGAGCACCATCGAAAAAGGCCGCATTTTCATTACCGTTTCCTTCCCGAAAACGCCTAACGTTCCGCATCAATGCGGTATCGCGCCTGTCGAAACCACCTTGATGCTTGATGACTTTCTGCGGCGTCGGGGGGTGCGGGACAAGGTGGAAATCATTTACACCTACCCGACTACGGCTCAACTACTGCGAAACTGCCTGTTCCTGCAACGCCCGACCGGGGAAATTCTGCCGAAGATTTTCGAGCAGAAAAACATCCATTTTCAGCGTGGTTTTACGCTGAGTCGTGTTGATCCAGACAGCAAAATTGCCTACTCCGAAGAAGGCGACGCGCAGCCCTACAACATCCTGATGGCCACACCGCCCATCTGCGCGGTGGATGCCGTGCTTGAGTCCGGAGCCTCTCAAGCACCCAACCGCGAAGGCTGGTTGCCCACCAACCACGAAACGCTGCAGGTCTATGGACTGGAAAACGTCTACGTCATCGGTGACACCGTCGACCTGCCTGTCAGCAAAGCCGGAGGCGCATGCCATAACTAGGCCCCCGTAATCGCCAACAACATCGCCGCCGAAATTCGTCTGGGCACCACCATCGCCGTATACGACGGACGTGTTCAGGCCGTGGCGCAAATGGGCCTGAATGCGGGAATGCCGCTTTGTTATGACTACGAGCGCGATGTCCTGCCAACCCCGCCAACCAAACTCGGCGGGTTACTCAGGAACGGATTCAATCGCGGTCTGTACTGGGCTTGCGCCCGCGGAATGCTTTGACCCTGCACAGGGAAAGGATGAATCGTCATGGACCTATCAAATGAATCAATCGCACCCGCCATCAGCCCTGGATTAAACGCACTGATGGAAAAGCTGAAACCGTTGATTGACGGTGGGCGGCTGGACAACCTGGTGGACCTGCTTTCGCTGGTCAGCGACCTCGTCGACCTGCTGGACGCCCCGATGGTGGAAAAGCTGGCTCAGCTTTTCGAGAACGCAACAGCGGCTACCTGGAGCGTCAGCAACGCCGTACGCATGGCAAAAGCCGATAGCGCGGCAAACGAGCAGCCCCCTGGCTTTTACCAGCTACTGAAATTATTGCGCGAACCCGATACTCGACGAGGTGTGGGGTTCGCACTCAAAACCCTCAACGTCATTGGAAGACAACTTTGAACGGTCAGAGAGGACAACCTCATGAGCACCAAACTGCATACAGCAAGGAATACCAGCACAGACTGGGATGCCAGGGCCTACCAGCAATTCTCGATGCTTCGAAAACGACCGGTAAACGAGCTACTGGACCGCGTCGACCTTGAAAACCCCAAATGCATCTACGACCTCGGGTGTGGCACCGGCATTGCAACGCAAGCTCTGGCCAAGCGCTGGCCCCGCGCGCACCTGATGGGTGTCGACAGTTCTGAGCAGATGCTTGGGGAGGCCAGATGCTTGCCGATCAAAGCACAGTGGAAGCGGTGCGATCTACAGAACTGGCAGCCGGAGCAACCGGCCGACCTGCTCTTTGCCGCCGCCGTGCTGCACTTCATCGACGGTCACGAACAGCTGCTACCGCGTTTGCTCGGTTATCTCAATGTGGGTGGTTGTCTGGCAGCGCACATGCCCGACTGGCGGGATGCGCTGTGGTATCAACTGATGCTCGACACACTCAACGATGGCGGCGCCGACGGTAAATCGCTCGGCTCCCCGCAATTGCGCGAGACGATGGCAGCGCGGCCGTTGCTGTCGTTGGAAGATTACTACCGGTTGCTCTCACCGATCACCCGAACGCTGGATATCTGGGAAACCGAGCAGTTGCAGGTCGTCGACGGCAAGTCGCCGATTTATGACTGGATCAAGGTCTCGGCCTTGCGGGCGGTGATGCAAGGGTTGAAGGATGACGAACAGGCGCGGTTCATTTATCACTTCATGATGCGGGTGCATGCGCATTACCCGCATGAGTGCGATGGCCACACGCTGTTTCCGTTCAAGCGGATCTTCATTGTCGCCACGGTGTAAGTCATGACATTGCTTTCGCGGGCAAGCCTCGCTCCTACAGGTTTTGCACCATTTAAAAATTGGCGCAGTACCTGTAGGAGCGAGGCTTGCCCGCGAAAGCGTCAGCTCTAACAACGCAAAACCCGAAATTTACTCCCGAGACTCAACGCCAAGCTCATCCCAAACCGACTCCGCCAAATGAAACGTCGCATTGGCCGCCGGGATGCCGCAGTAGATCGCGCTCTGCATGATCACTTCCTTGATCTCGCCGCGGGTCACGCCGTTGTTGGCGGCGGCGCGCAGGTGCAGTTTGAGCTCTTCGTTGCGGTTCATGCCGATCAGCATGGCGATGGTGATCAGGCTGCGGGTATGGCGCGGCAGGCCCGGACGGGTCCAGATGTCACCCCACGCGTGGCGAGTGATCATTTCCTGAAACTCCGAGTTGAACTCGGTCAATGCAACCAGGCTGCGGTCGACATGGGCATCGCCGAGCACCGCGCGACGGACGTTCAGCCCCTCGTCGTAACGTTGTTTCTCGTCCACAACAATCCCCTTAATGAGCCAACAGAAACGCCAGCACACGGTTGCTGAAATCAGCACCGGCCTGGACGTTGGACAGGTGCGCAGCATAAAACTCGGCGTACTCGGCGCCCTGCACATGCTCCTGAATAAAGTGCCCACCGGACGGCGGCGTCACCGCATCTTCGGTGCCGGCGATGACCAGCAGCGGCACCTTGATCGAGGACAGCTGATCACGGAAATCGGCATCGCGCACGGCGGCGCAATTGGCGGCATAACCTTCAGGCGAAGTGGCCGCGAGCATGTCGGTAATCTTCTTCGCTGCAGCAGGATTCGCATCGGCAAAATCCGCGGTGAACCAGCGCGCAATCGACGCATCGCGCAGCGCGACCATGGCGGCCGGACCGTCACGCAGCACAGTTTCGATCCGTGGATTCCACACCGACGGATCGCCGATTTTCGCCGCGGTGTTGCACACCACAAGTTTGTTCAACCGCTCGCCAGCATTGATGCCCAGCCACTGGCCGATCAGGCCGCCCATGGACAGACCGCAAAAATGTGCCCGCTCGATGTGCAACGCATCCAGCAGCACCAGCACGTCATGGCCCAGTTGCTCGATACTGTACGGACCCGGCGTGACCAGCGATTTGCCATGACCCCGGGTGTCGAAACGCAGCACCCGGAAGTGCTCGGTAAACGCCGCAATTTGCGCGTCCCACATGTGCAAATCGGTACCGAGCGAGTTGGACAGCACCAGCATCGGTGCATTGTCCGGTCCATCAAGTTGGTAGTGCAGTTCGCCCTCGGCGAGTTGTACGAAAGCCACAGCAATCTCCTTCAGGCAGTCAACGCAGAATGTTCAGCCACCGCTCGCTCGACCCAGGTATGGGCCTGACCGAGGTAATGGGCGGGGTCCAGCAGACGATCGAGTTCAGCAGCAGAAAGCTCGGCGGTCACTTGCGGCTCGTCGCCGAGTACCGCTCGCAGATGACGTTGCTCGGCTACCGCACATTTGCAGCATTGCTCCAGCAAATGGTGCGCGGTGTCGCGGCCGACCCGTTGGGCGAGGACGATGCTCACCGCTTCGGCCAGCACCAGCCCCTGGGTCAGGTCGAGGTTGCGCGCCATACGATCGGCGTCCACTTCCAGTCCATCCGCCACCAGCAATGCTTGTTTAAGGCTGCCGGACACCAGGCAGCAAATCTCCGGCAGGGTTTCCCATTCGGCATGCCACAGGCCCAGGCTGCGCTCGTGTTCCTGCGGCATGGCGCTGAACAGGGTCGAGAGCAAACCGGGAACCCGCGTTGCCGCACCGATCATCACCGCCGCGCCCACGGGGTTGCGTTTGTGCGGCATGGTCGAGGAACCGCCCTTGCCCGGTGCCGACGGCTCGAACACTTCGCCGGCTTCCGTCTGCATCAACAGACTGATATCGCGGCCAAGTTTGCCGAGGCTGCCGGCGATCAAACCGAGTACCGCACCGAACTCCACCAAACGATCACGCTGGGTGTGCCAGGGTTGGTCCGGCAACGTCAGTTGCAGCTCACCGGCCAAGGCTTCGGCAATCGGCATCGCTTGCTCGCCGAGGGCCGCCAGTGTTCCGCAGGCGCCGCCGAATTGCAGCACCAGCAGACGCGGTTTGAGTTCGCGCAGACGCTGACGGCTGCGGGTCACGGCGCCCAGCCAACCGGCGATTTTCATGCCGAGGGTGACGGGCGTTGCGTGCTGCAGCCAGGTGCGTCCGGCGAGCGGCGTGCCGACGTAACGCCGGGCTTGAGTCGAGAGGGTTTCGCCCAGTTGCGCCAGATCGCTTTCGATCAGTTCCAACGCGCGGCGCAGTTGCAGCACCAGCCCCGTGTCCATCACGTCCTGGCTAGTTGCGCCCAGATGCACGTAGCGTTCGGCTTCGGCATCGTTGGCCGCAATCTGTTTACCCAACGCCTTGACCAGCGGAATCGCCGAGTTGCCCGCCGTGGCAATCGCTTCGCCCAGAGCGACAAAGTCGTAATGCCCGGCCCGACATGCCGCTTCGATCGAGGCAACAACCGTCTGCGGAATCAAGCCAACCCGCGCCTCTGCCCGGGCCAGTGCCGCTTCGAAATCGAGCATGGCCTGAACCCGGCCCTGATCACAGAACACTTCACGCATGTCGCGGGCCGTGAAATAGGCATCGAACAATTGATTGCCCGGTCGCTGGTTCATAAACAGTCCCTGAAGGCGTGGGCCATTGAGGCCCACGCGTATGGATCAAAGGTCGTGGTGCAAGTACTTGGCCTGTTTCGGCAGGCGCAGGCTGAACAGGAACGCCACCGCCATCATCACCGTCACGTACCAGTAGAAGGAGTTTTCCATGCCCACGGCTTTAAGGCTCAGGGCCACATATTCCGCCGAACCGCCGAAGATTGCATTTGCCACGGCGTAAGCCAGGCCGACACCCAATGCACGCACCTCTGGCGGGAACATTTCGGCTTTGACCAGGCCACTGATGGACGTGTAAAAACTGACGATTGCCAGCGCCACGGTAATCAGCACAAAGGCCAGGAACGGACTGCTGACGCTTTTCAGGCTCAGCAGGATCGGCACGGTGCACAGCGTCCCGAGGGCGCCGAACCAGAGCATCGAGTTACGCCGGCCGATCTTGTCCGCGAGCATGCCGAACAGCGGCTGCATGCACATATAAAGGAACAGCGCGCCGGTCATGATGAAACTGGCGGTCTTGGCGTGCATGCCGGCGGTGTTCACCAGGTACTTCTGCATGTACGTGGTGAAGGTGTAGAAAATCAGCGAACCACCGGCGGTGTAACCGAGCACGGTTATAAAGGCTGCCTTATGGTCGCGGAACAGTGCGCGGATGCTGCCGGCGTCCTTGTTCTCGCGCATTTCCTTGCTGGTGGTTTCTTTCAGCGAACGACGCAGGAACAGCGAAATCAGCGCCGCCACCGCACCGACCACAAACGGGATCCGCCAGCCGTAGGCACGCAGGTCATCTTCGGTGAGGAACTGTTGCAGGATCACCACCAGCGACACCGCCAGCAATTGCCCGCCAATCAGCGTCACATACTGGAACGAGGCGAAGAAACCGCGCTGGCCCTTGAGGGCGACTTCGCTCATGTAGGTCGCGGTGGTGCCGTACTCCCCGCCAACCGACAGGCCCTGCAGCAAGCGGGCGAACAGCAGCATGATCGGCGCCCAGACGCCGATGTCCTTATAGGTCGGCAAGCACGCGATGAGCAACGAACCAAAGCACATCATCAGAATCGAGATCAACATCGAATTCTTGCGCCCGTGCTTGTCCGCGACACGGCCAAAAATCCAGCCGCCAATCGGTCGCATCAGGAACCCGGCCGCGAACACGCCAGCGGTATTCACCAACTGCACGGTGGGGTTGTCGGACGGGAAAAAAGCTGGCGCAAAGTAGATCGCGCAAAAGGCGTAGACGTAGAAGTCGAACCATTCGACGAGGTTGCCGGACGAAGCGCCGACAATTGCGAAGATCCGCTTGCTGCGCTCTTCGCCGGTGTAGTGCTCTGTAAAAGCGGTGGTCGTTGTCATTGTTTTTCACTCTTTGAGGACCATGACAGTCTAGACACACTTTGCAACAATCCCGTTCCACAGGAACATTCTGTGGCGGCCTTGAGGACGTCTTCGCGGGCAAGTCGGATTGCCCGCGAAGGTCTCAAGCCAACTCAGTAATCGAAGAACACCGTCTCGGCGTCGGTGCCCTGAAGAATGACATTCCACTGATAAACACCCGACGCATCCTTCTTCGCCAGCAAGGTATTGCGGCGCTCAGCCGGCACGCACTCCAACAGCGGGTCCTCGACATTCGCCGGTTCGCCCTCAAAGTAAACTCGCGTCAGCAAGTGCTTCACCAACCCACGAGCAAACACCAGCACCACCAAATGCGGCGCCTGGGTCGAACCCTTAAGGCCTTCCACCGTTCCAGGCTTGATGGTGGTGAAGCGAAAGCGCCCTTCAGCATCCACCGGCACCCGGCCAAAGCCTTGGAAGTTCGGGTCCAGGGGTTTGGCCTGGTCGTCTTCGGGGTGGTCGTATTTGCCGGCGGCGTTGGCCTGCCAGACTTCCAGCATCGCGTCGTTGACGAAGTCGCCGTTGCCGTCGACGACTTGCCCGGTGATCGCCACGCGCTCACCGAGGGTTTGTTCAACGGTCAGGTCTTCGCGGTTCAGCCAAGTCAGGCCGATGTGGTAATACGGCCCGACGGTGTGGGACGTGGTCGCGTTCAGCGTCATCTTATTTCTCCATCGGCGTGGCTTCGCGGCCGCGCAAGACGATGTCCCAGCGATAACCGAGGGCATAGGAAGGGATGGTTTTTTCCAGATCGAACGTGGCGATCAAACGCTCTTTGGCGCGGGTATCGGGCACGCAGTTGTAGATCGGGTCATAAGCCAGCAACGGGTCACCCGGGAAATACATTTGCGTGACCAGCCGCGTCAGAATGCTCGGCCCGAACAGTGAGAAATGGATATGCGCCGGACGCCAGGCGTTGTGGTGGTTGCCCCACGGGTAGGCGCCCGGTTTGATGGTCTGGAACTGGTACCAGCCATCGGCGTCGGTCACGGTGCGGCCGGTGCCGGTGAAGTTCGGGTCCAGCGGCGCGTCGTGCAGGTCGCGGGCATGGTTGTAGCGACCGGCGGCATTGGCCTGCCAGATCTCCACCAGAATCCCCGGTACCGGCAAACCGTCTTCATCCAGCACGCGGCCGTGGATGATGATGCGCTCGCCCAATGGCTCGCCCATGTGCTGGGCGGTCAGGTCGTTGTCCTTCTCGTTAATACGCTCGGCGCCGATGGTCGGGCCGGTAATTTCCGACAACGAATGAGGCAAAAACACCAACGGCTTGGACGGCGCGCGACGATTGGTGGATTGATAAGTCGGGTGCAGGTAGTCCGGCTGGGAGCCCTCCTGCGGGCGACGGTAACCAGGCTTGTCAGTCATTTCGCTTTCCTCTGTTCTTATTGTCACGGCTGCGCGTCAGACGCGTTCGATCGCCAAGGCCAGACCCTGGCCGACGCCGACGCACATGGTCGCCAGACCTTTCTTGCCGCCCGTCTTTTCCAATTGATGCAACGCGGTCAGGACCAGACGCGCACCGCTCATGCCCAACGGATGGCCCAGGGCAATGGCGCCACCGTTCGGATTGACCTGTGCCGCATCGTCCGCAATACCCAATTCACGCAGCACCGCCAGACCCTGGCTGGCGAAGGCTTCATTGAGTTCGATCACGTCGAAATCGCTGACGGCCAGGCCCAGGCGTTCAGTCAGTTTGCGCACCGCCGGGACCGGGCCGATGCCCATCACCCGCGGTGCGACACCGGCGCTCGCCATGCCCAGCACTTTGGCGCGAGCGGTCAGGCCGTGTTTCTTCACCGCGTCGGCCGAGGCCAGGATCAAAGCCGCGGCACCGTCGTTCACTCCCGAAGCGTTGCCCGCGGTGACGGTTTTGTCGGGGCCATTGACCGGTTTCAGTTTGGCCAGGGTTTCCAGCGTGGTATCGGCACGTGGATGCTCATCCTGGCTGACGACGCTTTCCCCTTTCTTGTGGGCAATGCGCACTTCGACGATTTCTTCAGCGAAAAATCCTGCAGCTTGCGCGGCGGCTGTGCGCTGCTGGCTGCGCAGGGCGAAAGCGTCCTGATCCTCGCGGGACACTTCGTAATCGTCTGCCACGTTATCGGCGGTCTGCGGCATCGCATCGACGCCGTATTGGGCTTTCATCAACGGATTGATGAAGCGCCAGCCAATGGTGGTGTCTTCCAGCCTCATGTTGCGCGAGAACGCCGCATCGGCCTTGCCCATCACAAACGGCGCGCGGGACATCGACTCGACGCCGCCGGCAATCGCCAGCTCCATTTCACCGCTGGCGATGGCGCGGAAGGCGGTGCCGATGGCGTCCATGCCCGAAGCGCACAGGCGATTGAGCGTAACGCCTGGAATGCTTTCCGGCAGCCCGGCCAGCAGTAGCGCCATGCGTGCGACGTTGCGATTGTCTTCGCCGGCCTGGTTGGCGCAGCCGAGAAACACCTCGTCCACGGCTGCCCAGTCCACCGACGGGTTGCGGTCCATCAACGCCTTGATCGGCACGGCGGCGAGGTCGTCAGCACGAACCGCCGACAAGCCACCGCCGAAACGGCCGATGGGGGTGCGAATCGCGTCGCAGATATAAACGTCGCGCATCACGCTTCTCCCGGTGCTTGGCCGTGGGCGGCGGCGGTGCGGGCTTCCAGATCCCTGAGCGCCTTCAATTCAACGTCGGTGGGCTCGGCGGTGTGTTCAACCGTGTCTGCGAAACGAATTGCCCAACCGGTGGCAGCAATCACTTGCTCGCGGGTTACGCCCGGGTGCAGTGCGGTGACCACGAATTCATGGGTGTCCGCTTCCGGTTCCATGATGCACAGGTCGGTGATGATGCCGACCGGACCTGCGCCCGGCAGGCCGAGACGCTTGCGTGAATCACCGCCCTCGCCGTGGCCGACCGAGGTGATGAAGTCGAGTTTGTCGACGAAGGAACGTGCCGACTGTTTGAGGATAATCAGAACGCTTTTCGCCGAACCGGCAATCTCCGGCGCACCACCGGCACCCGGCAGGCGGACTTTCGGCTGGTGGTAGTCACCGACCACCGTGGTGTTGATGTTGCCGAAGCGGTCGACTTGCGCGGCACCGAGGAAACCGACGTCGATGCGTCCGCCCTGCAACCAATAGCGAAAAATCTCACCGGTCGGGACGACGGTGTCGGCAGTTTCCGCCAACTCGCCGTCACCGATCGACAGCGGCAGTACGCTCGGCTTGGCACCGATCGGACCCGATTCGTAGATCAGGACTACATCCGGCGAGGAAGTCAGTCGCGCCAGGTTGGCCGCTTTCGACGGCAGGCCGATGCCGACAAAGCACACTGAACCGTTCTTCAGGCGGCGGGCGGCGGCGACGGTCATCATTTCATTGGTGGTGTAAGTCATTACCTGGCCTCCGAAGCAGCGGCCAGCTTGGCCTGGAACTCGCTGAAGTCAGCGCAGCCGTGGATGTATTCGTTGATCCACGCGGTGAAGGTTTCACGGTCGCGGGCAATCGGGTCCCAGGCCTGGTAGAAACGGTTATCACGCTCGTTGTAGCCGTGAGCGTAGGACGGATGCGCGCCGCCGGGAACGTGGCAGACCGCGCTCAACACCCACGTCGGCAGAACACACGAGTTCATCGGTGCATTGAGGTCGTCGACGATTTCTTCGACGGTAACGATGCAGCGCTTGGCGGCCAACGCCGCTTCTTTCTGCACGCCGAGAATGCCCCAGAGCAGCACGTTGCCTTTGCGGTCGGCTTTCTGCGCGTGAATCACGGTGATGTCCGGGCGCACCGAAGGCACGGCAGCCAATACTTCGCCGGTGAATGGGCAGGTAACGGTTTTAATCAGCGGATTGACCTTCGGCAGGTCGGAACCGGCGTAGGCACGCAGCACCGCGAACGGTAGGCCGGATGCGCCAGCGACGTAGGCATTGGCCAGGTCGGCGTGGCTGTGTTCTTCGATTTCCAGCGCCTGTGGCCACTGCTTCTCGACGGCGTCACGCAGGCGGTGCAGCGAACCGACGCCCGGGTTGCCGCCCCAGGAGAAAATCAGCTTGCGAGCACAACCGGCGCCGATCAACTGGTCGTAGACCAGGTCAGGCGTCATCCGCACCAAGGTCAGGTCTTTCTTGCCCTGGCGAATGATTTCGTGACCCGCCGCCGTAGGGATCAGGTGAGTGAAGCCTTCGAGCGCGACGGTATCGCCGTCGTTGACGAATTGCTTCACCGCGTCGTGCAGCGAAAGAATTTCAGCCATGGGGCAGGCTCCCGTTTTGTTATGAACCGACAGTGGATGAAAAGGGCGCGAGGTTCAGCGCCGGAATGCCTGAAGGTTAAGCCTGTGCAAAACGTCAAACAATCCGATAATCGACTGAGTGTTCGTTTATCGAACAGATTGTTGTCTCGCTACCGATCCAAAAAAGCTTCGCGGGCAAGCCTCGCTCCTACAGATTCGCCGCGTTCACGGACATCGTTAATCCTGTAGGAGCGAGGCTTGCCCGCGAAGAGGTCATCAAACTCGCCAAAGAATCTGGATCAGGCCCTCAGGTCGCATCCGCATGACTGACCATGCCCTTGATCACCACCGCAGTCGTCGCCAATGCCGCCGGAATCACCAGCGCCGTCAGCACCTGTTCAAAATTCCAACCGAGGCCCAGCAGCGTTGCGCCCATCCACGCCCCGAGGATCGCGCCGAACCGGCCAATCCCCAGCATCCACGAGACCCCGGTCGCGCGCCCTTGAGTCGGATAAAACCGTGCCGCCAGCGAAGGCATCGCCGATTGCGCGCCGTTGACGCACATCCCGGCCACCAGCACCAACGTCGCCAATAGCGTGATGTTGCCCAGGCTTTGCCCCACCGCGTAGGCAAACACCCCGGCCATCAAGTAGAAAATGCCGATAACCTTGTGCGGATTGAACCGGTCCATCGCCCAGCCCACGCCCACTGCGCTCAGCACCCCGCCAAACTGAAACAGCGCGCCAATGAACGCCGCTTGCTCCATGCTTGCGCCGCTGTCGCGCATCAGCGTCGGCAGCCAACTGGTCAGCAGGTAAACGATCACCAGCCCCATGAAGTAGGTCAGCCACAACAACAAAGTGCCGGTGCTATAGGTGCCGGAGAAGATCACCGCGAACACGTTGCGCGCCTTCACGGTTTTCTGCTCCGGCACACTGAAGCTGGAGGCCTGAGCGACAACGGTCGGATCGATCGGCGCCAGCGCCTTGCGCACTTTGTCGGTGCCGCGATTGCGCACGACCAGGTAACGCGCCGATTCCGGCAGCCAGAACAGCAAGACGACGGCGAGGATCAACGGCAGAATCCCGCCGATCAGCAGCAGACTGTGCCAGCCGAAAGCAGGAATCAGCTTGGCCGAGATAAACCCGCCACCGGCCATGCCGAGGTTAAAGCCGCAAAACATGCTGGTCACCAGCAGGGATTTTTTGCGCTCGGGGGTGTATTCCGACAACAGCGTGGTGGCGTTCGGCATCCCGGCGCCAAGGCCCAGGCCTGTGAGAAAACGCAGCACCAGCAGTTGATCGACGTTGGTGCTGTACGCCGATGCCAGGCTGAAAGCGCCGAACAACAGCACCGCGCCGACCAGTACGACTTTTCGCCCAAAGCGGTCAGCCAATGGGCCGGAGCCCAGTGCGCCGAAAACCATGCCGATCAGCGCCGCACTCATGACCGGGCCGAGACTGGCGCGATCGATGCCCCAGTCCTGGGACAGGGCCGGCGCGATGAAGCCCATGGCCGCGGTGTCGAGGCCATCGAGGAAGACAATCAGGAAACACAGGATCACCACTCGCCACTGGTAGCGCGAAATGGGTTGAGCATTGATGAAGGACTGCACGTCGAGGCAGTTTCCTACAGCAGACTGAGGCTGGTTCATTATTTTTATTCCACGCAAGAACGCAGTCGGACAGGTGCCAGCCTTGGGCTGGCGCTGCCGCGACAGTAATGATCCTGGGGAAACAGCGTCAATTCGATAAACGCGACTCTGTGCGTTTATCGAACAGCTTAGGCAAACAACTGAGCGCTGAGGTCGCGACTGGCACTCAGCAAGCCCGGCAGGAAACGTTGCTCCAGCTCGTTGCGGCTGACCCGCCCGGCGTGGGTACTGACGTTGAGCGCCGCCACCACCTGGCCGGAAGCGTCGTACACCGGAACGGCAATCGAGCGCAGGCCTTGCTCCAGTTCCTGATCGACGATGCACCAGCCTTGCTGCCGCACTTCCTGCAAACATTCGAGCAACGCCTCGGGGGTGTGCAAGGTGCGGCTGGTCTTCGCCTGGAACTCCGCATGGTCGAGGTATTCGCGCAGCGAAGTGTCATCCAGTGCCGCGAGAAGAATCCTGCCCATGGAGGTGCAATAGGCCGGCAATCGTCCGCCCACCGACAGGTCGACGGAAATCAGGCGCTGAGTGGTCGCCGAGCGAGCGATGTATAAAATGTCGTCGCCCTCCAGCGTGGCCATGTTGCAGGCCTCGTGAAGTTGCTCGCTCATGCGGTCCAGATACGGCTGAGCGGAAACCGCCAACGGCGTCGAGGACAGGTAGGCATGGCCGAGCGTCAGCACTTTGGGCAGCAGCGAATAGGTGCGACCGTCCGTGGTGGCGTAGCCGAGTTTGATCAGGGTGTGCAGGCAACGTCGCACAGCGGCGCGTGGAATTTCCGTGCGGTGACTGATCTGGGCAATGGTCAGGTGTCGCTTGCGCTCCTGGAATGCTTGCACCACCGCCAACCCCCTGGCCAGGGATGTCATGAAATCCGGGTCGCCGGTCAAGGCCTGGATTCGCTTGGCTGGCGAGGCCACGATCGGCGGCGCCACTGAAGCGAAGGAATTGCGCATTTGATCGTTCATATCAGGTCCTTTTCCTACACGGATCAGCGGCTATTACAAGCGGCTTCGGGTCCTGCACACAAGCCACAGACCGCAAGATTGGGCGATTATCGAACCATCGACCGATAATCGCAATCGGCACCACGGGCACTGCCAACCCTGCACACGCTGATTTTCGCAGTGCCCGCTACATGCTTTTATTCATGTTGGGTCGCTGACTTAAAGGCGCGATGTAATGGGGTTAACTTGTTCGACTTTATGGCGTCAGAAAGACATCGTCGCAATGTGACATCATCGCAGCCCTAGTTACCGATGAAAGTTACGAGTAACAAAACAATCACACAGATAGAACTACTTTTAACTCTCAAGAGATAGTGTTCTTCGGATCGACCGCTATAATGCACCTCAGTGGCGAAGCGGTTTTTACGTGCCGATTCCGCTACTCGGCAGCCCGGTATTCTATCGTCGCTGTCTGCAGCAAGCGCTTGACGCTCATTTCATATGCTCCGCCAATGCGCTCGCTGGAACAGGTAACTGATGCTACGTCAGCTGTTTTTCTCTGGTGCCGTGGCCGCCTGCAACATGGAAGTATTGTTCGCACGCCGTAAAAAACGATGCCTTTGTCGGGCATTGTCCTTTCGACGAGTGTGGTCAATTGATTCCATGCAGCGCGTTTCACCAGAATTTATCTCAACTCATACAGGTAGCACTGTGACGAAAGACGAACTGCGCGCGGAACTTGAGCGCCAGGAACAACGTTACAAGGAAGTTTACGGCGGGGAAGTCACCACCTACGCCGCTCAGCCCGAACCCGAACGCAAGCCTTGGCGTAAACGCGCCACCGTTCAGGATCAGGCATTCACCCAGGAATTGCAGAAGATGGAAAAGGAACTCAAAGCCGAAGAGCCTTGATCACCCCGACCTGAATTCTTTCAAGGGTCTGCATCTGCACCTGTTAAAAGCGGGTTGTATGGATGATGCCTTTTGCGCCCGCTACAAGCGGGCAGCGGCCACCTCACCCTATGGTTGAGGCAAATGGCATGTGCCTGACCCTCTTCTCAGATATTTCACACAAGCGTTCAAGCCTCTCGACCTCACGAGAGAAACCCTTGTGGCTGCGGCCTTTTCATCTGAATTCAATGACTTGCAAAACCCGGGGAAAAGCTGGGGGATAGGCTATCGGCACAAACTAATTCGTTGAAGAATGTTACCGATGAGCACCTAGTGCATCGATTAGCAGTCTTTTCTGGCATAATCGCGCCCCCTTATGACCGGGTCAGAAAACCTTCATGATCGATTTATTCAGCGGACTGGATGCTTGGGTGCTTGTGAGCCTCTTGCTCGCCCTGGCCTTTGTCCTCGCCTTCGAGTTCATCAACGGCTTTCATGACACCGCTAACGCGGTGGCCACCGTTATCTACACCAAAGCCATGCCGCCTCACCTGGCGGTGTTCTTTTCCGGTGTGTTCAACTTCCTCGGCGTGCTGCTGGGCGGCGTCGGCGTGGCGTATGCCATCGTCCACCTGCTACCGGTAGAGCTGCTGATCAATGTGAACACCGGTCACGGGCTGGCCATGGTGTTCTCGCTGCTCGCCGCTGCCATCACCTGGAACCTGGGCACCTGGTACTTCGGTATCCCGGCCTCAAGCTCCCATACGCTGATCGGTTCGATCCTCGGTGTCGGCCTGGCCAACGCGTTGATCAACGACATTCCGTTGGCCGATGGCGTGAACTGGCAGAAGGCGATCGATATCGGTGCGTCCCTGGTGTTCTCGCCGATGGCCGGATTCCTGGTTGCAGCCCTGATATTGATCGGCCTTAAATGGTGGCGTCCGCTGTCGAAGATGCACAAGACGCCGGAACAGCGCCGCAAGATCGATGACAAGAAACACCCGCCGTTCTGGAACCGCCTGGTGCTGGTGATTTCGGCGATGGCCGTGAGCTTTGTGCACGGCTCCAACGATGGCCAGAAAGGTATCGGCCTGATCATGCTGGTGCTGATCGGTATCGTGCCGGCGCAGTTCGTGCTCGACCTAGGCAGCACGACTTACCAGATCGAGCGGACTCGCGATGCGACCTTGCACCTGAGCCAGTTCTACAAGCGCAATGCCGATACGCTGGGTGAATACCTGGCCCTGGGCAAAAGCGTGGAAGGCGATCTGCCGGAGAAATTCCGTTGCAACCCGCAACAGACCGAACCGACCATCACCGCCCTCCTCGGCACCCTTAAAGGTGTTGCGGATTACCACTCGCTGACGCCGGATAGCCGCATCGAAGTACGTCGCTACCTGCTCTGCCTGGACGACACGGCGAAGAAAGTCGGCAAACTGCCAGGCCTCCACGCCCGTGAAAAGGCTGACCTGAACAAGCTGCGCAAAGACCTGACCACCACCACCGAATACGCCCCGTTCTGGGTGATCCTGGCGGTAGCCCTGGCCCTCGGTCTGGGCACCATGGTCGGTTGGAAACGCGTGGTTCTGACCATCGGCGAGAAGATCGGCAAGCAGGGCATGACTTACTCCCAAGGCATGTCGGCACAGATCACTACCGCGACCCTGATCGGCATGGCCAACATCTTCAGCCTGCCGGTGTCCACCACCCACGTTCTGTCATCAGGCGTGGCTGGCACCATGGTTGCCAACAAAAGCGGCCTGCAAGGCGGCACCGTCAGAACCATCCTGCTGGCGTGGGTCCTGACCCTGCCAGCGACAGTGGCCCTGTCGGCCGGCCTGTTCTGGCTGGCGTCGAAGGCACTGGGCAGCTGATCCATCGCTGTTGAAAAAGGCGCGTTCCGTGAGGTTCGCGCCTTTTTTATGGCCGGCATTTCGGCATTCCCGGTCTATTTAAAGAGATTGGTTGGCCGTGAGGACGCCTTCGCGGGCAAGCCTCGCTCCTACAAGGGGATCCCCACCACCAAATCGCGGGCAAAAAAATGGGCAACCGAAGTTGCCCAAAATGCCTTGCGTGCTCATTACATCCAGAAAGAACTACGGCTTACGCTTATGCGAATCCTTCCAGATAAAAAATCCAAACCCTGCGAAAAACAGAACCATGAGGCCAACTGTCAGCACTCCGGCGATCACCACGTTGTCAAAAAACATGACGGCTCTCCTGCACTTGCCCTGTTGCGATAGGGCTAAGTTAACCAATCAGGCAGGAGAAAAAATTGACCGGGATCAATGTCGCCCGAGACAGGGCGTAAAGGAGGGGGAATAACTGACCTGCATCAAAGGATGCAGGGTGTTTCAGCGCTTTTTCGGCTTGTTCTTCGGCTTCTTTTTGGCTTTACCCAACGGCATCGCTTGCTCAAACGCCTGACGCACTTCATTCAGACGCTTTTCATTAAGGTCATGAACCCGCTTGGCGCGTTCAGAGTTAAGGTCAATCAGCTTGTCATCTTGGCTCATGGTGCTCAGTACATCGTATGGCAGGGTTTTAGCAATAATGCGGTCTCACGGCAGCGCTGACCAGCCACAACCTCAAATCTGGATATCGACCCACAACCCCTGCCGCGGCTGATCTTCCATCAACGGCGCCACCGGCACGGTATTGTCGGCATTGAGCTCGACACCCGGAACCGCCAGATGCTCCTCCGGATCTTCATCGGCTTCACGGCGACGCCTGTCCCGCTCCTGCTTGCGACGCTGTTCCTCACGCAGCTGAAAAGCCGCTTCCTCGGGATCACGCTGTTGCAGGTCGATGGTGCTTTCGTTGGAGCTTTCCTGCACCGGCACCACAGGCGGAATGTCAGGGCGCTGGCGGATCGGGTCCTGCTGTGAAGTGATCGGCACGGCACTCAAGGGGAGCATCGGTGGCAGCATAATTATCAGTCTCCTGTCAGCAGGCTGTCGGCTGCGGGGATGGCGACTTGAGCCATCGGTCGCAAACTGTGACCGGTTTGGCACCGATTGGTGCCCCGACCTGCAAGCATCGCATCACTGGGCTAACGTAAGACTGCGAGTTTTTATGAGAGTCCTTTGGCCCTGAAGCCCTCATTCCGTTAAGATAGCCCGCTTTTTCAAGGTGGGAGTCAGGCAGCATGGCGCAGCAGTATCAACCGGGGCAACGCTGGATCAGTGACAGCGAAGCCGAGCTGGGTTTAGGCACCGTTCTGGCACAGGACGGCCGCTTGTTGACCGTGCTCTATCCGGCCACTGGCGAGACTCGCCAGTACGCGCTACGGAATGCGCCCCTCACCCGCGTGCGATTTTCGCCGGGTGACTCGATCACTCACTTCGAAGGCTGGAAACTCACCGTCCAGGAAGTCGACGACGTCGACGGCCTGCTGGTCTACCACGGCCTCAACGCGCAGAACGAAGTGGTCACCCTGCCGGAAACCCAGCTGTCGAACTTCATCCAGTTCCGGCTGGCCAGCGACCGTCTGTTCGCCGGGCAGATCGACCCACTGGCCTGGTTCTCCCTGCGCTACAACACCCTGGAACACACCAGCCGCCAGTTGCAATCCTCGCTCTGGGGCCTGGGCGGCGTGCGTGCGCAACCGATCGCGCACCAGCTGCACATCGCCCGTGAAGTCGCCGACCGCATTGCCCCGCGGGTTTTGCTGGCCGACGAAGTGGGCTTGGGCAAGACCATCGAAGCCGGCCTGATCATCCATCGCCAACTGCTTTCGGGCCGCGCCAACCGCGTGCTGATCCTGGTTCCGGAGAACCTGCAGCACCAGTGGCTGGTCGAGATGCGCCGCCGCTTCAACCTGCAAGTCGCGCTGTTCGACGAAGAACGCTTTATCGAAAGCGATGCCGCCAACCCGTTCGAAGACACTCAGCTTGCGCTGGTTGCACTTGAGTGGCTGGTAGACGACGAGAAAGCCCAGGATGCGCTGTTCGCCGCGGGTTGGGACATGCTGGTCGTCGACGAAGCGCACCATCTGGTGTGGCACGAAGAAAAAGCCAGCCCGGAGTACTCGCTGGTTGAACAACTCGCCGAAGTCATTCCCGGCGTGTTGCTGCTGACCGCCACCCCGGAGCAACTGGGCCAGGACAGCCACTTCGCGCGTCTGCGCCTGCTTGACCCGAACCGTTTCCATGACCTGCACGCCTTCCGCGCCGAGAGCGAAAACTATCGCCCGGTGGCCGAAGCCGTTCAGGAGCTGCTGGACAAGGGGCGCCTGTCGCCGGAAGCGCACAAGACCATTCACGGTTTCCTCGGTAACGAAGGCGAAGCCTTGCTGGCGGCGGTTAACGATGGCGATATCGAAGCCAGCGCCCGTCTGGTCCGCGAACTGCTCGATCGCCACGGCACCGGCCGCGTGCTGTTCCGTAACACCCGCGCCGCCGTGCAAGGTTTCCCGGAGCGCAAACTGCATCCGTACCCGCTGGCGTGCCCGGACGAATACCTCGAACTGCCGCTGGGCGATCATGCCGAGCTGTACCCGGAAGTCAGCTTCCAGGCCCAGCCGGACGCCAACGAAGAAGAACGCTGGTGGAAATTCGACCCGCGCGTCGAGTGGCTGATCGATCAGCTGAAGATGCTCAAGCGCACCAAAGTGCTGGTGATCTGCGCCCACGCCGAAACCGCCATGGACCTGGAAGACGCCCTGCGCGTGCGTTCCGGCATCCCGGCCACGGTGTTCCATGAAGGCATGAACATCCTTGAGCGCGACCGCGCCGCGGCCTACTTCGCCGACGAAGAGTTTGGCGCACAAGTGCTGATCTGCTCGGAAATCGGCAGTGAAGGTCGCAACTTCCAGTTCTCGCACCACCTGGTGCTGTTCGATCTGCCATCGCACCCGGACCTGCTGGAGCAGCGTATCGGTCGTCTGGACCGGATCGGCCAGAAACACATCATCGAACTGCACGTGCCTTACTTGGAAACCAGCCCGCAAGAGCGCCTGTTCCAGTGGTACCACGAAGCGCTGAACGCGTTCCTCAACACCTGCCCGACCGGCAACGCCTTGCAGCATCAGTTCGGCCCGCGCCTGCTGCCGCTGCTGGAAAATGCCGACGATGGCGAGTGGCAAGCGCTGATCGACGAGGCCCGCGCCGAGCGTCAGCGCCTGGAAGCCGAGCTGCACACCGGCCGTGACCGTTTGCTGGAGCTCAACTCCGGCGGCGCTGGCGAAGGTGATGCTTTGGTCGAGGACATTCTCGAGCAAGACGATCAGTTCGCCCTGCCGATCTACATGGAAACCCTGTTCGACGCCTTCGGCATCGACAGCGAGGACCATTCGGAAAACGCCCTGATCCTCAAGCCGAGCGAAAAAATGCTCGACGCCAGCTTCCCGCTGGGCGACGACGAAGGCGTGACCATCACTTACGACCGTAACCAGGCGCTGTCTCGCGAAGACATGCAGTTCATCACCTGGGAGCACCCGATGGTGCAGGGCGGCATGGACCTCGTGCTGTCCGGTTCTATGGGCAACACCGCCGTGGCGCTGATCAAGAACAAGGCGCTGAAACCTGGCACCGTGTTGCTGGAACTGCTCTACGTCAGCGAAGTGGTTGCGCCGCGTTCGCTGCAATTGGGCCGTTACCTGCCGCCGGCCGCCCTGCGCTGCCTGCTCGACACCAATGGCAATGACTTGTCGGCCCGGGTGTCGTTCGAGACCTTGAACGACCAACTGGAAAGCGTGCCCCGTGCCAGCGCCAACAAGTTCATCCAGGCTCAGCGCGATCAACTGACGCCACGGATCAACGCGGGCGAAGAGAAAATCTTCCCGCGTCACGCCGAACGGGTTGCCGAAGCGCAACGTCGTCTGGCGGCCGATACCGACGAAGAACTGGCGCGCCTGACCGCGTTGCAAGCGGTCAACCCGACCGTGCGTGACAGCGAACTGGTCGCCTTGCGCAAGCAGCGCGAACAGGGGCTGGCCATGCTCGACAAGGCTGCGTTGCGACTGGAAGCGATTCGGGTGTTGGTGGCGGGTTAACTCCACCGCTTCACCTTGCTAAAAAGAAGGCCCGCAGCGAAGCGGGCCTTTTTTATTGTCCTGAAATTTGATGCAGTGATGCTGATGGCTGCATCGCTAGCAGGCTAGCTCCCACGGGGGATTTGTTAACGCTGTAAATCCAATGTGGGAGCCAGCCTGCTGGCGATAGCGATTATGCAGTCGCCACTGCAACATCAGGTTCACCCACAGCGACCAACCCTTCCTTCATCCGCTTGGCATCCCGAACAAAACACCGCGACGCCAGGAACAAAAACACCATGGTGAAAAACAGCGCCACCGGGATCAGATACATCGCGTCATGCAACCCGACCGCCTTGAACGCCTCGGTCATCTGCTCGACGCCCGCCGCGGCCATCGCCGTGTGCGCGAAGTGGTCGGACAAACCGCCCACCACCACCGGCCCCAAACCACCGCCCAGCAAATACAACCCGGCAAAGAACAGCGCCATCGCCGTGGCCCGCAAACGCGGTTCGACCACGTCCTGAATCGCCGTGTAAACGCAGGTGTAGAAGTTGTAAGCGAACAGCCATCCCACACTGAATATCGCGACGAATACCCCGATTTCGACCCGCCCGGCATGCAGCGCCCACGCGGTACACACCGTCGAGATGATCAGGCTGAACGCTGCAAACAGCAGGCGTCCATTGGCCACCCGCTGGTGAATCTTGTCGGCGACCCAGCCACCGAGCGTCAACCCGAACAACCCGGTCACGCCGACGATCACCCCGGTCGCCACCGCGGCTTCCTGCAACGGCATCAGGAAGTAACGCTGCAGCATCGGCACCAGAAACGAGTTGCAGGCATAGGTGGCAAAGTTGAAACACAGCCCCGCCATCACTAACCACAGGAAGGTCGGCACCGCCAATACGCGACGGATCGGCCGGTCGATGCGATCCTGGGAGACTTGCACGCTCTCTGCGGCGCCGCGTTTTGGCTCCTTGATGTAGAACATGAAGATCGCCAGGATCAGCCCCGGCACCGCCGCGATGAAAAACGGCGCGCGCCAGCTGTCGAACGCCTTGACCATTGCGCCGATTGTGAAGAAGGCCAGCAGCAGGCCCAATGGCAAGCCGAGCATGAAGATGCCCATGGCCCTTGCGCGACGATGAGCGGGGAAAAGGTCGCCGATCAGCGAGTTGGCGGCCGGTGCGTAACTGGCTTCGCCGATGCCGACGCCCATGCGCACGATCAGGAACGCCCAGAAATTGCCCACTAGCCCGTTGACCGCCGTCAGGCCGCTCCACGCCGCCAGGCCCCAGCCCATCAGTTTGCTGCGCGAACCGGTATCGGCCATTCGCCCCAGCGGCAGGCCGGCAATCGCATAAACGATGGTGAATGCAGTACCGATGATCCCCAGCTGAAAGTCGCTGAGGTGCCATTCCATGCGGATCGGTTCGATGATGATGGCCGGGATGGTGCGATCGAAGAAGTTGAACAGGTTGGCCAGGAACAGCAGGAACAGAATGCGCCAGGCATTCGCCGCTTGGGTCGAGTTCTGCATGGTGTCCGTCTCTTTTATTGTTATTGGGGCCTCGCTGTCCCCGGAACTTTCAATCTAGTCAGGTCCGCCAAAGCTGTCTGTAATTATTCGTAATGCTGATACCAGCCCATGGCGTCATGCGCCACCTGTGGGAGCGGGCTTGCTCACGAAGAGGGCACTACATTCAATAGAGAGGGTGACTGATCCCCCGCTTTCGCGAGCAAGTCGGATCGCCGCACCGCCGCTCCCACAAGGGATTTGCAAGGCAGGTATTTCTCGCCATTGGTCACCTTGAAAAATACCTTCGCCCCCCCTTCCCAAGCCCAAGGCGAAGCCTAGAATAGCGGCCTTGTCTGCCTCACCTTGCCCCCCATCCCTCCTTTGATTATCGCCCATGTCCGAAGCCAGTCCGTGTCTGAATTGCGGTGCCTGCTGTTCTCATTTTCGCGTGTCTTTTTTCTGGGGTGAATGCACCTCGGCCGGGGGGACGGTGCCTGACGACCTTGTCGCGCCCATCAGCCCCAGCCGGGTGGCCATGCTGGGCACCGACTGCAAACCCACCCGCTGTGTCGGGCTGGTCGGCGAAGTCGGCAGCACCGTGCAGTGCTCGATTTACGATCAGCGTTCCAGCACCTGCCGCGAGTTCGACGCCTCCTGGGCCAATGGCGAGGCAAACGTGGATTGCGATGCGGCACGGGCAGCGTTCGGACTACCGGCCCTGCAACCGGAACTCGAGTTCCCTTATGAGCAGATCGCCTAAGGCTGTGCACGAGTAATTACAAAATCATTAGCAGCAATAGGCCACTACCGTTTGCACTCTTTGTATGAGCTCTATACTCCAACACATTCGCCAGGGGACATGGTGTCGGCTGGATAAATACGGGGCGTCCGATGGAGTGGCCTGCTTTATATTTCACGACCCAACTGCCAGAAACCGGCCAGGTCATACTCAATTGCGCCCATAACCCCTTTTTGGTGTTGCTGGCTTATGTGGTTGCCTGTGCGACCGGCTTCGCCACACTGGACATCACCGAACGGGTCGGCCATGCCGAAAAACCCGCGTCCCAGCGTCTCTGGTGCTGGATTGGTGCCGCGTGCCTGGCGGGCGGGATCTGGGCCATGCACTTCATCAGCATGCTCGCGTTCCAGGCGCCGATCGAAATCCATTACCAGTTGCCCATCACCCTGATCTCTCTGTTATTTGCATTGACCGCCTCGTGGCTGGCGATGCACACCCTCAGCCATCCTCATCCGAGTTTTTGGCAAACCCTGCGGGCCGCGGTGTGGATCGGTTTGGGTATCGCGACCATGCACTACGTAGGAATGGCCGCCATGCGGTCGAATGCGACGGCCTATTACGACCCCGGCCTGTTCGTCCTCTCCATCGTGATCGCGATTGGCGCCAGCCTGGCCGCCCTGTTGATTTCCCGTCACCTGCGCGAAGGCAGCGGCGTGGCTCATCAACTGCTTAAATACACCGCCAGCCTGGTACTCGGGGCCGGTATCGTCAGCATGCATTTCACCGGCATGGCGGCGCTCAACCTGGTGCTTCCCATCGATAGCCTCCAGCCGCTGCCAGGCGACAACAATCACCTGCAACTGGGATTGACGGTGGCGATGATGACGTTGCTGATCATCGGCAGCAGCATCAGCGCGGCACTCGCCGACAAGAAGCTGCAACACAAGGAATGCGACCTGCAGCGGGTCAACACCCTGCTCGGCCAGCTGGATCAGGCGCGCATGTCGCTGCAAAAGGTGGCGCACTACGACGCACTGACCAACCTGATCAACCGCCGTGGTTTCAACCAGATTTTCTCCGAAAAGCTGCTCGAGAAGACTAACGAAGGCGGCATGCTGGCGGTGATATTCCTCGACATCGACCACTTCAAGCGGATCAACGACAGCCTTGGCCATGACGCCGGCGACGAATTGCTCAAGGTTCTGGCCAGCCATATCAAGGCCTCGGTGCGCAGTAACGACGAGGTGGTGGCGCGCTTCGGCGGGGACGAGTTCTGCATCCTCATTGGGCTGCATGACCGTGAAGAAGCGCGGCACATGGCCCAGCGCATCATGCTGAAGATGAAAGAGCCCATCGAGCTGGCCGGACGCAGCATGGTCATGACCACCAGCATCGGCATCAGCGTGTTTCCGCAGGATGGCACGACCTGCGAGGAGCTGCTGAAAAACGCCGACCTGGCGCTGTACCAATCCAAGGGCAGCGGCCGCAACGGGCTGCATTTTTTCAGCCCACACATGAAAACCCGTGCCACGCTGGAGCTGCAACTCGAAGAAGAACTGCGGCACGCCCTGCGCAATGACGACGGATTGATCCTCTATTACCAACCGATCTATGAGCTGAAAACCGGGCAAGTCACCAAACTCGAAGCGCTGATTCGCTGGCAACACCCGGTTCACGGGTTGCTGGCACCGGATCGATTCATTGCCATTGCCGAGGCCAACGGCCTGATCGCCGAACTGAACAACTGGGTGTTGCGCAAGACCTGCGAGGACCTTGGCGAGCTGTCCCGCCAGGGCCGTGAAGACCTCAAGATCGCCGTGAATTGCTCGCCGCTGAACCTTGCCCGCGAGGATCTGGCCGATGAAATCGAAAATGCCCTGCGCATCGCCGGGGTGGCGCCGCACCGGCTGGAACTGGAGGTGACCGAAAACGCGCTGATGGGCAACCTCGCCAACACCCTGGTGCTGCTTAAGCAGATCCGCTCCCTCGGGGTCTCACTGTCGATCGACGACTTCGGCACTGGTTATTCATCCCTGGCCTACCTCAAGCGCCTGCCGCTGAACACACTGAAAATCGACCGCTCGTTCATCCAGGACGTCCCCAAGGCCACCCAGGACATGGAGATCGTCCACGCTATTATCATCATGGCCCACACCCTGCATTTACAGGTCATCAGCGAGGGCGTCGAAACGTCCGAGCAATATGACTTTCTCGAACGCCTGGGCTGCGACTTCGTTCAGGGCCACCTGCTCAGCCGTCCGGTGCCTATGGCCGAGTTGCATGCGGTACTGGAGGACATCAATCAGCGCAAACACGCACGCAGTGTCAGTCCTCTGAGCCTGGCTTGCGGTACAACTGCACTAACGTCGACGGATCCTTTTCCAAAAAGCCCTGGCCCCCATGCAGGCGCATCAGTTGTGCGGCCAATCCGCTGATCGGCGTGGCTGATCCCTGTTCGCGGGAGAATTTCACTGCGGTGTCGAGGTCCTTGAGTAGCGTGCGCACGTGCCACTTCACTGGTTCGAAACGACTCTCGGCCATTTGCGGGGCAAGGATCTGCAACGGTCTTGAATCAGCGAAACCTCCCGCCAGCGCCTCGGCGATCAGGCTGGCGTCGACCCCGGAACGCTCGGCCAGCGCCACCACTTCAGCAATCACCAGCGCATTGCAGGCGACGATCATCTGATTGCAGGCCTTGGTCACCTGCCCGGCGCCGATTCCGCCCATGTGAGTCACCCGTTGACCGAGGTTCAACAGCACCGGCCGGACTCGCTCAAGGTCTGCCGCTTCGCCGCCGACCATAATCGCCAGGCTGCCGAGCTCGGCGCCGACGACCCCGCCGGACACCGGAGCGTCCAGCCAGCGCATGCCGCATTGGCTGACAAGCGCCGACGCCATTTCCCGCGTCGCGGTAGGTTCCAGACTGGAAAAATCCACCAGCAACTGGCCACTTTTCGCCCCCTCGGCAATGCCGACCGGGCCGAAAACCACCTCGCGCACCACCGCCGTGTCCGCCAGGCACACCATCACCACATCGGCATGCTGACCCAGTTCAGCCGCTGTCGCCACTTGCCGGGCGCCGGCCTCGACCAACGCTGCGCACTTGGCCGGATTGCGATTCCACACCGTCAGCGGATACCCCGCCGCCAACAGGCGCCGGCACATGGGCAAGCCCATCAGGCCAATTCCGGCGAAACTCAACGAAGGTAGGGTTGACATCATTTAGCCTCCTTTTGATTAAAGATCGCCGAATATTGGCCGATTCATCATGACTAAGGAAAGGATTCCCCCGAGCGATGCTCAGGCTTTGACCCTGATGCTTGGGCAAAATACGCGCTAAAAAAGTCGCGAGTTCCTATTCCGTGAAGGTTCGACGACACCGTGTCGGCGAGCTAACCAGCCCAGGTACATGGCGCCCAATGACTTCTAAAAATAATCCGGCCACTACGGTTTCCGATTTGACACTGAGCCCCGCGGCGAACAGCCCCTCATCGTCGAAGCCATTGATCCCGTCGCGTCCGCTGGCCAGTCAGCAATACCTGTATTTCACCGAAACCAATACCGACCGCATCCTCGATAACCTCGATGGCCTGCGCGACATGGTGTTTCCGCGCCCACCGCACCTGGAAGGCGACAACGAACAGCACAACGACCAGGAATTCCCCTCGGTATGCCTGATCGGCCTGGGACGTTGCGGTTCCAACATTGCGCTGGACGTCGCGGAACTGGTGTACAACGCCCGCAAGTTCTACCTCAACGAATTCAATAACGAAGACCGTCTGTCGCCGGACAAACGCTACGCCGAAAAGGGTTACAGCCCGGCGCAGTGGATCCGCAACAACCTGCGCCTAGGGCCGAACAAGGCCACCAAACCGGTGTTCCTGGTCGAGCCGCTGGTGATGCTCGGCGACCTGGACAAAGACATCGCCGGGCGCATCCGCTTCTCGCGCAAGGGCGAAAAAAGCGGCTTCCTGCGCGACTACAGCAAAATGAAGATCATGGACTTGTCGGAAGTCCACGCCGGTGGCGCCGGTAACGCGCCGATCCTCGGTCAGTACCTGGCCAAGATCATCCTGAACAAGGACACCCAGCGTTTCTCCAGCCCTGACTGGAAAATGATCCACTCGTACCTGATCGACAGCTGCGGGATCAAGGCCAACCAGTCGCGCCTGTATTTCTCGATCTTCAGTGCCGGCGGCGGTACCGGTTCGGGCATGGCCTCGGAATTCGGCCTCGCCCAGCAGCACTCGTACATGAACAAGACGTTCGACACCAAGCCGATGGATGAACACGACGGCAAGAGTGGTCATTCGTTCGTCTTCGAGCCGATCTTCACCAGCGGCATTTGCGTGCTGCCGAACATTTCCGACCACCGCAGTGAAATGTCTGAGGCGCTGCACATCAACGCCGGTCGCTTGTTGTGCAAATACCTGTCGGAAGAGTGGGACTTCTCCTACAACTTCGCCAACGAAGACAGCAGCGAAGCCAGCGTCATGGGCCGTATCCGCCCATGGAACGCCATGATGCTGATCTCCAACGACATCATGCGTTATGCCGAAGAAAGCGATGATGGCAACATCCAGAACATCGACGTCAACGCGATGGAAAAGCACGCCAACCAATACATCTCGCAGCAGATCTTCAACATTCTGACGGCGCAAGCGGTCACGACTGACTACGACCAGAACTATTTCCGTCGTGCCGGCATCGACATCGGCGAAACCATTCGCCTCGACGCCAACGACCTGTTCATGAGTCTGGCCGGCCCGGTGGCGATTGCCTACGCCGAGTCCGTGGTACCGGAAACCCCGCCGCCGAGCAGCGACAAGTTCAAGGTGTTCGAGAAAGAGCCACAGCGCCTGAACATCGATGACTTGTTCTTCCGCTCCATCGACTTGCCGCACTTCAACAAAGTGACCCAGGCGATCGAAGGCATCAGCCTGTTGCCGATCGAGTCCAAGCGCTATCGCGCTTCGCTGGAGCAGTACAAGAATTCCGGTTATGACGCGGCCGCGTTGCACGACCTGCACTTCTTCAAGAATTGCTCGTCGGTGGTGTCGATTGTTTCGTTGCCCAAAGACTACAAGCTGTCCTACATGGACCTGAACCGGTTGAAGACCCACCTCAACAGCCTGTTCCCGAACACCACGCTCAAGCGTTACGCGCTGGTGATCGGCGCTTCGGCCAACTTGTCGTTGACCACCCTGATCGCCAAGAGCCCGTGCCTGTCGGACGACTTCCTGACGCTGATCGTGGCGTTCATCAAGCGCTGCTTCGCGAAGAACCCGTACCGGTTCGACGACACGCTGGATAACTCGATCCTGGACTTCATCATCAATGAAGACTTCGACGAAGACCTGATCGACGACTTGCTCAATGAGTTCGAGAACCCGGCGAAGATCCTCGACACCAACTGGTACGCGATCAAACCGATGTACGAAAAGAAGTACCGCGAGCTGATCAACGACAAGGACAAGTTTGTCTCGATCAACGACATTCGCTTGTCGCGTGATTGCGTGAAGAAGGCGATCAAGTACCTGCGTGAGATCTACCGTCACCGGATTGGCAAGACCAAGGTTATTTCGCTGAATAACCATACTGGCAAGACGTTCTCGGTCTGACGTGACACCACGTCGCCGCCTTCGCGAGCAAGCCCGCTCCCACATTCGATCGAGTTCCCCCAAAGGGATTGCGATCAAATGTGGGAGCGGGCTTGCTCGCGAAAGCGGCATCAGTTTCACCACAAATCCCAACATTCAGAAACAATTAAGCAGCCCAAAGGCTGCTCAATAAACTGTTCCCGTTACGTTTACGTCACCCTCGCCAAGACCCTTCTGTGGCCTTTCTCTACGGCAACGTGCCATCACGCTACTCACCTACACACTTTTAGTCGCCGACTCGGCGCACCAAAAAAGTGCAGGCAGTCAGTTCGTCGCCCTTTCCTGGATCAGAATCCACGGCGAAACCACCACAGCCCATAGCTCAGGGTCGCGCTCAAAAAGATCCAACGCCCGCGTTTCAGACAGCTTGGCGACCTTGTCGGCGGCCAGCCAGGCAGCCACTTTCTCGCCTTCGTCAGTCGCGACTGCCTCCGCTGCAGCAATCAAATCCAGACCGGGGTCGACCCACAATAGGGCACCCTTGGCGAAGAACGGCTCAAGCTCCTTCCAGGTAATAGATGCGGTTTCACCAAGCAGCTTGGCATAGAGGGTGCTAGGTTCTTGATTCATGGGCGCTGTCCGGAAAAGAAAATCGACGTAATCATAACGTTGGTGGTCTGGCAGAAAAACCCGGATGCAATTGAGTTACCGATTGAAAACAGCAGGAAAGCCAAGGATTGCTGATATTTCAGCTATAACCCCCGCCGCCATTCTGTCTTTTTCTTTCAATAAAGCGACACCCTCAGGTTTTGCCCCCTGGCGCCAGCTTCCCAGGCCCACAATTGGCGCTCTACACTGTACCGGTACAGTTGCCGGGGGCATTTTCCGGAGGATATCGAAGATATCTGACCCGGTTCTGCTGCTACGGCGCCAGGACTATAAAAACTACAACAGTAAGAGTGGAGCACTATGACTAAGGCTACTAAGCAGATTTCCAAACTGTTTGCCGCTATGGTTCTGGCCGGGGTTGCCAGCCATTCGTTCGCAGCTGACACCATCAAGATCGGCATCGCCGGCCCTAAAACCGGCCCTGTAGCCCAATACGGCGACATGCAGTTCAGTGGCGCCAAAATGGCCATCGAACAGATCAACGCCAAAGGCGGCGTAGACGGCAAGCAACTGGTCGCCGTTGAATACGATGACGCCTGTGATCCAAAACAAGCGGTAGCGGTCGCGAACAAAGTCGTCAACGACGGCGTCAAGTTCGTGGTCGGTCACCTGTGCTCCAGCTCCACTCAACCGGCTTCGGACATTTACGAAGACGAGGGCGTGATCATGATCACCCCGGCTGCCACCAGCCCGGACATCACCGCCCGTGGTTACAAAATGGTGTTCCGCACCATCGGTCTGGACAGCGCCCAGGGCCCTGCCGCCGGTAACTACATCGCCGATCACGTAAAACCGAAGATCGTTGCTGTTCTGCACGACAAACAGCAATACGGTGAAGGCATCGCCACCGCCGTTAAAACCACACTGGAAGGCAAAGGCGTCAAGGTTGCCGTGTTCGAAGGCATCAACGCCGGCGACAAAGACTTCTCTTCGATGATCGCCAAGCTCAAGCAAGCCAACGTTGACTTCGTCTACTACGGCGGCTACCACCCGGAGCTGGGTCTGATCCTGCGTCAAGCACAGGAAAAAGGTCTGAAAGCCAAGTTCATGGGACCGGAAGGCGTGGGTAACGACTCGATTTCGCAGATCGCCAAGGACGCTTCCGAAGGTCTGCTGGTAACTCTGCCGAAATCCTTCGACCAGGATCCGGCCAACATCGCCCTGGCTGATGCGTTCAAAGCGAAGAAAGAAGACCCGAGCGGTCCGTTCGTGTTCCCGGCCTACTCGGCTGTGACCGTGATTGCCGACGGCATCAAGGCCGCCAAGTCCGAAGACACTGCCAAAGTGGCTGCTGCCATCCACGCAGGCACCTTCAAGACGCCTACCGGCGACTTGGCCTTCGACGACAAGGGCGACCTGAAAGACTTCAAATTTGTGGTTTACGAGTGGCACTTCGGCAAACCTAAAACTGAAGCAAAACCTCAGTAAGGCGCGGCCAAACTGACTGCCAATAAAGCCCACGGCGTGCCGTGGGCTTTGTTTTACGAACGTATAGGGCCGCGCTGGCGTGATCCGCCAGTCTCCCCACCTGAAAATCTCAAAACCGTCATCAGCGGTTCGCTGGCAAACCTCGCGTTCGAAGTGGATGCAGATCCACGGGGCTCGAGCGGGAAAATGACTCCACCAGTGAAATGCGTATCAGGTTTTTAGGAGCGCTGTAATGCCTGACATCTATCACTTTTTCCAACAACTGGTTAATGGTCTGACCATTGGCAGTACGTATGCCCTGATCGCCATCGGCTATACGATGGTTTACGGCATCATTGGAATGATCAACTTCGCCCACGGCGAGGTGTACATGATCGGCTCCTACGTGGCGTTCATCGCCATCGCCGGGCTGGCCATGCTGGGACTCGACAGTGTTCCGCTGTTGATGACTGCCGCTTTCCTCGCGACCATTGTCGTGACCAGTGCCTACGGTTACAGCATCGAACGGATCGCCTACCGCCCCCTGCGCGGCAGCAACCGTCTGATCCCGCTGATTTCCGCCATCGGCATGTCGATCTTCCTGCAGAACACGGTTCTGCTCGCGCAAGACTCCAAGGACAAATCCATCCCCAACCTGATCCCGGGCAACTTTGCCTTCGGGCCAGGTGGCGCACATGAAGTGCTGATTTCCTACATGCAAATAGTGGTGTTCGTGGTGACCCTGGTCGCCATGCTCGGCCTGACGCTGTTCATCTCCCGCTCTCGTCTGGGTCGCGCCTGCCGTGCCTGCGCCGAAGACATCAAGATGGCCAACCTGCTGGGTATCAACACCAACAACATCATCGCCCTGACCTTCGTCATCGGTGCTGCACTGGCGGCCATCGCGGCTGTGCTGTTGAGCATGCAATACGGCGTGATCAACCCGAACGCCGGTTTCCTCGTCGGCCTCAAGGCCTTCACTGCCGCGGTACTGGGCGGTATCGGCAGCATCCCCGGCGCCATGCTCGGCGGGCTGGTGCTCGGTGTCGCGGAAGCTTTCGGTGCCGATATCTTCGGCGACCAGTACAAGGACGTTGTGGCGTTCGGCCTGCTGGTTCTGGTGTTGTTGTTCCGGCCAACCGGCCTGCTGGGCCGTCCGGAGGTTGAGAAAGTATGACTAGGAATCTTAAACAGGCGTTGTTCAGCGCCTTGCTGGTATGGGCAGTTGCCTACCCGGTACTGGGTCTGAAGCTGACCATCGTCGGCATCAACCTCGAAGTCCATGGCACCAGCAATGCAACACTGATCACCATCGCCGTGTGCTCGGTCCTGATGTTCCTGCGTGTGCTGTTCGATCAGCAGATCAGCTCGGCCTGGCGCTCTTCGCCCAGCATGCCGCTGATTCCGGCCAAGGCCAGTAACTTCCTGACCCTGCCGACCACTCAGCGCTGGATCATCATTGCGTTGATCGCCGGCGCCCTGGTCTGGCCGTTCTTCGGCTCTCGCGGTGCGGTGGATATTGCCACCCTGGTGCTGATCTACGTGATGCTCGGCCTGGGCCTGAACATTGTGGTCGGCCTGGCCGGTCTGCTCGACCTGGGTTACGTCGGTTTCTATGCCGTCGGTGCCTACAGTTATGCGCTGCTGTCGCACTACTACGGTTTGAGCTTCTGGATCTGCCTGCCGATCGCCGGCCTGATGGCGGCCACCTTCGGCTTCCTGCTTGGCTTCCCGGTACTGCGCCTGCGCGGTGACTACCTGGCGATCGTGACCCTGGGCTTCGGTGAAATCATCCGTCTGTTCCTGCGTAACCTGACCGGCCTCACCGGTGGCCCGAACGGCATCAGCAACATCGAGAAGCCGACGTTCTTCGGCCTGACCTTCGAACGTAAAGCGGCCGAAGGCATGCAGACGTTCCACGAGTACTTCGGCATCGCTTACAACTCGATCAACAAGGTAATTTTCCTGTACCTGGTTGCCCTGTTGCTGGCCCTTGGCGCGCTGTTCGTCATCAACCGCTTGCTGCGCATGCCGCTGGGGCGTGCCTGGGAAGCGTTGCGTGAAGACGAAATCGCCTGCCGTGCGCTGGGTCTCAATCCTACGGTCATCAAGCTCTCGGCCTTCACCTTGGGCGCCAGCTTCGCCGGTTTTGCCGGCAGCTTCTTCGCTGCCCGTCAGGGCCTGGTGACACCGGAGTCGTTCACCTTCATCGAGTCGGCGATCATTCTCGCCATCGTCGTATTGGGTGGCATGGGCTCGCAGCTGGGCGTGATCCTCGCGGCCGTGGTGATGATCCTGCTGCCTGAAATGATGCGTGAGTTCAGTGAGTACCGCATGTTGATGTTCGGCGCCTTGATGGTGCTGATGATGATCTGGCGTCCTCAAGGCCTGCTGCCCATGCAACGTCCTCACATGGAGCTGCGCAAATGAGCCGCGAGATCCTTAAAGTCGAAAATCTGAGCATGCGCTTCGGCGGCTTGCTGGCGGTCAACGGTGTGGCCCTGACCGTGCACGAAAAACAGGTCGTGGCGCTGATCGGCCCCAACGGTGCGGGCAAGACCACCGTGTTCAACTGCCTGACCGGCTTCTACAAGCCGAGCGGCGGCAGCATCCTGCTGGACGGCGAACCGATAGAAGGCCTGCCGGGCCACAAGATCGCCCTCAAAGGCGTGGTGCGGACCTTCCAGAACGTACGGTTGTTCAAAGACATGACCGCGGTCGAGAACCTCTTGATCGCCCAGCACCGTCACCTGAACACCAACTTCCTGTCCGGCCTGTTCAAGACCCCGTCGTTCCGCAAAAGCGAGCGCGAGGCCATGGAATTCGCCGAGTTCTGGCTGGAGAAGGTCAACCTCACGCAGTTCGCCAACCGCCCGGCCGGCACCCTGGCCTACGGTCAGCAACGTCGTCTGGAAATCGCCCGCTGCATGATGACCCGCCCGCGGATCCTCATGCTCGACGAACCGGCCGCCGGCCTGAACCCGAAGGAAACCGAGGACCTGAAGGCGCTGATCAGCATGCTGCGTGAAGAGCACAACGTCACCGTGCTGCTGATCGAACATGACATGAAACTGGTCATGAGCATTTCCGACCACATCGTCGTGATCAACCAGGGCACGCCCCTGGCCAACGGCACACCGGAACAGATCCGCGACAATCCCGAAGTGATCAAAGCCTACCTGGGGGAAGCGTAAATGCTGCAATTCGAAAACGTTTCCACCTTCTACGGCAAGATCCAGGCGCTGCACAGCGTCAACGTCGAAGTCCGTCAGGGCGAGATCGTGACCCTGATCGGCGCCAACGGTGCCGGCAAGTCGACCCTGCTGATGACCCTCTGCGGTTCGCCGCAAGCCCACAGCGGCAGCATCCGCTACATGGGTGAGGAACTCGTCGGCCAGGACTCCTCGCAGATCATGCGTAAAAGCATCGCGGTGGTGCCGGAAGGTCGTCGGGTGTTTGCCCGTCTGACCGTGGAAGAGAACCTGTCCATGGGCGGATTCTTTACCAACAAGGGCGATTATCAGGAACAGATGGACAAGGTTCTCGGGCTTTTCCCACGCCTGAAAGAACGCTTTGCCCAACGCGGCGGCACCATGTCCGGCGGCGAACAGCAAATGCTCGCCATTGGCCGTGCGCTGATGAGCAAACCCAAGCTGCTGCTGCTCGACGAGCCATCGTTGGGCCTGGCACCGATCATCATCCAGCAGATCTTCGACATCATCGAACAGCTGCGCAAGGATGGCGTGACCGTGTTCCTGGTAGAGCAGAACGCCAACCAGGCGCTGAAAATTGCCGACCGTGCCTACGTTCTGGAGAACGGCCGGGTGGTGATGACAGGCACTGGCGAAGCACTGCTGACTGATCCGAAAGTACGTGAAGCGTATCTGGGTGGTTGAGTCTTTGCGGTAAACAAAAAACGGCCTTCGGGCCGTTTTTTTTGTGGTGGGTAATCTGCCGATACTGGGGTATCGGTAGATCAGGTTTCGCCGCTAAAAAGCCTCAGTAAGGATTACAGTCCTTCGCTACAGCCGTGGCTTGGTCGACGTAAGGCCGTGCCGGTTCAAGGTTCCATTCGGGCTTGTTCCTGGCAGGCCTGTCGTCGAAGGTTGCCGCCAGATGACATACCATTTGCCGGCGGAGTGACCCGCCATTGACGCTGTACTGCCGCCATTGCTCATCGTTTTTATGCTTGTTGTACAACTCGGCAAACATTCTGTCGGTCTGATCATCCTTGATAGCGCGGCCGCAAGCGGTAGGCACTACCGAAAGCGACCAGGTGTTCGGCCCTAGCACTGGATCGGGACGTTGTACCCAGGTGCTTGATTCGATGTACTTGTCACAGAATTGTTGCGTCGGCGGCTGCGTGGTTTTGACGCACGAGAAGGTGGCCTTGCTGGTCGGGGTTCTGGGGAAATCAATCTTGACGATGTTGCGATCCTTGCCCGTCTTGGCTTTATAGTCCCGCTGATTGGCCATGGCATCGTTCAATCCACGTTGATCGCTGACAAAAAAAGCCAGAATCGGTAGCTCGTCGTCTTTAGGGTTGCCCAAGCGTAACTCTGTCTGGGTTTGAAACTCACGGCTATTGATGACTTTCCTTGCCCCCATGAAGTTGCGAAAGGCGTCTACCCGATCCTTGCTGCTCATGGGGTTGCGCATATTGAAGCCACACTGCAACTGGTCCTGCTTTTTGTCGTTGCTGAACCTGGTGAAATGCGCGACCCAGGCATTCGGGCTGAGGATTGGTGGCGCCATGGCCTGGCATACGGCTTCGGTCTGTGTGGTGTTTTTGTTGTTTCCACAGCCTCGGTCATTTCGAAAGTCGGTCCAGGCGTCATTAGGAAACGCACAGTAGACATGCACCGGCGTCTCGGGATCGCGTACCAGATCTATTGGAGCGATGAGGTAGCCGTTCTGGGTGCTCATGCCAGGATCTTCATAACTGATGCCGTCGGCACGCATATAAGAGGCGGCAAAAGTACCCTTCTCTATTGCTGTCGGGCTTGGATTCCATACATCCCATTTCTGCCCCTTTGCCGGGTCGGCCCGATGCGTGCCCCTGATCATCAATCCCGAGCAGTCCGACGCTGGATCCGGCCCGCAACTATCGACTGTTTTGTTGTACAACGTTTCAACCTTTTTTAGTGTCTCTTCGCATGACTCGGCATGGGCCCATGTCGCCTGAACCAGCAGCGCAAACATGAGTAATGGGGCGATCCTGTTCAGACGTTTTTTCATGGCTTGCATCTCCTTGATTAGCCAAAACACACCTTTAACGCGGGACCGGGTTGCAACCCGCGGCCCGAGTCTCGCTGTCCGACAACGCAGGCCTGAAAGGCTCGAGATTCCAAGGCGTCTTGCTGCGGTAATTGGCCACGACGCAGCTCAATTGCTGGCGCATGCTGCCGGCAGAATGTTCATTGTCACGCCAGTTGCTATCCGCGCCTTTGAGGGCGAACAGCTGGTCGTACAGAGCCACGGCCTGCTCGTTGGGCAAGGCGCGACCCGCCGCCGTGGGCACCACGCTCAAGGTCCACTCATCCTTGCGGGTGCCGGGGTCGTAACGCTTGACCCAGTCGGCAGAGGCGATGTATTGCGGTGCCTGAAGGGGCAGTGGGTTGCAACCAGCCTTGGCCGCGTCCTGGGGACTGACATTGGGGCGGAAAGGCTCCAGGTTCCATTCGGTCTTGGCCGGATAGTTCTGGATCAGACAGCTCAGTTGCTGGCGCATGCTGCCCGGTGATTTCTCGTTGTCGCGCCACTGGCTATCGGCCCCACGCAGCTCGAACAGTTCCTTGTACAAGGCGTCCTGGTCGCTGGCCTGAATCGCCTTGCCCGGGGCGCTGGGTGTGACCTTGAGGGACCATTCGTTTTTCTTGCTGCCCGGGTCGTAACGCTCGACCCAGGTCGCGGAAGCGATGTACTTGGGCGCGGGTACGACCGGCGCGGGCTCTGCCCCGCCGGCAACCGTCAGGTCTATCGCCTGGTCGGCGGCGACATAGCTGAAACGCTGCTCCGCAGGCTTGGTGAAATCCAGCCGCAGGATCGGCACGCTGTAGCCCTGGGCCTGGAGTTTCTTCTGGAAGTTGCGCGCGCTGGTCAGGCCATTCTCCGGTTTCGGGGGTGCCTGGTCACCGCGGGTGGCGAAGTTCTGCGTGCTGTTGACGTTGTAGATGAAGGCATCGATGTGTTTCATGTTTTCGCTGCCGTCGTTGGTTGCCGAGGCATTCTTCAACATGAACTCGTTGACCTGGCCACTGAAGGAGAAGGGGTCCTTGTTGGTAGTGTTCGGCCGGGACTCGTGAACCTGAATCATGGCGTTCCAGTCGCTGGGTTTTTCCGCGTTCCAGGAGCACTGGCTTTGTTGTATCGGTCCCTTCCACAGCCCGGTGTATTTCTGGGTCCATTGCTCGGCGGTGCTCACCCCGGCTTCCGCGCAGGTGCCGTAGGCGATGGCGGAATTGCGGTTGTTCATCACGCCCTGGGCCGCGCGCGGAGGCTCGCGGCTGTCGAAAAAGCCGCAGCCGTACCATTTGCGCTCCGGCCCGGTACCACCATCGAAGGCGAAGATGCAGGTCCAGCCCTGCTCCTTCACCGGTAAGCTCAAGGCTGCAGCATCTGTTGGAGTTCGCAGGACGAAACCGGCCGGGTGAACGAGGATTCGGGTGCTCAGATCCTTGCGGATACATGAATAGGAAGTCGCGCCGATCTTGATCGCGTAGGGGCTGTAGTCCCAAGGGTTGAAGGGTCCGTCGTTGACCATGCGCAAGGTCACGCCGCTGCAGTAGTAGAGACCACGCGCGGCACCGGTATCGGGTTCCTGGCAAGCGTCCTTGAGGGTGTTGTAGTTGTGGTTGATGCGCATGAGAGTGTCCAGCGGATCAAGCAGCGGCTGGGCGGCAACCGTACAGAACACCAGGGGCAGAGTGCAGGCCAGGGCAAAAGACGAACGCACGGCTGCGTACATTGCCGACCTCAAGGTCTGCCTTGCGGTGATAAGCGACCCGCTCTCTCCACCCGCAAGCTGCAAAGTCGACGGCAACTGCAAACCTGAGGCTGATTGATCATTCGTCATGAGGCGCCGTCCTTGGCAAAGAGGCCCGGGAGAATGGGCCGTACAGGTGCCTATAGAACATCCTCGACAGGCGGTTGGCTACTGTCAGAAATTACAGGTAAGCGCTGTTTCGCGACGAACGGTCGTTTGCTACTTGAGCCCGTTTGTTAATCAACAACCCACGCAAAGCATGGGAATGATCACCCCAGTAAAAAAGTTTGAGCTCGGCTGTAACGCATCACCACCTCGTTTCTCTAAAGGGACAAGCAAGCGCAAATCGCTTGTTAAAAACCCTGACTCAAACCGGAGAACTATCATGACTGCTACTACCCGCACCCTGTCCGCCACCGCCCTCGTTCTGGCCCTCGGCTCTGCGCTGAGCATGGCCGCTGTCTCCACCGTCCAGGCCGCCGACAACAGCAACATGGAAAAATGTTTCGGCGTGTCCATGAAAGGTCATAACGATTGCGCAGCTGGCGCTGGCACCACGTGCGCAGGCACCGCGAAAACCGACCACCAGACCAACGCCTGGAAACTGGTTCCGAAAGGCACCTGCGCCACCACCGAAAGCAAGACCTCGCCGACCGGTTTCGGTCAGATGGAAGCCTTCAAAGCCAAAGCCTGATCCGCCTCCCAGCCTGAGTGTCGACCATGAACAATTCACCGTTCGGGCTCCCGCCCCGCGCCGGGCTGGGCCTCAAGACCGGGCACTTTCGTGAAGTGCTCGGTTCACAACCGGACATCGGTTTCTTCGAAGTCCACGCCGAAAACTACATGGTGGCCGGCGGTCCTTTTCATCACTATCTGGGGTTGATCCGCGAGCAGTATCCGCTGTCGCTGCACGGTGTTGGCCTGTCCATTGGTGCCGAAGGTCCGCTGGACCTTCAACACCTGCAACGCCTTGCCGAGTTGATCGAGCGCTATCAACCCCACTCCTTTTCCGAACACCTGGCCTGGTCCAGCCATGGCCCGGTGTTCCTCAATGACCTGCTGCCGCTGGCCTACGACAACGCCACGCTGAACCGCGTCTGCGAACACATCGATCAAGTGCAGACCACGCTCAAACGCCCAATGCTGCTGGAGAACCCGGCGACGTACCTGGCGTTCAAGCGCTCGACAATCGATGAAGCCGACTTCATCAGCGAAGTCATTCGCCGCACCGGTTGCGGGTTGTTGCTGGACGTGAACAACGTCTATGTGTCGAGCATCAATCATCAACGCGATCCTTTGGCCTACATCGACGCCCTGCCCCTTCACGCCGTCGGTGAGATTCATCTGGCCGGATTTGCAGAAGACACCGACAGCCTCGGTGACCGTCTGCTGATCGACGATCATGGCGCGCCAATCGATAACGCCGTGTGGGCGCTGTACGTGCAAGTGCTGGAGCGCGTCGGCCCGATGGCGACACTGATCGAACGCGACAATCACCTGCCGGCCTTCAACGTGCTGCACACCGAAGCGCGTCAGGCCGATGAGTTGTTGCTGTGCGCCGGGGTCCGGCCATGAGCAATCAAGCCGATTTCGCCGCCGCCCTGCTCAATCCGCAACAGCCGTGCCCCGACGGATTATTCAGCGTAAATGGCGCCGATCCGGCCAGCCGTTTTACGGTGTATCGCAACAATGTGCAGAGCTCGCTGATCAACGCGCTGACGGACAGTTACCCCGTGGTTTTGCAATTGGTCGGCGAGGAGTTCTTCCGGGCCATGAGCGGAATTTATGTGCAGAGCACCCCGCCACGGAGCCCTTTGATGAATGGCTACGGCGATGATTTCGCAGCGTTCATCGAAGGCTTTGCGCCCGCCGCCAGCGTGCCTTATCTGGCCGATGTCGCCCGATTGGAGCGACTGCGAGTCATGGCCTATCACGCGGCCGATGCGCAGCCATTGGGTAACGAACAGATCGCCGCAGCACTCGCCGATCCGCAAGCCCTGAGCGAGTTCACTGTCGAACTACATCCCTCCCTCAACCTGTTGAATTCAACCTACGCCGTGGTCGCGATCTGGGCTGCGCATCAACAGGAAGCGACGCTGACGGGGATTGATTTGACACAGGGACAACACGCGCTGGTGCTGCGTAACGGTCTGGACGTTGAAGTGTTTGCCATCGATCAGGGTGCCAGCGCATTCATCCAGAACCTGCAAAACGGCCACTCACTGTTGCAGGCGTTGGAAGCAGCCCCCGCCTTCGACCTCAGCCAAACCCTGACGCTGCTGATCAGCCGCAACGCCATCACTCATTTACACAAAAACAAGGTATCGCCATGAACACCCGGACTGAATCACAGAACCCCATCACCCGCGCCATCGCGTTACTGGAGATGATCCCCCACACTCTGATCGCCTTTATCGCGCGCTTCTCCATCGCCGCGGTGTTCTGGAAGTCCGGGCAAACCAAGGTGGAAGGCCTGGCCATCGACCTGTTTGACGGCTCCTTCCAGCTGGGCGTGCCACATCTGGCGGACTCGACCATCCCGCTGTTCCAGAGCGAGTACCACGTGCCGTTGCTGTCCCCGGAACTGGCGGCGCACCTGGCAGCCTTCGCGGAGCATTTCTTCCCGATGCTGATCCTGATCGGCTTCGCCACGCGGTTCTCGGCGCTGGCCTTGCTGGGCATGACCCTGACCATTCAGCTGTTCGTGTACCCCGATGCGTATCCAACCCATGGCACTTGGGCCGCCGTTCTGCTGTACCTGATGGCCACCGGGCCGGGCAAGTTGTCGATTGATCACCTGATCGCCCGACATTTCTCCCGCTAACGCAGCCCCCTGTAGGAGTGAGCCTGCTCGCGATAGCGGAGTGTCAGTCAGCATCATTACTGGAATGTCACACCGCTATCGCGAGCAAGCTCGCTCCCACAGGGGGTTAGGGTGTGAGTGGCTATTGCTGAAGACGGGCCAACGCCTCGCCGCTGCGTTTGAACCACTCGATCAGGTAGTCCGCCAATACTTGAGTGCGTTTCGGCAGGCCGCCCTGATATGGATGCACCAGGTACATCGGCATGCTCCGCGTCTGATAATCGCGCAGGAGCCAGCGCAAGCGTCCGTCAGCCAATTCCGTTTGCAGCAGATAGGATGGCAACCGTGCAATGCCCGCACCCGCCAGCGCCGCTTTTTTCAGCAGGTTGTAGTGATTGCTGGCAAACGGTCCCGAGACCCGCACCCGCAGCAATTCGTGCTGCTGGTGATAAAGCCATTCTTCGCGACCACTGTAATGGCTGTTGAGCAGGCAGCGATGCTCGGCCAACGCCTGGGGCGTCTGCGGCTCACCGTACTGTTCGAGATAGACCGGGCTGGCGCAGGTCATTTCATGCCAGGCCAACAACGGACGCGCGACCAGGCGTTGGTCATTGGCCACTTCGGATCGGATGGCCAGGTCAAAACCGTCTCGGGACAAATCGTGAAAGCTGTTGTTGAGGTCCAACTCGATCTGCACCTCGGGATACTTGCGGGAAAACTCCAGCAATAAGCCATCGAAGAACGTTTCACCCAGCGACACCGGAACCGTCATACGCACCGGCCCGGCCATGTCGTCCTTCAACCGCGCCAATGCCTGACGCGCCTTCTCGACTTGTACGACCAGCGCCTGGGCTTGTGGCAACAGCGCCGCGCCTGCCGCCGTCAAACTCAAACGGCGGGTGGTGCGCTGCAACAGGACGACGCAGAACCGAGTTTCCAACAGGCTGATGCGCTTGGACAGCTGCCCCTTGCTGCAACCCAATTGCTGCACCGCCAAGGTGAAACTGCCCGCTTCGATCAACACCGCGAACGCCGCCAGATCATCCATCTCGCTCATGGATTGTTTCCATTTGAAAACCAAAGGTTGCCTATTAGTGCGCTTATCAACAGAAAAAACCACTCTAGACTGCAACCTCGTTCAACCACTTCGAGGAACAGCACGATGAAAATTCTTTTGATAGGCGCAGGCGGCACCATCGGTTCAGCGGTCGACAAAGAGCTGGCCCAGCGTCACGACATCATCCGAATCGGCCGTAACAGCGGCGATTTCAATGTGGATATCAGCGACAGCGCCTCGATCCGCAAGCTGTTCGAGCAAACCGGCAAGTTCGATGCCCTGGTCTGCGCGGCCGGCAACGTCACCTTCGCGCCTCTGGATGAAATGACCGAAGAAAGTTTTGCGCTGGGCCTGAAAGACAAGCTGATGGGCCAGGTCAACCTGCTGCTGATCGGCCGTGAATTCGCCAATGACGGCGCCTCGTTCACCTTCACCACTGGCGTGCTCAGCCACGACCCGATTCGCAGCGGCGCCTCGGCCGCATTGGTCAACGGTGCGCTGGACAGCTTCGTCCGTGCGGCAGCCATTGAGCTGCCACGCGGCCTGCGGGTGAACTCGATCAGCCCGACGGTGCTGGTCGAAGCCATGGGCAGTTACGCGCCGTACTTCCGTGGCTACAAGCCGGTTCCGGCAGTCGATGTGGCGTTGGCTTACGCCAAAAGTGTAGAGGGCCTACAGACCGGCCAGACCTTTCACGTCGGCTGAAACACCACCATCACTGTAGGAGCGAAGCTTGCTCGCGAAAGCGTTGTGTCATTCACGACGATGCTGGAGGTACTGGCCCCTTCGCGAGCAAGCTTCGCTCCTACGGGAGATCGAACATCGCCGGGGTTGTGATGAACGGTCAGGCTGCGTAACGTGGCGGCACTTGTCTGGAGAGCCGAAGATGCGTGTTGCCCGTTCCTTAGTCCTTGTTGCCCTGCTTCCGTTGTTCGCTGCCTGTCAGTTGCTGGATGGCCCGCGTGAAAACGCCTCCCACGTGGGCCAGACGCGCATGCAGGGCCAATTGACGGCGGCGGACGGCAAGTTGCTGTTCCAGCCGTGCAATGAGCAGCGCAGTTATGTGGTCAACGACACCGGCGGCACCAGCGTCCTGCAAGAGGCCGCGACCCTCGCCGATGCTCAGGGCAAGCTGTTCGCCGACGTGCGTGGGAACATCGTTGCCGATAGCCGCCTGGATCTGGAGCAGTTGTACCGCGTCGAACGCTCGGGCACCGCGTGCGATGATCCCAATTTCAAACTGCTGATCCTGCGCGCCGCCGGCCACTCGCCCGAATGGAACGTCAAGGTCAGCGGCAAAGGCATGGTCATCGACCGCGCCGACCAGCCACCCCTGGCCTTGCCGTACGTTGAAGAGCAACTGGGCGATGGCCGTTTCAACCTCAGCACCGAAGCCAATAACCAACACATCGAACTGTGGGTTGCGCCGCAACGTTGCGTCGACAGCACCACCGGCAGTGTCCAGCACATGAGCGCCGAGCTGCGCATCGATGGTCAGGTGCAACGCGGTTGCGGGTATTTCGGCGGCGCGCGTAACGACTGATCGTTTTTGCCTCACGGGAACGGCGTTTGGGGCTTATAATCGCGGCCTTCAAACGCCTTGGCGCAGTTGTGCGCCCCGCGAACCGGATCCTGTCATGTTACGAATCACCGAACTCAAGTTGCCGATCGACCATCCCGAAGAAGACCTGCGCCCTGCCATCGTGCAGCGCCTGGGCATCGCCAGCGATGACCTGCTCGATTTCACCTTGTTCAAGCGCAGCTACGATGCGCGCAAAAAGTCCTCTGAACTGTGCTTCATCTACACCATCGACCTCAACGTTCGCGATGAGGCTGCGGTGCTGCACACGTTCGCCGATGACCGTAACGTCAACGTGGCGCCGGATGTCAGCTACAAAGTGGTCGGCCAGGCGCCGGCTGACCTTGAGCAACGTCCTGTCGTTGTGGGCTTCGGTCCGTGCGGGATTTTCGCCGGACTGCTGCTCGCGCAAATGGGCTTCAAGCCGATCATCCTCGAACGCGGCACCGAAGTGCGCCAGCGCACTAAAGACACCTGGGGCCTGTGGCGTAAAAGCGTGCTCAACCCTGAGTCCAACGTGCAATTTGGCGAGGGCGGCGCGGGGACGTTCTCCGACGGCAAGCTCTACAGCCAGATCAAGGACCCGAAATTCATCGGTCGCAAAGTCCTGCATGAGTTCGTCAAGGCCGGCGCGCCGGAAGAAATACTCTACGTCAGCAAACCGCACATCGGTACGTTCCGTCTGACCGGCGTTGTGGAAAACATGCGTGAGCAGATTCGCGCACTGGGCGGCGAAGTGCGCTTCCAGCAGCGGGTCACCGACGTGTTGATCGAGGACGGTCAAATGGTCGGCGTCGAGCTCAATGGCGGCGAACAGATTCATTCCAAACACGTGATTCTTGCCTTGGGCCACAGCGCCCGGGACACCTTCCGCATGCTCCATGGCCGTGGTGTGTTCATGGAAGCCAAGCCGTTTTCGGTGGGTTTCCGCATTGAACACCCGCAGTCGCTGATCGATCGCGCACGCCTGGGCAAATACGCCGGCCACCCGAAACTCGGTGCCGCCGACTACAAACTGGTGCACCACGCCAAGAACGGCCGTTCGGTCTACAGCTTCTGCATGTGCCCGGGCGGCACCGTGGTGGCGGCGACGTCCGAACCTGGCCGCGTGGTCACCAACGGCATGAGCCAGTACTCGCGTAACGAGCGCAATGCCAACTCCGGGATCGTCGTCGGGATCACCCCTGAGGTCGATTACCCGGGCGGCCCGCTGGCGGGTATCGAGTTGCAGGAACGCCTGGAATCCCACGCCTTTGTACTGGGCGGCAGCAACTACGAAGCGCCGGCGCAACTGGTCGGTGATTTCATTGCGGGCAAGGCGTCCACCGAGTTGGGCAGCGTTGAACCGTCCTATAAGCCAGGCGTTGCCTTGGGTGATCTGGCGCTGGCTCTGCCCGCGTTCGCCATCGAAGCGATTCGTGAAGCACTGCCGGCATTCGAGAAGCAGATTCGCGGCTACTCGCTGCACGACGCGGTGTTGACCGGGATCGAGACGCGCACCTCGTCGCCGCTGCGCATCACCCGTAACGAGTCGATGCAGAGCCTGAACGTCAAGGGCCTGTTCCCGGCGGGTGAAGGTGCGGGTTATGCGGGCGGGATTCTGTCGGCGGGTGTCGATGGCATTCGCATCGCCGAAGCCGTGGCACGCGACATCCTCGGCCTCGAAACCTGACCGGCATTTCCTGAAACACCAAGAAACCCTGTAGGAGCGAGGCTTGCCCGCGAAGAACGATAACGCGGTCCTTCAGGAGGCGTTAACTTCTTCGCGGGCAAGCCTCGCTCCTACAGGGGCAATGCGCGGCTTTAGATATTTGCGCGGAGTACGGTGGCTGGCAAAGGCTCCCCACGCTCCACACTCGCCGCCACAACATCCATCAACCCACTCAACTCATACCCCTGGGCCTTGAGCCAGTCCTGATCGTAATAGCTGGTCTCATAACGCTCGCCGCCGTCGCACAGAATCGCCACGATCGACCCCGACTCCCCCTCTGCCGCCATCTGCCCCGCCGCCATCAAGGCGCCGATCAGGTTGGTCCCGCTCGATCCGCCGACACGCCGTCCCAAATGCTGCGCCAGGTAATGCATGGCCGCCAGCGACAACGCGTCCGGCACCTTGACCATCGCATCGATCACCTTGGGCAGGAACGACGCCTCGACCCGTGGCCGGCCAATGCCTTCAATCCGTGAACCATGATCCAATCGCAGCGAGGCATCACCGGTCTTGTAGTAATCGAAGAACACCGAACGCTCGGCATCGGCGCACAACACGCGGGTGCAATGCTGGCGATAACGCACGTATCGACCGAGGGTCGCGGTGGTGCCGCCGGTGCCGGGGCTGGAAATCAGCCAGCTCGGTTCAGGGTGCAATTCGAAACGCATTTGCTGGAAGATCGACTCGGCGATGTTGTTGTTCGCCCGCCAATCAGTGGCACGTTCGGCGTAGGTGAACTGGTCGATGAAATGCCCGTCATGTTCGTGGGCCAGGCGCTCGGACTCGGCGTAGATCTGCGTCGGGTCGTCGACCAGGTGACTCTTGCCGCCGTAAAAGGCGATCTGCGCGATCTTCTCTTTGGACGTAGTCGCCGGCATCACCGCAATGAACGGCAACCCCAGCAACCTGGCGAAGTAGGCCTCGGAAATCGCCGTCGAACCGCTGGACGCTTCAATCACCGGCGCACCGGGTTTGAGCCAGCCGTTACACAAGGCGTAGAGGAACAATGAGCGCGCCAGTCGGTGCTTGAGGCTGCCGGTGGGGTGGCTGGACTCATCCTTGAAATACAACTCGATACCCGGGAAACCCGGTAGCGGCAAGGGGATCAGGTGGGTGTCGGCGCTGCGCTGGAAGTCGGCTTCGATGATCCGGATGGCTTCGCGGGCCCACTGTCGGTTGTCGCTCATGATGGTCTTCTCGTTGAATCGGACAAGAGTCGGCCTTGTCGCAAGGCTCAGCCAATAAGCTTAGGAAAAATCCCACGCCACGCACAGATACAGCTGAGGCCCGATACAACTGGCAACTGCTAGGCTAAGGTCCGTGCCGGCCCTTCGCGTTGTAACGGCATATAACAAAAAAGAATATAACTTTTGTTTTAACAACTTACGGTACGGGTTAGGGTGTGCCACCTTTTTGATTATTCGATGGAGAGCGACCTTGCCTCTGCGTAGCACTTTCACGCGTTTCTTTCAGTTGGAAGCTGCAAGCGGTCTGTTATTGATCGCCGCGGCAGCCCTGGCCCTGATCATCAACAACTCCCCGTTGTCGTGGCTTTACAGCAGTTTTTTGGACACGCCGGTGGTGGCGCAGGTCGGTGCGCTGCAAATCGCCAAACCGGCGCTACTGTGGATCAACGACGGCCTGATGGCCCTGTTCTTCCTGCTGATCGGCCTGGAAGTGAAGCGCGAAGTCCTCGACGGTCAACTGTCGAAACCTTCGCAGATCGTCCTGCCCGGCGCGGCAGCGATTGGCGGCATGGTCGTTCCGGCGCTGCTCTACTGGTTTTTCAATCGTGACAACCCGGCCGCCTTGAGCGGCTGGGCCATCCCGATGGCCACCGACATCGCCTTCGCCCTCGGCGTCCTCGCCCTGCTGGGCAAGCGCGTGCCAGTGTCGCTGAAACTGTTCCTGATGACCCTCGCGATCATCGACGACCTCGGCGCCATCATCGTCATTGCGATCTTCTATTCCGGCACGCTGTCGACGCTTTCCCTGGCATTGGCCGCATCCTGCATCGTCGCGTTGATCGCGATGAACCGGCTCGGCGTGGTCAAGCTCGGGCCGTACATGATCATCGGTTTGATCCTCTGGGTCTGCGTGCTCAAGAGCGGCGTCCACGCGACACTGGCCGGAGTGACCCTGGCGTTCTGCATTCCATTGCGCACGAAAAACGCCGAGCCGTCACCGCTGCTGACCCTCGAACACGCCCTGCATCCCTGGGTGGCCTACGGCATCCTGCCGCTGTTCGCCTTCGCCAACGCTGGTCTGTCGCTCAGTGGTGTGACCATGGAAAGCTTCACCCACGATGTGCCGATGGGCATCGCGGTTGGCTTGCTGCTGGGCAAAACCCTCGGCGTGTTCGGCCTGACCTGGCTGGCCGTGAAAATCGGCATCGCCGCCCTGCCCCAAGGTGCCAATTGGGGTCAGGTGCTGGGCGTTGCGATCCTCTGCGGGATCGGTTTTACCATGAGCCTGTTTGTCGGCTCCCTGGCCTTCGTGCCCGGCGCCAGTGAATACGCCGGGATGGACCGGATGGGCATTTTGACCGGTTCGATTCTGGCGGCCTTGATCGGTTATGCGGTGACGGCGGCAGCGAGTCGCAAGCGCACCACGCTGCAATCCTGAGTGATAGAGAACACTCTTAACGACATTCAGGATTCGTCCTACAGCCACGTTTAACCTCGTTCGTTAACGTCGCACAGCCCACTTTTTTGGGGCTGTCGACGTACGAATGCAAGGAAGATCAGTGGCTGGAAACAAGGAAGTCCCCAGGGTTAAAAACCCGCCGTCCGGCGACGGACATCACGTCACCCACCGCTTCATGACGGCCACCGAACTGGCCGAGCGGGACGCCCGACAAAACGCTTACGATGCGATGCTCGCGAGGCAAGAAGCCTTCGAACGCAGCCGTGAGGTCGTCGCCAAAAAGCACGAATCCGTTCGTGCGGGATGCGTCTTCGCCAAGTCCTGCAAGCTGCCGGACGCCATCATCGATTACTCGAATCCTTCGGGCATGGTGCCCACCGGCAGCCTCAAGGATTACGGGGAAGTCGCCTGGCTCGGCGCCCGTGAAGCAGACGATGCCGGGCTGCTGAATCTTGAAACCATCAGCGGCAGTACCGTCTCGCTTGGCATTGGCCGAATGGCACTTCGCGCTCCGTCTCTCACTGCTCCAGCCGCAGCAATCGGCGTTGCCGGGGCCACCGCATTGGCCACGGTGGCCGCGTTGTTCTGGACGCCAAGCCTGGGCGACAGTGCGCTCTATACCGAAGATCAGTTGCGTGCCTTGAAACAGGCGAGAACCCGCGTTCGTCTACAGGTTGAGCAACAGGCTGATGGCCGTCTCAAGGGGTATGGCTTCTATACCGGCAAGAACCGCGATTGGGAAATGGTTGATGTTGTGCAGTTCACGTTGCGCGGTAGTCAGCAGGTGGCGGACCTGGGGGATGGGGTTGAGCTGATCTGGACACCGGCTGTGGATGGTTCGGACATCCTTGGTATTCCAGCGCTGGAGGCTGCACCGCAAGCGCCGCATATTTGGGTTTATCCGCCGACGAAACAGGCTGAAAGTATCATCGTCGATCCGGTTTATCCGCCTGATTACAAGGATTTCATTCTTGTGTTTCCGGTGGGTTCCGGAGTTTTACCGCTTTACATTGTCGTCAGCGCTCCTCGTAAAGGTTTACCAGAAGCGGGTCACGGTTATCATCCAGTACCGAAGACCGAAGAAATAATTGCATTTCCTGGCCTTAAAACAGCCAAGAAAATGAACCCTGTGCAAGGAGGTGGGGGCTTAAGACCGCGGTGGACAGATGCAAAAGGTAAAAAGATTTATGAGTGGGACTCTATGCATGGCGAGCTGGAAGAGTACCGCGCAAGTGATGGCAGCCACCTGGGAGCGTTTGATCCTGTAACAGGTGAGCGACGGGATGATGCTCAATCTAAACGAAACATTCCTAAAAAATACTTGTGAGACGACGATGGGATTAAAACTAAGGCTGGAATGGTTTGACAAGCAAACGGAAAATTTTCAGGGCGAAGAGTTCTCTGATGATCTGGGCGATGATGAATCTGTACTTAATGCTCTCGGAATCCCTGTAGAGAACAACATTAACAACGGAGGTTTTAATGTTGGTAGCCAATGGCTCGCCATTATCCAACCTTACTTTCGCCACACGATTGAAATCACCGACTCTGACTACCAAATCTCTTTTGACTACCGCGAAAATTGGTAATCGAACAAGTACGCTGGCCCGTTCTCAACCCCCTTGTCCACAGAAGGCGCTGAGTATTGATTTATCGCGTTGAAGCTTTCGATATCGAAACTGAATTCCTCGCCTTCAAGGTAGATGTACCCGACGGATTGTATGACCAACTGAAATCAATCATGGGGTGGAGTTCAAATCAGCAAGGCTGGGAAGGTTACAACCTGTCCCCATTGCAACTGTCAGCGATCGAACGGCTGATAGGAAAGTCCATTCACGATCCAGACCACCACTTCCAACTTACTTGCAATGTGTGAAAGCCCCAGACACAAAAAACCCCAACCAGTCACCTGATCGGGGTTTTCTTTTACCGCTCGTTCCCGCTTAGTGCGAAACGCGGCTTGTCCCATCTACAGTAGCAATCCGCACCCGCTCGCCCACACGGAACACTTCATTCTCCTGAACCTGCTGCACATAGGCGCGCATGCTGCCGTCGTCTTCACGTACGGTGATTTCGACGCCTTGGGCACGGGTCAGGCCTTCTTCGGTGGCCGAGCCGAGCAGGCCGCCAGCGACGGCGCCGATAACCGCCGCCACGATGCTGCCACGACCGCCGCCGATGGCGCTACCGCCGACACCGCCGACCACTGCGCCCGCTGCGCCGCCGATCGGGGTCTTGGTGCCTTCGATTTTCACCGGGCGCAGGGATTCGATGGTGCCCATGCGAACGGTCTGCACACGACGCGCTTCGTCACGGGAGTAGGAGTCACCGGTCAGGCTCGATTGGCAGCCAGTGAGCAACATCGCCATCGTGGAAAAGGAAGCAACCAGCAGAACAGACTTACGCATAGCATCAACTCCAAAGGACAGGTATTCATTAAACTCCGCAGCTTGACGCCTGTCACGGCATCGCCCGGATAAAAATGGTTTCATTCAGGCCCGGTACAGGCGCCTCGGACTCACCACACAGTAGCGGCAAATTGAAAAATCTGCGCCACCGACCCAAGGATTTTCATGGATTACTTCATCATTGTCGTCACCACTGTCGCCGGTTTGTACTTCCATTGGTGGCTGTACGTGCGGATCAAACGCTGGATGGACCGCGATCTGGCGTTGGCACTGGCGGGTAAAGACGAGCAGAAAAAAGCGTTCATGCTCGAACAACTGGCAAGCGCTAAGGCGCAGAAGATCAAGCGCCGGGACCTGCCCCAGTGGCTTGAAGCCGCTGCGGCGGGCTATCCCGATCGGTAGACTGCTTAAGGTGCCAGACGTTCAAGAATCCAGTCGGCGCCTTGCAAACGGTAGTTGAGGCGATCGTGCAGGCGGCTCGGACGGCCTTGCCAGAACTCGATGCGCTCGGGTAGCAAGCGGTAACCGCCCCAGTGTTCCGGGCAATGAGGCTGAGTGTCGCTGAAGCGTTGCTCGGTGTTCTTGAGCAGCGCTTCCAGTTCAGCGCGATCGGCAATCACGCGGCTTTGGGGCGAAGCCCAGGCACCGAGGCGACTGCCCAGCGGGCGGACCTGGAAATAGGCGTCGGACTCTTCAGCCGCGACCTTCACCACCCGCCCTTCAATGCGCACCTGACGCTCCAGGGTCGGCCAGAAAAACGTCATGGCGGCGAACGGGTTCGCCGCCAGATGCTGGCCTTTGGCGCTGTCGTAGTTGGTGAAGAAGGTGAAGCCCTCCTCGTCCAGGCCCTTGAGCAGCAGAATGCGGCAATGCGGCCGACCGTCCTGATCGACCGTGGCCAGGGTCATGGCATTGGCCTCCACCGGCGGTTGCTCGGTTTTCACCGCGTCGGCAAACCACTGATGGAACAGCCCGAACGGCTCGGCCGGGGCTTGCGCCTCGGTCAGGCCATCACGGGTGTAGTCGCGACGCATATCAGCCAGGCCCTGGGTCATTGCGCATTCCTTTTGGTTAACGAATTACTTTTTGTCTGCATCGGCGGTAACGACTTTCTTGTCCGCCGCTGCGGCTTTGGCTGGCGCCGTTTTTTTCGCAGGCGTTGCAGTTTTAGCCGGTGTTTTCTTGGCTGGAGCCTTGGCCGCTTTCTTGGCCGGGGCTTTTTTCGCAGCAGGCACAGCCGCTTTCTTCGCGGCTGGCGCAGGGGTAACCAGCTTGACCACTGGCTTGACGTCTTGGGCAGTGACCATCTTCACTGGCGCCGGAGCCGGCATGTTGTACTTGCTCAGCAGCGCGACCATGGTGTTTTGCGGAGTCACCAGCAATTCCACACGACGGTTCAAGGCACGGCCTTCATTGCTGTCGTTGGCAGCACGCGGGGCTTCGCCGCCCATACCGCGCAGCATCAGACGATCACGCTGCAAACCGCTGAGGCGGAAAATTGCGGCCACGGCTTGTGCACGCTCCTGGCTCAGCTTTACGTTGGCCGGTGCAGCGCCCGAGGTATCGCTGTGGCCGAGCACCAGCACGGCAGTCTTTGGATCGACTTCAAGGATTTTCGCGACGCGAGTGAACGGGCCGAGGGTCACCGGCAGCAGCATGGCCGGACGGTCCGGGTTGAACGAGCCTTCTACCGGCGCGATAACCACCAACACGTTTTCACGGCGCTCAAGTTTCAGGTTGCTGTCCTTGATCGCTTCGCGCAGGCGCGGCTCGTAATCGTCGAGCCAGGCCTGGGTGACTTTAGGATCCGGCATCGGCACGACTTTGGCGGTCGGTTGTTCTTTACCACCGAACGGCCACCACCATTTGCCACCGGCATCGGCTTCAGCCTTGGCCACTTCGACAGGCTTGGCTTCAGGTTTTACTTCTGGCTTTTTGTCGACCACTTCATCGGAGCCGAACGGCCAGTACCACGGGCTGGAGCTTTCAGCCTTGGCCACTGGAGCGGCGACGGCAGGTTTCAAAGGGGCTGGGGCTGGAGCTGGAGCTGGAGCAGGGGCTGGCTCTTTCACCGCGACTTTGTCGGAGGAGCCGAACGGCCACCAGCTGCTGCCATCCGAATCACTTTGTGGAGTCTGTGCACAACCGGTGATAGCGACGCACAGGGCCAAGGCAAGGGTGGTTTTATTGAATGACATTGGATATCCACAAAAATGAAGTCATAAAAAATCAGGCCGGCGTGACCCGGATAAACAGACGCTTGGAAACCATAAAGGCCTTCGGGTTCCGACCCTGGAGCCCGTGAGTGCGTTTTACAGACAAGTGGCCAGTACTCGCGCTAGCTTCTGCGCGCGTGGATCCATCAAGACGTACGGCCCCAGGGTATTTGTCACAAAACCGAAGGCGACATCGTGTTCCGGGTCAGCAAAACCGATGGAGCCGCCAGCGCCCGGGTGGCCGAATGCCCGTGGGCCGAGGCCGTAGGTCGCATTGGGAACATCCGGTTGATCGAGCATGCAACCCAGGCCAAAACGGGTCCGGGTCAATAGAGTCTTGTCTTCGCCGATGCTGTGTTCGCGAGTCAGCTCCTCGAGCATTTCGCTTTCCAGCAGGCTGCCGTCGAGCAGGCCGGCGTAGAAACCAGCGAGGCTACGGGCGTTACCGTGGCCATTGGCGGCCGGTTGTTGCATCCGGCGCCATTCGGGTTTGTTGGTGCTGGTCATGATCGACGGCGGGTTGGTGAAGGCCCGGGTGGTCATGGCGGTCGGCTCACGCATGGTCACTTGCAACAAGCGCTGGGCGGCGGCATCGCCAACATTGCCCTTGCCACGCGCGATGTGCGCCACGCGGTGGAACTCTTCGTCCGCCAGGCCAACGTGAAAATCCAGCCCCAAGGGCTTCGCAACCCGCGCCACAATGGACGCGCCCGGCCCACGACCGTCGACACGACGCAGCAACTCGCCCACCAGCCAGCCGTAGGTGATCGCCGCATAACCGTGACCTTCGCCCGGTGTCCACCACGGCGTTTCGGCGGACAGGGCATCGACCATGGTGTGCCAGTCGTAAAGCGCTTCAGGCGCCAGTAACTCGCGCAGCGCCGGCAGGCCGGCCTGATGGCAGAGCAACTGACGCAAGGTGACGGACTCCTTGCCGGCGGCGGCGAATTCGGGCCAGTAGCGAGCCACCGGGGCATCCAGTTGCAGCTTGCCTTCGGCCACCAATTGCAGGGCCGTGACGGCGGTGAAGGTCTTGGTGCAGGAGAACAGGTTAGCGATGGTGTCGCTGTGCCAGGCTTCCAGGCCATCCTTGTCGGCGGTACCGGCCCAAAGGTCCAGGACGGTTTCGCCACCGACCCGGATGCACAATGCCGCGCCACGTTCCTGAGGATCGTCGAACAGCGCCGCGAAAGCTTCGCGTACCGCTTCGAACTTAAGCTCGTAATGACCCTGAATCTGCACCCGCAACTCCCCGAATTCTACAAAGTGGTCCGCATTGTTCCAGCCCTTGGGGGATTTGGGAACAAGTGCGGGCTGGGCGGTCGGTTGCCCGTGGATTGGATCTGAAATTTGTGGCGCCTTGGCGGGCGCCATCGCGGGCAAGCCTCGCTCCTACGGATCGCACGGACCTGTAGGAGCGAGGCTTGCCCGCGAAGAACGATAACGCGGTCCAGCAGGACTCAGTGGCTGTTGGCCGAATGCCCGCCCGCATGATCCGCACCTTTCCCCGCATCTTTGCCGGCGTCAGCTTTCCGGCCGCCCTCGCCCTCGTGGCTGGCTTTTTCGGCTTCAGCCCTGGCCTTCTCGGCCTCTTTACCCAACTGATTGACGGTCGCCAGGTTGCTCTTGCGCACGCTGTCGACGAAGCCCTGGAACGGCAGATCGGTAATGCCCACCAGACCAAAGTGACCGTTCTCGCCATCCAGCAGACGGCCGGTCACGGGTTGATCGAGGTACTGAAACCAGTGCACCCCGACAATCGACGGTTCGCTCAGTGCTTGTTTGAGGAAGTTGGCATACGCCGGCCCACGGTCTTCTTCCTTGGCCAATTGCGTCACGCCGCCCCAGAACGGGCCGCGATCGGCAGAGCCGAAGTTGAACTCGGTGATCAGTACCGGTTTGTCCAGGCTGCGCAATTTGGCGAAGTCATAGCCGTCCTGCGGTTGCAGGGTGTACATGTTGAAGCTCAACACGTCGCAATACTGCGCGCAGGACTCCACGGCTTCCGGGGTGCTGATGGCGAAGCGACCGCCCAGCAACAGCTGATTCGGCGCGTGCCACTTAAGCGAATCGGAGAGGGTCTTGAAGTAGGTATCGGCGAAGACCTTCTGGAAGTATTTGAAGTCGGCTTCGATTTCCGGGTGTTCGGCGCTTGGCAGCGGCGGCACGAAGCCCGGGTCTTCCATCAATTCCCAGGCAGGCAAGTCGATGCCCCAGGCCTTGGAAAGGCCGGCCTGATTGCGGTACTTGTCGCGCAATTGCTTGAGGAACGCACGTTTGGCCGGCACGTCGGTGGTCATTTTCAAGGTGCCATAGGCCAACGCGTAACGGGCTTTCGGATCATCGCCGGGGCCGGCCCAGGCCAGTTCGTTGTCGGCGAAGTAACCGATCAGCCAGGGATCGTCGCGGTGGTCGCGGGCAGCGATGGCCACGGCCCGTTCGGTGGCCATGGCGAAACGCGGGTCAAACGGGTCGGGCATACCGCCCCACCAATCGGTGCCGGTACTGATGCTGGCGTAATCGCCGACGATCGACAGCGGCAGGGTGTACGGCACACGGTCAGCATTGGCCAGCGCCGGGGCGCTCCAGTTGCCGACGGTGTTGAAACCCCAGGCTTGCAGGCGATCCAGGGTGTGGCTGGCCCAGCGTTTTTCATCAACCACCGCTTTGCAGGGTTCGGCGGGGGCTTGCTCAACGGCTTTCGCGGCAGCCGCTTCGACTGCGCCGGTCTTGGCAGCTTCGGCGACACCGGATTCGGCAGTCGTCGGCGCGACCGGTTGCTCAGCCGCCTTATCGGCCGTTGCCTCGACCGCTTCGGCGACACCGGCCTTGGTATCGCTGCCCAGCGCGCAAGGTTCGCCATACAGGCGCTGCAAGTTAGCGCCATAAAAGTCGTACCAGCGACCGGCGTTATAGCCACGGCCCTGATCGGCGCCGTTGCCGCCGCGGTTGTCGCCTTCGCCATAGTGGCTGGCCAGCGGCTCGTCGGTTTTTGGCAGGGATTCAAACATCCACTCGCGGCCGGCGATGTAGGTCTGGTTGACGTCCGGGGTCACGGTGTTGACCCCGAGCGAATAGAACGGATGCCCTTCAGGAGTCACCAGGTACCAGCGACCGTCACGTTTTTCAGTGCGGAAAAAACCGCTGGCCTTGAACGCCGGTCCTTTGTTCCAGCCACCAAATTTGTCCAGTGACGTCTTCTCGCGCTCGGCGAGCCAGGTTTTCGTTTGTTGCTGTTCCTTGGCGGCGGCGCTTCTCAGTTGCTCATCGCTACTGACCTTCTCCGGCCATTTGGCCCGGGTCAATTGACCATAGGTGTCCACCAGGCCGCCATAAGCGGCCTTTGTCACCGCTTCACCGTCCTGCACGCCGAAGCGCTCAAGCAAGATACTTTGGGCCACTTTCGGCTGATCCATCGACAACGTGACCGACACCACCTGGCTGCGATCCAGCTCACCGGCGCTGCTGGCCAGCAATACGCGTTGGCCGTCAAACGTCATCGGCATCGGCGGCCCGGCCTTCATGCCCAGGCTCAGCGACGAACTCGGCTGCAGCGGCACCAGCAGGGTCTGCGCCGGTCCGGCCGGCAAATCGACACGACTGATCAGCGTCTTGCCATCGTTGCTCTGGATTTTCACGTACAGGGTCACGGCCCAGTCCATCGCGCTCTGGATGCGCAAGCTCATCACGCCTGACTGCGACCAGTCCCAGGCCCCGGTTTGCGGGGTCAGACGCAAGGTCGGTTGCGCCACCGGGTTGAACGTCACCCGACGCAATACTTCGCCTTCGGCCGTTTGCTCCGCATTGGATTGCGGCAGGCTGGCATCCTGAGTCGCCACCTGGACGACGTCGGCGGGGCGCACAAAATTGAACAGCGTCTGTTGGCCGGCAGGGGCTGCCAGCAAAGGGGCTGCGAACATCAGAGCGAAAACAGCGGGCAACGAACGGCGAATCATAAGAACGAAGTTCTCCCTAACGACCAACAATGGCCAGTGGAAAAGCGATGGCTAAGGGATAGACAACGGGTTGGGCAAAATTGCCCAGCCCTGTATCAGGAAATTTCACGACGAAAAGGTGGCAACGCATTGAGGATTGCCTTGCCGTAACGCTGGGTGACCAGCCGTCGATCGAGCAAGGTGATGGTGCCGCGGTCTTCTTCGGTGCGCAGCAAGCGACCGCAGGCCTGGACCAGTTTCAGCGAGGCATCCGGCACGGAGATTTCCATGAACGGATTGCCGCCACGGGCTTCGATCCACTCGGCAAGCGCCGCTTCGACCGGATCGTCGGGCACCGAGAACGGAATCTTCGCGATCACCACGTGCTCGCAATACGCACCGGGCAAGTCGACCCCTTCGGCAAAACTCGCCAGGCCGAACAGCACGCTGGAGTCTCCGCCATCAACACGTGCCTTGTGCTTGTTCAGGGTTTCCTGTTTCGACAGGTTGCCTTGAATGAACACTTGCTTGCGCCAGTCACGGTCCAGGCCGTCGAACACGTCCTGCATCTGTTTGCGCGAGGAGAACAGCACCAGGGTGCCGCGCGAACCTTCCACCAGTTGCGGCAGATCACGGATGATCGCCGCGGTGTGCGCCGGCGCATCACGCGGATCGGCCTTCAGGTCCGGCACCCGCAGCACGCCAGCGTCGGCATGATGGAACGGGCTCGGGACTACGGCGGTCACCGCTTTTTTCGGCAGGCCGGCGCGCATGCGGAAGCGGTCGAACGTGCCGAGCGCGGTCAGGGTCGCCGAGGTTACCAGCGCGCCGTAGGCCACATTCCACAGGTTGCGACGGAGCATTTCCGCCGCGAGGATCGGGCTGGCATTGACCTCGATATCGAACAGCGAACCGCTTTCGGCCAGGGTCAGCCAACGGGCCATGGGCGGGTTGTCTTCCGGGTCTTCCGCGGTAAACGCGACCCACAATTCCCAGTTGCCCGAAGAGCGGGACAACAGGCTGCCGAACAGCGGATACCACTCCTCGGCCTGGTTGCTGGCGATGCCAATGTTGACCTCGCCGTCCATGCCTTCTTTGAGCAGTTCGGTGAGCCGGGTGAACAGGTCGGTCAGACGGGCAAAGCCCTTCTTAAGCTCGATGCCCATTTCGCGCATGTGCTCGGGAATCACCCCGCCGACGAAGCGATGACGTGGCCGCTCGCGGCCTTCAACGTCTTCACCGGGTTTGAAATCGGCGGCCTGCTCGCAGGCGGTGAACATGAATTGCTGCTGGGTCTTGATCTCCCGCGCCAGTTCCGGCACTTGCTCGATCAACTTGCCCAAGTCGCCCGGCAGCGGATGCTGGGCCAGCAGTTTGGTGAGGTTCTTGGCGGTGGTTTCCAGCCAGTCGGCGGTGGAACGCAGGCGCGTGTAGTGGGCGAAGTGACCGATGGCCTTGTCCGGCAGGTGGTGACCTTCGTCGAATACGTAAATGGTGTCGCGCGGGTCCGGCAGGACGGCGCCGCCACCCAGGGCCAGGTCAGCCAGGACCATGTCGTGGTTGGTGACGATCACGTCGACCTTGCCCATGCCTTCGCGGGCCTTGTAGAAGGCGCACTGGCCGAAGTTCGGGCAATGACGATTGGTGCACTGGCTGTGATCGGTGGTCAGACGCGCCCAGTCGGCGTCTTCCAGGGCGGTGGACCAACTGTCGCGGTCGCCGTCCCATTTATTGCCGGCGAGTTTCTCGATCATGCTGGTGAACAGCTTCTGACTGGCCTCGTCGACCTCGATCTTGAAACCTTCTTCTTCGAACAGCTGCGCCGTAGCGGTTTGCGCGTGACCTTCCTGGAGCAACATGTCGAGCTTGGACAGGCACATGTAGCGCCCGCGGCCCTTGGCCAGGGCGAAGCTGAAATTCAGCCCGCTGTTGCGCATCAGGTCGGGCAAATCCTTGTAGACGATCTGCTCTTGCAGGGCCACGGTGGCCGTGGCAATCACCAGACGCTTGCCGGCGGCCTTCGCAGTGGGGATCGCGGCCATGCTGTAGGCCACGGTTTTACCGGTACCTGTGCCGGCTTCCACCGCGACAATCGCGGGGTCGCCACTGCGCCGGCCTTCGTCGTCGGTGTCGATGTCACCGAGGACTTTGGCGATTTCGGCGATCATCAGGCGTTGGCCGTAGCGCGGCTTGAGGCTCTTGGCTTCAAGAAAACGCGAGTAGGCGCCCTGGATCGTGGTTTTGAGTTCGGTGCTGATCATGGATTGTCGGGCGCAAAAAACGCTGGATAAATTTTCAGTGGTTCGGATCGGCCGCTATCATACCCCGCTAATTAATCCCGCGCAGAACGGAGTACCTCAATGACACCTTTTGGCATCGTTTACACCCTGCATGTCCTGTCCGCCCTGGTGTGGGTGGGCGGCATGTTTTTCGCCTGGATGGTCTTGCGCCCCGCGGCGATGAAGGCCCTGGAAGGCCCTGCCCGTTTGAAGCTGTGGGTAGAAGTGTTTCAGGGTTTTTTCCGCTGGGTCTGGGTCGCGGTGGTGCTGTTGCCGATCAGTGGGGTGGGCATGATTCATTTGCAGTACGCCGGGTTTGAGGCCGCGCCGCGGTATGTACAGGTGATGATGGGGCTGTACGTGGTGATGACCGCGCTGTTTATCCGGATTCAGGCGCTACTGCTGCCGGAGTTGCGCACGGCGGTGACGGCGCAGGATTGGCCGACCGGGGCCGCGACGCTTGGGAAGATTCGCAAATTGGTGGGGATCAATCTTATTGTCGGGTTGGTGCTGGTGGCGATCGCTGCGGCCAGACCGTGATCGTTCCCACGCTCTGCGTGGGAATGCCTCAAGGGACGCTCCGCGTCCAGTGACGCGGAGCGTCACGGGCTGAATTCCCACGCAGAGCGTGGGAACTATCGAACAGTTCTTACAACCGCTGAACCGTCACCGAACCCGCAGCACCCGCAGGCCCCGGCTGTCCATCAACCCCAGGGCGGCCGCTTTTGCCGCCATCGGCCTCGTAGACGAGGCAGCCCTTGGCCTTGCCGCCCGCGCCCGGTTTACCGCCAGGCCCCGCAACACCACCGGCACCACCAGCCACCTGAACCTTGATTTGTTCCACCGGATAATCACGTGGCACTTCCAGCCTGACCAGCGCACCGGGCGCGCCCGGCTGACCATCACTGCCATTGCTGCCATCGGCACCGCGACCCGCCTGGCCCCAGGTGCAACCCGGTGCCTGACCGTTGGCCCCGTCGAGCCCCACAAAACCTGGCGCACCCGCGCCACCGCGAGCGTCCACCGACAACTGCGGCGCATTCAGCGCCTTGATCTGCAAATTCAGGTTGCGTCCCGAGCGGGCTGCCTTGAGGTAAGTCCCCGGCGCCCCGCGAGCGGTGATCTGGCTGCCTTCGGACAACTCGGCACGGCTGACTTTCAATTCCAGTGCCTGTTCACTCGGCACGATGGCGATCCGCGCCTCACGACCCAGATGCAATTCGCCGACGGTCACTTCGGTCACGTTCGAGGGAATCAACAAGGTGCCGTAATCGGCGACTTCCAGTCGTTCCAGCTGCAAAGTGCTGGCGGTGTTGGGCAGGCGCATCAACGAATTGGTTTCGACACTGACCACCTGAGCGCAGGCCAATGGGCTGATGAGTGCGGCGAGCAGACAGAGTTTACGCATGGGAAGCCTTCGATGCGGTCGGAGCCGGGAGGGTTTGCAGGTGGAATACGCCGAAAAACAGGATTTTCAAGCGATCACGCCAAGGGTGGGCGCGACCTCTGAGGCTGCGGAAACAGAACACCGCCTCAAGTAGATGAAGGGACGCCAACACGCCACCGGCCAGATCGACCAACTGGTGCAGCGGATTGACAAACGGCATCAGCAGATTGACCAGCACCACCAGCCAGAACAGCAGGGTCAATAACTTCCCCAGCCCCCAAATCACCTTCATATGCCCCCCGTTGAGAATTATTCTTTGCGCGCACAGTAACGGCATCCGCGAGGGATAAGCCAGAGCGCAACGGAAAATTCTTCATGAAGGCCACCGAATGGCCGTCGGATCAATCGTAAATATCGTCTGACGGCTCTAGTTCGGGGTTTAGCGATTAACGTGCAACTCCACCCGACGGTTTTTCGCGCGTCCTTCATCGGTATCGTTGTCGGCCACGGGCTGGCTTTCGCCCTTGCCTTCACTGGTGAGTTTGTTCGGCGCCAGGCCCTGGCTCAACAGATAGGCCGCCACGCTGCTGGCGCGCCGTTCCGAGAGTGCCTGGTTGTATTCATCCGAACCCACGCCGTCGGTGTGGCCGATCACCTTGATGCTCACCACATCGGCGTTTTGCAGTTTGCCCATCAGCGAATCCAGCTGACTCTGCGCGGAGGCACTCAGCTCAGACTTGTTGAAGGCAAACAGCACGTCGCTGGGCAGGGTGATGACCTCGGGTTGCACAACTTCGGCAGGTTTCACGCTGGCCGGATACTGCGGCAGTGGACAACCATGATGTTCGACAGGGGTATTGGCCGGGGTATCGGGGCAACGATCACGTCGATCGAAGACACCATCGTCGTCCTCATCGCCATCCTGGGCGTAACAGATCAAGCCACCGGTCAAGATACCGAGCGCTGCTCCACCGCCTGCCCAACCGGCACTTTTGATCGCGCCCAAGCCTCCGCCGACCAGTCCGCCGATGATGCTGCAGATCGGCCAGGTACGTTGATTGAGGGGGGCGGTGCCATCGCTGTGGGTTGCGCAGCCGGTCAACAGGCTGCCTATTAGCAGAACCGGCAAGACGGTCCGTGTGAGAACACTCATATGGAAAGCTCCTGTGTCACCGGCCCATACCGGTTACACAGGAGTAAAGACCCGCATCCGCGACTGCACAAGCCGCGGAGCGGATGGGGCTTAGCGGTTGATTTTGATTTCCGTGCGACGGTTCAGTGCACGGCCGTCAGCGGTTTTGTTATCGGCGACTGGCTGGCTTTCACCGGCACCGGCCACAGACACGAAGCTGCTGCGTGGCACACCTTGGGAAATCAGGTACTCCACCACCGAGTGCGCGCGACGATCCGACAGTTTCTGGTTGTAGGCATCACTGCCCACGCTGTCGGTGTGACCGGTCACAGTCAACTGTGCGGTGCTGGCTTCCTGCTTCAGGCGAGTGGCGATTGTGTTGAGTACATCTTTGTCGGAAGGGGTAAGCGTGGCTTTGTCGAACTGGAAGTGAACATCGCGGATGACGATGACTTCTTCCTTGACCACCACGGCTTCTTCGACCACTGGCGCAGGCACCGGTGGAGGGCAACCGTCAGCATCGACTTTCACGCCTCTAGGCGTACCCGGGCACTTGTCGCGACTGTCCGGCACACCATCGCCGTCTTCGTCGCCATCGCCATGCACCCAGCAATACGCCGCCACCGTACCGCCGACGACCAGCGCACCATACCCCGCCCATGCCGAACTCTCGGTCGCACCGAGACCGGCACCGATGACACCGCCGACCGCCGCACAGGTCGGCCAGTCGGTTTTCTGCAAACCTGCGCAACCAGTCAACACACTGGTTAGCAGAACCAAAGGTAATGCTGTCCGAACTATGCTCATCTAGTTTTCTCCTGAGGGATCGGCATGAAACCGATTCAGGGAGTAAAGACCGGAGTTTTAATCTCCGCCAGCAATAGGCCACCGCTGTTTTGCCCCGTATTCACGGTAGATCGCCGCTTTTTGGGGAAAGCTGCTCTAGGCCCGGACGTTTGGGCAGGCTAGTCTTGGTGCTCTGATTGAGGATCTCTGATGATTGCAGGTATTTCTTCGCGCACGCCGCAGCAGGCGTTGGCCGCTTTGCTTGATCGATACGCCCCCGCGCGCCTGTTGTTGATCGGCGCCAGCGAATTTCCCGCGCTTGAGGCGTTCAAGCTCGCGCACCCGGACAGCTGCGTGGCGCATGCGGCACCTGGTGCGCTGCCGGCCGAACTGGCGGCGCGCCGGTTTGATCTGGCGCTGGTGGTCGATTGCCTCGAACACTTGCCCAAGCACGAAGGTCTGAACTTATTAGGTGGCATCCGTAATCTGAACGCCAGTCGCATTGCGGTACTGGCGGATTTGCCGGCCAGCGGCTGGCAGGAGACGGATTTCTTTTCCCTAGCCTTGCAAGCCAGTGAATGTTTCCAGCGCGACGATCAAGTGCTGACGCTGTTCACCTACGATCTGCTTGACTATAAACAGGTGCCCGACTGGCTCAACTCGCGGTTCTGGGCCAATCCGGAAAACTTCGGGAAATATTGGTGGTAACGCAATGAGTACATCCATTTGCCCTTGCGGCAGCGGCACCTTGCTCGATGCCTGCTGCGGTCATTACCACGCCGGACATCCGGCGCCGTGTGCCGAAGCCTTGATGCGCTCGCGCTACAGCGCCTATGTGCTGGGGCTGATCGACTATCTGGTGGGGACCACCCTGCCCGCCCAACAACCCGGCCTGGATCGTCAGTCCATCAGCGACTGGAGTGCGCAAAGTACCTGGCTGGGTCTTGAGGTGGAAAGCTCCGAGGTATTCGGCGGTCAGCCGGAACACGCGTTCGTCACATTCACCGCCCGCTGGCATGACGGTGGCGGTGAACACAGCCACCGCGAGCGCTCCTCGTTCGTGCAGAACGCCGGGCACTGGTACTTCATCGACCCTACCGTGCAACTCAAGGCTGGACGCAACGACGCCTGCCCGTGCGCCAGCGGGCAGAAATTCAAGAAGTGTTGTGCGGGTTATTTCGGCAATTGAGGTGATCCCTGTAATTGGAGCCGCCCGAACCTGTAGGAGCGAGGCTTGCCCGCGAAGAATGTCCCCCGATCCTTCAGGTAAATCGCGTCATCGTTCTTCGCGGGCAAGTCGGATCGCCGCACCGCTCGCTCCTACAGGTCGGGCGGGCTTCGCCAGCGGCTACAAGGAGACGTCACCATGACCACCCAGCGGCGCGTGTTACAGATGCTTACTCTGCTCCTGCTTCTCGGGCTCGGCGGCTGCGCATCCTGGTTCGGTGGCGATCTGCCGGATCCGCAAGTGCATCTGGTCAAGGTCGAAGTGGTCCGGGCCAAATTGATGGAGCAGAAATTCATCCTGCACTTTCGCGTCGACAACCCCAACGACAGCGACCTGACGGTGCGTGGGCTTGAATACCGCATTCACCTAGGCGAGATATTGCTGGCCGAAGGTGAGCATGAACACTGGTTCACGGTCGGTCCCAAACGCAGTGCCTATTTCAAGGTGCCGATCCGCACCAACCTGTGGCCCAAGGTGCGGGATCTGGTGAAAATGCTGAAAAAACCCGATCAGCCCATCCCCTATCGGCTGGAAGGTGAAATGGAAACCGGTTTATTCATCGCGCACTACGTGCACCTGGCGCGCAATGGCGTGATAATCCCCGCCGATTTAACTGAGTAAGGACGGAACCCAATGAACACAGGGGTTTCAACCTATGACCAGTCTCAGATGTGCCAAGCAAGGCACTAACCTGTTACAAACCATCCTCGCTAAACCGTGGCACTTCAGGCGCAACGGCCGTTACTACTTGCGTCTACGCCCTCGCAGCACCACTCAGAACTACTTCACGATCTCTTTACGCACAGCAGACCGAACCACAGCAATGGACATCTCTAAAGACATCCTCAGGGCTCTTGCAGTCTTCCACCTCGACAACCCAGCAGCTACATGGGAGGACCTGCGCCCTCGCCTCTTGGTCATCGCTGAGGAATGCTTGACGATGGCCCATGGTGACGACTCGTTGGTGGCCTACGAGATGATCTATGACGAGCTCAAGTCCGCACTGACTATCGCGTCGGCGCATAAGCCCTTTACAGAGCCGCAGCAGCGGACAGTCGGGTACGGCAAGCGGATCATGGCGGGCTCCCAAGATCGGCTGAAAGGTGACCCTGAAGCGCTCTTAGGCATCATTCGGGAACTCTCCGAGGGGGAACAACCCGCGTCTGTGTCCCTATCTGTATACGACCAGCAAGCGCCTCTGCTTTGGGATGATCTTTCAGCTCAGTTCATGAGGGAACACAGAGACAACATCAAGGATTCATCACTGACCCAAATTCTGAGTAACCACAAGATCATCGGTGAGACTCTGGAGGCATGTGGGATAGAGGACCTAAGGAAGCACACTCGGGCCGATATGGTGGCCGTAAGAGCTGAGCTGTTAGAAACCCGCAAGCCGTCCACGGTGAACACTATCCTCGCGAAGCTGATCGCGGTGATGGGTTGGGCGGTAGCTAATGATTACTTGGTCAAGGCGTACACCTCTAAACTCAAGTTCACTAAGGGCACTGAGAGCCAGCGTGAAGCGTTCAAGCGGGATCAGGTAGAAGTCATCATGTCTCACGCAAACTCCCTACCAGTATCGTCGTGGGAACGTTGGGGCCTATCTTTGTTGGTGGTCACTGGGGCTCGTGTTGGTGAGGTCTTGCAGCTCACGAAAGACGACATTAAGAAAGAGTCAGGGCACTGGTGCATCAGTATCAACGAAGAGAGCGCCGACAAGTCCATAAAGAACAAACACAGTGAACGTGTAGTACCGCTGACTGATGGCGCTTTAGGCTTCGACCTGGAGTTGTTTCTTTCGGCTATCGAGAGCGGCTATCTCCCTTCTGCTAACAAGATGTCCATTCCACGGAATAGCGGAATCCTGAGGGGAGTCATCAAGGAGGTACTTGGGGAGACCAAGACAGAGAACCAGACTCTGCACTCCCTGAGGCATCATATGGCGTCGTCCTTACAGGCTCGCGGTATCCCTGCTGCATTCACGCAGGGCATTCTCGGGCACGCGAGCAACTCTATTTCCTACGACACGTATGGGTCGGGTGTTCCTGTTGATGTCCTCGCAGGAGCTCTTGGAGAAGTTTGGACGCCCTTTGGCGGCGGTCAGTGACTGAGTTGTTGGGGACCGTTGTGGCACCCCCCTACCTGTATGTGCGTAACAAGGTTTACACCCTGCGCTTGCGTGCTCGTGGGGTTAAGTCGGATAGCATTACCTTCTCACTCCGCACTACCGATAAAACCGTGGCCACAAGAATCACCAAGGACATTCTGAAGCGCCTCGATACGTTCCAGTCTGGAGAACCCTCAGCGACATGGCAGCAGCTTAGGGCTCATCTGGATAGCATCGCACCCGTGTGCGTGGCTATTGCTCATGGAGAAGCCGCAATGGCTGAGAATGGGCATGTTCCAGAGGGAAAGCAGTTTGAGAAGGTGCCTGTTTTTCAAGCGCCTCTCTTTGGCATCCCCGTGAGCACGCTTCGCTTCTCCATCACAATGGCAAGTGGTGCGAATAAGTCGGGTGTCCCTATGCTTCGTACGCAGGGCTTTGAGTTTACGGTTGGGCGCAACTCAAGTGGTACGGAGGTGACTGCGCTTTGGTACTCGATAGACGGTGATTTACTGACCATCACGCAAGATAGTTATCCCAAAGATGCCCCAGAAGAACGGTGGGATGAGATGTTGACGAACGTGCTTGAGGTGGATGGCTGTACCAAATTTCAGGACAGGATAGCGCAGGCACCTCCCCCCGGTAAGCAGAGGGACAAGTGGAATGCTCTGCGAATGGCACGCGTTGACGATCTCCTAACCTCGTATGTCGAGCGACTCAAGCTTGAGGAGCGCACACAGTTCATTTTTAAACTTGCTGAACTCACGGGACCGATTGAGTCCACGTTGTTGAAGGCGTGAGACAAAGCACGGAGCCCAATCACACATAGTGTCGGCGGGTGATCTGAAGACCAAGCGCGAAACGCCGTGGCGTTGTCGGTTAAAACCGATCATGCAGCCAATTCAGCGCGGACCACTTAGGAGGGACAATACCTACTGAGCCTTCTCGGGTGCTGCCTCTTCCATTGCGACCCTTGGGCTGCGCTAAAGGCGACCTCCAAAAACCCTCACTAAAACGGAAGGACATCACGTCCGACTAATTTTGAAGAGGGAGCACACCATGCACGACTACTTCACTGCACGTAGCAGTTTCCAGCATTGGGCTGACCGGCGTCGATCCGATCCCCTACTACCAGAGACGCCGAGAGGGCTTTCCGTTGTGACAAAAGAACGACCCTACAGGAACCCTGAGGAGAAACAGCCTACTGGTTCTCGGTATGGTCGACCTGAACTCAATACACCGAACCCAGTGTCTTCCGTGATGCCCTTGTTGTCATCTGATCGGCCAATCAGCAGGTTTACGAATAGTAGTCGTTGACATATGTGAGCAGTATTCGTATATTCGATTTTCTTCTTCAAAGCCTACGAGATGCAACGTAATGACAAATTCAACCATGACTGTGACCAATACTTCGGAGCCAGCTATTTACGTTTCGATGGAGTTTAGTGATGACTACGATCTTTGCGGTTCAGGTACGTGGAAATGGGTCGCTAAGCGCTCTTGGGTCTATGGCGGCGCAACTCGCACAGAAATATTCGAGGTTCCTCAAGGTGCAGAAGGTGCAGATAAGGAAGATGTGCTTAGTATGATTCAAGCACTTACTCGTTCGCCTTTAGGGGGCAACGCTAAGTATGCGGTATCCCGAGCAGATGAAGAGCCAAAGTATGTAGCCGTTCGTATCGAGTAACTGGAAAGCGGGCGTGTGCCAATAATAAGGATGCTCCTTTCAGAAAAAACTAATACCGTGTGTGAGCAGGGATCGTATATCTTAAGTGGCTTAACGCTACCCAAGGATTGCCTATATGCCTACTCCACGCTTTGTAATCGACAGCCTCGCTATTGCAAAGGCGACACCGAAGAGACGTCATGTGGACCTCAAAGTGAGCCTGACTGCTGCCCTTAATGAATTCGTTGAATTGGGGCTGTTCGAAGGCGTGGAGGGGCCTGAAGGCTTAACCACTTGGAGTCTGGTCGGCGGTCCCGTGGTCGCTCAGGAAGCTTTCTATGAGGACGCGCTCAAGAGGCAGTTCGTATTTACTCAGTTGACCCGAGACGCTGCTCTGGGTGTGGTTCTGCGGGCGAGGCATACGGGCGACCGAGCTGCACTTGTTGAAGCAATTCGCAAGGCCTGATGGGGGGCAGGTTTAAAAACCCTCACTAAGAGCGAAGAGACCTCATGGTCCTTCAGATTTAACTCCATTTGAAAAACTGAGATTTACTGATGAGCACAGTGCACTTAAACAGCGCAGACAATCCATCGATGGATTTTCGAATTCCACCGGCTTGGGGTAGAGATACACTTTTTCTTTGACATCGGGTCGCATCATGGCGAACTGGCTCCTGAGGGAATCGGGAGCACAGCATCCGGGATCAGCTAAGCGCTTTGAATGTGGGGTTTGTGGTGCGCTTACGGTATTCTTGATAACTCCCGCGAACAGTTGTAGAGCAACTACACGAAAGCCAGTTAGAAAAGATGCCACCACTGCCCGCTAAAGGAACATTGGATATCACCAAGATCCTCGAAAGCGAGTTTACATTCACTTAGCTCCATAAAATAGTGAATCACGGCGTTGTGAGGCTTACAAAACTTAACGCGTTATCCCTGACTTGCTGGACTTGTTTAATAATGCTTTTCCTAACGGAAGCTTGGCTGCTTTTTTCAACTCTTGACAATCGGTCGATACAGAACCCGAACATTGTTCCTGAATAGTCATCACCACGAGTCGACTTGCCAGAAAAATAATATTCGATGCCGCAGGTTCCCACGTTAGCGCCGAATTTAAACGCATACGTTACGGTCATTTTTACAAGGAAGTAAAATTGGTAGTAGTCCGGCTCGTAAAGAAGGAAGATTTTTCCGAGGTCCTTTCCATTTATCTTTATTTTGTTGACCGTATCCTCCATCCAGATGATTTGTGGATCTTGGGGAAGGGTTCCGGCCGTTTGATCTCGAATGATTTCAATACCATCTATTTCTGAAAAGCTAAACTCTTTGGAATTTACTGATGTGAGCTGAAGGAAAAAGCGTATGCGGTCGCTATTTACGAAGTCATCGAAGAGAATTGCGTCTGGCTTCTCGTCTTCCGTTACCCCTTTGGCCTTGCAGAGTCTTCCAAGAGCTCGTGTGATTTTATCGTTCATTCTGTCGGTGTCTTTCGAAGTGTGTGATCGGTCGGCCTCCACACTTAGGCCGCTGCCAGACACTTTTAAATTGATTTCAGCTGGGTAAATGAGTTCCTGCTCTATCCAATCTTTGCTGAAGTCTAAAACGCGCAGCGAGTAGGTTACTTTTAAATCGCCATTAGGTTCCACCGAGAGAGCAGGTTCGGATGCGAATTCTTTGTCCGTGTCAGTTTGTAGTCCCCCAACGGCCTCCTCAAAACCATTGAGCAGAACCGTTTTCCAATCAGCGGAAGGCGAAGTAAGCTTGAATGTGCACGATGAATATTTTTTTCCGGATTCTCTAACGAACGAGCGTTCCACCAGTCGTCTGAACTCGTCAGGAGTCAGAAGGCAAGAGCTTAGTAGCGGGACAGTTATTGACTTCTCATTGCTGTCTATGAATATACCCTTCTCTCTGAGGGTCTCATTTATCTCGCCGGGGCTAATATGCTCGCTGTTGAGTAGGACACGAAGGTGATCCCCCCAAAGCATCGTGCGTTCAAAGTCAAATTTACGGGCAGGTGACTTTTCCATTATTAGTACTCCAGCAGGTCAAGGATTGACTCTTTGTAACAAAATACTTTTATGTTTGCTGCTCGCTCTCTAAAAGTCATTAGCACCTGGTCTTTTGATTCTCTATCATCAGCTGGATGATATTCTTCTAACCCAATGAAGATTTGCTCTACCCATCCATCTGCAAAGTCGAATGCCAGGCTGCACAACTTCTTCAGTGATTCCGCGGAAAACTTCTCTTTTGCGTACAAGCAAAGCGAGGGTTTGTCTCCCAGCATAAAACGTAACGGTATTAAATCGGAGACTACGAGCTCTATAGGCAAAAGTGGCCCGAAGCGTTCATCTACTGTTGCAATTATGCTCCCGAGCTTCGGATAATAAAAACTATAGGCACCGTGATTTGTAGCATTGAAATGGCCAATCACTTCTTTTATGAACGATGCCCGTGACATGTCGACCAAATAGATCGGGCAACCTGATTCGAGATTGAGCTGTACCGCCCCCAAGTGCGGCTTTATGTTCCGTTCAAGCTCCTCTTTATTCCCGTGCAACCAGAACAGCAAGCCTGTATGTCTCTTTTGTTTGCGCCCGCCGAAAGATTTTATCGCTTCGTTAACTTTTGAGTTTAATTTTGAACAAGAGATGATTTTATCGAGTTCAGCCAAGTGTTTTTTAAATGTCGTTCGTACACCTTGCTCGCCCTTGCTGTAGCCATCCTTTTCATTTTTTGTAGAGATATAAACAACATCAGTCCGGTTTTCATGCAGCGGATTATCGTAAAGATACAGAAAGTCGTTGCCGTGAGTTTGTTTTTCGTGATGTTTGATGTGGCACTCTACGCTGACGCCTCGCATGGGGCTATTCCAACCGATTAGTCGCAGTATCTCCTCAGTGATTTTCTCACCATTCTCACCCGACGTTTTAGATGCTTCACCCATGTTTGCTCTCCAAGACTATGTTAATCAGAATGGTTTTTCCGTTGAGCTCGAAATCAACCTTGTCAAACGAAAGGTTGTTAGGGATCGTCAAGAGAATGTCGTTTCCCAAGTCCACTCTGTTTAACGTTTTCCTTAGTTTTGGCACAAACTTTTTAACGGGGATTTTTATTTCATCTAAGTCCATCAGGCTTTTGCGCTGCGTTATATTTTTTAACTCGTCTTCCCAAACCCCTTCCTGAATATAGCGCTCTGAGATTTCTTTGAGTTCGGACCCAAGAATTTCTTCTCGCTCGGTACAAAGGCTTATAATTTCCTCGCCGAACTGCTGTCGAGCGATAGGGTTTTCTATGTCGCTTCGTACTTTCTCTATCAAACCTATAGCTATAGCCGACTTGGTTTTTTCGTCAGGCACCTGTTTCGCCTTCAGAAAATCTTCCATCCAATACTTTGTGCGCTTGCTGAATCGGTCTAACGCATAAACCCCCATTGACCCTTCGGTCAAAAGCGCCCCTTTATCTATTAGCTCAGGGTTGATGCCAGTCAGCACCTCAAGTTCAGGAGTGCCTCCTTCGGTTTTTTTCGAGATGTATTGGTTCTTAGATTCTGACTTGTATATGCCGATCGCCGAGCAGTACTCACCATCTGTTTTTATTTTATCAAATAGGATTATAAATAAATCCCCAGATGCTATATTTGGATGATGAGTTGAGGTGTAAAGATGCGTTGCTATTCGTTGAGAAAGCTCTATGAAACTTATGTTCTTCTCAAAGAAGCTTGTTACGTGATGGACCACGTCATTCAGTGAAATATCAGATTCATGAGTCAGCTGGTGTAGGTTTTTTTCATTGACGATACCATGCAGATAACCACTCAGAATTAAGTTCGATATATCACCTGTACTGGCGAAGCACTGGTCGGCTAAAACCAAGGGCTCTTCCCGTAAACGATTCCCAACCTGATGCACGATGATCGCTTGAACGACCGCTTCGCCTATTTCCACGACTGCTCCCTGTCCGATTCATTCGGCTTAATCGCTTAGAATCGCAGTTATTTTGTGGTGCATCAATAGCCAATTGCCACTGCTTTCCCTCGGCTCACCCTGAACACGATTTGCTGTTCGTAGCGACTCAGGTGGCCCGTGCTGCTGGCCTGAAGAATCCCAAAGGCTCCGTGCAGTACGTAAAAAGCGCCGCGGGGAACATGCAAGCTAAGGAACTGAAAGTACAAGAATCTTGCACTCTTGAAATCTTAAAAGCCGCCAGTGGTCGGCGCTGGGCTGACTCTTGGCTATTCACTGAGGGGAACTTGTACCGGATGCTCATGCGTGGAGGCACTGACAAGGCGACGTTCTTCTTCATTTGACACACGGGCAGCGGTTGCGGGCTTCGACGCTTGAGCGCCGCTCAGTGTGCGTTGCAAAAACACCCACTATAAGGACCACATCCTCACACATTAACCTGGAGAACCTTGATGACCCACCCCGCATTCAATTCCGACTCATCACGCGACATGACCCCAGTCCACACCATAACGTCACTCGACATGGCCGCACTCACCGACCGCCCACGGCGTTTCATTCACCGTAACATAACGACTCTTCTTGAGAAGCTTGCAGACGCTGGCCTTGTGGGCAAGCAAATTGGTGATGCGGGCTTAGTGCGGTGGTTTAATAAAAAGGCCGATGTCTCTTCTTACTGGGTTGCCGCGGAGTACCAATACCTTGACTTACGCAACCGGAAGCAAACAGCCCTGTACATCGCCAAGGACTTCTTGATGATGATTGCAGGCCGTATCGACTGCGATGTGACGCGTAAGAAATATGTTTCTATGATCTAATCAAACTCAACGATCCGCTCCCCAGAGACGCCCAACAAGGGCGCCTGACTGGTGACCGAGGAGAGTGCCTGCATGTCATAAGCCGGTTTATCCCGGTCACTACAAGGTTTGAGGCTCCTTGTATGTGTGGCATGTGGAAGAGGCGTTTAACTTTAAGATCTTAGAGAACCCTCTAAGTTAATCATTGTTTCAATCTCTTAAGTAATCTTTGCTTTATCTTAAAGAAGGTTGCTTGTCCGTGGTCGTGAATAAAGTTTTGAACTGTTCATGCCTGACCACTGCTTCAACATCGACAGCATACAGGCCCGACCGCCTGCTATGGATCTCATCGTTTATCACAGCTTCTTTTGGCTGAACTTCTTGGAACCTGAGAGTAACCCGTGTGGGGTGCTGTGAGGCTGTCAGGAGGTCGGCCAAGAAGTTCAACCAAAAGGAATCACACATGAACATTTCAGATAATGAAACTGAGCTACTGCCCATCGCTATCCAAGGCCATACATTCTATTCGGGAAAAAATGGATTATGGAGTCTCAATGAGATTCACCAAACGCTTAAACTTTCCGAAGCAAAGCGCCCATCTGAATGGAACAACGCCGTGTCCTCAGAATTGGTAGCTTCCGGTAATTTCCGGAAGGTATCTAAGGTCGGTTCATTCGCTGATGAATTGGGGACCATCGCCTATGCAATGTGGGTCTCGACTGAGTTTTACCTGATGGTCGCTCACGCATTTGTAAAGGTACGCAATGACTCGATCCTGAGAACCCGTATGGCTCTCATCGCGGCTGCTACTTCCGATAACAGGCTTGCCACGGTCGCCCCCAAAGCGGAACTCATTGACACCCGACTGACTGGTATTGGAATCACCTGGAGTCAAGCTTGTAGGTTGGCCGGTGTTTCTCAACCTCAATTGGCGAAGACGTATCTGGTCAGCATCAAGCGCTTCACGTCCATGGACCATCCGACCGAGCATCGCAAGATACTCCGGCCCAAACCCGAGGGCTTCTCTCTCGGATTCTTCAAGGCCTGTTCCACTGCTCATGGTAACGCTGATGGTTTTCGCGTGACCGCTAAGGGCCTCGTATGGCTCGAAGAGAAGGCAAAAGAAATCAATGAAGCATGCCGTCAGCGCAATGCTGATGTGGCCAAGAAGGCCCGCCTCCTGAAAGCTCAGGCCAAGAAGCGGGGGGCAATCTAATGTGCGAACCCGTAAGTATCGGCATGGCAATCGTTGCGGTCGCTGGCTCCGCTATGAGTGCATCCGAAAGCGCCAAGGCCAAGGGGCAGATGACCGACAACGAACGTAAGCAACAAAACGAAGTCGTCAAGCAAGCAAACTTCGCTGAGAACGATCAGAAGCTTGCCACCGTAGACAAGCAAGACGAAGCCCGAAGGCAACTCACTGAAGTCAATCTTCAGACCATCCGAAACCAAGGGATCATCAATGCGGCAATTGGTGAGTCTGGGATGTCGGGCAACTCAATGGATCGCCTGAAGAATTCAGTGGCAAACGATGCGTCTGCCGAGAAGATGAACATCACCGAAAACTATGAGCGCGACTATCAAGCCATCTTCGCCAATCGTGTGGGCTCCTCGGAGAACGCTAAGGCCGCTGTCCGTGGTCTGGGTGGTAACAACCGCAAGGTGAACAACATCGCGAACGCTCTGAACATCGTATCGGCAGGCGGGAGCGCTTATGTGGGATCGGGCGGTAAGTTTGGTCAAGGCAAGTCAGCGGCCCCGAACGCACCCGCACCAAGATCGTCAGACCCAACCCGCAGCATTAACAATGGAGGAACTCGCTAATGGCTCAGAATGAAATTGCACGGGCTCTGGGTCAGTCGGCCCAGACCACAAGTGGCCGTCAAGGCTTCCGCGCGGGTACTGGGATGGGCTATCAAGCTGCCAGAATTGCTAAGCCTGATGCCCCTGACCATACGCTAAGCGACTCCTTACGAAACTTCGTACAGGCAGGAGGTGCGATGGTAGGTGCCTATGACGTGATGCGTGATACCCAAGGGAAAGAACGCGCCAATGAAATCATTAGTAAGCTCTCTCCAGAGGAGCGCCGATCAGCACGGGAACAGGGCGTATTGCTGAACCAAGACGACCCATATGCAATGCGACATCTGAACGAACTGACCGGCAGTAATGCAGCCAACGAGCTGGATCAGGAGATTCAAAATTTGGTGACGCAGGGAAAATTCAAAACCCGTGCTGAACTGGATGAGCACAGAGCGACGCGCTTAAAGGAGGGCGCCAAGTCTTTTGCGTCGATGAATGGAATTGACCCTGAGGACAGCGATTATCAACGCGGCTTCAATGCCAGTATCACTCAACGTAATGCCGCTGTGATTGACCAGTTCGGTCGCCGTCAATCCGAAGAGTTTCAGGTGAATGCTGGCATCCAATCGCGGAGTGACCTTGGATCGCTTCTTTCTGATCCCGGTTTTATGCGGACTCCAGAGGCTGCTACGGTCGTGTCTGGATACATTAACAACGGACTCCGCACTGGCATCATTCCTACGACCTCAGCAGCCGTAGAGCTTCTTCGTGGCTCCCTTCAGGATGCGACTGCGCGTGACGGCGGAGTTTCCCTGCTTAGCAACATCGGCTCACAACAGGTGAACATTGGGGGCGAGATGGCCAACATCACCGATGTGGTGGGAGCCGATGCCATGGAGAATCTCAAAGCCAAAGCGGCTCACTACGAGCAATCCTCTAAAGCTGATCGTGCTGAGCAATTCCACGGGCAACTTTCGGGGATCATGGCGGGAACGGATACCAATGCGGCACTTTCGGCGCTCGATAAGCTCCGTGCGCAAACTGTGGGGGCGACCCCTACGGACGTAATGACTCCAGAACGTCAGGCCATCATGGGCAGCCGAGAGCAGCTCCTGAATCGGCAGAGGGCAGAGACTGCGAAGTACCAGACAGAGGCCGTCAAGATCGAGCAGAAACAGAACCGCTTGGCATTACTTGATGGTGCCTGGCAGAGAAAGCTTGATGGTGAAATGGTCTCTGTTGATCCTAAGCTTCTACCCACCAACGAGATGACCGGGACGTTTACCGCTGAGGATGAAGCGAATTACGCAAGCCTCAAGATGAATCAGATTGCTTCGTGGAATCTCCCAGAGAGCGACAAGACCAACTTGATGCTTCAGTACGTCAAGGCCGACCGTAAGGACGGACCTTTCAGAAAGATCATGGGTGAGTTCGTTGACACCGCAAGTGCTGAATGGGATGGCGCAGTCATTAGTGGGAATACTCAACGTGATTACCCTCAGCTTGATCGTCTGCGAGAACTTTCAAAAGCAGACCCTGTGTCTGTCGCCATGCTCTTCCCTGAGAAGGCTGACCTTGTAGCAAAGCTCAACGCCATGGATCGCTACGGGATTGACATGGCTACTGCCGTGGAAGCCGAAAAGGCTCAGAGCAAGTTGACCCGTGAAGAGAGGAATCAGCAGGGCCGAGAGTTCACCACGATGATTCGCAGGTCCAAAACGGCAGCCCAGTACATGCCCGCCGAGATGAACGAAATGGCCCGCACCATCTACGAGGCCAATGTTGCGCTTACAGGAAATCTCTCGGCTGCACAGTCTGCCGTAGAGTCTTTCGTGGAAACCAACACGGCTCAGTTCAAGACATCCGGCGCACCGATGGGCGCAGTCTTCAAGGCTGACATTCTCATGGACCCGAATGACGTTACTTCGTGGAAAAGTGGGCAGGCCGCTGTGCAGGCGAAACTTGATGCTTTCTCTCAGGCACACCCAGATGCAGCCACAGGCGGTGCCTTCGTAGTCTCCCGAAACAACCAACTCTATATCCAGACCCTTAACGGTCGAGTGGAGCCATTGCATATGCAGGACATCCGGGACGAGAACGCACGGGCAGCAGCTCAGGCGCGTGAAGAAGCGAAGCGCCGCGAACAGGAAGACATCAAGCGCTCTCAAGAAGGCTTCAAGCCTTACGCAACGGAACGCGAAGCGAACGCCCGCAAAGTCTTCGAGTACCAACAAACCCATCAGAAACCAAAGTGAGGCCTTCGGGCCTCCTGATCCACTTCTTAAAGGAGGCCATACATGACGACAGAATACGAAAACATCAAAGCCACTGGCACCCAATACGACAACCTAATTCGTTCCGCTGCTGAGTCCGAAGGTGTCCGTTACGACCTGCTGCATAAGCAGATTTACAATGAGTCCTCGTTCAAGTCTGACGCAAAGTCCCCCACAGGCCCATTGGGTCTCGCACAGTTCACTGAGGCCACCGGTCGGGCATACGGTTTGATGTCCCCAGAAGATCGGTTAGACCCCGTGAAGGCCGTCCCAGCGATGGCCCGTCATATGCGAGACCTCATTGATAAGTATGACGGTGATGAGCTGGCAGCGGCCCTCGCGTACAACCAAGGCGAAGGCCATCTCGGAGCCCCTCAGGTTTCTGCCATGCGTTCGGGTGACTTCTCGAAGCTGTCCGCCGAAGGTCGTGGCTACATGGCAAAGTTGCTTGATGTGGCAGTCAGTCCCCATCGGGATGCCTTCAAGAGCCTCACAGGTTCCGTAATGCCTCAGCAAGGCGCATTGGGCCTAACCGGCCAGCCTGTCGATAAGGGCATGACTGTGGGGGAACTTGCTACCTCACAGGGAAAGCCTCTATCCGGTGACGCAGAGCTTGGTGCATGGGACGGCACAGGGAAAGCCTCTAAGGCAGCCTTGGCGACTTCCGTGATAGGCACTGCTTACCGGGGCTACGCAGAGGAAGGCGCAGACCTTGGGACTGTCGTTTCAATGATGCGGCCCGTGTCGAGAATGCAGGACAACCCAATGACCGAAGAGGACTTTGAAACCCTCGATAAGCTTGGAGTGCAGCCTGAATATTATCGACAGTTCGCATCGGCGGAACGTGAAGAGTGGAAGAACATTCTCCCTACCGTCCTCGACTCTCAGGATTATCAACAAGACTTCGATTCCGCTGGATGGGCTGCCCAAGTAACAGGTGGTCTTGTTAGTGCTGCAGGTGACCCGACGAGCTACTTGCCCGTAGTTGGCCTTACAGGTTCTCTCGGAGCCCGTGTGGTTAAAGGTGCTGCCTATGGGTCCGCCCTGGCTGTGGGTAGTGATCACCTTCGGTCGCGGGTGGTTGGTGGCGAATCCCATTTGGCCGCTTCCGCTGCTGGTGGCGCGATTCTTGGAGGCGCTCTTTCAGGTGCCTTCGGGAAAAACCTTGTGGTCACTCACGGTAACGCGGCTATTGAACATGTTGGTGATCCTTTCACGGGCCCTGTAATCCGAGCTGAGTCTCGCGTGCGAGCGGCGGAAGCAGGCACCCTTGACCCAACCTTGATGCCACATACGGAAGGCACTCCAACTGCCAACGTGAACGGTGTTGACCTTCAGCCGGTGCCTTTTGAGGACGGTGCGGTGCGTCTTGCTAACGGTACGATTCTCAGTGGCTCCAACCCGCTCAACCCCGTAACTGTCGCTCGCATGGAGCAATTCGAACGTGCTGCGCCGGGCGCTCACATGGGCGGGTTCACTGAGATAGGTCATACGCTCAATCGGAGCGAATCGGCGGATGTTCGTGGTATCGCGGGACAGTTGTTTCGACCGCCCACAGGCACCGTCTCGGGCTCAAATGGCCGGTTTGCTGCTGTCGCCAGTGACATCGCTGAGCGCGAACGAGGTCAGGACAACTTGAGCTATCAGTCCCTGACACAGCTTGCTGATGACGCTATGGGTTCCAAGTGGTACTCAGCGCTTCCCGGTTCGCGCACAGAGGCTCAGCAGTTGCTTGACCGGCGCGCCATTGAGGCTCTCGAAGACCCCACGGGAACCGCAAGGAGTTCTTTGCGAGCAGAGGAGCGGGCCTACATGGACGCGATAGGTGCTCACACAGAACGTAAGCACGACAGCCTTAGCAATCCAGCGAAGTATGGCAACAGTAACGCTGTCTCCTTGATGGACTCAACGCGCCATGCTGGCCATTACTTTCCTAACGTCTACGACCGAGGAGCCCGTGCCCTTTGGTCCGAACGGCTGGGCGGCACAGATGCCCTGCAAGACGCCATTCGGGAAAGCATGCTGCGTAGTTACGCCGCTCGACCTGCTACCCGTGCCCGCGTGGATGCTCACATCACTGACCTGTTGAATGCTGAAGGGGTCCCTGTGACACCACAGGCCATCGCTCAGCGAGTCCATCAGTACGCCAACGGTAAAGCTTACGGGATCACACAGGACAACTCTCTGACCACTCAGGCCTTTGACATCAATCAAGGACAGTTCGGCGGCAACATCACGGAAAATAACTTCCTCAAAGGGCGCCACCTGTTTGATTCGGATGTGCGAGTTACTACCCCGCACGGAGAGTTCTCGGTGAACGACCTTCGTGACTTCTCTGTGGGCAGGATTCTGCAAGCCTATGATCGGCGCGTTAATGGTGATGTGGCCGTAATGGGCTCCACAGGCAAGACCGTTGGTGAGCTGGAGGCTCAGATTAAAGCACTGTCTGATGACATCAAACCCGACGAACGTGCCGCGCTGGATCAAGCCCTTAAGGTCCTCACAGGCCAAGCCCGTCGAGATACCCCGGAAGGGGCTTTGGCGACAGTCGGTCGGGCCCTCAACGACACAGCCTTTACGCTCAAATCGTTCTTCATGCCCTTTCAGAACTTCACGGAGATGGCTGGCCTTGTCTCTCGTGGCTACGGGCACATGTTGGGCCATAACATTCCGGCTTATAAGGAACTGGTAGCGGGTAAGTACAAGATGACAGCTGAGGGCCTTAACGACCTGCACGCGGGTCTCTTTGGTCGTGAACTGGATGGCTCTATCGTGCCTGCTCGTGCGGACATCATTGAGCGCCTCCGTGAGCAGGGCTCCAGTGAAGCAGTGGCTCAATCTGTTGGGTCGCTCAAGTGGGCCACCGGGGCGATGTCCCGTCGATCCCCTGCGGGTTACATGCTGCCCGAGACTACCAATCACCTCATTGATGCAGGCCGTAAAGGCATTCTTGGGGACATCGTGCGGCACACGCTCGCAGGTGGTAAGAGCCCGATGGATAACTTGCTGATATCGGAACCTTCTCTGCTTCGCTCCGCGAGTATCACACCGGCTCAATGGGACGGCATTAAGGACCTCATCAGAAGCTCCATGGTGCGCGATGCTGAAGGCAAGTATTCGGTGCGTGATATGACTGCCTTCCAGTCTGACCCTCGCTCAATGCACCTCTGGCGGTTGGCTGATCGCATGGCGGACGAGGTGGTAATCAGGCCCCATAAAGTATCCAACCTTGATACGAAGGCTTACGGCGTTGGCGTGAAGATGCTCATGCAGTTCAAGAGCTTCCTTGTGAAGTCCCTGAATGAGCGCCTGATGCGAGGTGTGAATGAGGCTCGCATGAATGGTCGAGTGATGGATCAGGCCTACACAGCGGCTTTGTCGGCCATGGCTGGCGGAAGCTTCTACGCCTCAACTGCTTATTTGAAAGCTCAGATGATGCCGACTCATGCCCGCACGCAGTACCTGAAAGATGCCCTTGATCCCAACATGATTGCCTATGCGGCTCTGACACGTGGGTCGTACCTCGGCACCCCTTTCGGCCTGGCTAACATCGTGGCCGCGCCATTGGGCTTTGATCAGGCTGCGATGGTCCGAACTTCGATTCTTCCTGAGGCTGCCCGTAAGAAGGCCCCGAAAGAGAAGGCATGGTTGTATGGGCTGAGTGACCTCGACAAGCCCGGTGAGATTCTCACAGGTGCCTTGAAGCAGGTTCCAGCGGCTGGCTTGATTAGCAGTGCGGCTCAGGTCGGATATAACCTTTCGGGACTCGCAGGAACGATTAACAGTCCCGACATGGCTCAAACGTACCGCACAGGCATTTTCAATGGATTCCGAGGGTTGATCCCCAACGACCCTGTGAGTCAGCGTCTAACCGTTGAGATGTTCGAGCGATGGGGTATTGATACGACAAAGTAAATTGCAGTGTCATTAAAAAGGGGACCTTAACGGGTTCCCTATTTTTTCAGAATGACCACCTCTGAGAGGCCCGGTCTGCAAGGCCTCCAAAACCCCTCACTATAAGCAGAGGGGACTTAAGGTTACTTCTTCAGGAACCCTCGTAAAGATAACGCTGAGGCTGCCCTGTCAGATTATTACCGCCAATCCTTATACAGATCACGAACAGCCAATACGGCCAGCCAAGCGAAGGAAAGCAACCAGACGTAGTAGCCGTAGGTATAACCAGTAATAGTGAATCTGCCGTCTTCATCGTACCAAGTGACAAGCTGTAGTTGCACTGACAGCCCCGCGAGTAATGCGAGTACTGCATAAATGAAGCTCCGCTTGACGCTCCGAGTCCGGTAAGCAGCGATGAATAAGGGGTTCGCTAACCATGCAGCGTAACCGTAGACCATTGATAGTAACCCTAAGATAAATGCCCACCACCCCGGCAAAGCGTTTTGAGTGAGGGTTTCATAAAGCCAGTTATCATCTTCTTGCCACACGGCTGGTAACATAAGGCTGAGTAAGTACAGAGCCATGCCGATATCGCGAAGTTCGAGACGTCGCGTGGGCCACTTCATTGTCGAGATTCTCCGTCGCCGTTAGACGTTCTTTATTTGCTGGTCATATATGCTTAAAGCCGAAAAGGGTCAGGTTCACCCTCACACTTGTTCAAACGTTCGATAACCTCGGGGGGCGTCTTGTTAACGTCTACTCTGCCCGATTCCGTGAGATATATGTCTATCGTTGCCCAGCGTTTGGGTGTTATGTCGATACATCTCATACTGCCCTTGATGGGTCCCCAAAAGAAAACCATAAAGAAGTCTTCATCGGGGAATATGTGACCAACATCAGATGTGGCTTCTCCCGGCAGCATTCTCTCTCTATGGATGTCGTGCTGCGTATCCCAGACCAATCGAAGTTCATCCCTACCTTCTTTGGAGTAATGAATAATTACGCCGGGGGTGGCAGCATACCAAGCCGCCAACAGGGCTATTAATGCGAAGAGAACGACATAACGGGCCTTAATTTTTCTCGCATTGATGATCAATGACACCTGCTCCCCATTCTTGTGGTGCAACCGAAAGAACCTCATCCATCACCATTTTCGCTGTGATGCCACCATTAGGATGCTGGTTAAAAAGTTTAATACCAATACCGACAGATATCCGGTCGGGATCGTCGTCCCATGCGCGGAGCCCCTCGACGTTCTCGGCACGTTGAGGCCCTCGGTGTTTTCTTCTTTCCTGTGGTTTTGTTATGTCAGTGAGCGCCCCGACAGAGTCTGAGACTATCTGCTCCAACCCTGCACCGTCGGCCAGTACGCTCTCTGAAAGACCACCTGCGCGCCCAACATAGCCATAGTGGATGTTGGACCAAATATCATAGAAGTATTCGTACTCGCCTTGCTTGTGGTAATACCCACCGAACTTCTTATGGATTTTCGGCTTGTGGTCCCAATCCCGATACTGCCCCACGCGCTCAGTCCAGATCGCCATAGCAGCAGCGCCATTTGCAGCACCAATAGCTTGTGGGCTGGTCGCACCTACTTGGGCATACCAAGGCAGCTCCATTTGCTTACGGGTTTCTTCCGCAACGTCATAGCTGAGCAGTTCCTTCATCTTCAGGACAGATGGGTGGTGGATGTTGTTGTTCATCTCGTCGGCTATATATGCCGCCAGTTCTTCCATCATGTCTGGGTCTTTGCAGACGGCAGGTTCCGCTTTCTCTTCAGGTTTCTCCTCGGGCTTCTTACCAGCAGCCTTAGAATCTACCAAAGCGTTCGCCGCTAAGGCTTTCTCCTTGAGATTCGGGTCGGCCAACAAGGTCGCCATCTTCTCATCGTCTACGGAACCGTCTGGCCGGAAGGCTCCCAGCGCCATGAAGTTAATAATGGCCGCGCCACCAGCGTCACCCATGACAAAGCCACCACCGACATCGCCTGAGCCCGTGATGATCGTCCCACCGTGACTGGTAGGGCTTCCCAAGTGGGCCATTGGACGGCCATTCACCTGAATAGAAGGAAAGCCCGTAGTGATGACCGCTCCACACCCACAGGTATCACCCACACGGGCAGACCCCATGAAGTTGATATTCACGTCACCGGAGGCGGAAGCGATAGGTGTAGTCCCGTGACCGGGTAAAGGGCAGACGTGTTTGTCACCCAGTCGTGCAGAAGAAATCATTGAGCATCGTCCTTGCGTCTTTCGTCCATAGACAATAACCAGCCTTTAGGCGAGCGCGTGGGAGGCTACCGGAAACGGAAAGGCAGGTCTGTAGGAAAAGTCTTAATTCTGAACAGTGGGTGCCGAAAAAATCTCATTGAGCGAACTCATAGTCGAAAACGCGAGAGACCCACGGTTGCTACTCCGCCCACTATCTGCGCTGGCATAGGTGTGACTGGGCAAGGGCGTCTGGTCACTTCCAGCACTCATTTAAAAACACCCACTATAAGCAGAGGGGGACTTTAGGCTATTCAAACAGCCCTGCTCTTTAAGACCTCTCTCTGGCTATCTCTCTGGTGATGAATATCAATTGACCAATAACCACTCACACACGGGAGGGCTTAGCGATGACTACTCGGTGGACAACCTTTGTAGCAGTAATCCGCACTCTGGCTACCCACCGTGTCACCTACCGATTTCTTGGTCTACTCCTTGTCACTCTTGGAGTTGCTCAAGGTGGTCCTTTGGTCGAAGGCCTTGGGGATGTCGTCTGCGTTGTGCTTGGTGGCTGCGCTGAGTGACGTAAGTACTGCTCTGATAGACTCGGAAGCTTACCGGTGCCGAAAACATTAGCGCCGGAGCTTCCCGATGGAGACGCATGAGATGGAGTTTACCGAGCACTATTACTTCCTTCGGATGTACTCAGTTGACCTAAACACCGCTCGCTTAGCCGTCAAGGTTCTAAAACGCTACAGACGTGCGGATGTTCGGTACGCGCTTCTTCGCGATCTTATAGTCACCTATGTTCGCCCCTTCTCCGTAAATAAGGGGCGACAGTCCAAGCACATTTTGAGTGTTAAAAGGCATGTCCCGGCGTCAATGAGGTCACTCCACGATGAGCTTGTACGCGTAAGAATGCAGCAGTTCGCCCACACCGATTTAACCTATTATTCACCCTTAACACTGACTTTCCGAGGTCCGAACGGGGAGTTCAACGGCTACGGGACGATGTTCAAGGGCTACGATTACGGGGCGCTACTCGAAAAGCTTCCTCACATCGAAAAGCTTATTGCGGCAGTAGAAACGAGCGTTAACGCTGAGTTGAGAAGGGAAGAACGGGAGTCGGGTACAGATGGTCCAGTCATCCCCATCCCTCCCGAGCAAAAAGCCGACCTTGAGAATCTGACAGAAAAATCTGAATGACCACCTCAATCAGGAGTTGCCCTCGCGTCCCCCCGTGGGTGCCCTCGCCTGAGCCTTATCGCGTGCCTACGTGGGTCCTTATCGCGTGCCCATGCGCGCCTTTGGATGAGACTTTTGGGGATGGGCCAAGAGTGCGACAATGGTGTAACAAACTCAGTAGACAACCGGCTGAGTAGGCCCATATGATTGACCTTCCGGCCTACTCGGCTAATCCCCGCCGATTTAATTCCGGAGCAAAACCGATGACCCAGCAACCCCATGTCCATGGCCCTGACTGCAACCACGATCATGACCATCACGACCACCATGATCACGACCATGGCCATGTCCACGGCCCGAACTGCGGCCACGCCCACCAGGAACCGGTGCGCAACGCCCTGAAAGACGTCGGCCGCAACGACCCTTGCCCATGCGGCAACGGCAAGAAATTCAAGAAATGCCACGGCGCTTGATGCTTCGGGCGGATAATTTTTTCGCCAGTTGAATCGCCTTCGCGAGCAAGCCCGCTCCCACATTTGAACTGCGCCCGACACATATTTTGTATCCGCCGCAGATTTAATGTGGGAGCGGGCTTGCTCGCGAAGAGGCCCTCAAACCCGCCATCAATCCAGAATCTGTGCAGTGCTGACGACCATCGCATATTCCCCGTGCAAATTCCCCAGCGACATCGCATGCACTTCCTCGGCTGAATGCGCATTGCCGAAATAATCAGCCTTATCGAACGTAAAGCACGCATCCTCCACAACCCAGGCGTCAAACCCCAGGTTCCCGGCCGTTCGCGCCGTGGACTCCACCGAGTTGTGAGTCGCAACGCCAACGATGATCAACTGCTCGATCCCCGCCTCGCGCAAACTCGCCTCCAGCCCCGTCGCACAAAACGCATCCGGCACCTGTTTGGAAATCAGCTGCTCGCCGGCCAACGGCTGGAAACGTTCCTGAATCTCCACACCCGATTGCTGCGGCCAGAACACTGAATCCGGTGAACGGGACAGGTGCTGCACATGAATCACCGGCCGCCCGGTTCGACGCCAATACGCGAGCAAATCTAGGATTCGCGCCTCGGCCTGAGGATTATTTCGGCGACCGAGCCTGGGGTGCAGGATGCCTTTTTGCTGGTCGACAATGATCAGTGCTGCGTTGTTCTTGAGCTCCATGCCGACTTTTCTCACACGAGGTCATTGAATTTCACGCACTTCAGCATCACCTCCTCTTACAGGCAAGCCATCGAATGCAAACAGGACGACCTGATGCCCGCGGTCGCTGTCCGACCCTACGACGTCTCTTGATGTGGAGTACTCATGATCGACCTGTATTACTGGACCACCCCCAACGGCCACAAAATCTCGATTTTCCTGGAAGAAGCCGGCCTGCCGTACAACGTGCACCCGATCAACATCAGTCAGAACGAGCAGTTCCAGCCGCACTTTCTGAAAATCTCCCCAAACAACAGAATCCCGGCCATCGTCGACAATGAGCCAATCGATGGCGGTGAACCGCTGTCGGTGTTCGAGTCGGGGGCGATTTTGCTGTACCTGGCGGAGAAGACTGGCAAGTTCCTGCCCAAAGACCTGCGCGGTCGCCAGCAAGCGCTGCAATGGTTGTTCTGGCAGATGGGCGGTCTGGGGCCGATGGCCGGGCAAAATCATCACTTCAGCCAGTTTGCACCGGAGAAAATTCCTTACGCGATCAAGCGCTATATCGATGAAACGGCCCGCCTGTACGGAGTGCTCGACAAACAGCTAGCCGATAAAGACTTCGTCGCCGGCAGCGAATACAGCATTGCCGACATGGCGATTTACCCGTGGATCGTTTCCCACAAGTGGCAGAGCCAGAACCTGGAAGACTTCCCTAACGTGCTGCGCTGGTTCACCCACATCCAGAACCGTCCGGCGACCGTAAAGGCCTATGCCCTGGCGGCCAAGGTCAACCCCCCAAAACCCTGAAAACGACGCATGACCTGTGGCGAGGGGATTTAGCGAAACGTCGCACCGCCCCGTTCGGCTGCGAGGCAGTCGTGAATACGGACAACTCGGTCTGTAAATGGATTCTGGGTGCCGCTTCGCGCCCCAACGGGGATAAATCCCCTCGCCACAAATGTGGGTGCCCGCGCTTATGTGAACAGTATTACGATCTAGAGTTGTGGTTTATCGGACAAATCCGGAAATAACCTGATACCCCGCTTGCGCGCCCTCCTCCTGCTCTCTAACGTAGCGCCTTTATTGCGCCTCTACCCCCGCAGGAGCTTTGCCATGGCCTCGCCAGCCCATACACATTTTCTTCCCCGGTTCGGCGTTGCCGCAGCAGTGGCCGGTGTTTTGAGCCTGACCGGTTGTCAGACCTGGAACACCCAGGACACCCTCCCGCCGACCACCGGCGTACAGCCGCTCAAGGGCCTGGCGCAGAACGTTTCGGTGCGCCGCAATGCCATGGGCATGCCGCTGATCGAAAGCAACAGCTTCCACGACGCCCTGTTCGCCCTCGGTTACGTCCACGCCAGCGACCGCATCACGCAAATGGTCACTCTGCGCCTGCTTGCCCAGGGCCGGTTGTCGGAGATGTCCGGTTCGGACCTGCTGGACGCTGACCGTTACATGCGCGCCGTCAACCTGAAGAAAAGCGCCGGCGAGCTGTACAAAGCGTCTTCGCCGCGCCTCAAACGCTTCTTCGAAGTCTATGCGCGCGGCGTCAACGCCTACCTGTTCCGCTTCCGCGACAAGCTGCCGGCCGACCTCGTGGCCACCGGTTACAAGCCTGAATACTGGAAGCCGGAAGATTCGGCGCTGATTTTCTGCCTGCTGAACTTCAGCCAGTCCGCCAACCTGCCGGAAGAAATCGCCGCGCTGATGCTGGCCCAGACCGTCACCACCGACAAACTCGGGTGGCTGACGCCGTCCGCTCCCGACGAAAAACTGCCGCTGGGCGAAGCCGAAAAACTTCAGGGCATCAAGCTCAATGGAGCAATCCCGGGCCTGGCCGACATCAGCAAAGCCACCGGGCAACTGTCCGACCTGAATCTGTTGGGCGCCACCTCGTCGAACAACTGGGCCATCGGCCCGCAACGCAGCCGCAGTGGCAAAAGCCTGCTGGCCAGCGACAGCCATGGCCCGTTGGGCGTGCCGTCGTTGTTCAGCTACGTGCAGATTCGCGCGCCGAAATACCAGGCCTCAGGCGTGACGATCGCCGGTTTGCCCATGGTGCTCGGCGGTTTCAACGGCAAGGTGGCGTGGAGCATGACCTCGGTCATGGGCGACAACCAAGACTTGTTCCTGGAAAAAATCAAACGCCAGGGCAACGGCCTCACGTATGAAGTCAGCGGCAAATGGCAGCCGGTGATCGTGCGCAACGAGACCTACTTCGTCAAAGGCCAGCGGCCGATTCGCGAAGTGGTGTACGAAACCCGTCACGGCCCGCTGCTCAACAGTGCCCAAGGCACGACGCTGGCCAATGGGTTCGGCCTGGCCTTGCAGACGCCAAACTTCACCGACGACAAGACACTGGACGCGTTTTTCGACCTGTCCCGTGCCCAGACCGTCGAGAAAGCCTCGGACGCCAGCCGTGAAATCCGCGCCATTGCGCTGAACCTGGTATTTGCCGACGCCAGCAACATCGGCTGGCAAGTCACCGGTCGCTACCCGAACCGTCGCGAAGGTGAAGGCCTGATGCCGTCGCCGGGCTGGGAAGGTCGCTACGATTGGGACGGTTACGCCGACCCGATGCTCCATCCCTATGACCAGGATCCGGCCCAAGGCTGGCTCGGCACCGCCAACCAGCGGGTCATTCCCCATGGCTACGGCATGCAACTGTCCAACTCCTGGTCAGCGCCGGAACGTGGCGAACGCCTGGCCGAACTGGCAAGTGTGGGCAAACACGACACGCGCAGCGTGATCGCGATGCAATACGACCAGACCACGACGTTCGCCGCCAAGCTGAAGAAAATGTTTGAAGCACCGGGCATGTCCCAGCCGCTCAAACAGGCCATCGAAGCGGTGCCGGTTGCCGATCGCGGCAAGGCTCGCGAGGCCTACACCCGCTTGATGGCGTTCGACGGCAAACTCGGCCCGACCTCTGCGGATGCGGCGATCTACGAGCTGTTCTTGCAGGAAAGCACCCAACAGATTTTCCTCGATGAACTGGGCCCGGAAAGCAGCCCGGCGTGGAAAGCCTTTATCGCCAACGGCAAGTTGTCCTACGCGGCTCAGGCCGACCACCTGCTGGGCCGTGAAGACAGTCCGTTCTGGGATGACGCGCGCACGCCGCAGAAAGAAGACAAGCCTGCGATCCTCGCCCGCAGCCTGGCAGCGGCGATCAGCGCCGGTGACAGCCAATTGGGTGGTGATCACAAGGCCTGGCAGTGGGGCAAACTGCACCGCTATGAATGGAAGAATGCCAGCGGCCAGACCGTGCGCGGTCCATTGGCGGCGGGGGGCGATCACACCACGCTGAACACCGCGGCGTTCACCTGGGGCCAGGACTTCAACACCACGCTGGCGCCGGCCATGCGCTTTATCGTTGATTTCAGCCAGGCGGAACCGTTGATGGGGCAGAACAGCACTGGACAGTCCGGCAACCCGGCGAGCCCGAATTATCTCGACAGCATTGATCCATGGCTGAAGGGGCAATACATGAGTTTGCCGATGCAACCGCAGAACTTTGACAAGGTGTACGGGAAGACGCGGTTGACCCTTACACCTGGCAAATAAGAGTCACCGCCGCTCCCACACGGGGAAATATTTCACCCGTACTGATCGTTCCCACGCTCTGCGTGGGAATGCAGCCCGTGACGCTCCGCGTCACTGGACGCGGAGCGTCCCTTGAGGCGTTACCACGCGGAGCGTGGGAACAATCGTCAAGCTTCAAAAAATCAATAGAACTTCTGCCTTCGCGCAAACCTCATAGCTAACAAGTCCCCCCATTTTGGTAACAACATGGATCTTGTTATCGCGCGCCCTGAAGGTTTGTACTGCCCCGTCGGCGATTTCTATATCGACCCGTGGCGGCCGGTCGAGCGTTCAGTCATCACTCACGCTCACGGCGACCATGCCCGCACCGGCAACCAGTATTATCTGGCGGCGGCCCCAGGCGAAGGGATTTTGCGTGCGCGATTGGGACAGGTCATCAACCTGCAAACCCTGCCCTATGGCGAGCGCTTGCAGCACCACGGCGTCACCCTGAGTTTTCACCCCGCCGGCCATGTCTTGGGCTCCGCCCAGGTGCGCCTGGAATACGACGGCGAAGTCTGGGTTGCCTCGGGGGATTACAAGATCGAACCCGACGGCACCTGCGCGCCATTCGAACCGGTGCGGTGCCATACCTTTATCACTGAGTCGACTTTTGGCCTGCCGATTTACCGCTGGCAACCCCAGGCGCAGATCTTTGCCGAGATCAATCAGTGGTGGCAGGCCAATGCCGCCGCCGACAAAACCAGCGTGCTTTTTTGCTATTCCTTCGGCAAGGCCCAGCGAATTCTCCACGGTATCAACGCCAGCCTCGGCCCCATTTTGGTGCATGGCGCGGTGGAACCGTTGAACCGGGTGTATCGCGAGAGCGGCGTTTACATTCCGCCGACGATCTATGCCGGCGACGTGCAAAAGAGCGACCCGATGATGCGCAAGGCGCTGGTCATCGCGCCGCCATCGGCCGGCGCCAGCACCTGGATGCGCCGCTTTGGCGATTACAGCGACGGCTTCGCCAGCGGCTGGATGCGTTTGCGCGGTACGCGGCGCAGACGCGGTGTGGACCGTGGCTTTGTCCTGTCCGACCACGCCGACTGGCCGGGCCTGCTCTGGGCCATCGAACAGACCGGCGCTCAGCGGGTGATGGTCACCCACGGCTCGGTCGGGGTGTTGGTGCGTCATCTGCGCGAACAGGGCCTTGATGCCATGGGTTTCAGCACAGAATACGGCGACGATGAGGAAGACAACGCCGCCGTCGAAACCGACAGCGCCGAGGTGACGCCATGAAGGCCTTCGCCGAGCTGTACGCCGAACTCGACGCCACCACGTCAAGCAACGCCAAACTGGCCGCCATGCAGTCCTACTTTGCCAAGGCTGCTCCCGAAGACGCCGCGTGGGCGGTGTACTTTTTGTCCGGTGGGCGACCTCGTCAGTTGGTGCCGGTACGCGTGTTGCGCGAACTGGCGGTCACGTTTTCCGGCCTGCAGCCTTGGCTGTTCGAAGAAAGTTACCAAGCGGTCGGCGATATGGCGGAAACCATTTCGCTGGTCCTGCCCGAGGCCCTGCACAGCTCCACCGACGGGCTAGCGGTATGGATTGAAGACAAACTGCTGCCATTGCGCGGTGAATCCCCGGAAGTCCTCGCTGAGCGATTGCCCGCGCTCTGGGCGCAATTGGATCGCCATAGCCTGATGCTCTGCATCAAACTCATTACCGGCAGTTTCCGCGTCGGCGTCTCCAAGCTCCTGGTGACGCGCGCCCTGGCGGCCATGGCCGGGATCGACAGCAAACGCGTAGCCCAGCGGTTGGTCGGTTACACCGACCTGTCCAATCGTCCGAGCGCTGCCAGTTATCTGAAATTGATCGCGGCCGAATCGTCCGACGAACATGCCCAACGCGGTGGCCAGCCCTACCCGTTTTTCCTGGCCCATGCCTTGGCGCAACCGGTCGAGCAATTCGAAAACGTGCTCGGCCCGGCGAGCCAGTGGCAAGTGGAATGGAAGTGGGATGGGATTCGCGCCCAGGTGGTCAAGCGTGACGGGCGGTTGTGGATCTGGTCGCGCGGCGAAGAGCTGGTAACCGAGCGCTTTCCCGAACTCGACAGCCTGTTGCACGGCTTGCCTGACGGGACGGTGATCGATGGTGAAATCGTCGCCTGGAAATCCACACGACCAAACACCGACGATGCCTTTGACCCGCAATCGCCGGCCTCTCCCGCGGTGTTACCGTTCGCGCTGTTGCAGCAGCGGATCGGCCGTAAAACCCTGGACAAGAAAATTCTCGAAGAAGTGCCGGTGGTGGTGCTCGCCTACGACTTGCTGGAATGGCAAGGCGAGGACTGGCGCAATCAGCTTCAGGCCAAGCGCCGCGCTCAACTGGATCAGCTCGTCACGACCTGCAACAACCCGGTGTTACTCGCCTCACCAGTGCTCACCGGCGAAGACTGGTTTGACCTCGCCAGACAACGCGAAGCCTCCCGCAGCCTCGGCGTCGAAGGCATGATGCTCAAGGCCCGGGATGCGCTGTATGGCGTCGGTCGGACCAAGGATATAGGCGTCTGGTGGAAATGGAAAGTCGACCCCTTCAGCGTCGATGCGGTGCTGATTTATGCGCAGCGCGGCCATGGTCGCCGGGCGAATCTCTACAGTGATTACACCTTCGCGGTCTGGGACGGCCCGCCCGACGCCAGCGAGCGAACGCTGGTGCCATTCGCCAAAGCCTATTCAGGGCTGACCGACGAAGAAATGCGCCAGGTCGACAGTATTGTGCGCAAAACCACGGTGGAGAAATTCGGGCCGGTGAGCAGTGTGAAACCGAGCCTGGTGTTTGAGCTGGGTTTTGAGGGCATCGCCCTGTCGAAACGCCACAAGAGCGGGATTGCCGTGCGGTTTCCGAGGATGTTGAGGTGGCGACAGGACAAGTCGGTGGAAGAGGCTGACAACCTCGCAACGCTGCAAGATTTGCTGGGCTAACCCCAATCTCTTTGTGGGAGGGGGCTTTTGTGGCGAGGGGATTTATCCCCGTTGGGCTGCGAAGCGGCCCGCGCGTCATTTCAGACTGAACGGTTTTGCCGAATTGACGACTGCTTCGCAGCCGAACGGGGATAAATCCCCTTAGGTATTTGTGCCATTCCGAACCAAGATGGTGCAGCAATTTTCCGACGCCCGTTTTCGTGCACAAATCCCCGATTGCCATTTCTTGAATCACCTTTTAAAACGCTTGTTCGGGACACTGGTTCGGAAATTGCTACTTTCATTAGGTCTTACGCTTTCCAGTAACAATAATTCTGCGCCACAAGCGCTCATATTGGTTCTTAGGGATTGAATAATGAAAAAAGCATTGCTGACCCTTTCTGCACTGGCGTTGTGCATGGCTGCTGGTTCCGCCATGGCAAAAGAATACAAAGAACTGCGTTTTGGCGTTGACCCTTCCTACGCTCCGTTTGAATCGAAAGCGGCTGACGGTAGCCTGGTGGGCTTCGACATCGATCTGGGTAACGCGATCTGCGCCGAGCTGAAGGTCAAGTGCAAATGGGTCGAAAGCGATTTCGACGGCATGATTCCGGGCCTGAAGGCCAATAAATTCGACGGTGTGATCTCTTCGATGACCGTCACCCCGGCTCGCGAAAAAGTCATCGACTTCTCCAGCGAGCTGTTCTCCGGCCCAACCGCCTACGTGTTCAAGAAAGGATCTGGCTTGACCGAAGACGTCGCTTCGCTGAAGGGCAAAACCGTCGGCTACGAGCAAGGCACCATCCAGGAAGCGTACGCCAAAGCTGTTCTGGACAAGGCAGGCGTGAAAACCCAGGCCTATCAGAACCAGGATCAGGTGTATTCCGACCTGATGTCCGGCCGTCTCGACGCGGCGATCCAGGACATGCTGCAAGCTGAACTGGGTTTTTTGAAGTCGCCAAAGGGCGAGGGCTACGAAGTCAGCAAGCCGGTTGACAGCGAATTGCTGCCGGCCAAAACAGCGATCGGTATCTCTAAAGGTAACAAAGACCTCAATGCACTTTTGGATAAAGGTATCAAAGCGTTACACGACGATGGCACCTACGCCACCATTCAAAAGAAACACTTTGGCGATCTGAATCTGTACAGCGGCAAATAATGCGCGGCGCCCATCTCACGATGGGCGTTTTTTTTATCCGATCAGGTTGCTGATTTATGTTCGAAAACCTCTTACAAAATCTGGGGCTCTCAGCCTTCAGCCTCAAGGGCTTCGGTCCGTTGCTGATGGAAGGCACCTGGATGACCATCAAATTATCGGCATTGTCGCTGCTGGTGGCCGTATTGCTCGGCCTGCTTGGCGCCACAGCCAAACTGTCAAAAGTCAAACTGGTGCGGGTTCCGGCCCAGATCTACACCACGCTGATCCGCGGCGTACCCGACCTGGTGCTGATGCTGCTGATTTTCTACAGCCTGCAAACCTGGTTGACGTCGTTTACCGATTTCATGGAATGGGAATACATCGAGATCAACCCGTTCAGTGCCGGGGTCATCACCCTGGGCTTCATTTATGGTGCGTATTTCACCGAAACCTTCCGTGGCGCGATTCTCTCGGTGCCTCGGGGTCAGGTCGAAGCCGCTACCGCTTATGGCCTTAAACGCGGCCAGCGTTTTCGAATCGTGGTGTTCCCGCAAATGATGCGTTTCGCCCTGCCGGGGATCGGGAACAACTGGATGGTGATGCTCAAGGCGACCGCACTTGTCTCGATCATCGGCCTGGCCGACCTGGTCAAGGCAGCCCAGGACGCCGGTAAAAGCACCTATCAGCTGTTTTACTTCCTGGTGCTTGCCGCGCTGATTTACCTGCTCATCACCAGCGCCTCCAACTTCGTCCTGCGCTGGCTCGAACGCCGCTACGCCGCCGGCTCCCGGGAGGCCGTACGATGATCGAACTCTTGCAGGAGTACTGGAAACCCTTCCTTTACACCGACGGCTACAACATTACCGGCCTGGCCATGACCATGTGGCTGCTGACCGCCTCGATCGTCATCGGTTTCCTGGTGTCGATCCCGCTGTCCATCGCCCGGGTGTCGCCGCACTTCTACGTCCGCTGGCCGGTGCAGTTCTACACTTACCTGTTTCGCGGCACGCCGCTGTATATCCAGCTGCTGATTTGCTACACCGGTATCTACAGCCTGGCCGCCGTGCGTGCGCAACCGGTGCTGGATGCGTTCTTCCGCGATGCGATGAACTGCACGATCCTGGCGTTCGCCCTGAACACCTGCGCCTACACCACGGAGATTTTTGCCGGGGCGATCCGCAGCATGGCTCACGGTGAAGTCGAAGCGGCCAAGGCCTACGGCCTGACAGGCTGGAAGCTGTATGCCTACGTGATCATGCCGTCAGCCCTGCGTCGCTCGTTGCCTTATTACAGCAACGAAGTGATTTTGATGCTGCACTCGACCACCGTGGCGTTCACCGCGACCATCCCGGACATCCTGAAAGTCGCGCGGGACGCCAACTCGGCGACCTTCCTGACCTTCCAGTCGTTCGGTATTGCCGCGCTGATTTACCTGACCATTACCTTTGCGCTGGTCGGCCTGTTCCGCCTCGCTGAACGCCGATGGCTGGCCTTCCTCGGGCCGACCCACTAGGACTTGCAAATGCGCCACCAAACACACGACCTGTTGGCCCCGCTGCCGGGGACTGCACGACAGATTCACAGCTTCCATTTCGGCCCATCGGCGGCCAAAGGCAAAATCTACATCCAGTCGTCCCTGCACGCCGATGAAATGCCCGGCATGCTGGTGGCCTGGCACCTCAAGCAGCGTCTGGCGGAACTTGAAGCCGCCGGCCGCCTGCGCAGCGAAATCGTGCTGGTGCCGGTGGCAAATCCCGTTGGCCTGGAACAGGTGCTGATGGATGTTCCGCTGGGTCGCTACGAGCTGGAAAGCGGGCAGAACTTCAATCGCTGGTTCGTCGATTTGAGCGAAGCGGTGGGCAACGAGATCGAAGGCCAGCTGGGCGATGACCCGCAGCGCAACCTCGAGACCATTCGCGCCACTCTGCGCAATGCGCTGGCCCGGCAAACCGCCAGCACTCAACTGCAATCCCAGCGCCTGACCCTGCAACGACTGGCCTGCGATGCGGACATGGTGCTGGACCTGCACTGCGATTTCGAAGCGGTCGCCCACCTTTACACCACACCCGAAGCCTGGCCGCAGGTCGAGCCTTTGGCGCGGTACATCGGCGCCGAAGCGAGCCTGCTGGCGACCGACTCGGGCGGTCAGTCGTTCGATGAATGCTTCACCCTGCTCTGGTGGCAGTTGAAAGAACGCTTCGGCGAACAGTTCAACATTCCGCTCGGCAGCCTCTCGGTCACCGTCGAATTGCGCGGCCAGGGCGACGTCAATCACCCGTTGGCCAGCCTCGATTGCCAGGCGCTGATCGATTACCTGATTCACTTCGGCGCCATTGTCGGCGAACCGGCTCCTTTGCCCGAGCTGCCCTACCCCGCCACACCGTTGGCCGGCGTCGAGCCGGTGTCGACACCGGTGGGCGGTCTGCTGGTGTTCACCGCGCTGCCGGGGGAATACCTCGAAGCCGGGCAACTGATCGCCGAAATCATCGACCCGATCGCTGATCGCGTCACCCCTATTCATTGCACCGCCGCCGGGTTGATGTACGCCCGCTCGCTGCGGCGCATGGCCACTGCCGGCATGGTGATCGCGCATGTCGCGGGCACCGAGGCCTACCGCAGCGGCTACCTACTTTCGCCTTGAGGATGCATGCCCCATGTACAAACTGACCATTGAAGGCCTGCATAAAAGCTATGGCGATCATCATGTGCTCAAAGGCGTTTCACTCAAGGCCAACACCGGCGATGTCATCAGCCTGATCGGCGCCAGCGGTTCGGGCAAAAGTACCTTTCTGCGCTGCATCAACTTTCTTGAACAACCCAACGACGGCGCCATGACCCTGGATGGCCAGAACATCCGCATGGTCAAGGATCGCCACGGCATGCACGTGGCCAACCCCGATGAACTGCAAAAAATCCGCACGCGCCTGGCCATGGTGTTCCAGCATTTCAACTTGTGGAGCCACATGACGGTGCTGGAAAACATCACCATGGCGCCGCGCCGGGTGCTGGGTTGCAGCAAAGAGGAAGCCGAAGACCGCGCGCGGCGTTATCTCGACAAGGTCGGGCTGGCGGCGCGCGTGGCGGATCAATACCCCGCGTTTCTTTCCGGTGGTCAGCAGCAACGCGTGGCGATTGCGCGCGCCTTGGCCATGGAACCGGAAGTCATGCTGTTCGACGAACCGACCTCGGCACTCGACCCGGAGCTGGTGGGTGAAGTGCTCCGAGTGATCCAGGGCCTGGCTGAAGAAGGCCGGACCATGATCATGGTGACTCACGAAATGAGCTTCGCCCGCAAGGTGTCGAGCCAGGTGTTGTTTCTGCATCAGGGCCTGGTCGAGGAAGAAGGCGCGCCGGAAGACGTGCTGGGCAATCCGAAGAGCGAGCGCTTGAAGCAGTTCCTGAGCGGTAACCTCAAGTAATCATCAAACCCTGTTGGAGCGAAGCTTGCTCCTACAAGGGTTGCGGTGTCGATCGGGAGTACTGCGATTAAACTTGTTCACTCGTGCCGCGGTCACTGAAAGAAGACTTTCAGAGCGCACACCGCCGGCATGGGAACCTCCCCCAACTACGCAAAACAATGGTTCAGCGCCCGCGACTGGAAGCCATTCGCCTTTCAGAAGCAGGTGTGGACGGCCGTTAAACGCGGTGAGTCCGGGTTGCTGCACGCCAGCACGGGTGCCGGTAAAACCTATGCGGTCTGGTTTGCCGCGCTCAATCGCTTCGCCACCTCGATTGCTCCTGTTGACCCCCCTCGCAAACGAAAACCGCTGGCCGAACCGCTGACGGTGCTGTGGATAACACCCATGCGCGCCTTGGCCGCCGACACCGCTCGCGCCCTGGAAGCGCCGCTGCACGACCTGCAGATCCCGTGGAGCGTAGGCCTGCGCACCGGCGACACCAGCAGCAGCGAACGTGCGCGACAGAGCCGGCGCCTGCCAACAACACTGATCACCACGCCCGAAAGTCTCACCCTGATGCTCGCCCGTGCCGATGCGCAAACAGCCCTGTCGACCTTGCGCATGGTGGTGGTCGACGAATGGCACGAACTGCTCGGCAATAAGCGCGGCGTGCAGCTGCAACTGGCCCTCGCCCGTTTGCGCCGGTGGATTCCGGATCTGATCGTGTGGGGCGTTTCCGCGACGCTGGGTAATCAACCCCATGCCGAACAGGTATTGATCCCACAGGGAGGCGGCATCAGCGTTCAAGGCCAGACGTCCAAGGAACTGCGGGTCGACACCTTGCTGCCGCCGGCCATCGAGCGATTTCCATGGGCCGGGCACATCGGGTTGAAGATGTTGCCGCAAGTCGTCGCCGAAATAGACTCCAGCCCCAGCAGCCTGGTGTTCACCAATACCCGTGCGCAATCCGAGATCTGGTATCAGGCCTTGCTGGAGGCACGCCCCGATTGGGCCGGACTGATCGCCTTGCATCACAGCTCACTGTCACGAGACACCCGCGACTGGGTCGAGCGAGCGTTGAAGGAAGGTCAGCTCAAAGCGGTAGTCTGCACCTCAAGCCTGGACCTTGGGGTGGATTTCCTGCCGGTGGAACGGGTGCTGCAAATCGGTTCGGCCAAAGGTGTGGCGCGCCTGATGCAGCGTGCCGGGCGTTCCGGCCATGCGCCGGGGCGTGTGTCACGGGTGACGCTGGTGCCGACCCACAGTCTGGAGCTAATCGAAGCGGCGGCGGCTCAAGACGCCGTGGCGCAGCGTCGTATCGAGCCCCGCGAGTCGCCGCAAAAACCGCTGGATGTGCTGGTTCAGCACTTGGTCAGCATGGCGTTGGGCGGTGGGTTTGTGCCCGATGAGTTGTATGAAGAAGTCCGTGGCGCCTGGGCTTATCGAGACCTCAGCGCGGAAGATTGGACTTGGGCTTTGGCTTTCGTACGCAACGGAGGGCTTTCCCTGACAGCCTATCCGGATTATCGCCGAGTCGAGCCAGACGAGCATGACGTCTGGTGCGTACCGGATGCGCGACTGGCCCGGCGACATCGCATGAGCATCGGCACCATTGTCAGCGATGCGAGCATTCAGCTGAAATTCTGGAGCAAGGGTGGCGGCGGCAAGCAACTGGGCAGTGTCGAGGAAGGGTTTATTGCGCGACTCAAACCGGGCGACGGTTTTCTGTTCGCGGGGCGCTTGCTGGAGTTGGTCCGGGTGGAAAACATGACCGCTTACGTCAAACGCAGCGCCGCGAAAAAAGCCGCGGTGCCGCGCTGGAATGGCGGGCGGATGCCGCTTTCCAATGAACTGGCACAGGCGGTGGTCGTGCGCTTCAGTGCGGCGGAACAAGGCGAGTTCATCGGCCCGGAAATGCGGGCGCTGCGTCCGTTGCTGGAGGTGCAAAAACGCTGGTCCGGGCTGCCAACCTCCAGTACGTTGCTGGCCGAAGCGCTGAAATCCCGCGAGGGCTGGCACCTGTTCCTTTACCCCTTTGCCGGGCGCCAAGTGCATCTGGGACTGGCGAGTTTGCTGGCGTGGCGGGTAAGCCAGCAGCAGGCGCTGACGTTTTCCATCGCGGTCAACGATTACGGGCTGGAATTGCTCAGCGCCACTTCCGTGGACTGGTCGCAGGTGTTGAACCCCGGACTGTTGAGCCCCGAGCATTTGTTGAAAGACGTGCTCGCCAGTTTGAATGCCGGGGAACTCGCGCTGCGCCGCTTTCGGGAAATCGCACGAATTGCCGGCCTGGTGTTTGCCGGCTACCCCGGCGCACCGAAAAGCACACGCCAGGTTCAAGCTTCCAGCGGGCTGTTCTTCGAAGTGTTCAAACAGTACGACGCCGGGAACCTGTTGCTGGCTCAGGCCGGGGAGGAAGTCCTACGGGAAGAACTGGATATTCATCGTCTGGAACAGACGTTGGCGCGCATCAATCAGCTGAAATTGGACCTGCATCACATCAAACGCCCTACACCGTTGGGGTTTCCACTGTTGGTGGAGCGCATGCGGGAAAGCATGAGTTCGGAAAAACTCGCGGACCGTATCCGACGCATGGTAACCGACCTTGAGAAAACCGCCGAAACCGGGAAAACCTGATGAGTACGTCCTATCCCGTGCGACTGGCCGGCGAAGAACTGTGGCTGCTGCCGGAAAAAGCCATTTACTGGCCGGCGCAACAAGCCCTGCTGATCGCCGATGTGCATTTTGGCAAAGCGGCAGCGTATCGAAGCCTTGGTCAGCCGGTGCCCCATGGCACCACCGCCAGCAATATCGCCGTGCTGGAGGGGTTATTGGCCGCCCTGCCCTGTCGCCAGCTGATTTTCCTCGGGGATTTCCTGCACGGGCCGGGCTCCCATGCTACCGGCACGTTAAGCGCACTGGCTGAGTGGCGAGCGCGCCACCCTGATCTGCCGATGACGCTGATTCGTGGCAACCACGACAAACGCGCCGGGGACCCGCCAGCCTCGTTAAACATTCGCGTAGTGCCTGAGCCGTTGTTGCTCGGACCGTTCGCCTTGCAACATGAGCCCGCTGCGCATCCGCAGCGGCATGTGCTCGCCGGGCACGTGCATCCGGTCTATCGGCTGAATGGCAGGGGTCGGCAGAGTCTGCGACTGGCGTGTTTCAGACTGGGAGAGGACATCAGCCTGCTACCGGCGTTTGGCGCGTTTACCGGCGGTTATCAGGTCGATCGGGACGCCAGCTGCAGGATTTTTGTCATCGGTGACAACGAAATATGGCCAGTCAGCTGAATTCTGCCCCTTACCCTGTAGGAGCGAAGCTTGCTCGCGAAGGCGGTGTGTCAGTCAACACATTCTTATCTGACACACCGCCTTCGCGAGCAAGCTTCGCTCCTACAAGAAGCCATTCAATTTCGGATTGGCAATCAGGCTACAGGCGCGGGAGGCGGCTCATCCGGCAGGGTAGGCTCACCGGGCTCTGTAGGTTGTTCGTTGGGGGTATCGGGATCAGGCTGGCCGGGGATGCCCCCTGCCATGCTGACGGCTGGATGTGCCAACAAGGACCAGGCCAAAACGCCAACCTGATTGGGCTCAAGCCTTGCCAGTTCGGCACTTATTCGCGGATCGATCTTCATAAAGCACTCCTGAGCGATGGCCCGGTCCGCTGTGCGCGAACCGGGCAGTACACCCAATAGAGTGTCTACCCGCTCAAGAATTCCCGCCACCTGCCAGATGAATCGATCAGGTGCGCGGAAGGGTGACGCCTAGCTGGCCCTGGTACTTGCCGCCACGGTCCTTGTAGGAGACTTCGCACTCTTCGTCGGATTCGAAGAACAGCATCTGCGCCACGCCTTCGTTGGCGTAGATCTTCGCCGGCAAGGTGGTGGTGTTGGAGAATTCCAACGTCACGTGGCCTTCCCACTCGGGCTCAAGCGGCGTCACGTTGACGATAATGCCGCAACGCGCGTAGGTGCTTTTACCCAGGCAGATCGTCAGCACGTTGCGCGGAATGCGGAAAAACTCCACGGTGCGCGCCAGGGCGAAGGAGTTTGGCGGGATGATACAGACGTCGCTTTTGACGTCGACAAAGCTCTTCTCATCGAAGTTTTTCGGATCGACGGTCGCCGAATTGATGTTGGTGAACACTTTGAATTCGTCGGCACAGCGTACGTCGTAGCCATAGCTCGAAACACCGTAGGAAATCACGCGCTCGGCGCCTTCACCGCGCACCTGGCGCTCTACGAAGGGCTCGATCATGCCGTGCTCTTGCGCCATGCGGCGAATCCACTTGTCCGATTTGATGCTCATGGCGGGTGTCCTGAATAGCGAGGTGGAAAAATTCTGTCCGGCATCTTACCGGGCGCGCGCTCCGGGTTCAAAGTCCGGGGCACAATTCTCGCCGATCCCCCGTGATAACTGGGCCTTCGTCGTAATCCGATGCACCGTCAGTCATGAAAACAGAGAAACCTTCGCCGGAAGGATTGGCACGTTCCGGAAAAAGGGTTAAGGTGGCGCCACTGTGCTGCTTGTGTCACTGAGAATCTCTACACGATATGTTGAATTTCGATCCAACCATCTACAAGAATTTTTCCTGCTCTTTGCACTCAGTCTCGGCCAGGGTTCTTCCTGCGTCGCAGTTATCTTTGTTCAAGGAGTTACACCATGTCTAATCGCCAAACTGGTACCGTTAAGTGGTTCAACGATGAAAAAGGCTTCGGCTTCATCACTCCACAATCCGGTGACGACCTGTTCGTTCACTTCAAAGCTATCCAATCCGACGGCTTCAAAAGCCTGAAAGAAGGCCAACAGGTTTCTTTCATCGCTACCCGCGGTCAGAAAGGCATGCAAGCTGAAGAAGTTCAAGTTATCTAACTTGTACTTGCTTTAGTAAAAAGCCCCGCCCTCAAAAGCGGGGCTTTTTTGTGCCTGTGTGATTTGCAGGAAAAAAAATCGCAGCCAGTGGCTGCGATTTTTTGCGTCTTACCAGGCTACACCGAATCCTGCGGTGTAGCGGGTCTTGTCCAGATCGGCATCGTCGGTGCCGCTGATGATGTCTCGCTCGGCCTTCAGGTTAAGCGAAGCCCACTCGGTCACCTTGTAGCGCAAGCCCATTTCGGCATCGAGCGCGTAATCCGCCACACCCGACAGCGGCTTGCCCACTTCGCCGTTCGTGAAGAACTCCACCTTCTTGCCGATCAGGTAGCGGTTGTAATCCCACTTCATCGCCAGGGAATAGAAGTTTTCCTTGCTGCCGTCGGAGAACTCATAGTCCGTGCGGTTGACCAGCGAGCCCAGGGAGAATGCGCCAAGCTCGTTATCCCAGAACTGGTAACCCGGACCGGTACCGACCGTGCGCTGACGGGAGAGGTCTTCAACCTTGTCGCGTTTATAGACCGCACGACCCTGCCAGAACCATTTCTCGGTCAGGAAGCGGTCGAGCGAGTATTCACCCCGCCAGTTGTCAGTGGTGACCACGTCATCCTGGAATTCGCGGTTGTACTCACCTTCCGCGATATGCCGCCATTTGCCATGGCGCGCAGTAGTCTTGAAGTCGATGTCGTAGTCATCGGTATCTTTTTCCGCCCGCTGGTAATCCAGCGCCGCGTCGATATTCCCTTTCCACACCAGGTCTTCGACCACCGGCTTGGGTTTGAGAATCTGCTGGATACTGGCCAGCTCGACCGTCTTCGGCGCCTCGCTGTTTTCCAGCGTCACCTTGCCGTCGTCTGCCGCATGCAGCGACTTGGCCTTCTCGCCGGTGTAGGCATCCTGCTTGACCAGCAACTCCTGATCACTTTCCAGGGTCTTGACCTGTTTCCAGTCGATCGGGACCGCACCGGCGTACTCGGTCTGGATCAGCAATTTACCGCCATCGAACAGCGTGATCTTGCCGCTCAATTTGTCACCGTTCTTCAACCAGACGGTATCAGCGAGCAACGGCGTGGAGGCGCTGAGGACAGCGAGGCACAGCAGGGATCTGGACACCATAAGCAAATACAGGCTCAAGTTTGCGAAAAAAAGTCGGCATTATCCCTGAGAATAAGACCCTAGCAAGGACTGACCCGACTATTTCTATTGAGTTCATTTCTCAATTGCTAATCCAGGACTTACTCTACCGACGGTAATGCGAACTTCCTCAGGAACCACGGACGTGACCGACTCACCCGCTGAAACCGAAAGTGCGGCGCAAATCCGACGCACGGCGCTCTACCTGACCCTCGCGCAGGTGCCCGAGGGCAAAGTGGTGAGTTATGGTCAACTCGCCGAGCTGGCCGGACTCGGCCGCGCCGCGCGCTGGGTGGGCCGCACATTGAGCCAACTGCCCGGCGACACTAAATTGCCATGGCACCGCGTACTCGGCGCCGGCGGTCGGATCAGTCTGCCTGTGGGTAGTCCTTCAGGTGATGAGCAGCGCGCGCGATTGCGCTCTGAAGGCGTCAGTATCCTGAACAATCGTGTTGATATTCAGCGCCATGGCTGGCGCCCGGTAGAGCACAGCGGTTAGAGTGCGCGCTTTGTTTCCGTAATTCTTGAGGCAGACTCCAGCCCATGCCCCGTAAAACCTGGCGCGCCGCGCTCGCCGCCTATGCCAGCCCCTCGACGCTTGTGTTGTTGTTGCTTGGTTTCGCCGCCGGCCTGCCCTACATGCTGGTGTTTTCGACGCTTTCCGTCTGGCTGCGTGAGGCCGGTGTGGCCCGCGAAACCATCGGCTATGCAAGCCTGATCGGTTTGGCCTATGCCTTTAAATGGGTCTGGTCCCCGCTGCTCGACCAATGGCGCCTGCCATTTCTCGGCAAGCTCGGTCGACGACGCTCCTGGCTGGTGCTGTCCCAGGTGCTAGTGATCCTCGGCCTGATCGGGATGGGCTTCTGCGATCCGCAAAAGCATTTGTCTTGGCTGATCGCTATCGCGGTGGTCGTCGCCTTCGCCTCGGCGACGCAAGACATCGCAGTTGACGCCTATCGCCTCGAAATCGCCGACGACACTCGCCAGGCCGCGCTCGCTGCCAGCTATATGTCCGGCTATCGGATCGCCGCCCTGCTGGCGACGGCCGGCGCGCTGTTCTTCGCTGAAGGCTTCGGCTCCACCGGTTTCAACTACAAGCATTCGGCCTGGGCCGGCACCTACATACTGTTTGGCGCCCTGATGGTCCCGGCGCTGCTGACCACACTGTTCATGCGCGAACCGCCCGTACCCCTGCGCACTCAACTTCAGGCCGGGCGCTACAGCTTTATGCATCAACTGATGTCGGTGTTCGTGCTGATCGTGCTGCTGGTGTCCGTGCCGGCCATGTTCACCCAGCTCTACAACACCGATTTCGCCAGCGTGCTGTTCGAAGGCGTGAGCCCGCTCGACCTGCTGCTCGAAGACCGCGCCTTCCTGCGGGCCATCCTCTACACCACGCTCACGTTTATGTGCCTTTCGGCCATCGGCCGCCGTGGTCTGGCGCCGGTGCTGACACCGATCAACGACTTCATTCTGCGTTACCGCTGGCAGGCGTTCCTGTTGCTCGGGCTGATTGCCACCTACCGCATGTCCGATACGGTTATGGGCGTGATGGCCAACGTGTTCTACATCGACCAGGGCTTCACCAAGGATCAGATCGCCAGCGTCAGCAAAATCTTCGGCCTGATCATGACCCTGGTCGGTGCCGGCATGGGCGGCCTGCTGATCGTGCGTTTCGGCATCCTGCCGATTCTACTGATCGGCGGCATTGCGTCGGCCGGCACCAACCTGCTGTTCCTGATGCTCGCCGACATGGGCGCCAACCTGAACATGCTGATCCTGACCATTTCCCTGGACAACTTCAGCTCGGGCCTCGCGACGTCGGCATTCGTCGCGTACCTGTCGAGCCTGACCAACCTCAAGTTCTCGGCCACCCAGTACGCCCTGCTCAGCTCGATCATGCTCCTGCTGCCACGCCTGATCGGCGGCTATTCAGGGGTCATGGTGGAGAAATTCGGTTACCACAACTTCTTCCTGATCACGGCGCTGTTGGGTGTACCAACCCTGCTGCTGATCGCCCTGCACTGGTTTCAGGAGAGCCGCCGTGCAGGCCCGACGCCGACACCCGAACCGGTGCCGACCCAGGTCGCGGAAGAATCGTAGGACATTTCGCAGAGGGCGCAGCGATTCCCGCCCTCCTGCCACACCGCCGACCGCACGCCTGTACGCCAGCGGATCTCGCCCGTACAATGCTCCGTCATTTCTCGTCATCAGCAACCGACAACGGCCAACCATGCGCACCAGTCAATTTTTGCTCGCCACACAGAAAGAAACGCCTTCCGACGCGGTCGTCATCAGCCATCAGCTGATGCTGCGCGCCGGCATGATCCGCAAACTCGCCTCGGGCCTCTACACCTGGCTGCCGATGGGCTTGCGAGTGATGCGCAAGGTCGAAGCCGTCGTTCGTGAAGAAATGAACGCCGCGGGCTCTCTCGAAGTGTTGATGCCGAGCACCCAACCGGCTGAGCTGTGGCAGGAATCCGGCCGCTGGGAAGAGTACGGCCCTGAATTGCTGCGCTTCAAGGATCGTCACGGTCGCGACTTCTGCGCCGGCCCGACTCACGAAGAAGTGATCACCGACCTGATGCGCAACGAGTTGAGCAGCTACAAACAGCTGCCGATCAACCTGTACCAGATCCAGACCAAGTTCCGTGACGAAATCCGCCCACGCTTCGGTTTGATGCGCGGTCGCGAGTTCATCATGAAGGACGCCTACTCCTTCCACGCGGATCAGCCTTCGCTGCAGGTCACCTACGACCGCATGCACCAGGCGTATTGCAACGTGTTCACCCGTCTGGGCCTGAAATTCCGCCCCGTAGAAGCCGACAACGGCTCCATCGGCGGTGCCGGCTCCCACGAGTTCCACGTACTGGCCGAATCCGGTGAAGACGATATCGTCTTCAGCAACGGTTCCGACTACGCCGCAAACATCGAGAAAGCCGAAGCTGTACCGCGTGAAACCTCTCGCGCCGCACCGGCTGAAGAATTGCGTCTGGTCGACACACCGAACGCCAAGACCATTGCGCAACTGGTCGAAGGCTTCAACCTGCCGATCGAAAAGACCATCAAGACCCTCGTGGTTCACGCGGAAGAACAAGGCAAGCTGATTGCCCTGATCATCCGTGGCGACCACGAGCTGAACGAAATCAAAGCCTCCAACCAGCCTGGCGTTGCCAGCCCGCTGGTCATGGCTTCCGACAGCGAACTGCGCGATGCCATTGGCGCCGGTGCCGGTTCCCTCGGCCCGCTGAACCTGCCACTGCCAATCATCATCGACCGTTCCGTCGAGCTGATGAGCGACTTCGGCATCGGTGCGAACATCGACGACAAGCACTACTTCGGCGTGAACTGGGAGCGCGATCTGCCGGTTCCGACCGTTGCCGACCTGCGCAACGTTGTTGCCGGCGACCCAAGCCCGGATGGCAAGGGCACCCTGGAAATCAAGCGCGGCATCGAAGTCGGACACATCTTCCAGCTGGGCAACAAGTACAGCAAGGCGATGAAGTGCGAAGTGCTGGGCGAGAACGGCAAGCCGGTTACCCTGGAAATGGGTTGCTATGGCATCGGCGTTTCCCGCGTGGTGGCTGCGGCCATCGAACAGGGCAACGACGACAAGGGAATCATCTGGAGCGACACGCTGGCTCCATTCCAGATCGCTCTCGTACCGCTGCGCTATGAAACCGAACAGGTTCGCGAAGCCACCGACAAGCTGTATGCAGAACTGACTGCAGCCGGCTTCGAAGTATTGCTGGACGATCGCGACAAGAAAACCAGCCCGGGCATCAAGTTTGCGGACATGGAGCTGATCGGCATTCCTCACCGGATCGTGGTCAGTGACCGCGGCCTCGCCGAAGGCAATCTGGAATACAAGAGCCGTACCGAACCTGAAGCGCAAGCGCTGCCGGTTGCTGACGTGCTGTCTTTCCTCCAGGCCCGTATCCGCCGCTGACACCAGATAGAGAAGTCATGTTCAAGCGAAACACCTTAGGCCTCGGTGGTGCCGCCCTGTGCGGCACCCTGCTGGTCAGCGGCTGTGCCAATCACATGTCGCAACGCAGCGAGCACGAGGAGCGCGTCGAGCGCAAATTGCTCGATCACAGCCTGCAGATCGATGTCGGTGAGCCCAAGGTGCTTGAGCTGCCGCAACGGCGGGTGAAAATCCACGAGCAGAAGACGTTCGAAGTCACCGAATTCGAAGTCACGCGTCACTACGATCGCTACACGCCTTACCAACCCTGGCGCGAGGTCTACGAGATTCCGCTGGGTGCGGTGGCGGTGGTGGGCGGTGTCGGGGCCAACGTGGTCAACGTGTTCGCCCTCGGCAACCTGCCGGACAGCGTCACCAAGGATTGGCTGAGCTACGGCTTTGCCGGGCTCAACCCGTTCATGAACGCTCAGTCCAACGGTCGTGCGCAGCAGAACCTGGCCGGCATCGACGAAATCCAGCTCGACAAACGCACCGAATACTCGAGCCTGCCCTGGAGCGAGCGTCCGGTTGTAGTGAAGGCCGGCAAGGAAACGTTCGAGCTGAGCACCGACAAAAACGGTGTTTTACGCATTAACCTGCTGGACAGCCCGTTCGCTGAACATGACATCAATCATTTGAGCCGACTGCTGATCAGTGTCGAAGACGGTCAGGACGATGTGCACACCGATTCGTCCCTGGCGGTCAGCAGTGGCTTGCGCGGCAAACTGCTCGAAGCGCATGCCCTGATTTATGACGACCTCGAAGACGACGAAGTGAGCCAGTGGGTACACCGGGTCAAGCGCTTGTCGGAACTGGGTCTGGAAGAAGAAGCCAGTGAGCTGGAACAAAGCCTGATCGAACTGACCCGCAATGATCCAGAGTTGCAGACCGAATTCCTCAAGTCATTGACCAAGGATGCCGGGCGACTGGTGGCGGATCCGGGGCCGAACTAAAAGCAAAAGCTTCGCGGGCAAGCCTCGCTCCTACAGTATTGGGCTGAACGCGGTACCGCGCATGACACAAATCCGTAGGAGCGAGGCTTTCCCGCGAAGAGGCCCTTGGATTCACCAAAAATCTACCGCTCAAACAACTCCATCTGCTCAAACCCACCGCGCAAATCCTCCAGCCTGACCCCAATCCCCAACAACCGCACCGGTTTCCCGCCGCGATTGAACGCCTGGGTCAGCAACAACTGATAACTCCCCAAATCCCGCCCTGCCCCGGCCTGTTCCAGTGTCGTCTGGGTAAAGTCATGGAATTTCACTTTGACGAACGGCTTGCCGGGCCGGTAGCTGCTGTCGATCCGCGCCATGCGGCCCGCCAGTGTTTCCAGCAGCTCGGGTAATTTATCCAGGCAGCTCACCAGATCGGGCAGGTCCACGTCGTAGGTGTTTTCAACACTGATCGACTGCCGACGGCTGTCGTTGTGCACCAAACGCTCATCAATCCCACGGGCCAGGCTCCAAAGTCGCTCGCCAAAACTGCCGAACTCACGCACCAGCGCCAACTTGTCCCACTCGCGCAGATGCGAGCAATCGACAATGCCGAGTTTGCTCAGTTTGTCCGCGGTGACTTTTCCCACGCCATGCAGCTTGCTCACGGGCAAACCGCTGACAAAGTCTTCTACTTGATCCGGCGTAATGACAAACAAGCCGTTGGGCTTCTTCCAGTCACTGGCGATCTTGGCCAGAAACTTGTTCGGCGCTACGCCGGCCGAAACCGTGATGTGCAACTGATTGGAGACTCGGCGGCGAATGTCTTGGGCGATGCGCGTGGCGCTGCCACCGAAATGCGCACAGTCGGACACGTCGAGGTAAGCCTCGTCGAGGGAAAGTGGCTCGATCAGGTCGGTGTAATCGCGAAAGATCGTGTGAATTTCCTTCGACGCTTCTCTATAGGCGTCCATGCGCGGCTTGACGATGGTCAAGTCCGGGCACAGTTTCAGGGCATGCCCGGAAGACATCGCCGAGCGCACGCCATAGGCCCGCGCCTCATAGTTGCAGGTGGCGATCACTCCGCGCCGATCCGCCGAACCACCCACTGCCAGGGGTTTACCTGCCAGGCGCGGGTCGTCACGCATCTCGATGGCAGCGTAGAAGCAGTCACAATCGACGTGGATGATTTTTCGCTGGGTCATATAGAAGCGGTGTTCATGGTGAAGAAATGGAGTCATGGGGTGCCGGATCGGCAGTATCTCACTGACACCTGTATATAGCACCAGTAGTCTGAATCTTCTTCCTCGCTCGTAGGAAAAGTCATGGATGAATTTATTTTCTCAATCGAAAGCCCACCTTCAATAGAGCTGAAAGCCTTGCCACGCCTGACTCGTAGCCCATTACACCGCCGTACTTTCAAGCTAAGCGATTGAACCAGAACAGGTTTTATCCGGATTGAAGGTTGACAGCCCGGCGATCCTCTGTAGAATGCCGACACACAGACGCGGGATGGAGCAGTCTGGTAGCTCGTCGGGCTCATAACCCGAAGGTCGTCGGTTCAAATCCGGCTCCCGCAACCAAACATCAAAAAAGGCTACTCGAAAGAGTGGCCTTTTTTGTGCGCGTCTGTTTTGTGCTCATCTATACTTACCAGAGGGAGAAATCGTTCTGATTCCGAAGCTTAAGTCTGCCCTGCGACCGCTCGCCGCTTATTTACACTTATTTGACCCGGTTCCAGATTAACAGTTGACACACAGGCGTATCTCTATAGAATGCCGCCACACAGACGCGGGATGGAGCAGTCTGGTAGCTCGTCGGGCTCATAACCCGAAGGTCGTCGGTTCAAATCCGGCTCCCGCAACCAAACATCAAAAAAGGCTACTCGAAAGAGTGGCCTTTTTTGTATCTGTTGAAAAAGTCCTTTCGCAACAATGACCTGTCACTGTGTAGAGACGCGTTCGGGATCTCCAAGGCTGTGAGTTCAGACTATGTTGAATCGCAGACAGAGAACCCTCTACGAGCAATGACATGCCATCGCCGATAACCGGTGAGAGGCGTTAAATTTTGTGATTATTTTTTTCTACAGGGATTGGTAACTTGGCTGGATACCCCCATCCTGTCGCGCACAATCCAAGAGGTGATTGATGCGCGCCAACTCGTCTGATCCACAAGACACCGTCACAGCGACACAACCGATCAAGGCCGAGCGTCTACGCTTGCTGGATCTGGTCAGCAAGTACCGTCAGCCCATCGGCCTGGCGGTCACTCTGCTGTTGTTCGCTATCGCGCTGATTGCCTGTCGTCATCTGCTGAGCGAACTCGATCTGTACGCTTTGCATGACTCGATCCTGGAAGTACCGAAACCGGCATTGCTGGGCGCATTGGGTGCGACAGTGGTCGGTTTCATCATTCTGCTGGGGTACGAATGGTCGGCCAGCCGCTACGCGGGCGTGACACTGGCGCCGCGCATCCTGGCACTGGGCGGCTTCACTGCGTTTGCCATCGGCAACGCCATCGGTCTTTCGATGCTCTCGGGGGGCTCGGTCCGCTACCGTTTATATGCACGTCATGGTCTGGGGGCTTCGGAAGTCGCTCACATGACGCTGTTTGCCAGCCTCTCGCTCGGCTGCGCCTTGCCACCGCTGGCCGCCCTGGCAACCCTCAGCAACCTGCCAGCCGCCTCGGCGGCCCTGGGACTGTCCGAAGGTTTGCTGGGTGGCGTTGCCGCAGCCGTATTGCTGCTCTTCAGCGTATTGGCCATCGGCATCTACCGCCGTCGCCTTCCGGATCAGCCTTCCAAGGACAACTTGCTGGTCAAGGTCGGACGCCGCACTTTGCGCCTCCCCGGCCGCCGCCTGACCTTCCTGCAACTGATCATTACCGCCCTGGACGTGGCCGCCGCCGCGACCGTGCTTTATTTGTTGCTGCCGGAAGCGCCGCCCTTCGGTGCATTCCTGCTGGTGTACCTGCTGGCCCTGGCCGCTGGCGTGCTCAGCCATGTGCCCGGCGGTGTCGGCGTATTTGAAGCCATCCTGTTGGCCGCCTTCGCCGCCACACTTGGCGCTGCCCCACTGGCCGCCGCGCTGCTGCTCTATCGCCTGATCTATGTCGTGCTGCCACTGTTGGTGGCGTGTGTGTTCCTGCTGATCAACGAAGGCCAGCGTCTGTTTCAGTCGCGCCAGTCCCTGCGGGCCGCTTCCGGTCTGGCGGCGCCGATTCTGGCGGTGCTGGTGTTCCTGTCCGGCGTGGTGCTGCTGTTCTCCGGCGTGACTCCGGAAATCGACACCCGCCTGGAACACATCGGCTTTCTGATCCCCCATCGCCTGGTCGACGCTTCGCACTTCGGTGCCAGCCTGATTGGCGTGCTGTGCCTGCTGCTGGCTCAAGGTCTGCGTCGTCGGCTGTCCGCCGCGTGGATGCTGACCACCATTCTATTGCTGGTCGGCGCCCTGCTGTCTCTGCTCAAGGGCTTTGACTGGGAAGAAGCCTGCCTGATGACCCTGACGGCGAGTCTGTTGGGGGTTTTCCGGCGCTCGTTCTATCGCCCGAGCCGCCTCACAGAATTGCCGTTCTCGCCGCTGTATCTGGTGTCCAGCCTGTGCGTGCTCGGTGCCTCGATCTGGTTGCTATTGTTTGCCTATCAAGACGTCCCGTACAGCCATCAACTCTGGTGGCAGTTCACCCTCGACGCCGATGCCCCGCGTGGCTTGCGCTCGCTGCTCGGTGCCGCAGTGCTGCTGGTCGTGGTGTCCCTGACCTGGCTGCTGCGCACCGCGCGTCCGGTGATTCACTTGCCGACACCTGACGAGCTGGATCGCGCGGTGAAGATTCTCATGGCCTCTGCCCAACCGGACGGTGGCCTGGCCCTGACCGGTGACAAGGCGCTGCTGTTTCACCCCAACGATGAGGCGTTCCTGATGTACGCCCGCCGTGGCCGCAGCCTGGTGGCCTTGTACGACCCGATCGGCCCGACCCAGCAACGGGCGGAAATGATCTGGCAGTTCCGCGACCTCTGCGACATCCACCACGCTCGCCCCGTGTTCTATCAAGTGCGCGCCGAGAACCTGCCGTACTACATGGACATCGGCCTGACCGCGATCAAGCTCGGCGAAGAAGCCCGGGTCGATCTGCAGCGTTTTGATCTCGAAGCCAAGGGCAAAGAGATGAAAGACCTGCGCTACACCTGGAACCGCGGCACCCGCGATGGCCTGTCGCTGGAAATCTTTGAGCCGGGCCATGCGCCGATGGATGAGCTCAAGGTGATTTCAGATGCCTGGCTGACCGGCAAGAACGTGCGTGAGAAAGGCTTCTCGCTCGGCCGCTTCAGCGACGACTACCTCAAGCATTTTCGCGTGGCGGTAATTCGTTTCGAAGGCCGCCCGGTGGCGTTCGCCAACCTGCTCGAGACTTACGGCCATGACCTGGCCAGCCTCGACCTGATGCGCGCGCACCCGGACGCCCCCAAGCTGACCATGGAGTTCATGATGGTCGGCCTGATCCAACATTATAAAAATCATGGATACGCGCGCTTCAGCCTGGGCATGGTGCCGCTGTCGGGGTTGCAACCCCGGCGTGGCGCACCGCTGACCCAGCGTCTGGGCTCGATGGTGTTCCGCCGTGGTGAGCAGCTCTACAACTTCCAAGGCTTGCGCCGCTTCAAAGACAAATTCCAGCCTGACTGGGAACCCCGTTATATGGCCGTGCCCGCCGGACTCGATCCGCTGGTTGCCTTGGCCGATACTGCTGCCCTGATTGCGGGCGGCTTGACTGGATTGGTGAAACGCTGATGATTCAACGCTCCTTGCGGTACGTACTGGGCACGCTGGTCGTGCTGGCCCTGATTGTCGGTGGCGGTTACTGGTACCTGAAACGCCCGGCACCCGAACCGACCCTCCAACAGCTGATACCGGCCGATGGCGCGGCGATGACGCGCGTCATCCCCGGCAACACGCCGCGCGCCCAGGTGCTGGTGGCGGTCAATGAAGACCAGAAACTCAGCGACAAACAATTGATGACCCTGAGCCGCACCGGCTCGGCGCAGATTGTTCAGGTGATCCTGCCTAAAGACTGCCTGCTGCAAAGTCGCGCCCTGCAATCGGGCCTGAGGGAACTCAACGGCCCGGCGACCCTGGTCAGCGGCATCGGCCCCGGCGCCGTGCTGGCGTGGCGCTGGTTGTCCGAGCAGAAGGACGACAAGGCTCAGGCCGTCTCCGTCGATCTGGCCCTGGAAAAGCCCGGGTGCACCCATCTGCTGCCGAAACGCGCCGCTCACGGTCACTGGCTGGTGGCCTGGAACGACAACCCGGACGACACCAGCGCCGGCTTCGTGCGCGATCAACCCAACGCCGAAACCAGCATCAGCGACTACGACATCAACCTGCCGCAAGTGCTAAACAACGAACTGCGCAAGCTCCTCGTCGGTGGCGATAAAGCCGCTGGTGGCCTGCAGATTCCGGTGGTCGAAGTCCCGGCCGGCCAGGCCAAAGACACCGTGACCCTGTTCCTGTCCGGTGACGGCGGCTGGCGCGACCTGGACCGCGACGTCGCGGGCGAGATGGCCAAGATCGGCTACCCGGTGGTCGGCATCGACACCCTGCGCTACTACTGGCAGCACAAGAGCCCGGAGCAAAGCGCCCTGGACCTGGCCGAGCTGATGCAACACTACCGGCAGAAATGGGGCACCAAGCGCTTCATCCTGACCGGTTACTCGTTCGGCGCCGACGTCCTGCCGGCGATCTACAACCGCATGGAACCGGCAGAACAGCAACGCGTCGACGCAATCATCCTGCTCGCCTTCGCCCGCACCGGCAGCTTCGAAATCGAAGTCGAAGGCTGGCTCGGCAACGCCGGCAAAGAAGCCGCCACCGGCCCGGAAATGGCCAAGCTGCCGCCGGAGAAAGTGGTGTGCATCTACGGCGAAGAAGAAGTCGACGAAAGCGGCTGCACCGACAAGAGCGCCGTGGGCGAAGCAATGAAACTGCCTGGCGGCCACCACTTCGACGAGAACTACCCGGCGCTGGCAAAGCGGTTGGTGGACATCATCGAGAAGCGCCAGGCCAAGGGTGAGACGGCTCAGGAGTGATCTGAGGCCTGCCCACGAAAAAGCCCCCGCTGCCTTTTGGTTGCGGGGGCTTTTTTCATTTCTACAGACACCACAAATCTCTTGGGTAGATCAGATCCCTTGTAGGAGTGAGCCTGCTCGCGATAGCGGTCTGCCAGATACACCGATGGTGAATGTCAGCCCGCTATCGCGAGCAGGCTCACTCCCACAGGGATGGTCAGTGGATTCAAAATCACCGGGCACAAAAAAGCCCCCACTACCTTCACGGCAACGGAGGCTTCCTACTTATAGGCGACGCTCTGCGGCGTCATAAACCTCTTCGTCACGTCGGGCCCCGACTGCGACGATCAATACCTGAATGGCCTTGCCGTCGACTCGATATACAATCCGCGTGTCGCCTGTCCGGATCCGTCTGCAGCCTGCAAGACTGGCTCTTAGGGGCTTGCCGCTCTTGTCCGGCTCACCATTGATAATCCGCTCTTCGATAACATCAAGAATGCGGTTCGCCGCCACAGCTCCCAGCAGATCCAGATCCTTCTGGACCTCCGGATGATAGATAACGCCCCAAACCATCCACAGCTCCTTTAGTCTTTCTTGGCGTACCGCGCCCGCATATCGTCGTGGCTGACAGCCTTGGCCTGATCAAAACCGATCAGTCGCTCTCGAGCCGCAGCTTCAACCCGAAGGTCCTCAAGCTCGTCGAGCATTTCCTGATACGCCTCGACATTGATAATGACCGCTGCGGGTTGGTTGTCTTTGAAAATGACCAGTCGTTCGGTGGCTCGGCTGGAAATCTCCTTTAGCCTCGCACTAAACCCCCTGACCATCGCAGTCACCGAAATCGCTTGGTCAGCACGCTCCAGTAATGCCGTCATACTCACCTCTCTACACATCATGCAAATTTGAACACACAGTTCTACGCAGATTATTGCGTCGAATTAGACATACAGCAAGCTGCAAAAAGCGCGTATTTATCATCCAACGTTTTTCATCCTGAGAAAACGTGAGCCGAAACGTGTAAACACTCTCGCCGTGTTTAGTTTCGTTTACTTAAGGTGTCGCAATATCGGATGACGCCCGCAGACCTTGTAGGCAAACTCCGAATCTCGTGTTTGGGCACTTTGCCGCCTTGTTGCGTTTTTCTTCGACGGGATACTCTCCGGACGTCGCTGACCATTCAGTGATCGGGCTTGGAAACCCGACGAGCGTATAGCAACAACGTGCCCAACATGACCGCAGGCCTTTACGGCTGCAATCCTGTGTCATGGCGGTTGTGCGTGGGACGTCTTCGGACGTGCCGGTTTCCTAGGCTCCCGGTTTTCCAACCTGCGCACAGCTGCCACCCATTCGCTTGGAAACGAACGTGGCAGCTCCTCAAGCTTAGGGAATAGAAATGTCCAAAATAGATACGACCGCAATTTCAGAACTAAAAACCATAGGCTTCACCCCACTCATCTACTGCCCGGATCAGGCGTTGTTCAACGTCCGAGCCGGTGTCCCCATCGTTCAAGCATTGTCACAAGCCTCCGACCTGCTGTTCCTCGCCAAATCATTTTCCGAGGATGCCGCCTACGCAAAAGACACCGACCGCCACGCCTGGGCTGCTCACTATCTGACGGCGATGGGTAAGGCGGTAATTGATGATGTGGTGAAGGTGCTGACGCCACGACCTGCCCGGACCAAAACTGAATCTGAAGAAGATCTGCCCGAAAGCCAGTAACACCGCAAAACCCCTGTGGGAGCGGGCTTGCTCGCGAAAGCGGCCTGTCAGTCGCCATCAATGTTGAATGTCAGACCGCTTTCGCGAGCAAGCCCGCTCCCACATTGGATCTTCACTGTTATCAAGTAATGCGGCCGGACACAAAAAAGCCCCCGCTGCCGCAAGGCAACGGGGGCTTTTTGATGGGGCTACATCTCTACCTGTGTACCCAACTCAATCACCCGGTTCAGCGGCAGATTGAAGAAGCGCAAATTGCCGTTGGCATTCTTCAACATGAAGGCGAAGAGCGCCTCGCGCCAGCGGGCCATGCCTTCGAGTTTGGAGGCGATCACCGTCTCGCGGCTGAGGAAGTAGGTGGTGCGCATCGGGCTGAAGTCGAGGTCATCGAGATGACACAGCTTCAGCGCTTGCGGCACATCCGGTTCGTCGATGAAACCAAAGTGCAGGATCACCCGGAAGAACCCTTCGCCGTGGGATTCAACCTCGAAGCGCCGTGTCGGCGGTACCCGCGGGATGTCTTCGTAGACCACGGTCAGCAGCACCACTTGCTCGTGCAGCACCTGGTTATGCAGCAGATTGTGCAACAACGCGTGAGGCACGGCGTCCGGGCGAGCGGTGAGGAACACAGCGGTGCCCTGGACGCGATGCGGTGGTTGTACGGCGATACTGCTGATGAAAATCGGCAGCGGCAGCCCACCCTCGTCCATGCGTTCCACTAGCAGCTGTTTGCCGCGCTTCCAGGTGGTCATCAGCACAAACAGCGCGATACCGGCGATCACCGGGAACGCTCCGCCCTGAATGATTTTCGGCACGTTGGCCGCGAAGTACAGACCGTCCACCAACAGGAAACCGAGCAACAGCGGCACCGCGAGGATCGGAGGCCATTTCCACAGCAGCAATATCACCGCCGAGACCAGAATGCTGGTCATCAGCATGGTCCCGGTCACGGCCACCCCGTAAGCCGAGGCCAGGGCGCCGGAGGATTCGAAGCCGATCACCAGCAGAATCACACCGACCATCAGCGCCCAGTTCACCGCGCCGATGTAGATCTGGCCTTGTTCGGCACTGGAGGTGTGCTGAATGTGCATGCGCGGAATGTAACCGAGCTGGATCGCCTGACGGGTCAGGGAGAACGCACCGGAAATCACCGCTTGCGAGGCAATCACCGTGGCCAGGGTCGACAAACCGACCAACGGGATCAACGCCCAGCTCGGCGCCAACAGATAGAACGGGTTACGAGCGGCTTCCGGATCACCGAGCAGCAAGGCGCCCTGACCGAAGTAGTTCAGCACCAGCGCCGGCAGCACGAGGATGAACCAGGCGCGGGCAATCGGCTTGCGACCGAAGTGGCCCATGTCGGCGTACAACGCTTCGGCGCCGGTCAGTGCCAGCACCACCGCGCCGAGGATGGCTACGCCCATGCCCGGGTGTACGATGAAGAAGCGCACGCCCCAGATCGGGTTCATCGCTTGCAACACTTCCGGTTGCTGCAGGATGCCGTGGACACCGAGCGCACCTAGCACCACAAACCAGGTGACCATGATCGGGCCGAACAGAATGCCGATCCGCGCAGTGCCGTGGCGCTGAATCAGGAACAGCGCCACCAGCACAACCAACGACAGCGGCACCACCCAATGGTCTATACCCTCGAAAGCCAGTCCAAGGCCTTCAATCGCCGAGAGCACAGAGATAGCCGGCGTGATCATGCTATCGCCGTAAAATAGCGCCGCACCGATCAGCCCGCAGACCACTAGAAAAATGCGCAGCTTCGGATGCCCGGCCGCAGCCCGCCGAGCCAGGGCGGTCAAGGCCATGATCCCGCCTTCGCCCTGGTTGTCGGCACGCAGCACGAACAGCACATATTTGATTGAGACAACCCATATCAGCGACCAGAAAATCAGCGCCAGAATCCCGAACACGCCGTCATGGTCGACCGGTACACCATAGTGACCGGAAAACACTTCTTTGAGGGTGTACAGCGGGCTCGTGCCGATATCGCCATAAACCACCCCGACCGCCGCGACCAGCATGCCGATCGGCTTCGCCGCCGAATGCTCGGCTCCCGCCGCCTGACTACTTGCCTGACCCATCCACCACTCCTACTACCCAGACCGGACTTCTTTGAAAGAAGCACTATGCTTTTAAACGCAGCATGCGCTGTTTTACATGACGTTACAGACGTTTTGTTGACTGTAAAGAATCGGTAAAGCCTAACGGGACGAAGCATAGCGCAGCACTCGTCGTATTTCCCTGCATAAAGCTGGTCAACTGCGCCTCTCATCGCTAGAATTGCGCACTTTTTGACCAGAGGCGCAACATAGCGCCCGTCAGTCGCCTTGCCGTCTTCGGCTGGAGGCGTCTCAAATACCGAGGTTAGACATGTCCACCACTCCTGCGCCGGCCAATCCAAAGGTTGGCTTCGTATCCCTGGGTTGCCCCAAAGCACTGGTCGATTCCGAGCGCATCCTTACCCAGCTGCGCATGGAAGGTTATGACGTTGTGTCCACCTATCAGGACGCCGACGTCGTGGTGGTCAACACCTGCGGTTTCATCGATTCGGCCAAGGCTGAATCTTTGGAAGTGATTGGCGAAGCCATCAAGGAAAACGGCAAGGTCATCGTGACCGGCTGCATGGGCGTCGAAGAAGGCAACATTCGCAAGATTCACCCGAGCGTGCTGGCCGTGACCGGTCCGCAGCAGTACGAGCAGGTGGTCAATGCCGTGCACGACGCCGTGCCGCCGCGTCAGGATCACAACCCGCTGATCGACCTGGTGCCACCGCAAGGCATCAAGCTGACCCCGCGCCACTACGCGTACCTGAAGATTTCCGAAGGCTGCAACCACAGCTGCAGCTTCTGCATCATCCCGTCGATGCGCGGCAAACTGGTCAGCCGTCCGGTCGGTGATGTGCTCGACGAAGCCCAGCGCCTGGTCAAGGCCGGCGTCAAAGAGCTGTTGGTGATCTCGCAAGACACCAGCGCCTACGGCGTCGACGTGAAATACCGCACCGGTTTCTGGAACGGCGCGCCGGTGAAAACCCGCATGACCGAACTCTGCGAAGCCCTGAGCACCCTCGGCGTCTGGGTGCGTCTGCACTATGTTTATCCGTACCCACACGTCGACGAGCTGATCCCGCTGATGGCCGCCGGGAAAATCCTGCCGTACCTGGACATCCCGTTCCAGCACGCCAGCCCGAAAGTCCTGAAGTCCATGAAACGCCCGGCCTTCGAAGACAAGACCCTGGCGCGGATCAAGAACTGGCGCGAAATCTGCCCGGATCTGATCATCCGTTCGACCTTCATCGTCGGCTTCCCCGGCGAAACCGAAGAAGACTTCCAGTACCTGCTGAACTGGCTGACCGAAGCCCAGCTCGACCGCGTCGGCTGCTTCCAGTACTCGCCGGTGGATGGCGCTCCGGCCAACGATATGGACCTGGAAGTCGTTCCGGACGACGTCAAACAGGACCGTTGGGACCGCTTCATGGCGCATCAACAAGCCATCAGCTCGGCCCGTCTGCAAATGCGCGTCGGCCGTGAAATCGAAGTGCTGGTCGATGAAGTCGACGAACAAGGCGCGGTTGGCCGCTGTTTCTTCGATGCCCCGGAAATCGACGGCAATGTGTTCATCGACAACGGCAGCAACCTGAAGCCGGGCGACAAGGTCTGGTGCAAAGTGACCGACGCCGACGAATACGACCTGTGGGCTGAACAGATCTAAACGCAAAAAATACGAAAAGCCCTGCTCTCTTGACGAGATGCGGGGCTTTTTTACGACTATCGTTTTGTGAGGAAAGGATTCTCGACACTCACAGGAAAAGGGGCATTCGGCCATGCGCCAACATTCGGTTATCCACACGCCGAAACAGAGCGACTACGTAGAACTCACTCAAGTCTGGGAAGCCTCGGTGCGCGCCACCCATGACTTTCTGCCGGACAGCTACATTGAATTGCTGAAGAACCTGGTGCTGACCCGCTACCTCGACGCGGTGATGCTGATCTGCACCAGGGACTCGCGCCAGCGCATCACCGGGTTTGCCGGGGTGGCGGCGGGCAAGATCGAAATGCTCTTCATTGACCCGGCCCACCGCGGCCAGGGCCTGGGCAAACAGTTGCTGCGTTATGCCATGGAGCATTTGAACGCCGACGAGCTGGACGTCAACGAGCAGAACCCGCAAGCGTTGGGTTTTTACTTCAAGCAGGGGTTCGAGGTGATTGGCCGTTCGGAAGTCGATGGCATGGGCCAGCCTTATCCGCTGTTGCACATGCGCTTGCGCCAGGCGCTTCAACTGACGCGCAATGGCTGACTCAACATAGAACAAGTGTGGGAGCGGGCTTGCTCGCGAATGCGTGTGTCATTCAACAGATAATTGGCTGACCCACCGCTTTCGCGAGCAAGCCCGCTCCCACATTAAAAGCACATGCGGCAAATGGAGCCGGGATTAACCGGCGCCACGCAGGTACAATGCCCACCCCTTTTTTGTTACGGCCCTGTCATGACTGACCCGATTCGTCTCTCCAAACGCCTCATCGAACTCGTCGGCTGTTCCCGTCGGGAGGCTGAGCTGTTCATCGAGGGCGGCTGGGTCACCGTGGACGGCGAAGTCATCGACGAGCCGCAGTTCAAGGTCGACACGCAAAAAGTCGAGCTTGATCCAGAAGCCAAGGCCACTGCACCGGAGCCGGTGACCCTCCTGCTCAACGTGCCCGTGGGCATGGACGCGGAAACGGCGATGGCGACCATCAACGCCGAGACCCTGAGCGAAGAACACCGCTTCAGCAAACGTCCGCTCAAGGGCCACTTCCTGCGCCTGACCGCCAGCACCGACTTGCAGGCCAATGCCAGCGGCCTGCTGGTGTTCACCCAGGACTGGAAGATCCTGCGCAAGCTCACCGCCGATTCCGCCAAGATCGAACAAGAATATGTCGTCGAGGTAGAAGGCGACATGGTGGCTCACGGCCTCAACCGCCTGAACCACGGCCTGACCTACAAAGGTAAGGAACTGCCGCCGGTCAAGGCCAGCTGGCAGAACGAAAACCGCCTGCGTTTTGCGATGAAGAACCCGCAACCGGGCGTGATCGCCCTGTTTTGCCAGGCCGTTGGTCTGAAGGTCGTCGCCATCCGCCGCATCCGCATCGGCGGCGTGTCCATCGGCAAAGTGCCGTTGGGGCAATGGCGTTACCTGTCCGGCAAAGAGAAGTTCTAAGACTTTTCACGCCGCCACACATTTCGGCGCCGCTGTTTATGCGGCGCCCACTGCTGAATATCAGGATTGCACACCATGATTCATAACGACGTACTGCGCAGCGTGCGCTACATGCTCGACATCAGCGACAAGAAAGTCATCGAGATCATCAAGCTCGGCGGCATGGACGTGGCCCTGGAAGACCTGGTGACGTACCTCGATAAGAAAGAGGAAGACGAGGAAGGCTTCGTACGCTGCCCGGACGAAGTCATGGCGCATTTCCTCGATGGCCTGGTGACCTTCAAGCGCGGCAAGGACGAAAGCCGTGCGCCGCAACCGATCGAAGTGCCGGTGACCAACAACATCATCTTGAAGAAACTGCGTGTGGCCTTCGAATTGAAAGAAGACGACATGCACGCGATCCTCAAGGCGTCCGAGTTCCCGGTGTCCAAGCCTGAGCTGAGCGCCCTGTTCCGCAAGTTCGGCCACACCAACTACCGCTCGTGCGGCGACCAGTTGCTGCGCAACTTCCTCAAGGGCCTGACCCTGCGCGTTCGCCCGCAGTAAATCGCCCACGAAACCTCGAGCGGCCACCGTCCCCTGTAGGCGCACAGCTTGCTGGCGAAGGCGATCTTCAAAGCGCCATCGCAGCAAGCGCTGTCCCTAAGAAGTGGTGGCCGCTCAAGGCTGTATAGACCTTCATTCCTCGCAAAAATAGTGGCTCCGCTTCTGGCGGCTGACGACTAGGGTGTATTGACCCTCAGCTCTCAGGATTCGCCATGCACCCGTACTTTTCCCTGCAAGGCCGCACCGCTCTGGTGACCGGTGGCACCCGTGGTATCGGCAAAATGATCGCCAAGGCTTATGTCGAAGCTGGCGCCACCGTGTACGTCTGCGCCCGGGATGCCGAAGCGTGTCAGCAGACGGCGGATGAACTGAGTGCGTTGGGTCGTTGCCACGCCATCGCTGCCAATCTGGCCACTGAAGAAGGCGTGCAGCATCTGGCCCTGCGGCTGGGTGAGCAAATCAGTCACCTGGACATTCTGGTGAACAACGCCGGCACCACGTGGGGCGCTCCACTGGAAAGCTACCCGGTCAAGGGCTGGGAGAAGGTCATGCAGCTTAACGTGACCTCGGTGTTCAACTGCATCCAGCAGTTTTTGCCATTGCTGCGCAAGGCCGGTTCGGAAGCCAATCCTGCGCGGATCATCAACATCGGTTCGGTGGCGGGGATTTCTTCCTTTGGCGAACAGGCTTACGCCTACGGGCCGAGCAAGGCGGCCCTGCATCAACTGTCGCGGATTCTCGCGCGGGAGCTGGTGAGCCAGCACATCAACGTCAACGTGATCGCGCCGGGGCGTTTCCCGAGCAAGATGACGCAGCACATTGGTAATGATGAGCAGGCGCTGGCCGAGGATACGGCGTTGATTCCGATGAAACGCTGGGGGCGAGAGGAAGAGATGGCGGCGTTGGCGATCAGTCTGGCGAGTACGGCCGGGGCTTACATGGCCGGGAATATTATTCCGTTGGATGGTGGGTTCAGTCTCTAGATTGGCGGTGCGTCCTTCGCGAGCAAGCCCGCTCCCACAGGTTTTGTGCTGAACACACATTGTGTGTTCGCTCGAGAACCCTGTGGGAGCGGGCTTGCTCGCGAAGGGGCCCTACCGGTCACCACCGATTCCAGGGTTGATCGGGTTATCATGCCCGCCCAAATTCCCGCCTCGACCCAAACCATGACCTACAACGTTTCCCCCATCGGCTTCGTGCGCTCCTGCTTCAAGGAGAAGTTCGCCATCCCGCGCCAGCCGCAACTGGCCCCGGCCGCTCGCGGCGTGCTGGAACTGGTGGCGCCGTTCGATCAGGGCGATGCGGTGCAAGGGCTGGAACAGGTGAGCCACGTCTGGTTGCTGTTCCTGTTTCATCAGGCCTTGGAAGAAAAGCCACGCCTGAAAGTCCGCCCTCCTCGCCTGGGCGGTAACAAATCCATGGGTGTGTTCGCCACCCGCGCGACGCATCGGCCCAATGGCATCGGTCAATCCGTGGTGAAGCTGGACAAGGTTGAAGCCAATCGCCTGTGGATATCGGGAATCGACCTGCTCGACGGCACGCCGATTCTCGACATCAAACCCTACGTGCCTTACGCGGACATCATTGACACGGCCTCCAATAGCATTGCCAGCGCCGCGCCACTGTTGATTCCCGTGCAGTGGACGGATTCAGCACTGTTACAGGCTCACGAGCACGCTCAGCGTCTTGAAGAGCCCTTGGTCGAACTGATCGAGCAATGCCTGGCGCAAGATCCACGTCCGGCGTACCAGATTCCTACGCCTGAGCGGGAATATGGTGCGCAGTTCTGGGATCTGGATGTGCGCTGGCATTACCCCGAGGCGGGCGTGATCCTCGTGCTTGAAGTCATTCCCGCAAAAGTCTGACCCCCAGAAACGAAAAAGCCCGCGCTGCCTTCTCAGGCAACGCGGGCTTTTCATGACCAACTCAAAACCACTGTGGGAGCGGCGGTGCGGCGATCCGACTTGCTCGCTCCCACAGGTAGAGCAGTGCAGCGGCTTCTTACTTCTCGACGAACGCACGCTCGATCAGGTAGTCACCCGGCTCGCGCATCCGCGGCGAAACTTTCAGGCCGAAGCTGTTCAACACTTCGCTGGTCTCGTCGAGCATGCTCGGGCTGCCGCACAGCATGGCGCGGTCATCCTGCGGGTTGATCGGCGGCAGACCGATGTCGCTGAACAGCTTGCCGCTGCGCATCAGGTCGGTCAGGCGACCTTCGTTCTCGAACGGCTCGCGGGTCACGGTCGGGTAGTAGATCAACTTGTCACGCAGCGCCTCACCGAAGAACTCGTTCTGCGGCAGGTGCTCGGTGATGAACTCGCGGTAAGCGACTTCGTTGACGTAACGAACGCCGTGGCACAGGATCACTTTTTCGAAACGCTCGTAGGTTTCCGGGTCCTGGATGACGCTCATGAACGGCGCCAGACCAGTACCGGTGCTGAGCAGGTACAAATGTTTGCCAGGCTTCAAGTCATCCAGCACCAGGGTGCCGGTAGGCTTTTTGCTGATGATGATCTCGTCGCCTTCCTTCAGATGCTGCAGCTGGGAAGTCAGCGGGCCATCAGGCACCTTGATGCTGAAGAACTCGAGATGCTCTTCCCAGTTCGGGCTGGCAATCGAGTAAGCGCGCATGAGCGGCCGGCCGTTGGGCTGTTGCAGGCCGATCATCACGAACTGACCGTTCTCGAAGCGCAGGCCCGGATCGCGGGTGCACTTGAAGCTGAACAGAGTGTCGTTCCAGTGATGAACACTGAGGACACGCTCGTGGTTCATGTTGCTCATGTACGTGGGACTCCTGGAGATTTTGCCTGCGCCACTGATGTGCGCAATTGCATCGCATTCTAATGGCAGCGACAATATCTGTTAAATGGATTATTAAGATAAGGGTTATCGGTTATATAGATATGCGATTTACTCTCCGTCAACTTCAAGTATTCGTCGCCGTCGCCCAGCAGGAAAGCGTATCCCGTGCTGCCCTGACGCTCAACCTCTCGCAATCGGCGGCGAGCACCTCGATCACCGAGCTAGAGCGCCAGTCCAGCTGCCAGCTGTTCGACCGCGCCGGCAAACGGCTGAGCCTCAACGCCCTTGGCAAACAGTTATTGCCCCAAGCGGTGGCCCTGCTCGACCAGGCCAAGGAAATCGAAGACTTGCTCAACGGCAAGTCCGGTTTCGGCTCTCTGGCGGTCGGCGCGACCCTGACCATCGGCAATTACCTGGCCACCTTACTGATCGGCAGCTTCATGCAGCGCCATCCCGAAAGCCAGGTGAAGCTGCACGTGCAGAACACTGCCAACATCGTGCAGCAAGTCGCGCACTATAAAATTGATCTGGGTCTAATCGAAGGCGACTGCAGCCATCCGGACATCGAAGTGCAGAGCTGGGTCGAGGATGAGCTGGTGGTGTTCTGCGCACCGCAGCATCCACTGGCCAAGCGTGGCAGCGCGACCATGGAAGAACTGACCCACGAGGCCTGGATTCTGCGGGAACAAGGTTCTGGCACGCGACTGACCTTTGACCAGGCGATGCGTCACCATCGCAGCGCGCTGAACATCCGTCTGGAACTGGAACACACCGAAGCGATAAAGCGCGCGGTGGAGTCAGGCCTGGGGATTGGCTGCATTTCGCGCCTGGCGCTGCGCGATGCGTTCCGCCGCGGCAGCCTTGTGCCCGTGGAGACGCCGGATCTGGATCTGGCGCGGCAGTTCTATTTCATCTGGCACAAACAGAAATATCAGACGTCGGCGATGCGCGAATTCCTCGACCTGTGCCGCGCTTTCACCGCCGGGGTTCAGCGCAGCGACGAGATCGTGCTGCCCACCATCGCTTAAAGCAGAATCACCGCCCACACCAGCGCGATCATACTCAACGCCACGAACTGAGCGGCGCTGCCCATGTCCTTGGCGTTCTTGGACAGCGGGTGCAATTCGAGGGAAATGCGGTCGATGGCCGCTTCCACTGCCGAATTCAACAACTCGACGATCAATGCCAACAGGCAGACCGCGATCAGAAGCGCCTGCTCGACACGGCTGACGTTCAGAAAGAACGAAAGCGGGATCAGGATGACGTTGAGCAACACCAGTTGCCGAAAAGCCGCTTCGCCGGTGAAGGCTGCGCGCAGGCCGTCCAGCGAGTAGCCGGAAGCGTTGAGGATGCGTTTGAGGCCGGTTTGGCCTTTGAATGGAGACATAGAGTAGGCAACTGACCAAAGATGAGTGGGAAAGCTAGATCAACCAAAGTCAAAAAAGCGTGAACAGGCCAACTCTTAGTGGCTCGAAATTGACTCAAGTTGTTGCAGGAGCAACGCAGCCTGGGTGCGAGTCCGCACGTTCAGCTTACGGAAAATCGCTGTGACGTGGGCCTTGATCGTCGCTTCGGAAACGCTCAACTCGTAAGCAATCTGCTTATTCAGCAGTCCTTCACAGACCATTGTCAGCACCCGGAACTGCTGAGGCGTCAGGCTGGCAAGGCCTTCACTGGCCGCCTTGGCTTCAGCGGAAACGCTCACGGCTTCGAACGCCTGGGGCAGCCAGAACACATCGCCATCGAGCACTGCACGCACGGCTTTCTGGATGACGCTCAGGTCACTGGACTTGGGAATGAAGCCACTGGCGCCGAATTCACGGGACTTCACCATGATCGAGGCTTCTTCCTGGGCCGACACCATCACCACGGGAATCTGCGGGTACTGACCGCGGAGCAGCACCAACCCGGAAAAACCGTAGGCCCCCGGCATGTTGAGGTCCAGCAGCACCAGATCCCAGTCAGCCTTTTCGTCCAGTCGGGTTTCCAGCTCGGCAATGCTTGCCACTTCCACCAGACGGACATCCGGCCCCAGACCGAGGGTCAACGCTTGATGCAGGGCGCTACGAAAAAGAGGGTGGTCATCGGCAATCAGGATTTCGTATGTGGCCATTTTTCTAATGATCCTGTTTTTCTAACAACTCAAGGCACAGCCACGGAGCTGCACCAACAGGGCACGTTCAACGCCAATCACGTGGCTATCACGTAAAGAATACGGCGTATCAAACTTTGGCCGCGCCCCAATCGGCGCCAAGCATGCCCAGCGAAACCGGGGTGGTCAAGGTGCCTGGCCGGTACAGTTCTTTGCAGTATGGGCGACAATCAGCAGATGACCGGAGCCGTGTTCTGCACGAAAGGCATCAGCTCGGTGTGGGCTGGCGTTGCAACGTTCATGTCCAGCTGGTGTTTCGCGTCCAGGTAATGCTGGCTGAACACATCGAAATAAGCGTCCAGCGCCGATGCCGCCTCGGTATCGCCCGCAAGATCCAGACACAGTGCCGCCACTTCGGCAGTGCACAAATGCTCACTGCGGGTCGACCTGCGCAACCGGTAGCGCGACAGCTTTTCGGGCAACAGGCTCAGGATCGGCAGCCGATCAAAATACGGGCTCTTGCGGAAAATCTTCCGGGCTTCGGTCCAGGTCGCGTCGAGCAGAATGAACAATGGCCGCTTGGTGCTATCGGCCTCGACGGTGTTCGTCACTCGCTCAGGCTCGACGTATTCACCCGGAAAGACCAGATACGGTTGCCATTGCGGGTCGGCCAGCAACGCCAGCAGCTGCGGATCAGTTTCCGTGCGGGACCAGATAAAGGCATGGTTGTCGCGCACCACATCAGCAATCAACCAACCGGTGTTGCTCGGTTTGAACACTTCCTTGTTGGTCATGATCAGGCACACGCCGGAGCGGGCCTCGACCTGCGGGCGCCAGGCGCACAGGCAGTGACTCTCGATCACGCGGCAGGCTCGGCAACGCGGCGCCCTCCAGCCACGGGCCTGAATCGGCTTGATGCCCTCCTCCTCTCGCTCGTCGCGCAAGCGGGCGACGGCGTTTGCCGCAAAGGGTGGGGTTACAGGGCTCATCGCAGGCAGCACCAGAGGGGAAAGAAAATCGACACGAAAAACACTCGACAGGGCACAAAGACGCGGCAGTTTATCAGAGCAGCCGGCGCAAGCCTGTACCGTCCAGGCCTCGTCCCCTATAATTCGCCGCCACTGAACGCACAGTCATGTGACGGGTCGAACCACCAGTCACTGAACCAGGAGAGTTTCATGCTGCGCCTTATCGTTCCCACCGCTGCCATTTTGCTGGCGTCGTCTTTCAGCGCTCAGGCTGCGTCCTTGAGTGAGCAGAATCTCAACCGAGAACTGCGAAACGTCGCCGCACAAAGCAGTGTTGGCACTCCACGGGCGATCAACGAAGACATTCTTGATCAAGGCTACACCGCCGAAGGCAATACGCTGATCAATCATCTGAGCGTACAAAGCAGTCACGCCAACAAGATGCGTGCCGACCCCAAAGCCGTGTATTTCCAGCTGGGCGCCTCTGTATGCAACAACCCATCGTTCCGCAAACTGATGGCCAAGGGCGCGGTCATGCGTTACGACTTCACTGAGGTGAAGACCAACCGCTCAGTCGGTTCCGCCAGCTATCAGGAATCGGATTGCCCGAAAGCGGCTCCGGCCAAGAAGAAGTAATCATCGGGAATTGGCGCGCCGCTGTTCATCCTCGGCGCGCAGTTCTGCCACCAACGCCTGCAAATAACGCGAACGCCGCTCACCGCCCCCCAGTCGCCGGCAGCACTCCTCTTCGAGACTCAAATGATTAGTCTCGGCGGATGACTTCAGTAATCGATACAGATGCGTATCGATTTCCAGAATGACTCTGGCCATCGTTTCCAGCCTCCCTGCACCTCGCCCTGTTTGGGCGAAAAATCCTTGAACCGCTTGAACCGTGCGCCCTGCCTTTGACGCAAAGTTGTCGTGTCACGCCTGTAACTTAGTAAATCAGAGCGTTGAGCCCGTGGCTTGCGTTCTGACGAACGGTGAATTCACCTTGCAAATCGTCAATAAGCGGTTGCCAGGAAAGACTTTGCGGCGCAATGATCAAGTCAGCGAGAATCTCTGCAAGGGTCTAGATTTAGAGTGTTCACGATCACTTTTTCAGGGCAGGAAAGGGGCTGCCCGTCGCGTGTCTTGTTGTGCGAACGTTTCTTTCATCCAAGGAAAAAACAGAGCCTGTATGGACGACTCGAACCGAGTCGGGTGGAGCGCCCAGGCATGGGCTTGGGCAGACAGCGACACATGAGGTGTCGCGGCGCTGACGACTGTTTTGTCGGTGCCAAGGGTTCTGTGCAGAAGGAGAAGTTGAATGCCTTACCAACCGAATGACCTCCTGAGCCGTCATTTCGAAGAAAGCGGCCACGACCTCATCAGCAAGGTCGAAGAGCAACTCAACCTGGTTTCACCCAACAGCCCCAACATCCCGATTTACCGCGACATGATCCTGACCGTGTTGCGCATGGCCCAGGAAGATCACAATCGCTGGAATGCCAAGATCACCCTTCAAGCCCTGCGCGAACTGGAGCATGCGTTCCGCGTACTCGAACAGTTCAGGGGGCGACGCAAGGTCACCGTTTTTGGCTCGGCGCGCACACCGATCGAACACCCACTGTATGGCCTGGCCCGGGAACTCGGCGCTGCGCTGGCGCGCTCGGACTTGATGGTCATTACCGGTGCCGGTGGCGGCATCATGGCGGCGGCCCATGAAGGTGCCGGCCTGGAACACAGTCTGGGGTTCAATATCACCCTGCCCTTCGAGCAGCATGCCAACCCCACCGTCCAGGGCACCTCAAACCTGCTGCCCTTCCACTTCTTCTTTACCCGCAAGCTGTTCTTCGTCAAAGAAGCCGATGCGCTGGTCTTGTGTCCAGGCGGTTTCGGCACCCTGGATGAAGCGCTCGAAGTGTTGACGTTGATTCAGACCGGCAAAAGCCCATTGGTGCCTGTGGTGTTGCTGGATGCGCCGGGTGGCAAGTTCTGGCAAGGCGCGCTGGACTTCATTCACCATCAACTGGAGGAAAATCGCTACATCCTGCCAACCGACATGAAGCTGGTGAGCCTGGTCTACAGCGCCGAAGAAGCGGTGGAGCAGATCAACCAGTTCTACGGCAACTTCCACTCCAGTCGCTGGCTCAAGCATCAGTTCGTGATCCGCATGAACCACAAGCTCAGCGACCAGGCGCTCGAAGACATGCAGGAAGCGTTCGCCGACCTGTGCCTGAGCGATCACTTTCATCAGCATGCCTATAACGGCGAGGAGCACGATGAAGCGCAGTTCAGTCATCTGGCGCGACTGGCCTTCAACTTCAACGCCAGGGACCATGGCCGCCTGCGGGAACTGGTGGACTACATCAACCTGCCGGAAAACTGGGCCCATTCCAAACCCCAGGCGCAACAGCGTGCGCGAGAGCCGTCCAAGGTGACATGAGACAAAATCGAGGCAAAAAAAACGGCCCGCTATCGAAATAGCGGGCCGTTTTTATTAATCATCTATTCCCCGACCGCTGAACAAGCGGCCGATCATTTCCATGGAGTATCCCCGATAACTCAGGAAACGCCCTTGCTTGGCGCGTTCCCGGACGTCTATCGGCAGATGCCCGGCAAATTTGCGCCGCCAGGTCTCTTCCAGTTGCTCCTGCCAGTTGAAACCGCTCTCGCGCAAGGCGAGTTCGATGTCGTTACGTTGCAGGCCGCGCTGGCTCAGTTCCTCGCGAATACGCAAAGGGCCGTAGCCAGAACGAGCACGGTAGGAAACGAAGCTTTCGAGGTAACGGGATTCGGACAGCAGACCCTCTTCCGTCAAACGGTCGAGTGCTGTGTCAATCATTTCAGGAAGAGCGCCGCGCTGACGCAGTTTACGCGTCAGCTCGACTCGACCGTGCTCGCGTCGTGCGAGCAGGTCCATGGCGGTTCGCCGCACCGCGACGAGTGTATCGAGTACGGCGGTCATCGGATCAATCAGATATCAGCGTCTGCCAGGTCAGCAGCCGTCTCTTTGACTGGCGATGCTTTGACGTCCGGCGCAGGGGTCAGCAACTTGTCACGCAGTTGCTTCTCGAGCTTGGTGGCGATTTCCGGATTGTCTGCCAGGAACTTGGCCGAGTTGGCCTTGCCCTGACCGATCTTGGTGCCTTCATAGGCATACCAGGCGCCGGACTTCTCAACAAAACCGTGGAGAACACCCAGGTCGATCATCTCGCCATTCAGGTAGATGCCCTTGCCGTAAAGAATCTGGAACTCAGCCTGACGGAACGGCGAAGCCACCTTGTTCTTCACGACTTTGACGCGGGTTTCGCTACCGACGACTTCATCACCTTCTTTCACCGCGCCAGTACGACGGATGTCCAGACGAACCGAAGCGTAGAACTTCAGCGCGTTACCACCGGTGGTGGTTTCCGGGCTGCCGAACATCACGCCGATTTTCATGCGGATCTGGTTGATGAAGATCACCAGGCAGTTGGCGTTCTTGATGTTACCGGTGATTTTACGCAGCGCCTGGGACATCAGACGGGCTTGCAGGCCCACGTGCATGTCGCCCATCTCGCCTTCGATTTCAGCCTTCGGAACCAGGGCAGCCACGGAGTCGACGATGATCACGTCAACCGCGTTGGAACGCACCAGCATGTCGGTGATTTCCAGGGCTTGCTCGCCGGTGTCCGGCTGGGAAACCAGCAGGTCGTCGACGTTGACGCCCAGTTTGCCAGCGTATTCAGGGTCGAGGGCGTGTTCGGCGTCAACGAATGCGCAGGTCGCGCCGGCTTTTTGAGCCTGGGCGATCACCGACAGCGTCAGCGTGGTTTTACCGGAGGATTCAGGACCGTAGATTTCAACGATACGGCCTTTTGGCAGACCGCCAATGCCGAGCGCGATGTCCAGACCCAGAGAGCCAGTGGAGATAGCCGGGATCGCCTGACGGTCCTGATCGCCCATACGCATTACGGCACCCTTGCCGAATTGACGTTCGATCTGACCCAGGGCCGCAGCCAAGGCTTTCTTCTTGTTGTCGTCCATTAAAGTCCTCACGTAATCAATAAGGCCTGACGGCCAACACCTGTATAAGTAGCCAGTATTATTCCACAGCGTTTCAGGATCGCCTACCCCTGATTTGAGATTTCTCCAGCGGCATGACGCAGCAGCCCCTCTAGCGCGGCCTTAACCGTTTGTCGGCGGACCTCATCGCGGTTACCGGTAAAGTGCTGCACCTCGCTGAACACCTGCTCACCGACGCCCCACGCCAGCCACACCGTGCCGACCGGTTTGTTCGGAGAGCCGCCATCCGGGCCGGCCACGCCGCTGACCGCCACGGCAAAATACGCCCGGCTTTTTTCCTGCGCGCCGCGGACCATCGCCTCGACCACTTCACGACTGACCGCGCCCACCACAGGGAACAATTCGGGAGAAACGTTCAGTTGCTCGGTTTTCTGCCGGTTGGAGTACGTCACATAACCGGCCTCGAACCACGCCGAACTCCCCGGGATGCGAGTGATCGCTTCTGAGATCCCACCGCCGGTACAGGACTCGGCAGCGGTGACGTGGGCATTCAGAACCTGCAAGCGCCTGCCAAGGTTAGCGGCCAGTTGAGTGATTTCTTTCACGGTCATCTCCTGAGCGAGCGGAATGAGCACTACCGTACACGAGCAGATTGCGCTTGCAAGGCACAGGATCGATCAAAATGTTAGCGAGCGACGGCTCTGACGTAGGCCTGACAGGCCTGCAATGCAATCAGTCCGCTATCGCCGGCGTCGGTGATGGCGATAATTCGTTGAGCATGCGACGGGTCAAGTCGGGCTCGCGGGGCGCCATTATCCAGGCTGCGGGAGCTGGCGGAGGCTGGCACTGAATCGCCTGAGGCAGCGTCGCCGGCATCGAGGAGAACTGACAGGCGCAGATCAGCAGTGGCAAGACGATCGCGCAAGCGACCTTGATCACGTTGGGCATCGCTCAGCGCTCGGTAATGGGTGTGTTCGCTGGCCGAAAGACGCCGCTCCAGCGCCAGACGCTTGTCCTGCTCGGCCTGTTGCTGCGTTGCGGCGGCCAGCGTCAGCTGATTCAGTGCCTCGGCGTGCAGCCTGGCCTGTTCCGTCAGTTGCCGGCCGTACCGCCAATCTTGAACGTGCCAGGCCAGCGCCGCCGAGCCATACGCCAACACCGCCAGTAACACAACAAGGCCGATTGCCCGGTAAGAAAACGGCATCAGACCGAAGACTGGCATAACACCGCCCTCGCCCGCGCCCAGAGTTGCAGACGATCTTGCAGGCCGTTAAGGCCACCGTTAATGCGGCGGGTGATGCTGTTGAATTGATCGCGGTCGGCCAGTTCGTTAAGGCCGTTTTGTTGCCAGAACCAGGCGGCTGATTCGGCGGCCCATTGAGGCTTTTCCAGCAGTTCGGGCAAAAACAACAAACGATCATCGCCGAACAGACCGAGGCTGCATTGGTGATAGTTGTCGCGACCGGTGATCTGGATCAAGCCTCGGCCACGATACTTTTGGCCATCGCCGTCTAACGCGGGTGTATTACCCAAACGGGCGGCCAACGTGCCGGTGTCGTACTTGCTCAAATACTGGTCACTGCCAAGTTCACGCACATAATGCAGCTGCCCGGACTCATGGCCGACTTGTGCGAGGAAAGCGGCGATGCGTTTCGGCGTATTGATGCTGTAGCGAACCATGGCGGTGTTGAGAACGGAAATGAAAACGCCCGCTTGGGAGCGGGCGTTGGGCATGATGGTTTCCAGCAGTTGTTGCGTAAGAGTCATGGTTATACCCAAAGACAGGATGGAAAAGTCACTCGGCCGTCACCGGTAGAAATCAGTTCATGTCTTCAGGACCGGGCATCCAGACAGGTCGCCTCGATCGAACAGCGATAGCTGTTCTGACGACTGCCGCTGGCCGTAACCTTGTCGATTGACCAACGACCGCGCATGAAGTCGGGCCATGTACTGTCCAGCAGCACCAGACCTTCGGCGGCCAATCCCGGATTGCCGGGGCAGTCGATCTTCACCTTCAATGCTTCACGCAACATCCGGCGCACCTCGCCTTCACCGGCGGCCCGGGCATCGCCTGCGCTTTGATAGCGTTGCCGAAGGGTCTTGAACGGCGCGATGCCGCTTTCCTCGACACGCACTTGACCAGCCGCTGCATCCCACCAACTGGTCTTGCAGCCCTGGTATTTTGCCCGCGCGGTTTCTTCGAGTGTTGCAGCGATAAAAGCCTGATCGCCCGGTCGATTGTTGGTCGTCACAGAGAGCTTTATGTCCGGCATGACTTTACCCGACAGCGACTTCGCCTGACCACGTCGCGCCAGCACATACAGATCGTTGACCGGTTTGGCGACACCGTCATGGAGGCAGGCAAGTCGGGTCAGAAAACCCATGTCCGTCTCGTTGGACTGGTCGATATGTTCAATCTTGATTTGCGCCAGATCAGGGGCTACGCGCGGTGAAAATCCATGCCTGGACGTCAACTGGCGAAACAGCGTCCCAATGGTTGTCGGACCATGACTGACTGATCGGCGTTGCTTGAAGCCGGTCTCATCCGCGGCACTGAACGGTGCCGCCGTGGCCACCAGCGTCATGCGCAGGGGAAACAGCGTCGGCGTGCGCCGTGTGACGACGAATTCACCCTTATCAACCAGGCCCGACTCCACATAGCCCACTCGCAAGCCGATTTTTCCGCCCAGGCTCGGCAGTCCTCCGAGTCCTTCCAAGTTAATTGCAAGCGTCAGTTGATCGGACTCTATCCCTGCCGCATCGATGTGCTGCCATGAAATCAGGCGCTCGTTGAGCAGCGCAGCGTTCGCACCGTAAATCTCAACCGAGGGTGTAAAACCAAGTGACATGTAGCCTCCTTAATCCCAGGCCGAAGCCGGCTGGGGTGCAATCGGTTTTGAATCGAGTTCAGGCAGCAGCACCCGCACACCCGCCGGCAATACCGGGGCAAATTCGGCGAGTCCCGGATTGAGACGCCAAAGCGCCTCCTCGGCGGCATCGTCACAACGCTCAAGCGCCCGATACAGCAGCAGATTCACCGAATCACCGGCAATACTTCGAACACTACGCATTGGCGAACTCCAGTAAATCGATTGCCCACTCGACCACCATCGCAGTGCCGTCATCAATCACGCTCGATTGGGTTTCCGACACCGTGATGATCTGCCATAGGCCCCAATTGCGGCTGATGCCGTCAACCAACGGCACAGGGACGCGCAGCGCCTGCAATGCACGCAACTCATCAAGCCGGTCCATCGCCGTCGCGTACATCGATTTGCCCGATATTTTCAGCGTTTGCAGGCCTTGGCCGGTCTGACTGGATATGGGTTTACCGGTGACAATGTCGATGCTCTTCCAACCTCCATCCGCCCCGCGCAGCAAGCTGTTGTAAGCGAAGTTTCTGGACAGGCCGAAAATGAAATTGCCCAACACCATTTGCTGACGCATCAGGTACCTCCGTCGGTCAGGGCCGCGTCACTTCGCATGGCGAGTGAGTTGGGCAGGGTCATAAGTCCGAATTGGCCGGTAATCTGCTGTATCACCAGGTTCGCCAACTGAGTGGCGCTGGCCTGATCCTGGCCATTGATGTAGATGTTCGCCGTCATCGAGTTCTGCTGATTGCTGGTCCGGGCGCTGGTCAGGTCTTTGCTGACCTGATCCGGAGCGGCGAGTTGGTCGGCAGGTGCGGCGAGTTTTTCACCCAGCCAGCTACCCGACTCCCCACCTATCCAGCTCCCTGCCAATCCGCCGCCGACCGCACCTATCGCTCCGCCAATGGCCGTGCCAAGGGGACCGAGTAAGGTACCCACAGCGGCGCCCATGGAAGCACCCGCCGAAGCCCCCGCCCAACCGCCGCCAGCGGCTCCCAGGCCAGCGCCGAGCATCTTGAGGTCGCCGCTCATCGTGCCTTCAATCACATCGGGGACGGCCTTTAACGCAAATGCTCCAGGTAAAAAACGCTTGAATACGCCCAATGAAGCACTCATGCCTTTCAGAGAATTTCCGGTGAGCCGGGGAGCCTCGCCGCCCAATACTCGCTTGGCCGCCTGACTGGTCATCTCATCCTTCACGGCTGTGAACAACGCCCCCACCAGCGGTTTGATCGCTGCTGCAACCAGCACAATTGCAGCGGTGGCTTTAGGCGAGGTTTCAGCAAATTCACTCAAGCTATCAACCAGGGAACCAAGCGAGTGGATCGAGCTATCCGTCGCAGGTGCCAGCGCATCGCCCGTGGCCACCGACAGATGATCAGTGCGTGCGCTCAAAACGTTCAACTGGCCTTGCCGGGTTTTCGACAGCGCGAGTGCGTCTTGCCTTACTGAGCCCTTGTCACCCAGTTCCGACGTGGCGTACTGGGCTTTGTCTTTCACCTGCCAGAAGGCTTGATTCACATCGCCAAGATTTTGCGCCATGCGCAGCGCCGCCAGATCGCTATTGCCAAATAACGTGGAGGCCAGCGTCGGGCGTTTCTCGGCAGGTTGCGCGTTCAAGGCCGCAAGCACCGACATTACCGTGCCAGGTGCCGCGTCAATATCACGCAAGCCGTTCGCCACCGCTTTCGGCTCCAGCCCCAGCTGCTTCCAGGCCGCCTGCTCGGTTTTGGAGGCCTGATCCCCCTTGCCCATGGCAGCGGCGATGTCTTTCAGCGCTACGCCGGCATCAGCCTTTTGCGTACCGGTGTTCAATAATGCCGTCGTTAATGCGGCGGCTTGCGCGGGTGCCAGGCCTGCTGCTGTAGCAGCACTACCATCACGCTGCAAGACGGCGCCGATGTCAGTTGCTTTCGCACCACGGGGTATCTTGCCCAACTGGTTGACTGCATCCGCCAGGTCAAAGGTTTGAGCACCGTTGAGCTTCATGGAGGTGCGCCAATCGACCATCATCTCTGCGACATCCATGGCCGGCATTTTGAACGCCGACGCGGCGACGCCAGCGTCACTTGCAAAGCGCAGCAGCTCAAACTGTCTGTCCGAAGCATTGGGCAGATCACCTGCGATTCCCGCCTTGGCGGCCAGGCTTTCAATCCGCACCAAATCAACCGCGTTGGTCCCTCCGGCCGCCACCAGCGGAGCGCTAGCGATGTGCTGGGTTGCCTGCGCCATCTCTTCGCTCTGACGCGGGGTAAATTGGCCTGCCTGCTTCAGATCGGCCCTGGCCGAATCCATCGCTATCGCGGGTTTAAGCAGGTCGGGCGGGTCGATAAGGCTACCCGACTTGCCCGCACTCTTCTGCTCGCAGGCCGACTCACACTTTTCACCGGCTCCCGTCGCCTGTGGTAACAATCGTTGCGACGAAAGCTTCAAGGTCAACGACTCAACAGCCGTTGTCAGTAGCCCGAGCTTGATCCCGACGTTTTCCAACGCCAGACCGAGGCCAGGCATTTGATCCCTGGCGTAGGGGCCAGTACCTTGTGCTGACATAACGCTTGTGGATGCGGTAGTCAGGCTGGTATGTGCAAACGCCAACCCACCGTTATCGATGGCTGCGTATTTGAGCGAATATCTATCGTCCGCCATCCCGCTCTACTCCTGTTTCACGCCAAGGCGAGTGATCGCGATGTCGTAGCGGCGCAATGCCTTGCCGGCGTCCCATTCCAGAATTTCCGCCTCACTTACCGAGTAAATGAGCGGCACAACATCGAGGATTACTTCGATGTCGCGCTCCGAAAGAAGTCCGCCGGTTTGTTTAAAAAATCGTCGATGCGTACCTGAAGCTGTGTCCAGTCGGGCACGGTCAACAGATCCAGATCAGGAATCATCAGGCCGGTGCAATGAGCGGTGATGAACTCGGCGCGCTCTTTGGGCGTCTTGAGTTTTTTCATCGCCTTGGTCGCTCGCAGTACCGGCATTTCCAGGGTGAGCGAGGTCAGGCTGCGACCTGCTGCGTTAAGCGGTTGCAGCAGTTGCACTTGATCGGGATCGTCCGATGCTGCGTCCGCTTCGGTGTCCTGCTGTAGAAAATACGACGCCGGGCGAGTAGACATCTCATGCACGTACTGCGCGATGCTCACGTAGTCCGGGCGTTTGAGCTGGTCGAGTTCCTTGACCGACAGACCGGTGGCCAATTTCGCCAGCTCAAAGAACTGATCATCTTCGTCATCGCCCGCGCGGGCCAGTGCTTCCTTCTGTGCAGCGTAAAACAACGGTTTGAGCTGAATCTGCTCGAGCGTCGATTGATCGTCGGCGGTGATCGGCGACAGCAAGACGTGAACGGGAGGCGTCCAGGACATGAAATGAATTCCTTGGGTGTGCAACCTGTGGGAGTGAGCCTGCTCGCGATTGCGGCGGTACATCCGACATCAAATGTGTCAGGCACACCGCTATCGCGAGCAGGCTCGCTCCCACAGGGACTGCGCTTAACTGAGTTGGGGTCGTGCGAGGGGTTACGGGATCAGCACCGCGCGACGGGCATCACCGAGAATGTCCACGCCGTTGAGCACGAACTTTTGCGTGCGCACGTCGATGTCGATCACCGGAATACCGTTTTCGAGACGGTTGTAGGTGCGGCACGAAAGTTCGAGCGTGGTGGTGGGTTTGTCACCCATTTTGATCGCTGTTTCGACCAGGGATTTCAGCTTGCCGCCGACGGTGTGGTAGGTAAACCAAGTGTTGCCATCCTGATCCTGACCGGCCTCGCGCACGTTCAGAAGAATGTCGTCCCCCAGTTTCACACCCAAGGCCAGCATCACCTCCGGCCCCATGCCTTGCAGGACCAGATTAGCCGTCAGCACGGTGCCGTTCTTGATCATTTCCTCGCCGATAAAGCGCCCGCCCGTCATGGTTTCCATTCCGAACTCAATCTTCGGCGGAGTAAAACTTTCCACGGTCGCTGACAACGGCAGGCCTTGCAGGGTGGCCGCGATGGCCTGTCTTACACGGTTGGTAAACATTAGAGAACGTCCTCCAGGAACTGCTCGATGATTTCATCGCGGGCGTTGAGTTGATAAACCATGTGTTCGTTCGGCGCGTAGCGGCCGTAGTCGATGACGATGAACCAGGTGCCGTTCTTGTACTTTTCGACGCTGTTCAATTCCGGGTGCAGGTACACGCTGCCACCGGGAATGGTTTCGTCGGCAACCAGGGTTTGCAGCCAGTCGTTGATGCGCTTGACCTCCTGATCCATGAACGACTTGGTCAGGTTTTTCGCCATGGCTTTCTGGCCAGCCTTGACCAGCTTGCGGCTGATCGCATCTTCGAGGCCGACGTAGCTGATGAACTTGCCGGTGATGGAGCGGTTACCCAACAGCGAGAAGCCGCCGAGGATGGTCCGGGCGTAGTAGCTGATGCCGTAGCGGTTGAGCAGATCGCCTTCGGTGGATTTGTCGAGGATGTTGTATTCCACGACCCGCGACACGTCTTCGGCGTAGGTCACCTGATTGCCCGGGCTCTCCCACTGCTTGACCTTGGCCAGGGCGGCGATGGCCAGGCTCGATGGCGACAGGAACACATTTTTCTTCGCTGCCTTGGAGTACACCGACGGCATGTTGTGTACCAGCAGGCAACGGTCAAAACCGAGGTCCGCACCGCCCAATTCCTGGCTGTAGGTCACTTGATCGGCCACCGCGGCGTCCTTGCCGTCGAGTACCACCCGCGCCTTGATGCGCTTGCCGAACGAAGCGAATTCACTGGCCACGGCTTTGGTGCTGGTGAAGCCTGGTGCACCGATGATGGTCAGGTCTTCGGGCACACCGCTCAACGCGGCCAGGCCCAGTTTGCGACCGGTCAGAGGCTCGACGCCGCCGATCACGTTATTCACCGTGTCCGCCGGGGTCGCGCCCTCTTCGACGATGACCACGTAGACCGGTACCTTGACCACTTTCAAGATCTGGAACACTGCGTGAAACAGCGTGCCCGACTCAGTGCCGGTCGGATCGAGCAGCGCCTGAGTGGTGAAGCTGTTGATGCGGAACGGGGCATTGCGCGGAATCAGCGGATCGGCCTTCGGCGCGGTGCCGATCAGACCGATGACGTTGTCACCCAGGCCGCCCATGGCCTCGGGGGATTCAGTGGCATTGACGGTAATGCCGTTGTGCTCGAAGTTCAGAACCTCAGCCATGGTTATTCAGCCTTCTTGGCAGCGGCCTTCACGGCCTTGGTGGATGTGGATTTCAGCTCCAGGCGACCGGCGCTGAGCAGTGCATTGGCCTCGACGTCGAGCAGGTCCAACTCTTGGCCGGAGGCGGACCAGTGACCGCGCCCGACGGGGAACGGGACGAGGACGGTGTAGGTTTGGCGTTCTGCCATTTGGGTTTCTCCAGGTATAAAAAAGCCCCTTGAGGAAGGGGCTGTCGGGTGTTGATTTGTGGATAAGAAAACGCCCCGTCGGTGCGGGGCGTTCAGGGTTGCGAAGCAGCGCTTTGATCGCGTGCTTCTATTGATATTTCTCTGGGCTCACTGGTCGACAGCCCTGTCAGGATTGACTGGGTCATCGTCAACAACGCCACGTATCGCGGATCATCGTCTTCAACCTCGACGATATCTGGCCAATACGCCGGGTCCTGGCGGCACGGGGAAATCGTGACAACCTGATCCCCTCTGATCTGTACGAACTTGCTCATATCGAATACCCATTGCAGTGAGCGTAAAACGTTGGTCCACCTGCATTACTGCTGGTGGTGATGTGCGTAAGTTGCGGCGTCTCAATCGCGACATCGTAGAAATTCAACAGCGTTAACTGACCCGCAACGATCGAGTTCGTGAAGTTACTCTGCCCGATGCCATAGGCGCCGGTAGCCAGGTTGATGGTCATGGCTCCCCCATTGACGCTGAACAATCCGAGCTCGCCGGAATAGGACTTGGCATTGGGTGGAACGACGTTGGTAATCGCCCAAGGTGCATTTGCGATGTTCACCATACTCGTAAACATCTGAAGCAATCTGATGTAGTGGCGACGCCCGTTTACGATGACCGGAAGCATTTGACCCGAGGCATTGGTTGCGACCACTGCGACAAGTGCGGAGGCGGTATACCCTGCCGGCATCGGCTTCTTGCACACGTCAGCGACAACGGCCGACGTTGCATTCACTGCGTACGCGACTGCTTGCCTGGAGACCGGATTGTAGATGGCGTAAATCGCCACGTAACCGCTGGACGGGGCAGTGCCACTGTCCATGCCTCCAGCGCCAACCGTCGCCAGATTAATGTTCAGCGCCAGGTTAGGCAGGACCCACTGGCGACCACCAAAAGCATCCTTGACCACCAATTCGTCAGCCGTGTAAGTGGCCGTTGCCGACTCAGCGGTCAGCACCATCCGGCCATTGCGTACATCGCCAACGACACCACGATTGACGGCCATTGTCTGCACTTCCGTGGCAAGTGCCGCGATATCGACATTTCCCTGATTGATCGGTGCGTTCCAGGCTTTGATGCACAACATGAACGCCACGTTGTTTGGTCGCGTGATGCCATAGGTGACCTCGGGGCCACCGGGAAGCGGGTAGTTTGCCTGCGGGTTCACACCCATCAACGTTACGCCCGAGTAAAGCCCCGTATCGCCGCTGTCGTACCCTGTCTTTATCCTTGATGCAGCGTAATCCGCGATATTGGAAGCGATCGTTTGGGTGGCCGGCAGGTTGGTGTCTATCGCTGCGATACTGCCTTTCTGCCAACTGCCGATCATCCGGCCCGGGTCAACACCACGACCATGGTCCCAGCCACGAACAAATTCGCCACGCGACTCAGGCAACCGGGTGTAGCCCGCTGCGTCACCTGGCAAGTTGTACTTGCGGTTGAGACAGGCAGCCAAATCAGGATACAGCGTGTCTTTAAACAGACTGTTATCTACTTCGAGAAAACCTGGCGGAACGCTTTCCGTTGGAAACGTGACCATAGCCCCGACTGGTAGAGCCGAAGCCTGCGCGATCATCGCCTCGATTTCGGGCTTCGTGTAAGTATCCTTGATGCCAAACCCCGCCAGGGTTTCCGGGTTCGTGCCCGCAGTGGCGCGTCCGTATTTATCGACCGTCAGGCTCTTGTAAGTCCCAGCCTGAATACCCGTTCTACCGGCCAGCATTTCAAAGCTCAGCGTAGTAGTGCCCAACGTAATCGGACCATTCGTGACCAAGTGCCAAAGAGAGTCACCGTTCGCCGCACCCTCTTCGACCATTACAGTCAGGTTTGGCGTCACTTTGATGCTGGCGTTGGCGTCAGTCGCACGCAGCCAAGCGCCATTGGCCGCAACATAAATGCCGTTGTCCTTCGCCGCCGTTTGCGCCACCACCAGCACGCGTTGTCCAGACAGCACCGCGACGCCGTCGATCTGCTGCGCGCCACTCAACACGATGTTTTCCGTAGTCGCCGCGCGAACCGATTGCTTGCCATCGAGCTTGCCCAACTCGTCCGCGAGATAACCCATCACCCAGGCCCGCGTTGCCTTGACCACTGTGTCATCGATCACCAGTGTCACAAGTGAGGCATTGCTCGTCTCGAAAATCGAGCGGATATAAAACTCTTTGCCCGACCCCGACGTCGCCAATACCGGTTTAAACGATTCCGGGTACTTCACGATGGCGTACAGAATCCCGGTATCGGTCCAGATCCCGGCCTCACGCACATACCAGCCGCCAACATCCGGCGGGATGGTCACTTCAGCCAGCAACCAGCTCGGATTTTTCTCATCCTGGAACAGCGCATTGAGCGGCCCGCGCCAGACTTCGCGCTTGAGCGCGGTGTCGGTTGCCGCCGGGTTGTAAACCGCGCCACCGCCGTCACCAACGGAAAGTTGAGACAACTTGATCGGCAAGCCCGCCGCCTTGCAGGCAGTTTCGTAGGCGATCCCCGCATTGGTAAGCAGGGTGTAATAGTCGGCCATTTAGGACCCCTGAGGATAAATAGTGGAGGTTTCGACGGTGTAGAGCCCGGCGGCCATAAAGGCCTGGCCCAAGGCTTCGAGCCCTTCGATGACAATCGGATATACCGTGGTCAGTTCGCCACAGACGGTGGCGGCGCCGATGACGTGATTGCCGAAGGCGCTCAAGCCGACGGAGACCGTCAAGGTGTCGCGTTCGCTTTTGGCATCCGCCAGCCGTCGATCAAGGCGAGCGTCGATTTCTTCGCTGTAAGGCTGTTCGGTAAAGGCCCGAACGGAAAAGCTATAAGGCGGGCCTGGCGGTGTTTGCTCGTACCAGGCGCGCACGTCGGGTCGCAATTGCAAACCTTTAGCGGCGTTTTCCAGCGCCTTTCGAGTACCGGCCTGTCGTGCGGTGGGCCAGGCGAGTTCGACCGTTAAACGCTTTTCAGCTTCGGGCGCTTCGGAACTCCATTCGCTGACACCGCGATCCGCTCCGAGGTACGGCAGGAACGCCAACGGTGTTTCGGTGGGGTTCATCAACTCCGGAAACGGCGGCGTAATACGCTCAAGCAACCGGCCAAAACCCAGATCAAGCGCCCTTTCCAGCGGCGAACTGTTGGCCGGCAGCAGGCCAGGACGAGACGTTTCGTCACTCATAGCGTGTTCACCTCGACCTCGACGCCCGTGCAATAGGGTGCTTCGAAAGCGGTTGTCACAATCGGCTCGACCGGCTCGAGAATCTCAAGCTGAACCGCGCCAGCACGGTGCAACGTGTAGTCGATCCAGCTCGGATCCACCCGCCCTTCCAGTCGATGACAGGCATCGGCATACGCCTGCAACTGCTGTTGCGCGGCAATCTGGGTCAGCCCCGAATCAGGCCCGGCGTTGATCTTCGCCACAACCCGGATTTTGTAGGTCTTGATGTGCGCCCCCTGCACCGTGACAAGGTCCGTTTCGGGGCGCACATCAGGCCGGGCGAAATGCTGGCGAACACCGTCAAGCAACGCTTCGGATGGCGTGCCATCACCTTCCCGGGCAAGCACGGTAACCATCACCTCGCCAGGAGCGGTGCGGCGTCCGTTGCCGTCCTTGACCTGCGCCGCGTAGCCGTCCGGGTCGAACGTGTAGGTGACCGTCACCACGCCCGCAACGGCGGTTTCCACCTTCACGGCGGGTCGCTCACCGAGGGTGAACACCTCACGACGGTATTGCATGCGCGACCCGGCGGCCGGTGCATGGGGCGCCAGGTAATAACGCAACCGGGCGTCATCGTCGCTTTCATAAACCGGGGCCACGGGCGGGAATGCCGCCGGGTCGCCCGGGTCCAGCAATTGTCTTTCAAGGCCCATGTCCGCCAGTCGCGCATCGAGATTGCTACCCGTCGCCCACCACGCCAGCATCTGCTTGATGCGGGCGTTGTACTTGCGTTCGTGGATTTGCAGACGCACACAAAAGGCTTCAAGGGCCAGGGTCAGCAACTCGCTTTCGTTGTCGAGGCTGACTTTGAGTTTTGCCGCACGCTCGGGAGAGCGGGCTGCGACGTACTCGACGACAAACGTCTTGAACTCCGCGAGCAGGTCCTCGAACGCCTCGACGGTGACGATCGAAGGTTCGGCCAACTGGTTCTGCCCGGGTATCAACATACTCATGTCACCACCTCGAATGTCTGATTACGGTTTTTCCAGAGGCCGGCGAAACGCAGCAGCAGCCCTGCCCCGTGTCGGCTGGCAACAATGACCTGAGGCTGGAAATCACCAATGCCGTTCTGCTCGTTGTAAAACGCCTGCGCCGCGTGGCTCTGGGCAAGCATCAGCATGTCGTCGCCGAGGTTCTGACCCAGCAGGTCCGGGATCAGGGAGCCGTACAAAGGGCGCTTCTGACGCGTACCCAAGGGGGTGGTCAGCGCCCGGGTTGCGCGCTGTACAAACTGCAGCCAGTCGTCGACCGTTACGCCAGTGTTTCTATCGATTCCGATCATGGAAAACTCTTTATGCAGTGCTAATGACTCGCCCCTGGTGATCCACCACGAGGCCGCTCAGGTGCACACCGGATGCGTCGAGCAGTAAGCCGGTCGCGCCCAGTTGCAGTTGGATCGCCTCAGGCGTCATGACCAATCGGGTCGGGCCGATGCTCAGCTCGAGCGATTCGCGAGTGCCGATGAATGTTGCAGGGCCGTTTTGCCAGCGCAGGGCATGACTGGCGTCGTCGTAGCCACTTTCGGTGCCGTCCTGATAGCGGCGACGCGTCAGCGAAGCCATCGTTGAGGCCGGCGGAAACTGACCACCATTGAGGCCGAACAACGCAACGGACTGACCGCTGCTTTCACCCCCGCCATGGTTCAACAACACACACTGTTCACCGATGGAGGGAATGCGCGACTCGCTTTGTGCTCCGGCACTCGGGTTGAAAAACCGGATGGCCGGCGTCAGCAATTCACCATGGCGGACCCTGCACGTGTTGCTGCTCGCATCGACTTCCTCGCACACGCCAATGCGGCAGAGGCTGTCGGTGCGCCGGTGCAGGTCTTCAATCTCGGTTTCCATTTCGGCCAGACGCTCGATGATCGGGCCCAGGTGTTGGCTGATAAGTGCATCGAACATGGATTACCCCTCAAGCGTCTGGTACTGGTCCGGATCGTCGATGTTCGACACCTCCCACGTGCGGGCAAATTTAGGCGTGCCCAAGGGGTCATCCAACAGCAACGGCCCGAGGTACAAGTTCTGGGTAAATGAAACGGTCCAGGCGTTGTATTCCCTGGAGCCGCTGATGAACGTGGACGCAATGCCATCGATGCTCATCGGCACATCGCACTGATCGCCGGGCAATTTCCAGCGGTTATCGGTGACCAGGTTTTTCAACTCGCTGCCCAGATCGCAGGCCGCCAGGCCGGAAGTGGGCAACACGATTTGCAACGAAACCGTCAGTAGATGAGCGATGCGCCCGTCATTGGCACGCCTGCCCGGCGCATCGTGTTCGAGTGCAATCAGAACCCAGGCCAGATTGCCTGCGCTGTCGAAATCTTGATGACTCCCGACATTCAAACCGGGAACGGCGATGCGCAGTGCCTCTGCAATCGCGGAAAACAGCTGTGACGGTTTTTCGATGACGACCGGCATTAATGGCCTCCTGTCAGATTTCAATGTGAGGGGCAGCGACGTCGCCTCACTGTTGATCAGGGCGAGAATCGCGCGGCGGCACTTCGCAAACGCCAATCCGCTTGGCCGCCCAGCGCTCATAGAGCCCGATGGCAACGTCCGCCCCGGCCATCGCCGTCAAACAGCCAAATGCGCAAGCGGCCCAGATCGACATGCCGGCGGCGTACAGCAGCATGATGGCCGAGACCCCGCACACCACGCAGGCCCCGGAACGCAGGGCAAGACGCCGCAGCAGCGACCAGCCGCGGGCGCCGTCCTTGTCCGCGCGCCACATTTCGCCGGACACCCCGCCCACCAAGGCAAGGACAATGACGAGCCAGATCGGCATGTCCAGCAACGCTTGTTGCTCGTTTGTCATGTCACGTCCCCTGGGGGTGATTGATAAAGGATCGGGCTGCTTGTTTGGAAGCAACCCTCGCGATGTCAGGCGTGAAGGGTTTACAGACGTTCAACAATCACGCTGTCGATAAAAGCGAAGTTGTTGTACGGGTTCTGTTCGTTGAAAAAAGCCAACGTCGTTTGCGGCGTAGTCGCTGTGAAGTCGTAAGTGATGGTGCTCCACTCGACCGTGACGCCTTTGGCAGCCGGGGTGTTGAAGGTGGCGGTCTGCCCGGCCACTTTCACCTGGATGACGCCGTCGCCGGAGCGACTGGCAAACCGCGAATTACCTGCACTGAAGGTCAATCGGTACTTGGCGCCAACCGTGGTGGCGAAGTTCTGTTGAATCCCGCCGCCGTTGCCATAGACGTAGTTGGCCAGGTCGACAATGACCACGCCGTCCGCGGCGACAGAGCCACCAATCGAGGCCGGCATGTTGAAATACTCGGCACCGGACAGAAATGTCGTCCAGCCCGTGATAAAACTGGTTTTCGCCGCGGTATCCAGAATGCAGCTACCGCTGCAGCCAGGCTGTTCAAAGCTGCCGTTGACCAAAAGGTTGGCGGCAACAACATTGCCCCCGGCGCCGAGCAGCGCAATGGAAAGCAACAGCGGGGTAACGTACTTTTTGAAACGGTTCATGGTTCACCTATTGAGTTAATGAGTTGTTTGCGCGGCGGATGCAGCGCTTATGTCGCTCAAAGGCGATCGCTCGAGGCTCGTGGCCTTCACATGATTCAGCGTCCCGCATCGCGAGCACTTGATCTGGAGTTCGGTGCACTCACCCACTCGGGCGAGCAGTCTCTTGCAATGTCCACATCTGCATTCTTTCAACATCTGCAATGCCTTTTTATTTCTGCCGGATCCTTCCTGTTGCTCTGCCGATGCCCAGACGAGGGTGGGTGTGCCTGAGGGTAGGTAGGCATTCCAAAAAGCCCGGAGCGTTCCGGGCTTTTCAGTAATGCGGTCCTTCGCGTTGACTTTTCGGCGCTACTGGCGCGGTACGAGTCCATTCAAATTGTTCTTCCGACCGCGGTCCCTGCCCGCCGGATAACTGCTTCTGGTGCTTTACGCTGCACACCCGGGTCAGTTGCCAACCCTCTGAACCGTTGAGGCCGGTTCATCGCTGCCTTTGTGGTGGAACTAAAGAGCTTTGTTTCGAGCTGCTTTGTTGAGCGGCTTGAGACAAAGAATATGCATGGATGCATATACAGTCAATGCATAAATGCATTTATTTATGCGCGCAGAATGCACGTACGCATAGACATCCCGCAAACAAAGGCGCTGACGGTTTTTGGCAGGCGAAAAAAAACCCGCTCTCGGCGGGTTTTAGCGGACAGCGGTGAGGTTAACGGGCGTACATTCCCCACCAGAAAACGTGACCGAGAATGACGATTTGCTCTTCCTGGACTTCCTGGAAGGTGTAATCCTCGTCCGGGTGTTCATCGCGATTGAAGCTGCGCAGGCGAATGCCGGTGGGCAAGCGATAAAGCTGTTTGACTCGCAATTGACCGTTGTGGTTGATGGCATACAGGTCGCCATCAATGATGTCGCCAATCCCGCACTTGCCCGCATTCACGCCAACGGTGGCGCCATCGCGCAGCACCGGCAACATACTGTTGCCGCGCACCGTCACGCATTTCGCCTGATCAAACTGCACACCGTTGTGGCGCAAACTGCGCTTTCCGAAGCGCAGGCTAGAGCGCTCGCTCTCTTCGATGACGAATCTTCCTGATCCAGCAGCCAATTCAACCTCGCGAAGAAAGGGGACCGACACCTCGTCGTCATCGACGGGCGTATCGTCGTCCCACAGACTTATGTCCTTGAGTTCGGAATGCAATTCATCGCGCCCGGCATTGGCGGTGGACGCAACATCCGCGCGCCCCCGCAACTGATCGGTGCTCACGGCGAAGTACTCGGCAATCTTCGAAATGTGTTTATCTGAAGGATCGACGATCTTCCCACTGAGGATCCGCGAGAGAGTGGATTGAGGCACGCCGGTGCGACGGTGAAGCTCCGTGGGGGAGATTCCGTGCTGATCGAGCAGCGCTCTTAGGACGGTAGAAACATTGCGTTTTTGCATAGCGGGCATAGTGCTTGAACTTTTTTCGGAAGACAAATGCTGTTTTGCATAAATCATGCATAGACAGCAGAAATGTACAGCAGGGCTTTCACGCCTGCGTCCGGCAGACCGCTCATGTTAACCTTGCGCCTATCGCGGAAAAGCCGGGCCGATGTCCCTCCTTTGCCCTACACCTTTCAACGAATTTGCCTGATATCCGATGAATAAAGCACTGTCCGATCTGTCCAGCCACACGCCGATGATGCAGCAATATTGGCGCCTGAAGAACCAGCACCCCGACCAACTGATGTTCTACCGCATGGGTGACTTCTACGAGATCTTCTACGAAGACGCGAAGAAGGCCGCCAAGTTGCTGGACATCACCCTGACCGCCCGTGGTCAGTCGGCCGGTCAGGCAATTCCGATGTGTGGGATTCCTTACCACGCCGCCGAAGGTTATCTGGCGAAACTGGTCAAGCTCGGCGAGTCGGTGGTGATTTGTGAGCAGGTCGGCGATCCGGCCACCAGCAAAGGGCCGGTGGATCGTCAGGTGGTGCGAATCATCACGCCGGGTACGGTCAGCGATGAAGCGCTGCTGGATGAGCGTCGGGATAACCTGATCGCTGCGGTACTGGGTGACGAGCGTCTATTCGGTCTGGCCGTGCTGGACATCACCAGCGGCAATTTCAGCGTGCTGGAAATCAAAGGCTGGGAAAACCTGCTGGCGGAACTGGAGCGGGTCAATCCGGTGGAGCTGATGATCCCGGATGACTGGCCAAAGGACCTGCCGGCGGAAAAACGTCGTGGGGTTCGTCGCCGTGCGCCGTGGGATTTCGAGCGCGACTCAGCGCTGAAAAGTCTTTGTCAGCAATTTTCCACCCAGGACCTGAAGGGTTTTGGCTGTGAAAACCTGACCCTGGCCATCGGCGCCGCCGGTTGCCTGCTCAGCTACGCCAAGGAAACCCAGCGCACCGCCCTGCCGCACTTGCGCAGCTTGCGTCATGAACGCCTGGACGACACCGTGGTGCTGGACGGCGCAAGCCGTCGCAACCTGGAACTGGACACTAACCTGGCGGGCGGGCGCGACAACACGCTGCAATCGGTGGTCGATCGTTGCCAGACGGCCATGGGCAGCCGTCTGCTGACTCGTTGGCTGAACCGTCCGCTGCGCGATCTCACCGTACTGCTGGCGCGCCAGACCTCGATCACCTGCCTGCTCGACGGTTACCGTTTCGAAAAACTGCAACCGCAGCTTAAGGAAATCGGCGACATCGAGCGAATCCTGGCGCGGATCGGCCTGCGTAACGCCCGTCCTCGTGACCTGGCACGCCTGCGCGATGCGCTCGGTGCGCTGCCTGAGCTGCAAGTGGCGATGACCGAGCTGGAAGCTCCGCACATCATTCAATTGGCGAAGACCACCAGCACCTACCCGGAACTCGCGGCGTTGCTGGAAAAAGCCATCATCGACAACCCGCCCGCGGTGATCCGTGACGGTGGCGTTTTGAAAACCGGTTACGACAGCGAACTCGACGATCTGCAATCGCTCAGCGAAAACGCCGGGCAATTTCTGATCGACCTTGAAGCACGCGAAAAGGCTCGCACCGGCCTGTCTCACCTGAAGGTCGGTTACAACCGCATTCACGGCTACTTCATCGAGTTGCCGAGCAAGCAGGCCGAGTCGGCGCCGGCCGACTACATCCGCCGCCAAACGTTGAAAGGTGCCGAGCGGTTCATCACACCGGAATTGAAAGCGTTCGAGGACAAGGCACTGTCGGCCAAGAGCCGTGCCCTCGCCCGCGAGAAGATGCTCTACGAAGCGCTGCTCGAAGACCTGATCGCCCAGTTGCCGCCGCTGCAAGACACCGCCGCCGCACTGGCCGAACTGGACGTGCTGAGCAACCTTGCCGAGCGCGCCCTGAACCTCGACCTGAACTGCCCGCGCTTCGTTGACGAGCCGTGCATGCGCATCACCCAGGGTCGCCACCCGGTGGTCGAGCAAGTGCTGACCACGCCGTTCGTGGCCAACGACCTGAGCCTTGACGACAATACGCGCATGCTGGTGATCACCGGTCCGAATATGGGCGGTAAATCCACCTACATGCGTCAGACCGCTTTGATCGTGTTGCTGGCGCACATCGGCAGTTTCGTGCCGGCGGCCAGTTGCGAATTGTCGCTGGTGGATCGGATCTTCACCCGGATCGGTTCCAGCGATGACCTGGCGGGTGGGCGCTCGACCTTCATGGTCGAAATGAGTGAAACCGCGAACATTCTGCACAACGCCACCGAACGCAGCCTGGTGCTGATGGACGAAGTCGGTCGCGGCACCAGCACCTTCGACGGCCTGTCCCTGGCCTGGGCCGCCGCCGAACGCCTGGCCCATCTGCGGGCTTACACGCTGTTCGCCACCCACTATTTTGAGCTGACGGTGCTACCGGAGGCGCAACCGCTGGTGGCCAACGTTCACCTCAATGCCACCGAGCATAACGAGCGCATCGTGTTCCTGCACCACGTGTTGCCCGGGCCTGCCAGCCAGAGCTACGGCCTGGCGGTTGCGCAGTTGGCCGGTGTGCCGAGCGAAGTGATCGTGCGTGCTCGCGAGCATTTGGGCCGACTGGAAGCGACTGCCCTGCCTCATGAAGTTCCGAAGCCAGGCAAAGGCAAACCGGCCGCGCCGCAGCAGAGCGATATGTTCGCCAGCCTGCCGCATCCGGTACTGGATGAGTTAGCCAAACTTGATCTGGACGACATGACACCGCGTCGCGCGTTAGAAATGCTCTATGCACTAAAGACACGGATCTAACGCACTTGCCTGCAAGCTGTTAGAATCTCGCGCGGTTTGGGATGCTGCAGGCTAATAGCCTGGCCTGCAGACTATCGCTCCCAAACCTGGCGACCCCAACGTGAAGGGGCTCCGCTGCCGCCGCCTGAGGAGAAAATTAGAAATGACCTTCGTCGTCACCGACAACTGCATCAAGTGCAAGTACACCGACTGCGTAGAAGTCTGTCCGGTGGACTGCTTTTACGAAGGCCCGAACTTCCTGGTGATTCACCCGGATGAGTGCATCGACTGCGCACTGTGCGAACCAGAATGCCCTGCCGTGGCCATTTTCTCTGAAGATGAAGTCCCGCAAGACATGCAGGAATTCATTCAGCTGAACGTTGAGTTGGCCGAAATCTGGCCAAACATCACCGAGAAGAAAGAATCGATGCCGGACGCTGAAGAGTTTGATCGCGTCATCAACAAATCTGTAGGTAGCAAACTCCAAGACCTCGAACGCTGATTTCCCCCGCGTTCTCGAAAAGGCCCCTCGCGGGCCTTTTTGCTTTTCTACAGGCAAAAAAAGGGGCGGTTTGACCCGCCCACATTTTTTCCCTATTCCCTGTGTTCCTTTTCATCGTCCTGATGAATCGCTTCCTGCGATGTCCATTCCCTTCATCCTTGAAGGGCGTATCTGTCCGTCGACACAGTTCAGATACTAGAGAGTTCCCCACCAAGAGCAATCGGCCAAAATCACCAGAACTCTCTGTCACATGCTTTTAATGTTTAATAATAACTATATAAATCAATTAGATAGTAAGAACGACGTAAGAAGATGGATGACTGCCACCCTGTAAAAATAACGAACACTTACGAAAGAGTAAGCCAAGACTTACAGCGCAAGACTACAAACCTGAGTCGATTGCCACCCATCTCTCAGGCAATAAAAAACCCCGCACCAGTCGGGGTTTTTTAATGCCACTCAAGCTTGTCGCTTACTGAAACAGCGACTCGCTCGACAGGCCGTTCTTCTCGAGAATCTCCCGAAGACGTTTCAGGCCTTCCACCTGAATCTGTCTGACCCGTTCCCGGGTCAGGCCGATTTCCAGGCCCACATCTTCAAGCGTGCTGCTCTCGTGACCGCGCAGGCCGAAGCGGCGTACCACCACTTCGCGTTGCTTGTCGGTCAGTTCCGAAAGCCATTGATCGATGCTCTGTGACAGGTCGTCGTCCTGCAACAGTTCACATGGATCGGTTGGGCGGTCATCCGTGAGGGTGTCCAGCAGGGTTTTATCCGAATCCGGACCCAGCGAGACGTCGACCGAAGAAACCCGCTCGTTCAAGCCGAGCATGCGCTTGACCTCTGCCACTGGTTTTTCCAGCAGGTTGGCGATTTCTTCGGGTGAGGGTTCGTGATCGAGCTTTTGAGTCAGCTCCCGTGCAGCCCGCAGGTACACGTTAAGCTCTTTGACCACATGGATCGGCAACCGGATGGTCCGGGTCTGATTCATGATCGCGCGCTCGATGGTCTGACGAATCCACCAGGTAGCGTAGGTCGAAAAGCGGAAGCCGCGTTCAGGGTCGAATTTCTCCACTGCCCGGATCAGTCCGAGGTTGCCCTCTTCGATCAGGTCCAGCAGCGACAGCCCACGATTGACGTAACGTCGGGCGATTTTCACCACCAGCCGCAGGTTGCTTTCAATCATGCGCTTGCGCCCGGCCGGATCACCACTTTGCGACAAGCGCGCAAAATGAACTTCTTCTTCCGGGGAGAGCAGAGGGGAAAAGCCGATTTCATTGAGGTACAGCTGCGTGGCATCGAGTGCCCGCGTGTAGTCGATGTACTTGTGTTGCTTTAACGAAGCGGAGTGTTTGGATTTGGCACGAACGGAAGGCGGTGCAGCCCCTTCATCATTCGACATCGAATCCGTAGCGATGCCGGTCTCCATAAGGAGAACCTCATCGTCGATGTCAAACTCCGGCACTTCTTTACTGAGAGCCATTGTTATAGTCCTTTGGTGAGTTCGACCTCAAGCTCAAGCGGCGCCTTGATCCTTGGCAACGCTGGAGCCTGTTCCCTCTACGTGACGGAACAGGCTGACAACAAATCAACGACGTGGCAGGAATTGCAGCGGATCTACAGGCTTACCTTGTCGGCGAATCTCAAAATGCAGTTTCACCCGGTCTGTACCCGTTGACCCCATTTCGGCAATTGTCTGTCCGACCTTGACCTGCTGCCCCTCCCGAACCAACAGCCTGCGGTTATGTCCGTAGGCACTGACGTAGGTATCGCTGTGTTTGATGATGACTAATTCGCCGTAGCCCCTTAAGCCACTCCCGGCGTATACCACCGTCCCATCAGACGCAGCTAAAACAGGCTGTCCCAAATCCCCGGCGATATCAATTCCTTTATTCAAACTACCGTTTGAGGAGAACTTTCCAATCAGAATGCCATTAGATGGCCATCCCCAGCCGGTCGGGGCCGGGCCGGCAGGAGGCATCGGAGCGGGGGTCAGCTTGCTGCCGACGGACGGTGCAACCACCGTTGTGCTCGTAGTTGCGCCATTCGGCTGGCGCCGGATTACCGTAGTTTTCAGCGTCGAAGAAGGCGTTGAATCGGTAGCGCTGGCGATCGGCGTCGGGGTTGAACCAGTGCGACCATCGAAGCGAATTGTCTGACCCGGATGGATCGTATACGGCGTAGGAATATTGTTCCGTGCGGCGAGGGCTTTGTAGTCCCAGCCGTAGCGAAAAGCGATCGAGAACAACGTATCTTTTGGTCGAACGACGTACTGACCCGTGGTCACCGCCGGACGCTGGGCGACGCCTTTGTTGCGGTCGACGACACGCACGTCACTCGTTTTGGAACTGGAGCAACCGACCAGCAAGGTGCTCAAGACGAGGCCAATCACCAGGCGCTGAAAGCTCTTTGTACCCATACGCTGCGCAATGACTGTGAGACTCACCCGCCGCTCCCTTTGTGGTGGCTGAAATTGTGGATTGCCGTGTTTCGGCACGAAATGTCGCAAGTATAACGGGCCAAACAGGCTTTACCTTTAATGAAGCGAAATCGCTTCGCGCACACGTTTGCTGCCCGCCGATGAATACCGTTTAACACTTCGATGCCGCTGTAAGACCCGGGCAATCGAAGAGAATTCAGCGCGCCTGAACAAATGCTCAGGCCAGCGGCCCGTTGAGCAGTGGCACAAAGCGCACCGACCCCAGAACACGACGTGAAAAGCCTTGTTCTTCGCGGATGATCAGCATCAGTTGCTGCACTTCACCGGAGCCGACAGGGATCACCAGTCGCCCGCCTGGGGCCAACTGATCGAGCAGCGCCTGCGGTACATTGGTGGCCACCGCGGTAACGATAATACCGTTGTACGGCGCCAGTGCCGGCCAGCCTTCCCAACCATCGCCCCAGCGAAACACCACGTTGCGCAGGTTCAGCTCCACCAAGCGCTCCTTGGCCCGGTCCTGCAAAACCTTGATGCGCTCCACGGAGAACACCCGTTCAACCAGCTGCGACAGCACTGCCGTCTGATAGCCCGAACCGGTGCCGATTTCCATCACCTTGTCCAGCGGACCGGCCTCCAGCAGCAACTCGCTCATGCGAGCCACCATATATGGCTGGGAGATGGTCTGGTTGTGTCCGATCGGCAGCGCCGTGTCTTCGTAGGCGCGATGAGCCAGCGCTTCGTCGACGAACAGGTGACGCGGCGTGCGGCGGATGACTTCCAGCACCTTGGCGTTGGAAACCCCTTCTTCATACAGACGCTGAATGAGGCGTTCGCGGGTCCGTTGCGAGGTCATGCCGATGCCGCGACGCAGAATATCGTCTTGTTCACGAGCCATTAGCGCAGCCCCTCCAACCAGCCATCGAGACTTCTGAAGGCATCATTGAAGGTGCGATCCAGTTGTAGCGGGGTAATCGATACATAGCCCTGCATCACCGCATGGAAATCGGTGCCCGGGCCGCCATCTTCGGCATCCCCGGCGGCGGCGATCCAGTAACCGGACTTGCCGCGCGGGTCGACCACTTTCATCGGCGCCGCAGCACGTGCGCGGTGCCCGAGACGGGTCAGTTGAATTCCGCGAATGTGATCCAGCGGCAAATTGGGAATGTTCACGTTCAATACCGTGCGCGGTGGCAAGTCGAGGTCAGCGTGGGCCTCGACCAGTTTGCGCGCAAAGTAAGCGGCTGTGGGAAGGTTCTCCACTTGCCGTGAGACCAACGAGAAGGCGAACGAAGGACGCTCAAGGAATCGTCCCTCAAGTGCCGCAGCGACGGTGCCGGAATACAACACGTCGTCCCCCAGGTTGGCGCCCAGGTTGATGCCGGAAACCACCATGTCCGGTTCGCGTTCCAGCAAGCCGTTAAGGCCCAGGTGCACGCAATCGGTGGGTGTGCCGTTCAGGCTGATAAAGCCGTTGGCCAGGGTTTGCGGGTGCAACGGACGGTCGAGCGTCAGCGAGCTGCTGGCGCCGCTTTTGTCCTGGTCCGGGGCGATAACCACGCACTCGGTGTAATCCGCCAGCGCAGCATACAGCGCGGCGAGACCGGGTGCGGTTACCCCATCGTCGTTAGATATCAGAATACGCATGGGCTGTCCGTCTGCCCCACCGGCACCAGATCAACAAGCTCGCGCACCAATACGGTGGCAAAGCATCCGGCCGGGAGGACGAATTCCAGTTGCAGAATGTCAGGCTCGGGATAATGCCACGTCAACCCACCAATGGGCAGCCGCAGGATGCGACGTTCGTGGCTCATTCCGGCGTTAATCAACCAATCGCGCAGATCCGCTTCGCGAGCGGCGATTGCCTGCTCCAGTACATGGACAGCGCCGGTCGCCGGCGAGTCACCTTCGCCCCACTGGGGACCGGTCGGGTGCAGGTCGAGAATCGCCAGGCGCGGGTCGCTGCACTCGGCTTCACCTGCCGGAAAAAAACTGCGACTGTCGGTGAAGGCCAGCAGATCGCCCACCTGCGCTTGCTGCCAGGTACCATCCGCCACACGCGCCGCCAACACCTGGTTGAACAGAAAACTGCGGGCAGTGGAGAGCAGACGCGAACGTATATTGCGCTGCTCCGGCAACGCTTTACGCGCGGCCCAGGCACGGGCATCGACCACGTTACCGCCGTCGAACCCGAAACGCTGGGCGCCGAAATAATTGGGAATACCTTGCTTGGCGATCAGCTGCAGCCGCGCTTCGATGGCCGCCTTGTCGCCAGCAAATTGCGTCAGGCGCAAGGTGAAACCGTTGGCCGAGTGGGCACCGCGTTGCAGCTTGCGTTTGTGCCGACCGGTCTTGAGGATTTTCAGCGTGTCGTTTTCTGCCGCCGACAAATCAGGATCTGCCTTGCCCGGCAGTTGCACGCTGAACCACTGACGAGTCAGCGCCTGGCGATCCTTGAGGCCCGCATAACTGACGGTGCGCAATGGCACACCCGCCGCCTTGGCAATCCGCCGTGCCGCTTCTTCGGTGTTCAGGCCGCGTTTCTCCACCCAGATCCACAAGTGTTCGCCATCACCACTGAGGGGAATATTGAGCACTTCATCGACCTGAAAATCTTCCGCTGTGGCTTTTAAAACCGCAGTGCCGAGGGCTTCACCATAGGCCCGCGGGCCGAGCAATTGCGCTTCATTCATGCGCGCAGCAACAAGGCAACGGAATGCACGGCAATGCCTTCTTCGCGACCGACAAAGCCGAGCTTTTCGGTGGTGGTAGCTTTCACGTTCACTTGATCCAACTCAACTTGTAGATCCGCGGCAATCAGCGCGCGCATCGATTCGATATGCGGGGCCATTTTCGGCGCCTGGGCGACGATGGTGTTATCGACGTTGCCGACCTTCCAGCCTTTGGCGTGGATCAGTGCGACGACGTGACGCAATAGCACGCGGCTGTCGGCGCCCTTGAATGTCGGGTCGGTGTCCGGGAAATGTTTACCGATATCACCCAACGCAGCGGCGCCGAGCAAGGCATCGCTCAAGGCGTGCAGCAGGACGTCACCGTCGGAGTGAGCGAGCAGCCCGAAGCCGTGTGCGATACGCACACCGCCCAGAGTAATGAAATCGCCTTCAGCGAAACGGTGCACATCATAGCCGTGGCCAATACGCATAAAAAAACGCCCCGATTTTTGTCAGGGCGTGATTCTACCTGCATTAGGCGAGGGGGTGCTCTCAATTAGTTTCCCCTCCGCGTTGTCGCCTTAAAGCGGGCCAGGCAAGGCGCAGGCCGCTGGGAATGGTTGTTCCCTTTCCAAGGCCTGCAACGCAGCCTGGCCCGCTTTAAGGCGACAACGCGGAGGGCCGGGCCTGCTGTTGTGCAGGGCTGCGTTGCTCGAAGCTTATTTGGAATGACCAAACCACGCTTCTCGCGCCTTGCCCTGCACAACAGCAGACCCGGCGCGGTGGGGAAACTAACTGAGAGCCCCCCCTAGGGCGCGTGCGTGATGCTGCAAGTGGTCGTCAATGAAGCTGGCGATGAAGAAATAGCTGTGATCGTAGCCCGGCTGCAGGCGCAACGTCAGCGGATGACCGGCCAGTTTGGCCGCCTGTTGCAAGGCTTCAGGCTTGAGTTGGGTAGCGAGGAAATCATCGCGATCACCTTGATCGACCAGCAACGGCAACTTCTCGCCAGCCTCGGCAATCAACGCGCAGGCATCCCATTCGCGCCACTTCGACCGGTCTTCACCCAGGTAACGGGAAAAGGCTTTTTGGCCCCACGGGCAATCCATCGGATTATTGATCGGCGAGAACGCCGACACCGACTGATATCGCCCCGGATTGCGCAAGGCACAAACCAGCGCACCATGGCCGCCCATGGAGTGACCGCTGATGCCGCGCTTGTCCGATGCCGGGAAATGGGCTTCAACCAATGACGGCAATTCCTGCACGACATAGTCATGCATCCGATAGTGCCGCGACCAAGGTTCCTGCGTGGCATTCAGATAAAATCCGGCACCGAGACCGAAGTCCCAGGCGCCATCCGGATCACCCGGCACATCCGGGCCGCGAGGGCTGGTATCCGGTGCAACGATGATCAATCCAAGCTCGGCGGCCATGCGCATCGCGCCGGCCTTGTGCATGAAATTCTCGTCGGTGCAGGTCAGGCCGGACAACCAATACAGCACCGGCAGTTTGCCGCCCTGCTCCGCTTGCGGCGGCAGGTACACGGCGAACACCATGTCGCAGCCGAGCACATCGGAGCGGTGCTTGTAGCGTTTGTGCCAGCCGCCGAAGCTTTTCTGACAGGAGATATTTTCCAGGCTCATGACCGACCTCAGAAATGAATGACGCTACGGATGCTTTTGCCTTCGTGCATCAGGTCGAATGCCTTGTTGATGTCTTCCAGGCCCATGGTGTGGGTAATGAAAGTATCCAGCGGGATTTCGCCGGTTTCGGCCATTTCGACATAGCTCGGCAACTCGGTACGACCACGCACGCCGCCGAACGCCGAACCGCGCCAGACGCGACCGGTCACCAACTGGAAGGGACGGGTAGAGATTTCCTGGCCGGCACCGGCCACGCCGATGATCACCGATTCGCCCCAACCCTTGTGACAGCACTCAAGTGCGGCGCGCATCAATTGGACGTTGCCGATGCACTCGAAGGAAAAGTCGACGCCGCCATCGGTCATGTCGACGATGACTTCCTGGATCGGGCGGTCGAAATCTTTCGGGTTCACGCAGTCGGTTGCACCCAACTGCTTGGCGATCTCGAACTTGCCCGGGTTGATGTCGATGGCAATGATCCGCGCAGCCTTGGCTTTGACCGCGCCGATCACAGCCGACAGACCGATGCCGCCGAGACCAAAAATGGCCACGGTGTCACCCGGTTTTACCTTGGCGGTATTGAGTACCGCGCCGATGCCGGTGGTGACACCGCAGCCCAGCAGGCAGACTTTTTCCAGCGGCGCTTCTTTAGCAATCTTTGCGACCGAGATTTCCGGCAGCACGGTGTATTCGGAAAAAGTCGAGGTACCCATGTAGTGGAAAATCGGCTGGCCCTTGTAGGAAAAGCGCGACGTGCCATCCGGCATCAGGCCTTTGCCCTGGGTCGCGCGGATCGCCTGACACAGGTTGGTTTTGCCCGACAGGCAGAATTTGCACTGACGGCATTCCGGGGTGTACAGCGGGATCACATGATCGCCGACGGCGACGGAGGTCACGCCCTCGCCGATCGCTTCAACCACCGCGCCACCTTCGTGACCGAGGATCGACGGAAAAATGCCTTCCGGATCAGCGCCGGAAAGGGTGTAGGCATCGGTATGACAGACACCGGAAGCCACCACACGCAACAGAACTTCACCGGCCTTGGGCATGGCGACATCGACTTCGACGATCTCGAGGGGTTTCTTTGCCTCGAAGGCAACGGCAGCGCGCGACTTGATCATGTGGATTCTCCGGTGAATAAAAACGAGACAGGGAGTGTAATACACCGCCTTACGAGGAATAATCCGGACAAAAGCAAAACATTATTGCCATACAGGGATAATCCTTGATGTCCGAAAATCGCTGGGAAGGAATCGACGAGTTCGTCGCTGTGGCCGAGTGCAGCCAATTCACGGCGGCTGCGGAACGCCTAGGGGTTTCTTCCTCTCACGTCAGTCGACAAATCGTACGCCTCGAAGAGCGCCTTCAGACCAGACTGCTTTACCGGAGCACCCGAAGGGTCACGCTGACCGAAGCCGGGCAAACCTTTTTGCAGCATTGCCAGCGCTTGCAGGACGGTCGCGAAGAAGCCTTGCGCGCAGTCGGCGACTTGACCAGCGAACCCAAAGGCATGCTGCGCATGACCTGCGCCGTGGCGTACGGCGAACGGTTCATCGTGCCGTTGGTAACCCGCTTCATGGGCCTTTATCCGCAACTGCGCGTCGACATTGAACTGAGCAACCGCCCGCTCGATCTGGTGCACGAAGGGCTGGACCTGGCGATCCGCCTCGGTCGCCTTCAGGATTCGCGACTGGTCGCCACACGCCTGGCACCACGGCGCATGTACTTGTGCGCATCACCGACCTACGTGGAACGGTATGGTCGCCCGCACAGCTTGTCGGAACTCAGCCGCCACAATTGCCTGATCGGCAGTTCGGACATGTGGCAACTGGAACAGAACGGGCGGGAATTTTCGCAACGGGTACAGGGAAACTGGCGCTGCAACAGTGGGCAAGCGGTTTTGGATGCGGCGCTACAGGGTGTGGGTTTGTGTCAGCTGCCGGACTATTACGTGTTGGAGCATCTGAAAGTCGGCTCTTTGATTTCATTGCTGGAGGCGCATCAGCCGCCCAATACGGCGGTGTGGGCGCTTTATCCGCAGCAACGGCACTTGTCGCCCAAGGTGCGCAAGTTGGTGGATTATCTGAAGGAAGGTTTGGCCGAGCGGCCGGAGTACCGAGGCTGATGTTTCAGTGCCAGATTTGTTGTTTGATCTACCGCTTTCGCGAGCAAGCCCGCTCCCACATGGAATCTCCAGTGAACATATCATTTGTGTACACCGGAGATTCAATGTGGGAGCGGGCTTGCTCGCGAAAGCAATCTGACAGACACCGCCGAATCAGCGGCGATTAGCCCAACGCTGTCGCAGCCATTCGAGGTCTTCAGGGCGTGTGACTTTGAGGTTGTCGGACCGCCCTTCAATCAACCGCGGCGCCAAACCCGCCCACTCCATGGCCGAAGCTTCATCAGTCACCAAGGCATCCGCCACCAGACTGTCCGCCAACGCCCGATGCAACGCCCCAAGGCGAAACATCTGCGGCGTATACGCCTGCCAGATCACGCTGCGATCCACGGTTTCAACCACGCGACCGTGCTTATCGACACGCTTGAGGGTATCGCGTGCCGGCACCGCCAGCAGTCCGCCCACCGGGTCGTCAGCCAATTCGCTCAGCAACTTGTCCAGATCGTCGCGGCTCAGATTCGGTCGTGCGGCGTCATGAACCAGCACCCAATCTTCATCATCAGCACCCTGTGCATGCAAATGCAGCAAGGCATTGAGCACCGACCCAGAACGCTCATCGCCACCGTCTACCCGCTGAATACGCGGATCGGCAGCACACGGCAGGTTCGGCCAATAAGGATCATCAACAGCAAGACTGACCACCAACCCCTTCAGGGCAGGATGATCAAGGAAACAGCCAAGGCTGTGTTCGAGAATAGTGCGCCCGCCCAGTTGCAAGTATTGCTTGGGACGGTCCGCGGCCATACGGGCACCGACGCCCGCGGCAGGAATCACGGCCCAGAAGGCCGGTAACGACTGAATCATTGGGCCAACTGGTAAAGGGTTTCACCGTCCTTGACCATGCCCAACTCATGGCGAGCCCGCTCTTCAACGGTCTCCATGCCTTTTTTCAACTCACTGACTTCAGCGTCCATGACCCGATTGCGTTCCAGCAACCCTTCGTTCTCAGCGTGTTGATCCGCGATCTGCTGAGTCAGCTCGGCCACTTGCGCCAGACTGCCATTACCCACCCACAGGCGGTATTGCAGGCCAGCCAGCAGCAGGAGCAAGACGAGGAACAACCAATTGGGACTGCGCATCGAATATCAGGTATCCAGTGGAAAAAGACAGCCATGCCAAAACTTTGAAGCTTCTGATAGCACGAAGCCTGGAAGAACCAGGCTTGTGCTCTTAAGGCATCAGATTAGTGGCAAATCCATCGCTGCTGCGATTTTTCCGACACAATCCGGTGTCTTTTTACCAGTTAACGATTAACCGCGGAATTCGCTGCGACCGTTGTACTTGGCTTTGCCATTCAACTGCTCTTCGATACGCAGCAGTTGGTTGTACTTGGAAACGCGGTCGGAACGGCACAGGGAGCCGGTCTTGATCTGGCCAGCCGCAGTGCCCACAGCCAGGTCGGCAATGGTCGAATCTTCGGTTTCGCCGGAGCGGTGCGAGATAACGGCGGTGTAACCAGCGGCCTTGGCCATCTGGATGGCTTCCAGGGTTTCGGTCAGGGTGCCGATCTGGTTGAACTTGATCAGGATCGAGTTGGCGATCTTTTTATCGATGCCTTCTTTCAGGATCTTGGTGTTGGTTACGAACAGGTCGTCGCCCACCAGCTGAGTCTTCTCGCCGATCTTGTCGGTGAGGATTTTCCAGCCAGCCCAGTCGGACTCGTCCAGGCCATCTTCGATGGAGATGATCGGGTAACGCTCGGTCAGGCCTTTGAGGTAGTCAGCGAAACCTTCAGCGGTGAACACCTGGCCTTCGCCGGACAGGTTGTACTTGCCGTCTTCGTAGAATTCGCTGGCTGCGCAATCCAGAGCCAGGGTCACGTCGGTGCCCAGCTTGTAACCGGCGTTGGCCACGGCTTCGGAGATCACTTTCAACGCGTCTTCGTTGGAGGCCAGGTTCGGCGCGAAACCACCTTCGTCACCGACGGCAGTGCTCAGGCCACGGGCCTTCAGGACGGCTTTGAGATGATGGAAAATCTCGGTGCCCATGCGCAGACCTTCCGAGAAAGACTTGGCGCCTACTGGCTGAACCATGAATTCCTGGATGTCGACGTTGTTATCGGCATGCTCGCCACCGTTGATGATGTTCATCATCGGAACCGGCATCGAGTAAACACCCGGGGTGCCGTTCAGGTTGGCGATGTGAGCGTACAGCGGCAGGTCCTGGTCCTGTGCTGCTGCCTTGGCCGCGGCCAGGGAAACGGCGAGGATCGCGTTGGCGCCCAGGGAACCTTTGTTTTCAGTACCGTCGAGCTTGATCATCGCGTGATCCAGCGCTTTCTGGTCGCTTGGGTCTGTACCTTTCAACAGGTCGCGGATCGGACCGTTGATGTTGGCGACGGCTTTGAGTACGCCTTTGCCCAGGTAACGGCTCTTGTCGCCATCACGCAGCTCGAGTGCTTCACGCGAGCCAGTGGAAGCACCGGACGGCGCGCAAGCGCTGCCGATGATGCCGTTATCGAGAAGCACGTCCGCTTCCACGGTGGGATTGCCACGGGAGTCGAGAACTTCACGACCTTTGATGTCGACGATTTTTGCCATTGTTGTAAACACTCCAAAGTTGACGAAAACGACGCAGCTAGAGGAAATCTTTTACCGTCGGCAAGTGGTGTGCAGCGGGCAGACTTGCGGACGATAAGGCTCAGGCCCGAGGGCCTGAGCAACAAATCGTGCGGTACTTTACCGGAGAAATGAGGTTTACGCGGTTTCTACCGTCGGAAAACTCTTCACCAGTTCATCCAGAGCTTTGAGCTGGGCCAGGAATGGCTCCAGTTTGTCCAGACGCAACGCGCAAGGGCCGTCGCATTTGGCGTTGTCCGGGTCCGGGTGGGCTTCGAGGAACAGACCGGCCAACGACTGGCTCATGCCCGCCTTGGCCAGATCAGTGACCTGGGCGCGACGACCGCCGGCGGAATCGGAGCGACCACCGGGCATTTGCAGCGCGTGAGTCACGTCGAAGAACACCGGGTATTCGAACTGCTTCATGATGCCGAAGCCGAGCATGTCGACGACCAGGTTGTTGTAGCCAAAGCTCGAACCGCGTTCGCAGAGGATCAACTGATCGTTACCCGCTTCCACGCACTTGCTCAAGATGTGTTTCATCTCATGCGGGGCGAGGAACTGGGCTTTCTTGATGTTGATCACCGCGCCGGTCTTGGCCATCGCGACCACAAGGTCGGTCTGGCGCGACAGGAAGGCCGGCAGCTGGATGATGTCGCAGACTTCAGCGACGACCGCGGCCTGATCAGGCTCGTGGACGTCGGTGATGATCGGCACGCCGAAGGCTTGCTTGATGTCCTGGAAAATCCGCATGCCCTCTTCCAGGCCGGGGCCACGGTAAGAGGTCACGGAGGAACGGTTGGCCTTGTCGAAGCTGGCCTTGAACACGTAAGGGATACCGAGTTTCTCGGTGACCTTTACGTATTCTTCGCAGACCTGCATCGCCATGTCGCGGCTTTCCAGCACGTTCATGCCACCGAAAAGCACCATTGGCTTGTCGTTGGCAATCTCGATATCGCCTACACGGATGATCTTCTGCGCCATCGGATTTACGCCTTCTTCTGGTGTTGAACCAAAGCTGCTTTAACGAAACCGCTGAACAACGGGTGACCGTCGCGAGGTGTCGAGGTGAACTCAGGGTGGAACTGGCAAGCGACGAACCATGGATGATCCGGAGCTTCAACCACTTCTACCAGCGCGCCATCACCGGAACGACCGGAGATTTTCAGGCCGGCTTCCATGATTTGCGGCAGCAGGTTGTTGTTCACTTCGTAGCGATGACGGTGACGCTCGACGATCACGTCCTTGGCGTAGCAATCGTGGACCAGGGAACCCGGCTCAAGCAGGCAATCCTGCGCGCCGAGGCGCATGGTGCCGCCCAGATCGGAGGTTTCGGTACGGGTTTCGACCGCGCCGGTGGCATCTTCCCACTCGGTGATCAGACCCACGACCGGGTGACCGCTTGCACGATCGAACTCGGTGGAGTTGGCGTCTTTCCAGCCCAGCACATTACGAGCGAACTCGATCACGGCCACTTGCATGCCCAGGCAGATGCCGAGGTACGGAACCTTGTTTTCGCGAGCGTACTGAACGGCGGTGATCTTGCCTTCCACGCCACGCAGACCGAAGCCGCCCGGTACGAGGATCGCGTCGACACCTTCCAGCAGCGCGGTGCCCTGGTTTTCGATGTCTTCGGAATCGATGTAGCGCAGGTTGACCTTGGTGCGGTTGCTGATGCCGGCGTGACTCATCGCTTCGATCAACGACTTGTAGGCGTCCAGCAGTTCCATGTACTTGCCGACCATCGCGATGGTGACTTCGTGTTCCGGGTTCAGCTTGGCGTCAACCACGGCTTCCCACTCGGACAGATCGGCGCTGCCGCATTGCAGGCCGAAACGCTCGACAACGAAATCATCCAGGCCCTGGGAGTGCAGGATGCCCGGGATCTTGTAGATGGTGTCGGCGTCTTCCAGCGCGATCACCGCACGTTCTTCAACGTTGGTGAATTGCGCGATCTTGCGACGCGACGAGATGTCGATCGGATGATCGGAACGGCACACCAGCACGTCTGGCTGCAGGCCAATGGAACGCAGTTCCTTGACCGAGTGCTGAGTCGGCTTGGTTTTGGTTTCGCCGGCAGTGGCGATGTACGGCACCAGCGTCAGGTGCATCAGCATCGCGCGCTTGGCGCCGACTTCGAAACGCAATTGACGGATCGCTTCGAGGAACGGTTGGGATTCGATGTCACCCACGGTGCCACCGATCTCGACCATGGCCACGTCGGCATCGCCGGCGCCCTTGATGATGCGGCGCTTGATTTCGTCAGTGATGTGCGGGATCACCTGGATGGTTGCACCCAGGTAGTCACCACGGCGCTCTTTGCGCAGGACGTGTTCGTAGACACGGCCGGTGGTGAAGTTGTTGTTCTGGGTCATGGTCGTGCGGATGAACCGCTCGTAGTGGCCCAGGTCCAGGTCGGTCTCGGCGCCGTCGTGGGTGACGAACACTTCACCGTGCTGGAACGGGCTCATGGTGCCCGGGTCAACGTTGATGTACGGGTCCAGCTTCAGCATGGTGACCTTAAGTCCCCGCGCCTCCAGGATGGCCGCCAATGAAGCCGAGGCAATGCCTTTCCCCAATGAAGAAACAACACCGCCCGTGACGAATATGTAGCGCGTCATGAAAAACCCTAGAAGTCTGCGTTAAAGCGGTCCGAGCCGCCGGGGAAAGCGAAGGAAGGCCGAAGCCCCCGATCACCTGCATTAATCACAGTGCACCTTTCAAAAAAACCGCCGCGTTGGGACAGACCGGCAGATGAAACACCGGTACGTTGCTCGCTACACATTTTTTGGAATCGCCCAGCAAAGACTGCTTGGTAATCGGCAACTCCTGCAATTCAGGCGAATCCACAGAAGTTGTATCAAGAAGGGAGCGTAGTCTACCGGAAACCCCCTTTCAGCTCAAACCTTGATCTTCGGTCGGTGGGTCCCAATGCAAATGCCAGCCTTCCTGCTCGTTGCCATCGAGGCCCCGCAGGTTGGCCACCGCCAGCAATTGCGCGTCCCGGTAGAGCAGCGGCAATCTGCCACGGGCGAAGCCCGGAACACCACGCTCGTTGAGCAAACGCTTGAGATCCCGGTGCCCGCGATCAGGCAGATTCGTGACCTCTCCTCCCTCACGATAGCGGATCTGCAGCGGGCCAGCGGGGATTTGGCCGGTGCAGGTGAGTACGCCATTTTCCGGTAACCCCAGCGCTGTCGAGGGATCAGCCCAGACGCCGGCGTATGGCGGGATACGCAGCCAACAGCCTGATAGCCACCAGATCCGCCCCCCCGCCCGATGCAATTCACCCTCCGCCAATCGCCAGACCGGACGGGCATCGCCAGTGGCATCGCGCAAATCGTCCCAACCCGACCAATGGTCGCTATCCGGCAGTCGCGTCAGTGCTGTGAGCCAGTGACTCACTGCGTTGCGTTGTCGCGCGGCAGAGAGTTTTGCCAGCGGCGCCAACTCCAGGGACGGCAAACCCAGCCAATCAAAATCACTGACAGTGCGGGCACTGGCCAGATCGATTTGCGCCAGGTCTTCGAGTAACCCCTGAGCTTCGCTCAGATGCGCGGCGCTGCGGGCCATGGTCGCCACCGCTTGCGGCCAGCGCTCGGTCAATACCGGGAACACGCGATGCCGCAGGTAATTGCGGGAGAACTGTCGATCCTGGTTCGAAGGGTCCTCGATCCAGCTCAACCGATGCTCGGCCGCGTAGGCCTCAAGCTCGGCGCGCGTGACATCGAGCAACGGGCGCAGAAGATGCCCGCGACCCAGGACGCGCTCGCGAGGCATGCCCGACAAGCCCCTCACCCCTGCCCCGCGCAACAGCCGAAACAACAGGGTTTCCGCCTGATCGTCGCGGTGCTGCGCGGTCAGCAGCAGTTCATTCGCTTGAGTGACTTCAATGAACGCGCCATAGCGCGCATCCCGGGCCGCACGCTCCAGACTGGCGCCGGGATGGACCTGCACGTGAACCACCTGTAGCGGCACGCCCAGCGCGTCACAGACCGACTGACAATGTTGCGGCCACGCATCAGCCGCAGCCTGAAGGCCGTGGTGGATATGAATGGCTTGAAGTTCGGGCAGGGATTGGTTTTTTGCGAGATGGGCGAGGAGGTACAGCAGAACGGTGGAGTCGAGCCCGCCACTGAAGGCGATGCGCCAGACCGGAGCGTTGCGCCACGGGGCAAGTTTCAGCAGAACTCTGGAAGGCAGATCAATCATGGGCTGACTCATATCGATCACTCCACACAAAACAAATGTGGGAGCGGGCTTGCTCGCGAAGAGGCCATCAAATTCAACATCATCGTTGACTGACACACCGTCTTCGCGAGCAAGCCCGCTCCCACATTTAAGCCAAGGTCAGATCAGAGACCGTAGCTCATCAGACGCTCGTAACGACGGGCCAGCAGCGCTTCGTTATCGAACTTCTTCAACATCGCCAGTTGCGAGCTCAGCTCGGCACGGATCGATGCCGCCGCAGTCGCAGGATCACGATGAGCGCCGCCCAGCGGCTCGCCGATCACCTTGTCGACGATGCCCAGGCCTTTCAGGCGCTCGGCGGTGATACCCATGGCTTCAGCAGCGTCCGGCGCTTTCTCGGCGGTTTTCCACAGAATCGAGGCGCAACCTTCCGGCGAGATCACCGCGTAGGTCGAGTACTGCAGCATGTTCAGCTGATCGCAAACGCCGATCGCCAGAGCGCCACCAGAACCACCTTCACCGATCACGGTGGCGATGATTGGGGTTTTCAGACGAGCCATGACGCGCAGGTTCCAGGCAATCGCTTCGCTCTGGTTGCGCTCTTCAGCGTCGATGCCAGGGTAAGCGCCCGGGGTGTCGATGAAGGTCAGGATCGGCATTTTGAAACGTTCGGCCATTTCCATCAGGCGGCACGCCTTGCGGTAGCCTTCCGGACGCGGCATGCCGAAGTTGCGGCGAACTTTCTCGCGCACTTCACGGCCTTTCTGATGACCGATGATCATCACCGGCTGATCGTCCAGACGGGCAATGCCGCCAACGATCGCAGCGTCGTCGGAGAAGTGACGGTCGCCGTGCAGTTCATCGAACTCGGTGAAGATGTGTTCGATGTAGTCCAGGGTGTACGGACGTTTCGGGTGACGCGCGAGACGTGCGATCTGCCAGCTGGTCAGCTTGCCAAAGATGTCTTCGGTCAGCGTGCTGCTTTTGTCCTGCAGGCGGGAGATCTCATCGCCGATATTCAGCGAATTGTCGTTACCGACCAAGCGCAACTCTTCGATCTTGGCTTGCAGGTCGGCGATCGGCTGTTCGAAATCTAGAAAATTCGGGTTCATAGGCGTCCGTCTTGGGTCGACGTCCAAGAGAGCTTGGGCCGGCCGGTTGTCTATTCGCGCCCTACCTTAAGGGACAGGCGCGTTCAGGTCGAGATTAAAAATTCAGGTCGAGATCAGGGCCTTCGGTGGAACCTGACCGTCAACGGTATTGGAGGAAGACGTTGTCTCGCCCGAACTGGTCACGCAAGGCTTGAATCAACGCATCCGCCGGGTCGATTCGCCAGGTCTCGCCAAACTGCAGCAAGGCCTTCGCATCGGGGCTCGTGTACTCCATGGTAATCGGGCACGCGCCGCGGTGACGCTTGAACAACTCACCCAGCCAGCGTAGCTGATCGCCTTTCAAATCCTTGGTCTGCAACTTCAGGCGCAAGCTTTCGGCGAGGTTGGTGCGCGCATCTTCCATGCTCATCACCCGCTTGACCCGCAGCCGCAGGCCGCCGGAGAAGTCGTCGTTGCTGACTTCGCCTTCGACCACCACCATCGCGTCGGTCTGCAACAGCGACTGCGCCGAATGGAACGCCTCGGCAAACAGCGAAGCTTCGATCCGCCCGGAGCGGTCATCGAGGGTGATGAACCCCATCTTGTCGCCCTTTTTGTTCTTCATCACCCGCAGGGCGATGATCATGCCCGCGACGGTTTGCGTATCGCGAGCCGGCTTCAGGTCGATGATGCGCTGACGGGCAAAACGGCGGATCTCGCCTTCGTATTCGTCAATAGGGTGACCGGTCAAGTACAGGCCCAAGGTGTCTTTCTCGCCTTTCAGGCGTTCCTTCAACGTCAGCTCTTTCGCCTTGCGGTGATTGGCGTAGACATCGGCGTCTTCCTCGACGAACAGCCCGCCAAACAAGTCGGCGTGGCCACTGTCGTGGGTGCGTGCGGTTTGTTCGGCGGCCTTGATCGCCCCTTCCATCGCATTCAGCAACACGGCGCGGTTCTGGTCGATGCTCGCTTGGTAGGCTTTCGGTTCGTCATGGAAATAAGGCCCCAGACGATCCAGCGCGCCGCTGCGGATCAAACCGTCCAGGGTGCGCTTGTTGATTCGCTTGAGGTCGACACGGGCGCAGAAGTCGAACAAGTCCTTGAACGGACCGTCTTGGCGCGCCTCGGTGATCGCTTCCACCGGACCTTCGCCCACACCCTTGATCGCGCCGAGGCCGTAAATAATCCGACCTTCGTCATTCACCGTGAACTTGAACTCCGAAGTATTCACATCCGGCGCGTCGAGACGCAGCTTCATGGTGCGAATTTCTTCGATCAAGGTCACGACCTTGTCGGTGTTGTGCATATCCGCCGACAGCACCGCAGCCATGAACGGCGCCGGGTAGTGCGTTTTCAGCCACGCGGTCTGGTACGACACCAGGCCGTAAGCGGCGGAGTGGGATTTGTTGAAGCCGTAACCGGCGAATTTTTCTACCAGGTCGAAAATGTTACCGGCCAGGTCCGCGTCGATATTGTTAGCGGTGCATCCTTCAATGAAACCGCCGCGCTGCTTGGCCATTTCTTCGGGCTTTTTCTTACCCATGGCCCGACGCAGCATGTCCGCACCGCCGAGGGTGTAGCCGGCCATGACCTGGGCAATCTGCATCACCTGTTCCTGATACAGGATGATGCCGTAAGTGGGTGCCAATACGGGCTTGAGGCCTTCGTACTGGTAGTCCGAGTGCGGGTACGCCAGTTCGGCGCGGCCGTGCTTACGGTTGATGAAGTCATCCACCATGCCCGATTGCAGCGGGCCCGGACGGAACAGGGCCACCAGTGCGATCAAGTCTTCCAGGCAGTCGGGCTTGAGCTTTTTGATCAGCTCTTTCATGCCGCGCGACTCGAGCTGGAACACCGCGGTGGTTTCGGCTTTTTGCAGCAACTGGTACGTCGGTTTGTCATCCAGCGGGATGAACGCGATGTCCAGCGGCGGCTCATCGACCTTGGCGCGGTCGCGGTTGATGGTTTTCAGCGCCCAGTCGATGACCGTCAGGGTCCGTAGACCGAGGAAGTCGAACTTCACCAGACCCGCAGCCTCAACGTCATCCTTGTCGAACTGGGTCACCAGACCGTCGCCGGCCTCATCGCAATAGATCGGCGAGAAGTCCGTCAGCTTGGTCGGGGCGATGACCACACCACCGGCGTGCTTGCCGACGTTACGCACAACGCCTTCCAGCTTGCGCGCCATTTCCCAGATTTCCGCGGCTTCTTCATCGACCTTGATGAAGTCACGGAGGATTTCTTCCTGCTCGTAAGCTTTTTCCAGGGTCATGCCGACTTCGAACGGAATCATCTTCGACAGACGATCCGCCAGACCGTAGGACTTGCCCTGCACCCGCGCCACGTCACGGACCACAGCCTTGGCGGCCATGGAACCGAAGGTGATGATCTGACTCACCGCGTTGCGGCCATATTTCTCGGCCACGTAGTCGATCACGCGGTCACGACCGTCCATGCAGAAGTCGACGTCGAAGTCGGGCATGGAGACCCGTTCCGGGTTAAGGAAACGTTCGAACAGCAGGTCATATTCCAGCGGATCGAGGTCAGTGATCTTCTGCACATAGGCCACCAGCGACCCGGCACCCGACCCCCGGCCAGGCCCGACCGGCACGCCGTTGCTCTTGGCCCACTGGATAAAGTCCATAACGATCAGGAAGTAACCCGGGAACCCCATCTGGATGATGATATCCAGCTCGAAATTCAACCGGTCGACATAGACCTGGCGCTTGGTTTCGTAGTCTTCGGTGGTGTCCCTGGGCAGTAGCACGCTGAGGCGATCTTCCAGACCGTCGAACGAGACCTTGCGGAAGTACTCGTCGATGGTCATGCCATCAGGGATCGGGAAGTTGGGCAGGAAGTGAGTGCCCAGCTTCACTTCGATGTTGCAGCGCTTGGCGATCTCGACGGTGTTGGCCAGCGCCTCGGGAATGTCGCTGAACAGCTCGGCCATTTCCTCGGCGCTTTTGAGGTATTGCTGATCGCTGTAATTTTTCGAACGCCGCGGATCGTCGAGGGCGCGGCCCTCACCGATGCAGACGCGGGTTTCGTGAGCCGCGAAGTCTTCCTGCTTGATGAAACGCACGTCGTTGGTGGCGACCAGCGGCGCACCGATTTTTTCGGCCAGGGCCACGGCGCCGTGCAACTGTTCTTCGTCGTTGGGACGGTTGGTGCGCTGGATCTCCAGATAGAAGCGGTCCGGGAACACGGCCATCCATTCACGCGCGAGGTTTTCCGCTTCAGCTGGATTGCCGCTGAGCATCGCCAGGCCGATCTCGCCCTCTTTTGCCGCCGACAGCATGATCAAGCCTTCGCTGGCTTCGGCCACCCATTCACGCTCGATGATGATCGAGCCATTGCGCTGGCCGTCGATGAAGCCGCGGGAAATCAGTTCGGTGAGGTTGCGATAGCCGACAGCGTTCATCGCCAGCAGGCTGATCCGGCTCAAGGCGTTGTCCGGATCTTTGTTCGACAGCCACAGGTCGGCGCCGCAGATCGGCTTGATGCCTGCGCCCATGGCCGCTTTATAGAATTTGACCAGGGAACACATGTTGTTCTGGTCGGTGACCGCTACGGCAGGCATGTTCATGCCGACCAGGGTCTTGACCAGCGGCTTGATCCGCACCAGACCGTCGACCAGGGAATATTCAGTGTGCAGGCGTAGATGAACGAATGAAGCCGGCATAGTGATCCTGCGTAAAGTCATGAAAACAACAAGGCCCGGAAATCCGGCGTTTAAAGCTACTGCGCTTGGTAAGCCTGCGCTCGCTACGCTTTAAAACGCCGGATTGTACCGGGCCTTGGCGAAAACATCAGCCTCGCAACTAACTCTCGATCAGGTTTTCCCGCGCCTCATAAGCCAGGCGTACCGGGGCGAACGAACGACGGTGAATCGGGGTCGGGCCCAGCCGTGACAAGGCTTCCAGATGAACGGGTGTCGGGTAACCTTTGTGTCCACCGATGCCGTAACCCGGGTAAATCAATTCGAAAGCAGCCATTTCACGGTCACGACTGACTTTGGCCAGGATCGATGCCGCAGCGATGGCCGGCACCTTGCCGTCGCCCTGCACCACCGCTTCGGCGCGCATGGACAGTTTCGGGCAACGGTTGCCATCGATCATCGCCAGTTTCGGCTGGATGTGCAGGCCTTCGATCGCGCGCTGCATGGCCAGCATGGTGGCATGCAGAATGTTCAACTCATCGATTTCTTCGACTTCAGCCCGGGCGATGCACCAGCTCAAGGCTTTTTCGCAGATTTCATCGTAGAGCTTTTCGCGGCGGGCTTCGGTGAGCTTCTTCGAATCGTTCAGACCGAGAATGGGCCGGTTCGGATCGAGAATCACAGCGGCTGTCACCACGGCACCACACAGCGGGCCGCGGCCGACTTCGTCAACGCCGGCAACCAATTCTTCGACTTCAGCGACCAAGGTGAAATCGAGACCCATCTGTAGTGCTTTTGTCATTGTGTTTTGCCGATCAGATTCAGTACTGCGTCCGCTGCCTGATTTGAGGCATCCAGACGCAAGGTACGGTGGATTTCATCGAAGCCACGGGTCTGTTCCTCGCCACCTGCGATCAGTGGCGACAACGTCTGGGCCAGCGCTTCAACCGTCGCATCATCCTGCAGCAACTCGGGCACCAACAAGCGCTGGGCCAGCAGGTTCGGCAACGAGATGTAGGGGCTCTTGACCATGCGCTTGAGAATCCAGAACGTCAGCGGCGCCAGACGATAAGCGACGACCATCGGCCGCTTGTACAACAGCGCCTCGAGGGTCGCCGTTCCGGAGGCAATCAACACCGCGTCGCAGGCTGCAAGCGCCAGATGAGATTTGCCGTCAAGCAAGGTCAGCGGCAGGTCGCGACCGGCGAGCAACTCTTCAAGCTGCGCGCGGCGCTGAGGGCTGGCACACGGAATAATGAACCGCACGCCTGGGCGCATGGCGCGCAAACGCTCGGCGGTATCGAGGAACAACGCGCCCAGGCGCCCGACTTCGCCACCGCGACTGCCCGGCATCAGCGCAACCAATGGTCCATCAGGCAAACCGAGTTCGGCGCGCGCGGCGCAACGATCAGCTTCGAGGGGGATCGCATCGGCCAGGGTGTGCCCGACAAACCGCACCGGCACGCCCTTCGCTTCATAGAACTTCGCTTCGAACGGAAACAGCGTCAGCATCAGGTCGCAGCCTTCGCGAATCTTCAGCACCCGCTTCTGCCGCCACGCCCACACCGACGGGCTGACGTAATGCACGGTCTTGATCCCGGCCTGACGCAGCTTGAGTTCGATATTGAGGTTGAAGTCCGGGGCATCGATGCCGATAAACGCATCCGGCTTTTCGGCGATCAGGTCGGCAATCAGCTTTTTGCGACGCGCCATCAGCTCGCGCAATCGACCCAGTACTTCCACCAGGCCCATGACCGAAAGACGTTCCATCGGGAAATACGAAGTCAGGCCTTCGGCCTGCATCAGCGGGCCACCGACACCGATGAACTCTACCGCCGGATGCTGAGCTTTGAGTGCGCGCATGAGACCCGCGCCCAGAATGTCACCGGAAGCCTCACCCGCCACCAGCGCAATACGCAAATTAGCCATGATTAACGTGTGATGCCGCGGGTCGAAGACTGGATGGAATCACGGAACACCGCGACTTCCGGGAACTGGTCCGAAGGTTCGGCCAATTCGGCGAGTGCCTGTTCAACCGTCAGGCCCTGGCGGTAAACCACCTTATAGGCACGACGCAGGGCGTGGATCGCGTCTTCGCTGAAACCACGACGTCGCATGCCTTCGAAGTTCATGCTGCGCGCTTCGGCGGGGTTGCCAAACACCGTGACGTACGCTGGAACGTCCTTGCCAATGGCGGTACCCATGCCGGAAAAGCTGTGGGCGCCGATGTGGCAATACTGGTGGACCAGGGTGAAACCGGACAGGATCGCCCAGTCTTCCACGTGCACATGACCCGCCAACGCTGTGTTGTTGACCAGGATGCAGTGGTTGCCGATCACGCTGTCGTGGCCGATGTGGGCATAGGCCATGATCAGGTTGTGATCGCCCAGGGTCGTTTCTGAACGGTCCTGAACGGTCCCGCGGTGAATCGTCACGCCTTCACGGATGACGTTGTGGTCACCGATGACCAGGCGGGTTTCTTCACCTTTGTATTTCAGATCGGGCGTGTCCTCACCTACCGAAGAAAACTGGTAGATGCGGTTATGCTTACCGATTCGGGTCGGGCCCTTGAGAATCACATGCGGCCCGATCACTGTCCCCTCGCCGATTTCCACACCTGCGCCGACGATCGACCATGGGCCGACCTCGACACCTTCGGCCAGGACGGCCGTCGGATCGATGATTGCGCGAGGGTCAATCAAACTCATAGTTTGCGTTCCGCGCAGATGATTTCAGCGGAGCAGACTGGTTTGCCATCGACCGAAGCCTGGCACTCGAACTTCCAGATTTGGCGCTTGCAGCTGATGAAGCGGGCTTCGAGGATCAACTGATCGCCTGGGGTGACGGGCTGGCGAAAACGCAGCTTGTCGGAGCCGACGAAGTAGTAAAGCGTGCCGTCGGCGGGCTTCACGTCGAGCATTTTGAAGCCAAGGATACCGGCAGCCTGAGCCATCGCTTCGATGATCAACACGCCCGGCATGATTGGATGCGCAGGGAAGTGACCATTGAAGAACGGTTCGTTGATGCTGACATTCTTGTAGGCGCGAATGCGCTTGCCTTCCACATCCAGATCCACGACCCGGTCCACCAGCAGGAACGGGTAACGGTGAGGCAGGTATTCGCGAATCTCGTTGATGTCCATCATTTCGGGGGGAAGCCTATGTAAAGATTGGGAGCGCGCGACTGACGCGCACCCCTCTAGCAAATCAAGGAGGCAGTCTAGCGGCTGTGCACACTTGATATGGAAATGGTATCAGCCATCTGATGAAGCATTACCGTCAGGGGTCACGTCCCCTACACGCTTTTCCAGCTGTCGCAAACGTCGCGCGATGTCATCGAGCTGACGGATACGGGCCGCGCTTTTGCGCCATTCGGCTGCTGGCTGCATTGCCGTACCGGAAGAATAGGAACCCTTTTCGGTAATCGAGTGGGTCACCATGGTCATCCCGGTGATAAAAACGTTGTCGCAAATTTCGATATGCCCCACCAGCCCTACGCCACCGGCGAGCATGCAATGCTTGCCGATTTTGGTGCTGCCGGAGATCCCCACACATGCGGCCATGGCGGTGTGATCACCGACCTGCACGTTGTGGGCGATCTGAATCTGATTGTCGAGCTTCACACCGTTACCCAAGACGGTATCGGCCAGCGCGCCGCGGTCGATAGCGGTATTTACGCCAATCTCCACATCATCACCAACCAACACACCACCGATCTGGGCGATTTTCTGCCAGACACCCTTCTCGTTGGCAAAACCGAAGCCTTCTCCACCCAGCACTGCACCGGACTGGATCACGACCCGTTTGCCGATGCGCACGTCGTGGTACAGCGTGACCCGCGGGGCCAGCCAGCCGCCCTCGCCGATTTCGCAACGGGCACCGATGAAGCAATGCGCACCCACGGTCACACCAGCGGCGATACGCGCGCCGCTTTCGATCACCGCAAAGGCACCGATGCTCGCCGCCGGATCAACCACTGCGTCCACAGCCACTACCGCAGTCGGGTGAATACCGGCAGGCGCCTTGGGCTTGGGATCGAACAGATGGGAAATACGTGCGTAGGCCAGATAAGGATCAGGCACCACCAATGCATCGCCGGCAAAACCCTCAGCGTCAGCGGCCTTCAGCAACAGGGCTGCGGCCCGGCAGTCCACCAGGTATTTACGGTATTGGGGGTTTGCGAGAAAGCTCAACTGAGCTGGGCCAGCCTCTTGCAAAGTGGCTAGCCCAGTAATTTCTTTCTCCGGGTCGCCACGTAGCGTGGCGCCGAGGAACTCGGCCAATTGGCCGAGCTTTATAGTCGCTGTCATGGATTACTTCAGCTGATTCATGCGCTCGATAACCTGGCGAGTGATGTCGTACTGAGGTTTGACATCAATCACTGCGCCACGCTCGAAGACCAGGTCAAAAGCACCTTTCTTGATGACTTCTTCCACAGCGCTGTCCAGTTTCGGCTTGAGCTGCTTCAGCATTTCACGGTCGGCAACGGCTTTCGCTTCGTTCAGTTCCTTGGACTGGAACTGGAAGTCACGGGCCTTTTGCTTGAACTCGAGCTCAAGGCGTTCACGCTCGCCTTGCTGCATCTTGTCGCCGCCCGCCATCAGACGGTCCTGGATGCCTTTGGCGCTGCTTTCCAGAGTCTTGAGCTTGGACAGTTGCGGGCCGAACTTTTTCTCGGCATCCACGGCGTATTTCTTGGCCGCGTCGGATTCCAGCAGGGCCATCTGATAGTTCAGAACGGCGATTTTCATGTCGGCAAAAGCCGGACCTGCTACCAGTAAGGTCGCCAGGAGAACCAATTGAGTCAACTTACGCACGATGCACTCCTACAAAATCCATTGTCGTTATTGTGGGGCAGACGCTTAGAACGTCTGACCAAGAGAGAATTGGAACACTTGAGTCTCAGCGTCATCCGGTTTCTTGATGGGCATGGCCAACGCGAAGCTCAGAGGACCCAGTGCGGTGACCCAGGTCACGCCCACACCGACGGAACTGGCCAAGTTGCTCAGACTGATGTCGTTGCACTTTGTGTTGGACGCCGAACCGTTTGCATTGGTGGTGTCTTTGCACTGTGAGTCAAAAACGTTACCCACATCCCAGAATACCGAAGTACGCAGGGAGCGTTGATCCTTGACGAACGGCAGAGGGAACAGAAGCTCTGCACCACCCTGGATCAGGACGTTGCCACCAAATGGCAGTGGATCCTGGTCCGGATCGGCCAATGTACCCGGGTTTGTACCACGACTAGGTGTACTGCGCGGACCCAGGGTGCTGTCCTTGAAGCCACGAACCGAGTTGAAACCACCAGCATAGTAGTTTTCATAGAACGGCAAGCCGTCGGTCGAACCGTAACCGTCGCCGTAGCCCAGTTCGGTGTGCAGACGCACGGTGTAGTTTTCAGACAATGGCTGGAACAACTGGCCACGGTAATCAACTTTGAAGAACGACAGGTCGCTGCCAGGCGTAGTGGTTTCCAGTGTCAGGCTCTGGGAACGTCCACGGGTCGCCAAAACGCCTTTGTTCAGGGTGGACTCGGACCAGCCGGCCGACGCCTTGAAGTTCAGGTAGTTGTCGCCTTCCTTGTTTACGAAGTCAAAAATCTCGTCAACGGTGTACTGACCAGTCTTGATCTTGTCCTGTTGCACGCTCAGACCGAAGGTCAGGCGCGACGTCTCGCTGATCGGGTAACCGACGTTAACGCCAGCACCCAGGCTGTCTACGGCATAGCTGGCTACGTCGACATCGAGGTCATCGTAATCGGTGGTGCGATAGAAAGCGTTGTAACCCAGGCTCACGCCATCAGCCGTCCAGTACGGGTCGACATAACCGAAGTTATAGCGGCTCTGGTATTCACTGCGGGTCAAACCGACGCTGACCTTGTTACCGGTACCCAGGAAGTTGTTCTGAGTGATCGAACCACCGAGGATCAGACCGGCGCTTTGAGCGAAACCGACGCTAGCGGTGATCGAACCGGAAGCCTGCTCTTCAACGCTGTAGTTCACGTCAACCTGGTCATCGACACCCGGTACAGCAGGTGTTTCAACGTTGACTTCCTTGAAGAAGCCCAGACGCTCAAGACGGGTCTTGGATTGGTCGATCAGGTAGGTCGAAGCCCAGCCGCCTTCCATCTGACGCATTTCACGGCGCAGCACTTCGTCTTCGGACTTGGTGTTGCCGCGGAAGTTGATGCGGTTGACGTAAGCACGCTTGCCCGGATCGACTGCGAAAGTGATGTCGACCGTGTGGTCTTCATCGTTAGGCTGAGGCACACCATTGACGTTGGCGAAGGTGTAGCCCTCGTTGCCCAGGCGGCGGGTGATCAGCTCGGACGTGGTGGTCATCAGCTTGCGCGAGAACACTTGGCCTTTCTGAACCAGCAGCAGGGACTTGACCTGGTCTTCAGGGACTTTCAGGTCGCCGCTCAGCTTGACGTCACGAACGGTGTATTTCTCGCCTTCGCTGACGTTGACGGTGATGTAGACGTGTTTCTTGTCCGGGGTAATGGACACCTGGGTCGAAGCGATATCCATGTTGATATAGCCACGGTCCAGGTAGTAGGAGCGCAGACGCTCCAGGTCACCCGACAGTTTTTCACGAGCGTACTTGTCATCGTTCTTGAAGAACGACAACCAGTTGGTGGTCTTCAATTCAAACAGGTCGATCAGGTCTTCATCAGGGAAGACCGTGTTACCCACCACGTTGATGTGCTGGATAGCCGCAACGGTGCCTTCGTTGATATTGACCTTCAGGCCGACGCGGTTACGCGGCTGCGGCACCACTTCGGTGTCGACGGTAGCCGAGTATCGACCCTGGGCGACATATTGGCGCTGCAGTTCGTTGCGGACACCTTCGAGGGTGGCGCGCTGGAAGATTTCGCCTTCGGCCAGACCGGATTGTTTGAGGCCCTTCATCAGGTCTTCAGTAGAGATCGCCTTGTTACCTTCGATCTCGATACTGGCGACCGACGGACGCTCGACTACCGTGATGACCAGGACGTTGCCATCGCGGCCCAGCTGGATATCTTGAAAGAACCCGGTTTTGAACAGCGCACGAGTGGATTCCACCAGGCGACGATCATCCGCCTGTTCACCGACGTTTAACGGCAAAGCACCAAAGACGCTACCCGCGGAGACCCGCTGGAGGCCATTGACGCGAATATCAGAGATAGTGAAGGACTCGGCGTGAACTTCGGCGATCATCAATACGGTGAGAACCGCAGTTAGCAGCAGACGTTTCATGAAGTCCTTTCTTATTCCAACTGGCAATAAACAAACTGCCGCAAAATGCGGCAGATTCGCAATTCAGCGAAGTGTTACAGACGGCCCAAATCATTGACCAGAGCAAGCAACATCACCCCGACCACCAAACTGATACCGATCTGTATCCCCCAACCCTGCACCCGATCTGACAAGGGACGACCACGCGCCCACTCGATCAGATAAAACAACAAATGTCCCCCATCCAGTACAGGAATGGGCAACAAATTCAGAACCCCCAGGCTAATACTCAGATAAGCAAGGAAATTCAGGAAATCAGCGACACCCGACTGGGCAGAAGCGCCCGCCACTTTAGCAATGGTTATCGGTCCACTCAAGTTTTTTACCGAGAGCTCACCGAACAACATTTTCTTGAGCGAATCGAGGGTCAGTACACTCATGGTCCAGGTGCGTCGAGCACCCTCGCCAATTGCGGCCAACGGGCCATAACTGACTTCGCGAATCATCTCTGGCGGCCAATCGACCGCTTTCACCCCGGCGCCCATGTAACCGGTAGGCGCCTTTTTCTCGCCGCGAGCGGCCAAAGTCACAGGGACGTCGATTTGAGCACCATCACGCTCAACGCGCAGCATGATTTTGGTATCCGGATGCATACGGACCGTGTCGACCACCTGTTGCCAGTCATCAAGTGACTTACCGTCGAGGGCCAACAGCCGATCACCGGTCTTCAGGCCCGCAGCCTGTGCCGGCCCTTTCGGATCAAGTTCGGCCAACACGGGCGGCAGCGCCGGACGCCACGGGCGAATACCCAACGAACGGATAGGATCCGGCTCGTCTGCGCCCTTGAGCCATTTATCCAGCATCAGCTCACGCGGTGAATCTGCCGTGGAACCTTGCTCACGCACCAACAATTGAAGAGTACCGCTCTCGCCAAGACGACGGACCAGTTGCAGATTCACTGAGGCCCAGCCGGAAGTCGGCTCGCCATCGATGGCAATGATTTCCTGACCGGCACCCAGACCGGCCTTGGCAGCGATGCTGCCGGATTCGACCGCGCCGATGACCGGCCGCACCTGCTCGCTGCCGAGCATGGCCAGCACCCAGAAAAACACCATTGCCAATAGAAAGTTGGCGATCGGTCCCGCGGCCACGATGGCAATACGCTGACGGACAGATTTGCGATTGAAGGATTGTTCGACCTGATCGGCCGGCACTTCGCCTTCGCGCTCGTCGAGCATCTTCACGTAGCCGCCCAACGGAATGGCCGCCACCACAAACTCTGTGCCTTTCTTGTCGTGCCAACGCAGCAGTGGCATGCCGAAGCCCACGGAGAAACGCAGCACTTTGACTCCACAGCGACGTGCGACCCAGAAATGGCCGAATTCGTGGAAGGTGACCAGCACGCCCAATGCAACCAGGGTGCCGACAATCATATAGAGCGCGCTCATCTACTTTCTCCGCAATCCTATCCAGTGCTGCATGGGCCAGCGTATTGCAGCACTCACCGCCCGTGACGACTCAGCCATTGCCCGGCCAGTACTCGCGCTTTCGCGTCGGCCGTGAACACCGCCTCGAGATCATCCACCGCAACCACAGGCTCAAGGTTTAACACTTCCTCGATGATACTCGCGATTTCCGGGTAGCGAACCCGCCCGTCGAGAAACGCCGCGACAGCCACTTCATTTGCCGCATTGAGCATCGCCGGCGCGCTATTGCCCGCTTCGGCGGCCTGTCGCGCAAGGCGCAGGCAAGGGAAACGCTCTTCGTCGGGCTCCTGAAAGTCCAGGCGCGCGATGGCGAACAGATCCAGCGGCGCTACGCCCGAATCGATGCGCTCCGGCCAGGCCAGGGCATTGGCGATCGGCGTGCGCATGTCCGGATTGCCTAACTGCGCCAGCACCGAGCCATCGATATAGTCGACCAGAGAATGAATCACGCTCTGCGGGTGAATCACCACTTCGACCTGGGACGGCTTGGCGTCGAACAGCCAGCAGGCTTCAATCAATTCAAGCCCTTTGTTCATCATGCTGGCCGAATCGACCGAAATCTTGCGACCCATGGACCAGTTCGGATGAGCGCACGCTTGCTCAGGCGAAACATGCGACAACTCGGCCATCGGTGTCTGTCGGAACGGACCACCAGAGGCTGTCAGCAGAATCCGACGCACACCGACTGCGCCAAGCCCACGGGCGAAATCCTGTGGCATGCATTGGAAAATCGCGTTGTGTTCGCTGTCGATCGGCAGCAGCACCGAGCCGCTTTTGCGCACGGCCTGCATGAACAGGGCACCCGACATGACCAGCGCTTCTTTGTTGGCCAGCAGGATCTTCTTGCCCGCCTCGACCGCCGCCAGGGTCGGACGCAAGCCCGCCGCGCCAACGATGGCCGCCATGATCGCATCGACCTCGGGATCGGAAGCAACCTGGCACAGGCCCTCCTCTCCCACCAACACGCGGGTCGACAGGCCCGCGGCGCGCAAGTCGTCCTGCAAGGTTCGGGCAGCACCCGCTTCCGGCACGACGGCAAACCGCGGCGTATGACGCACGCACAAAGCCAGCAGCTCACTCAGGCGGCTGTAACCGCTCAAGGCGAAAACCTGATAGCGCTCGGGATGGCGAGCGATCACATCCAGGGTACTCAGACCGATCGAACCGGTCGCCCCCAGAACGGTAATCTGTTGTGGGCGGCTCACGGTGCAGCCATCCACAACAGCACGGCAAAGACAGGGATCGCGGCCGTCAGGCTGTCGATGCGATCCAGCACACCGCCATGCCCCGGCAGCAGGTTACTGCTGTCCTTGATGCCCGATTGACGCTTGAACATGCTTTCGGTGAGATCACCCACGACCGAGATGAACACGATAATTGCCGCACCGATCAACCCTTTGAAAAGCTCGGCAACCGTCCAGTCCCGAACCAGGCCGACAATGACAGTGATTACCAGGCTCAGCGCCAGGCCGCCATACACGCCTTCCCAGCTCTTGCCGGGACTCACCAGCGGCGCCAGCTTGCGCTTGCCAAAGGCCCGACCGGAAAAGTACGCGCCGATATCGGCGCCCCAGACCAGCACCATCACCGCCATGATCAGCCAGTTGCCCAAGGGTTCCTGCTTGATCTGGACCAGACCTTGCCAGGCCGGCAGCAAGATCAGCAAACCGATCACCAGCTTGCAGGCCGTGCTGGACCAGTGTTCGCTGGAGCGCGGGTAAGTCAGCACCAGATACGTCGCCACGCCCCACCAGAGCACCGAAGCACCCAACACCCAGGGCGCGAGCCCCGGCAGGATGTGCATGACAAACAGCATCAATGCGACCACAACCGCATAGGCAACGCGAATCGGCTGGGCGTTAAAGCCTGCCAGGCGAGCCCACTCCCACGCACCGAGGGTCACGACCAGCCCGATGAACAGCGCAAAGCCTGTGCCTTCGAGCAGGAAAAACCCGCACAAGGCGATCGGCAGCAGGATCAGCGCGGTGATGATTCGTTGTTTAAGCATTAAACCCGGGCTCCAGACTCGACCTGCTCGCTCGTTTTACCGAAGCGGCGCTGACGAGAAGCGAAATCGGCCAGCGCGTTACGCATGGCGTCGTGTTTGAAGTCCGGCCAGAACAGGTCGGAGAAGTACAACTCGGCATAGGCCAGTTGCCACAGCAGGAAGTTGCTGATGCGGTGTTCGCCACCGGTGCGGATACACAAGTCCGGCAACGGCAGATCGCCGGTGGCCAGACAGGTCTGCAACAGCTCGGGCGTGATGTCCTCCGGACGCAGATGCCCGGCCTGAACCTCACGCGCCAGACGCTGCGCGGCTTGCGCGATGTCCCACTGACCGCCGTAGTTGGCGGCGATCTGCAAGACAAAGCGGTTGGCACCGGCGGTCATCGCTTCGGCTTCACGCATGGCAACCTGAAGCTCGGGATGAAAGCGCGAACGATCACCAATGATGCGCAGACTGATGTTGTTGTCATTGAGGCGCTTGGCCTCGCGACGCAACGCCTTGAAGAACAAATCCATCAAGGCACTGACTTCATCGGCCGGGCGCTGCCAGTTCTCACTGGAGAAAGCAAACAGGGTCAATACCTCGACCCCTGCCTCGGCACACACCTCGATCACTGCGCGAACTGCATCCACACCCGCTTTGTGCCCGGCGACACCCGGCATAAAGCGCTTTTTCGCCCAGCGATTATTACCATCCATGATGATCGCGACATGGCGCGGCACCGCGGACGGCGCAGTCTGCTTGGTCTTTTCCATGAAAACGCGACCCTTATACGGCCATCAGGTCGGCTTCTTTCTGCTTGGTGGCCGCATCAATGTCAGCCTCAGCCTTGTCGGTCAGCTTCTGGATATCGGCAGCGGCACGACGCTCTTCGTCTTCGCTGATTTCCTTGTCTTTCACCAGCTTCTTCAAATCACCCAAAGCATCGCGACGGATGTTACGTACCGCCACACGAGCGTCTTCGGCAGCGCTACGCGCCTGCTTGGTAAAACCTTTGCGGGTCTCTTCGGTCAGCGCCGGCATGGAGATCAGCAGCAACTCACCCAGATTGGTCGGATTGAGGTTCAGACCTGCGCTCTGGATAGCCTTGTCGACAGCGGCAAGCATATTGCGCTCAAAAGCTACTACTTGCAGGGTGCGGGAGTCTTTTACGGTGATGTTGGCCACTTGGGTGATGGAGGTGTCTGCGCCGTAGTACGGCACCATCACGCTACCCAGAATGCTCGGGTGTGCCTTGCCAGTGCGAATCTGGCCAAATGCATGGTTCAGAGAATCCAGGGATTTCTGCATGCGCTCTTGAGCGTCTTTCTTGATTTCGTTGATCATTGTTGGCCTTCCTCGATCAGGGTCCCTTCAGCGCCGCCATGTACGATGTTCAGCAGGGCGCCGGGCTTGTTCATGTTAAAGACGCGCAACGGCATCTTGTGGTCGCGGCACAGGCAAATGGCCGTCAGATCCATCACACCCAGCTTGCGATCCAGCACTTCATCGTAGGTCAGATGATCGAACTTCTCGGCATGCGGGTCTTTGAATGGGTCAGCGGTGTAGACGCCATCGACCTTGGTTGCCTTGAGCACGACATCGGCGTCGATTTCGATCGCTCGCAAGCAGGCTGCCGAATCCGTGGTGAAGAACGGATTACCGGTACCGGCCGCAAAGATCACGACTTCCTTGGCATTCAGGTGGCGCATGGCTTTGCGACGATCGTAGTGATCGGTCACGCCAACCATGGAGATGGCCGACATCACGATGGCCGAGATATTGGCACGTTCCAGCGCATCGCGCATGGCCAGGGCGTTCATCACAGTGGCCAGCATGCCCATGTGGTCGCCAGTGACCCGATCCATGCCGGCCGCACTCAGTGCAGCACCGCGGAACAAGTTACCGCCACCGATCACCAGACCGACCTGCACACCGATGCCGACCAATTGACCGACTTCCAGCGCCATGCGATCCAGGACTTTCGGATCGATCCCGAACTCTTCCGAGCCCATCAGGGCCTCGCCGCTAAGCTTGAGTAGAATGCGTTTATAGCGAGCCTGATAACCACTGCCCTGCTGAGCCATTGCGAATCTCTCCTGCGGCGTATTTTAAAATTCTTTGCGAGCTGTTTTCAGCTGGCGTTCACTCTAGCTTGGCGCTGCTTCAGCGCCATCGGAACATGGCTTTGTAAGCCAGTTCCAAAGGGAAACCAATTAAAAATTGGTGCCCCATCTGAAAAGAGGCTGCGCGCGTAAGCGGGCAGCCTCTTCAGGGCGACAGTTAAAAAACCGTCTTATTGCTTGGCGGCAGCCAGCTGGGCAGCAACTTCTTCAGCGAAGTTGTCGACCGGCTTCTCGATGCCTTCGCCTACTTTGAAGTAGGTGAAAGAAACGATTTCAGCACCGGCTTTCTTGGCCAGTTCGCCGACCTTGATTTCAGGGTTCTTGACGAACGCCTGCTCAACCAGGCTCGCTTCAGCCAGGAACTTGCTGATACGGCCTTTGACCATGTTTTCAACGATGTTTTCCGGCTTGCCGGCGATCTTGTCAGCGTTGAGGGTCAGGAACACGCCCTTCTCACGCTCGACCGCTTCAGCGGAAACTTCCGACGGCAGCAAGAATTCAGGGTTGGTCGCCGCTACGTGCATGGCGATGTCTTTGGCCAGCTCAACGCTGCCGCCTTTAAGGGCAACCACAACACCGATCTTGTTGCCGTGCAGGTAACCGCCAACAACATCACCTTCAACGCGAGCCAGACGACGGATATTGACGTTTTCGCCAACCTTGCCGACCAGAACCAGGCGATCAGCTTCTTGAGCGGCGATCAGCGGAGCAACTTCAGTCAGTTTGTCAGCGAACGCTTTTTCAACGCTGGAAGCGACAAATGCCTTGAAGTCATCCTGCAAAGCCAGGAAGTCAGTCTGCGAATTCACTTCCAGCAGAACGGCGGATTTACCGTCTTCCTTCAGAGCGATAGCGCCTTCAGCGGCTACGTTACCTGCTTTCTTGGCAGCCTTGATGGCGCCCGAAGCACGCATGTCATCAATGGCTTTTTCGATGTCGCCGCCAGCCTTGGTCAAGGCCTTTTTGCAGTCCATCATGCCTTCGCCAGTACGCTCGCGCAGTTCTTTGACCAACGCCGCAGTAATCTCTGCCATTTCAAAATTCCTCTTGGATAGGTTTTCAACCATTCCACCCGATCGAACGGGCGATCAATTCTTCCCGAACCCACTTGTTAGCAGCTGCACGTTACAGAGGCTGTAGCTGCGCCGCTCACAACCGGTTTTCAAGGTGGCAAAAAGGGGGCCAAGCCCCCTTTTTGCTTACTGAGTCAACGCCAGGGCGTCAATTACTCAGCTGCAGCCGCCGGAGCTTCTTCAACGAACTGCTCGGTGCCGCCAGCAACGTGGTTGCGACCGCGGATTACTGCGTCAGCCATCGAACCCATGTACAACTGGATAGCGCGGATTGCGTCATCGTTGCCTGGGATGATGTAGTCAACGCCTTCCGGGCTGCTGTTGGTATCGACTACGCCGATAACCGGGATGCCCAGCTTGTTGGCTTCGGTGATCGCGATGCGCTCGTGATCAACGTCGATAACGAACAGAGCGTCTGGCAGACCGCCCATGTCCTTGATACCACCCAGGGAACGATCGAGCTTCTCAAGATCGCGAGTGCGCATCAGCGCTTCTTTCTTGGTCAGCTTGGCGAAAGTACCGTCTTCGGCTTGCACTTCAAGGTCACGCAGACGCTTGATGGAAGCACGGATGGTTTTGAAGTTGGTCAGCATGCCGCCCAACCAGCGGTGATCGACGTACGGCGAACCGCAACGTGCTGCTTCTTCAGCAACGATCTTGCCAGCGGAACGCTTGGTGCCGACGAACAGAATCTTGTTTTTGCCCTGGGCCAGGCGCTCTACGAAAGTCAGAGCTTCGTTGAACATTGGCAGGGTTTTTTCAAGGTTGATAATGTGGATCTTGTTACGCGCGCCGAAAATGTACTTACCCATTTTCGGGTTCCAGTAACGGGTCTGGTGACCGAAGTGCACACCGGCCTTCAGCATATCGCGCATGTTGACTTGGGACATGATAGTTCCTTAATAAGTCGGGTTTGGCCTCCACGTATCCCAATGACCAACCAGCAGCATCAGCTGAAGGCACCCAGGTCATCGTGTCGACACGTGTGTGGATTTAAGCCTCTCGGGGTATCCCCGGAAAGCGGCGCATTTTATATCACAGGGCTGCAAAAAACGGAACCCGGATTCTCAATTCCTGACGCACGACTTCAGCCGCGCCCTTGGAATCGCCCAAGAATGCGCCAATCTATAGAGAGAAGCGATGCACAGAGGCTCAGATTTGCGCTGATCGTCTGTTAGAATCGCGTTTTTCAGGGCCGCGAAGATCGATCGCGCAATGCCCATTTCGTTTTAGCAAGCGCCATCGAGCGCAGAGAGAGCCTGTATGACCGTCACCCTCAAAACCCCCGAGGACATCGCAAAGATGCGTGTCGCCGGCAAACTGGCCGCCGATGTGCTGGAAATGATTGCCGAACATGTCAAGCCGGGCATCACCACCGAAGAACTGGACCGCATCTGCCACGACTACATCGTCAACGAGCAAAAAGCCATCCCTGCCCCGCTCAACTATAAAGGCTATCCGAAGTCGATCTGCACCTCGATCAACCACGTGGTCTGCCACGGCATCCCGAACGAGAAGCCGCTGAAGGATGGCGACACCCTGAACATCGATGTCACCGTCATCAAGGACGGTTTCCACGGTGACACCAGCCGCATGTTCCACGTCGGCACCGTGCCGGTCTGGGCCGAGCGCCTGTCGCAAATCACCCAAGAATGCATGTACAAGGCCATCGAAATCGTCAAACCCGGCTGCCGCCTGGGCGACATCGGTGAAATCATCCAGAAACACGCTGAAAAGAACGGTTTCTCGGTCGTACGCGAGTTCTGCGGTCACGGCATCGGCAAGGTGTTCCACGAAGAGCCGCAAATCCTGCACTACGGCCGCTCCGGCACCGGCATGGAGCTCAAAGCGGGCATGACCTTCACCATCGAGCCGATGATCAACCAGGGCAAGGCCGACACCAAGGTATTGGGCGACGGCTGGACCGCGATCACCAAGGACCGCAAGCTGTCGGCCCAGTGGGAACATACCCTGTTGGTGACCGAGACCGGTTACGAGATCTTCACCCTGCGCGCGGATGACACCATCCCGCGCGTTTCGGCCTGATCCGACCCGCGCCGTTCAAAGCCTTATAGATAGGAAAGCCAATCGATGCCGCAGGTGGATCCCGAACTCTTCGACCGCGGCCAGTTCCAGGCTGAACTGGCCCTGAAGGCAAGCCCGATCGCGGCCTTCAAGAAGGCGATCCGCCAGGCCCGCGAGGTGCTCGACGAGCGCTTTCGCAGCGGCCGGGACATTCGCCGGTTGATCGAGGATCGCGCCTGGTTCGTCGATAACATCCTGCAAAAGGCCTGGGAGCAATTCAACTGGAGCGAAGACGCCGACATCGCGCTGGTCGCGGTCGGCGGCTACGGTCGCGGCGAATTGCATCCTTATTCCGACATCGACCTGTTGATCCTGCTGGACAGCGCCGATCACGAAGTTTTCCGTGATTCCATCGAGCGTTTTCTGACGCTGTTGTGGGACATCGGCCTGGAGGTCGGCCAGAGCGTTCGCTCCGTGGACGAATGCGCCATTGAAGCCCGCGCCGACCTGACGGTTGTCACCAACCTGATGGAAAGCCGCACCATCTGCGGTCCCGAACGCCTGCGCCAGCGCATGCTCGACGTCACCAGCACCGCGCACATGTGGCCGAGCAAGGACTTCTTCCTGGCCAAACGCGCCGAGCAAAAGGCCCGTCACCACAAATACAACGACACCGAATACAACCTGGAACCCAACGTCAAAGGCTCACCCGGCGGGCTGCGGGACATTCAGACGATTCTGTGGGTGGCCCGCCGCGAATACGGCACCCTGAACCTGCGGGCCCTGGCCGGCGAAGGCTTCCTGGTCGAAAGCGAAAACGCCCTGCTGGCCTCGTCCCAGGAGTTTTTGTGGAAGGTCCGGTACGCGCTGCACATGCTCGCCGGTCGCTCCGAAGACCGCTTGCTGTTCGATCACCAGCGTTCGATTGCCGGGCTGCTGGGTTTCGAGGGCGATGACGCCAAGCACACCATCGAAAACTTCATGCAGCAGTATTACCGGGTGGTCATGAGCATTGCCCAGCTCAGCGACCTGATCATCCAGCACTTCGAGGAAGTCATCCTCGCCCCGGAAGACGAAGCGCCGCCGCAGCCGATCAATTCGCGGTTCCAGTTGCACGACGGCTACATCGAGGCGCGCAACGACAACGTGTTCCGTCGTACGCCGTTCGCCATGCTCGAGATCTTCGTGCTGATGGCCCTGCAGCCGGAAATCAAAGGCGTACGCGCCGATACCATTCGTCTGCTGCGTGAGCATCGCCACCTGATCGACGACGATTTCCGCAATGACATTCGCAACACCAGCCTGTTCATCGAACTGTTCAAGTGCAAGATCGGTATCCACCGCAACCTGCGCCGGATGAACCGTTACGGGATCCTCGGGCGTTATCTGCCGGAGTTCGGCTTCATTGTCGGGCAGATGCAGCACGACCTGTTTCACATCTATACGGTCGACGCCCACACCCTGAATTTGATCAAGCACCTGCGCAAGTTGCAGTACACCCAGGTGTCGGAAAAATTCCCGCTGGCCAGCAAGCTCATGGGCAAACTGCCCAAACCCGAGCTGATTTACCTGGCCGGCCTGTACCACGACATCGGCAAGGGCCGGCATGGCGACCACTCGGAAATCGGTGCGGTGGATGCCGAAGCCTTTTGCCAGCGCCACCAATTGCCGGTGTGGGACAGCCGCCTGATTGTCTGGCTGGTGCAGAACCACCTGGTGATGTCGACCACCGCCCAGCGCAAGGACTTGTCCGACCCGCAGGTGATCCACGATTTCGCACAAGCCGTCGCCGACGAAACCCGTCTCGATTATCTGTACGTGCTGACCGTTGCCGACATCAATGCCACCAACCCGACCCTGTGGAATTCCTGGCGCGCCAGCCTCTTGCGTCAGCTCTACACCGAGACCAAGCGCGCCTTGCGCCGCGGCCTGGAAAACCCGGTGGACCGCGAAATGCAGATCCGTCAGACCCAGAGCGCAGCCCTGGATATTCTGGTGCGCGGCGGTACCGATCCGGACGATGTCGAGCAGCTGTGGTCGCAATTGGGTGATGACTACTTCCTGCGTCACACTGCCGGCGACGTCGCCTGGCACAGCGATGCGATCCTCCAGCAACCGGCCGATGGCGGGCCGCTGGTGTTGATCAAGGAAACCACCCAGCGCGAATTCGAGGGCGGCACGCAGATCTTTATCTACGCACCTGACCAGCATGACTTCTTCGCCGTGACCGTGGCCGCGATGGACCAGCTCAACCTGAACATTCACGACGCCCGGGTCATCACCTCCAGCAGCAAGTTCACCCTCGACACCTACATCGTGCTCGACACTGACGGCGACTCGATCGGTGATAACCCGGCACGGGTCAAGCAGATCCGCGACGGCCTGACCGAAGCCCTGCGCAACCCGGATGATTACCCGACTATCATCCAGCGCCGCGTGCCGCGTCAGCTCAAGCATTTCGCATTTGCGCCGCAGGTGACGATCCACAACGACGCTCAGCGTCCGGTGACGGTGCTGGAGCTCAGCGCGCCGGATCGCCCCGGGTTGCTGGCGCGAATCGGCACGATCTTCCTCGAGTTCGACCTGTCGCTGCAGAACGCCAAGATTGCGACCCTCGGTGAACGCGTGGAAGACGTGTTTTTCATCACCGACGCGAACAACCAGCCGCTGTCCGACCCACTGCTGTGCACCCGTCTGCAGGATGCGATCGTTGAACAGCTGAGCGTCAGCCAGGAACCCGATATCAAATTGTCCCGACTCAGTATCTGAGTTATCAAATTTCCCCTGTGGGAGCAGGCTCCCTCCCACATCTAAAGAGGCCCCCATGAACAACGCTCTGAACCAGTTGCAGCCCTACCCGTTCGAGAAGCTCCGCGCCCTGCTCGGCAGCGTCACGCCAAACCCGGACAAGCGCGCCATCGCGCTGTCCATCGGCGAGCCGAAGCATCGCTCGCCAAGCTTCGTCGCCGAAGCCCTGGCAAGCAATCTGGATCAGATGGCCGTTTATCCGACCACCCTCGGCATTCCCGCCCTGCGTGAAGCCATCGCCGCGTGGTGCGAGCGCCGTTTCAACGTTCCGACCGGCTGGCTCGACCCGGCGCGCAACGTGCTGCCGGTCAACGGCACTCGCGAAGCGCTGTTTGCCTTCACCCAGACCGTGGTTAACCGTGGTGATGATGCATTGGTCGTCAGCCCGAACCCGTTCTATCAGATCTACGAAGGCGCGGCGTTCCTCGCCGGGGCCAAGCCGCACTACCTGCCATGCCTGGACGAAAACGGCTTCAATCCGGATTTCGACGCTGTATCACCTGATACCTGGAAACGTTGCCAAATCCTGTTCCTGTGCTCGCCAGGTAACCCGACCGGTGCGCTGATTCCGGTCGACACCCTGAAAAAACTGATCGCCCTCGCTGACGAATACGACTTCGTGATCGCTGCGGACGAGTGCTACAGCGAATTGTATTTCGACGAACAAACCCCGCCGGCCGGCCTGCTCAGCGCCTGCAGCGAACTGGGCCGCAAGGATTTTAAGCGTTGCGTGGTGTTCCACAGCCTGTCCAAGCGCTCCAACCTGCCAGGACTGCGTTCAGGTTTCGTCGCCGGCGATGCCGACATCCTCAAGGGCTTTCTGCTCTATCGCACCTACCACGGCTGCGCGATGCCGGTTCAGACCCAACTGGCCAGCGTCGCCGCGTGGAATGACGAAGTGCATGTACGCGCCAACCGTGCGCTGTATCGCGAGAAGTACGATGCGGTGCTGGAAATCCTCGGCCCGGTAATGGACGTGCAACGTCCGGATGGCGGCTTCTACTTGTGGCCAAATGTTGAAGGCGACGACGAGGCGTTCTGCCGCGACCTGTTCGTTGAAGAACACGTCACCGTGGTGCCGGGCTCTTACTTGTCCCGTGAAGTTGACGGTTTTAATCCGGGCGCAGGCCGTGTGCGCATGGCACTGGTTGCGCCGCTGGCTGAGTGTGTAGAGGCGGCCGAGCGGATTCGCGCGTTTATTACCCGCAAGCAGTAAACCATGAAACCGTGCCATTCAATATGGCACGGCAACTTGTATTGTCAGACCCCACTTCAATACAACCAACCCCGCCCCACTACAAAACACCAAAGTTCATATAAATCCATATTGCTTCTCGAGCGCAATACCTGGCACTTCCAACAACACCAAGCAACACTTCCCGCAAGTCTTTCTCTTTACCAAATCCAATACCAACACTAGATTCTACTTCTGCCGCACCCCTATTAACAAAACAAGGAAGTTGAATCATGTATTTCACAGTATCTTTTGCTATCACGGCGTACGAAAACTTCGAACCCCCCTGCAACTTTGCAATTACACCGCGCACGCCTACTCAGATTCTCCCAGGAGTGGCAAAATAATGTGGGCCAAGAAAAACCCTTCCAAATTCTGGACTCCCGGTCGCACTCTTCGCATTGCCTTTCTCAATGGAACCGAAGAATTCAAGGCCGCGACCATCACCGCAGCCAACAACTGGCTACCGCATATCAATTTAAGTTTCGAATTCGTCGAAGGTAAAGAAGGCGACATCCGCATACTTAGCGAGGAAGGAACGTTCTCGTCTAACGTCGGCACAGACGCACTGTTATCTACAGATGAGCCAACCATGAGGCTCTGGCCACACTCCCCCATCCAAGCACGTTATTTTGCAGCCAATGTAATGCATGAATTCGGTCATATGCTGGGGGCAGAACATGAACAGACCCACCCGACAGCAAACATCCCCTGGAACACGTCAGCCCTTTATGCAGAGCATGGATTAACTGACAACCCTGAAAAAGACGACTACCAAGCCAAAGTGACACGAGAAAGACTCCACCAATGGTACCTGGATCGCGCAGACCCCGACGCGAGCATTTATTCAGAGTACGACCGAAAGTCGATCATGCACTACGAAATCCGCCAATCCTGGACCGAAGGCGACTTCCGGATCTTTCTCAATTTTGATCTCAGCGAAAAAGACAAGGCCTTCATGGCCAAGGCTTATCCGTATCCCGACAACAAGTGAATCAGACAACTTTGACTTTAGTGAGTACCAAAATGAAAAACGCAAAACCCTGTTCTGTAATTCCTCCAAAAGATCAGCTAGCATCATACAAAGCAGCCATTACAGAAAACCCGAACAACGCCTCAAATAACGAATTATCCATATTAGCCGTTGGCGACTACCAAAAATTGTGGAAACCTGGTCGCGAACTGAAAATTCGCTTTCTTGAAGATGTTTCATCAAGCTTCGTACGAGCCTTTTCCCAAGCAATCACCCACTGGATAAAACACGCAAATCTAAAATTCGTAATAGTGCCGAAAGGCGACGCAGACATTCGAATCACAACTGACAGCGAACACAACAAATCGCTGATAGGTACCGACGCGCTGACTTTTGATCAAAACGAAGCGACGATGTACCTTGAAACAACCCCAAGCGACGAATACTTTGAATCGACCGTGCTCCATGAAATGGGACACGCACTTGGCTACCTGCACGAGCACTTGCACCAGGACGCAACCATCCCTTGGAACCGAGAAAAAGTTTACGAACATTATTTCGAGAATTACGGATGGGACAAACAGCGCGTGGATGAAAACGTGTTGACGCCCTATTCGGGTGCGATAGTGGACACCGAATACGATAAGAACTCCATCATGCACTACGAGGTTGATAAAGAGCTGACCGACGGTGTGTGGGAAGTCGGCAAAAATACCGTGCTGAGTGAGCTGGATATAAAAATGGCGAAACGCACTTATCCGGAAGATCCGGATGATGTGCCCTGGAAGAATGTGTAAACGAGTTTCTTGATAATCGGGAAGTCGCTATCTGACCTGCCCCTGACTCGACTCGCTCAGATCCAGCTCACCCCCATATCTCCCGCAGCACGTCATCGCTGATCTGGTGCTGACGGATCAGGCTGTTAAAACACCGAGCGCTGCGCCCGCAGCGCTTTCAAGCGTATTCCGTTGCTGCCAATCAGCAGCGGCTTCCAGACAATCGACAGCATTGAAGTGCCATATTAGCCGCTTAGACTGGGGACTGGCCGTTGCATCAATGCCGCACGCAGTCGCGAATTGCTTGATAAACCCTGTAGGAGCGAGCCTGCTCGCGATGGCGATATTTCAGTCAACATAGCCTGCGACTGACACACCCTCATCGCGAGCAGGCTCGCTCCCACAGGGTTTGCGATGACTTAACAACCACGGCCGACGCGAAACCGTCCGGTCATGGCATAATCCGTCACCTTTAATTTCCAGCACCTGCAAAGGGGGCAATTCCTTGACCGTTTCAAGCAAAACGTTGCACCTTTTCGGCATCAAAGCCTGTGACACCATGAAAAAGGCGCGCACCTGGCTCGATGAACACGCTGTCAGCTATGACTTCCATGATTACAAGACGGTCGGAATCGACCGTGAACACCTGAACCAATGGTGCGACGAGCACGGCTGGCAAGTGGTGTTGAACCGTGCAGGCACGACCTTTCGCAAGCTCGACGACGAACGCAAAGCCGATCTCGACCAGCGCAAAGCCATCGAACTGATGCTCGCACAACCCTCGATGATCAAGCGACCGGTGCTTGATCTCGGTGACCGAACCCTGATTGGCTTCAAGCCAGATATCTACGCGGCAGCGCTCAAGTAAGGCAGCCCGTTCCATTTTGTTAGAGGTATCAACATGTCCACTACTCTGTTCAGCCTGGCCTTTGGTGTTGGCACTCAAAACCGTCAAGGCGCATGGCTGGAAGTGTTTTACGCACAGCCACTGCTCAACCCGTCGGCCGAACTGGTCGCGGCCATCGCGCCGGTTCTGGGCTACACCGAAGGCAATCAGGCCATCGCATTCAGCACCGCTCAGGCCTCGCAACTGGCTGAAGCGCTGAGAGGCGTCGACGCTGCACAAGCTGCCTTGCTGACCCGTCTGGCCGAGAGCCACAAGCCGCTGGTTGCCACCATTCTGGCTGAAGACGCGCAACTGACCTCCACGCCTGAGGCTTACCTCAAGCTGCATTTGCTGTCCCATCGCCTGGTCAAGCCGCACGGCCTGAACCTGGCGGGCGTGTTCCCGTTGCTGCCGAACGTGGCCTGGACCAGCCAGGGCGCAATCGACCTGGCCGAACTGGCCGAACATCAACTGGAGGCCCGTCTGCGCGGCGAGCTGCTGGAAGTGTTCTCGGTAGACAAGTTCCCGAAAATGACCGACTACGTGGTTCCGGCCGGCGTGCGTATCGCTGATGCGGCACGTATTCGTCTGGGCGCTTACGTCGGCGAAGGCACCACCGTGATGCACGAAGGTTTCGTCAACTTCAACGCCGGCACCGAAGGCCCGGGCATGATCGAAGGCCGCGTGTCGGCTGGCGTGTTCGTCGGCAAGGGTTCGGACCTGGGCGGCGGCTGCTCGACCATGGGCACCCTGTCGGGTGGCGGCAACATCGTGATCAAGGTCGGCGAAGGCTGCCTGATCGGCGCGAACGCCGGGATCGGCATTCCGTTGGGCGATCGCAACACCGTTGAGTCGGGCCTGTACGTGACCGCCGGTACCAAAGTCGCGCTGCTGGACGAAAAAAATCAGCTGGTCAAAGTCGTGAAGGCCCGTGAACTGGCCGGTCAGCCTGACCTGCTGTTCCGCCGCAATTCGGAAACCGGTGCTGTGGAATGCAAAACCCACAAATCGGCGATCGAACTGAACGAAGCGCTGCACGCTCACAACTAAGCAGCACGTCAAACGATCACCTGTCTCTGTAGGAGCGAGGCTTGCCCGCGAAGCATTTGGCGGCCTCAAGGGCCACTTCGCGAGCAAGCTTCGCTCCTACAGGTTCGGCGTAGACCCGATCAGGCGTACACCCGCCCATGTTTACCAGGGCCCGATAGCATGATGATTCCCTCTCCCTGGCGGGCCGATTTTCCGGCCATCGCCGCTTTGCAACGGCAAGACCAGACGTATCTGGACAACGCCGCCACCACGCAAAAACCTCAAGCCCTGCTGGATGCCCTGGCGCATTACTACGCCAATGGCGCGGCCAACGTGCATCGGGCGCAGCACTTGCCCGGCGCCCATGCCACCCAGGCGTTCGAGGCCAGCCGCAGCAAAGTCGCCCAATGGCTGAATACTGGCGATTGCGGGCACATCATCTTTACCCATGGCGCGACCTCCGCGCTGAACCTCCTGGCGTATGGCCTGGATCATTTGTTCACTCCAGGCGATGAGATTGTCATCAGCGCCCTGGAGCATCACGCCAACCTGCTGCCGTGGCAGCAACTGGCCCTGCGTCGCGACTTGAAACTGGTGATCTTGCCGCTGGACGCTGACGGTTTGATCGACCTTGATGCCGCCGCACAATTGATCGGTCCGCGAACCCGTTTGCTGGCGGTCAGTCAGCTGTCGAACGTGCTCGGCGCCTGGCAGCCTTTGCCCGCCTTGCTGGCGATGGCCAAGGCGCACGACGCGTTGACCGTGGTCGATGGCGCGCAAGGCGTGGTTCACGGTCGGCATGACGTGCAGGCGTTGGGTTGCGACTTTTATGTGTTCTCCAGCCACAAGCTCTATGGCCCCGACGGTTTGGGCGTGCTGTTCGGTCGCCATGAAGCGCTGAAACAACTGTGCCATTGGCAGTTCGGCGGCGAAATGGTGCTGGATGCGGATTACCACAGCGCACGCTTTCGCCCCGCGCCACTGGGTTTCGAAGCGGGCACACCGCCGATTGCCGGTGTGATCGGCCTGGGGGCTACGCTGGATTATCTCGCGGGGCTTGATCAGGACGCCGTGTCTGCCCATGAAGCGGCGCTGCATGACTATTTGTTGAAGGGGCTTGAAGCGCGCAATGGCATTCGACTGTTGGGCAAGCCGCAACTGGCGTTGGCCAGTTTTGTCGTCGAGGGTGTGCATAACTCTGATCTGGCGCATTTGCTGACCGAACAGGGCATCGCGGTACGCGCCGGACATCACTGCGCCATGCCGCTGCTCAAGAGCTTTGAACTGGCTGGGGCGATCCGGGTGTCGTTGGCGCTGTACAACGATTCCGAAGACCTGGAGCGGTTCTTTGAAGCGCTGGATCAGGCGCTGGAGTTGTTGCGATGAGTTTGCCGGCCGATGCCGTTATCGCCCTCGAAACCTTTCAAAATGCTGCAGGTTGGGAACAGCGGGCGCGGCTGTTGATGCAATGGGGGGACCGTCTGCCTGCGTTGAGTGACGTGGACAAGGTAGATGCCAACCGCGTGCATGGCTGTGAAAGCCAGGTGTGGTTGGTGGGCTCGTTGGACGACGGCCACTGGCAGTTCATGGCCAGCAGCGATGCGCGGATGATTCGCGGGTTGGTGGCGTTGCTGTTGGCGCGGGTTAACGGGTTGTCGGCGAATGAGTTGCGGCAAGTGGATTTGCCGGGGTGGTTTGATCAGCTGGGCTTGTCGCGGCAACTGTCACCTTCGCGCAGTAATGGCCTTAATGCCGTGCTACAGCGGATGACTGAGTTGGCTAAGTCCCTGTAGGAGCGAGGCTTGCCCTAATGCCAGTCAGTTAAGCCCTCCAGCCCTCTTTTTGGGGTATTTGACTGGTCTAGGCTTGACCACTCTTGGGTAACTTCGCTCTCGTCTGGCTGGCAGTATGAAGTGCTGAGCCTGGATTCTCAGT